>NZ_CM001441.1:2832225-3432225 GCF_000244895.1 Desulfosporosinus youngiae DSM 17734
CTCAGGCAAATCCACTCGTAGAGCGTTTTCATTTCCCGCATATTTCGACAGGCGACATGTTCCGGGCTGCTATTAAAGAAGGAACTGCCTTAGGTCTAAAGGCTAAATCCTATATGGATGCAGGTGGCCTGGTACCTGACGAGGTAACCATTGGGATTGTAGAGGAACGGTTAGCACAGCCTGATTGTGTGGATGGATTTCTTCTTGATGGATTTCCCCGGACACTAGCCCAAGGGAGCGCTTTAGCTGATATTTTAGACCGCCTTGGCATGAAGCTTGACGGTGTTATCAATATTGAAGTTGACGAAGAGGTGTTAATTCCCAGATTAACCGGACGACGAGTGTGTCGGAAGTGCGGATCTTCCTTCCATATGATCTTCAACCCACCGAAACAGGAGGGAGTTTGTGATCAATGTGGAGGAGAGCTTTATCAGCGTTCTGATGATACGGTTGAGACTGCTAAAAACCGGTTAAATGTTTATAATTCACAAACAGAACCTTTGATTGCTTTTTATCAAGAAAAAGGACTGTTAAAACGCATTAATGGAGACCAGCCAATTGACCAGGTTTTTCAAGATATCCTGAAAGCCTTGGCCTAAATCGGCTGGATTGAGCTTAGTTTCACTTATATCCTTACCAATTCCAAAAGTGATTCAAATTCAGTATTTATGAGCTTTTTGTCTGATATCTCTTTCTGCTGGAAATCAGAGGGTAAGATAGGGTGAAATGAGACAATTACTTAAATAAACAACCAACCAAAAGCACGGGCATAATAACTTGCCTGTGCTTTTGGTTGGTTGTTTATGCGTATAAAGGAAGTATTCAATGCACTTCTTAATGGTTATCACAAAAATCAAACAATTTTGCCGGATAATTTAATTGACATATACCCATAACAGAGTATAATTAAAATCATAAAGGGCATATGTCTTAAACCTCACGCCGAAAAACTAGAACAGGCGGCATGGGACGCAGACTCGTGAACAGAAAAATATATGCCTGGATTAGTATGCTGTGAGAAAAAACTCACAAGGTAGACATTATAGGATTATGACAAAGTTGGTAAGTATAATAATTAAGGTCAGAGGTGATCGTAAGTGAGTGAACCAATAAGAGTTAAAAATTTAGATCCAACCTTACGGGATGAAGTGGCAGAATTATTGCAAGGCTATGATTTTTCCAATTGCCTTACTTGCGGTATGTGTACTGCAGGCTGTGTCTATAGTGATTTGCATGCAGATCAGGACCCACGTAAATTCGTACGTAAAGTAGTCCTGGGTATGCGGGAAGAAGCGGAAAACGATCCATTCATTTGGAACTGTACCATGTGTAATCGCTGCACAGTGGAATGTCCGATGGGAGTTAATATTAACGCCCTGACGAGAGCCTTTCGGGGAAAAGTGGCAAAGCCGCCTGGTTTCCTGCAAGTAATTGCGGATGATCATATACGCACAGGCAATCAGATGGGCGTGGAACAAATTGACTATGATGAGACCTTAGAATGGATAGAAGAAATGATGCAGGAAGATCTCAAAGATCCCACTTATAAGATTCCTATCGATGTTCCTAATGCAGATTTTTTCTTTGGGTTTAATGCCCGGGAGATCAAACACTATCCTGCTGATCTGCAAAGTATTTTAAATGTTTTCCACGCTGCCAAACTAAACTTTACGATCAGCTCCAGGCGCTGGGATGCAACAAATATTTGTTTGTTCACAGGCAAAAACGATGAATTCGATGCGATCTCACGCCCGCTGTTCGAAGAAGCTGAGAGACTGAACTCTAAGGAAATCATTGTCACGGAATGTGGGCACGCTTTTCGCTCAACCAGAGTATTTGCGCGTGATTACTGGAATGGGAAGCAGTTTCCTGTTCGCCATATAGTCGAGTTGTATGCCGATCTAATTAAAGACGGTACATTGAAATTAGATAAGACCAGAAATACAATCCCGGTAACCTTACATGATCCCTGTAATATGGTTCGTAAAGAGGGGATAGTTGAGCCTCAGCGCTATGTGTTAAGCAATACGGTCATGGACTTTCGTGAAATGTTTCCTAACAAAATGTATAATATCTGCTGTGGAGCCGGCGGCGGAGCAGGTGCCGTAGCCGAAACTAAAGCAATGCGTATGGTTAAAGCCAAACCAAAGGTTGATCAATTAGTGGCGACAGGTGCAAAAATTGGTTGCATTCCTTGCCATAATTGTATGGACCAATTCGTTGATATGAATAGGCATTACAAACTCGGTATGAAAATGATGCATCTCACCGCATTAATAGAAGTTGCCCTGGGTTTGGTTGATGAAGAGAAGCAATTTTCTCATTAAATTTTTCAGCCCATAGTTTTAATCGTTCTCAGCCCAAACATAAGTTACATTATCAACCTAGAGTCTTAGCCGATGGATTTGAACTCAAAGAAATAATATGAAACACAAGCCACCTTCATCCATTGATATGGATAAGGTGGCTTGTTAAGGGAACCGATTGTTATTCATCTCGTTCAGCAAACAAGGTGATCACAGCTTCAGTATGACTCCGACTTCAATTTGTTTTTTGTAATTCGTTAAGCCGATTAATAAAATAGACTTTAACCTGTTCTACATATTCCGGTTTTAGAGAAAATCTGCGAAAGTAACAAGTAAAATCTCTATCTAAGCCGTAAGTTCCAGACTCAGCCCACTCTTCATCAAGGGTACAGATAGTATTAATCTGATCGTACAAATAGCTGGACCCTGAAAAGGATTCAAATAGATTATGTAACTCATGATCTATTTGGGGATGCGGGAGAACGAGATTGAAAGGTTTTTTATAATTGCCATATTGATAGGTGCCTTCTTCCTCCCAAACAAACGGTTTGTCACAAGATTCTAGGATAACTTGACAGGTTTTAATCATCTTTTCTTTATCTTCCATTCCTAAAGACATTATTTACACCCCAACAATTTTTTTTACCCTTATTATACAATGATCGAGTGTCAAAATGAACCTTCACAAATGAGGTTAATGGGAATAGCCTCTGTTACCTACAGGCTAATTTACTTAGGGGTTCTATATAGGGATTAAGAAGTTCCTGAAAGGTTTCACTTCCGACCCTTGAAACAAAATCATGAAACGACTCTTGGAAATGCCTTTGAGTTTTGTAAAGGCTGATAAAGTCCTCCAGGACCTGATGAACTCTGCCGGATGGGACTGCTCCTTGGAGCGTGGCTGCAAATCCGGCACTCATTCCGAGGCTTCCTCCAATCGAGAGTTCAAATTTCCCGGCGTTCCTACCTTTTACCGTCTCCAACGTAGCTCTTAATCCAATATCGGCAATTTGTAATTGACCACAGGAATTAGGACAGCCATTGACATGGATTCGAAGCGGGGTATCTAAATCAACCCTCTTACCAAGGGTTTGTGCCAATCTTGAAGCAAACTCTTTTGTTTCAGCGAAAGCTAAATTGCAGAACTCCTTTCCCGTACAGGAAACAGTGTATCCTACAAAGGGCTTTGGATATGGTGTAAAACGTTTGAGGATTGTCTCGGCAAGAAGGGCCTCAATATTTTCAGTCGGTATATTGACAAGCACCAGATTTTTCGAAAGACAGGTCCGAAGGGAACCATCTCCATACTTATCGGCACATCGCGCAACCTCAAGCAGATCGTCGGCAGACAGCCGGCCTAGTGGTACGGATAGTCCAACATAATTGAGGCCTGGTTGTCTTTGAGGATGAACACCGTAAAAATACCCCGCATTCCAGCCGAGAGTTAAGTCAATTCCACCACGTTCAAGAGGGCCGGTTAGTTTTAAAAGTTCCGTTTCAAATTTAGCTTTTCCCCAATCGGCCAAGAGAAATTTAAGCCGTGCGTGTCCACGATTCTTTCTGTAGCCAAAATCTCTGAAAAGAGTTGCAACAGCAATAGTAACCTTTAATACTTCATCAGGAAGAACAAACAGATTTAATTTTTGGGCCAGGTGGGGTTGGGACGATAACCCCCCGCCAACATGAACATGAAATCCGTAACGATTATTTTTAGCCGCTGGGGTGAAGGCAAGATCGTTGATTTGGGCATGCCCGGCGTTATAGACATTAGCTGAGATCGAAAGTTTGAATTTCCGCGGGAGATTTGAAAACTCTCTGTTTCCCTGAAAATAGTCAGAAACCTCCTGTACAAGCTCCCGGGTATCGAGGGTTTCATCAGGGTCTATTCCTGCGAGGGGATTCCCTGTAATTGTCCGGGGGCAGTCTCCTTCAGACCCGATTGTTTGCAGCTGGACCTTATCTAAAATGTTCATGATCATAGAGATAGTTTCTATCGTGAGCCAATGAAACTGGAAGGCCTGACGAGTTGTCAGATCCAGAATTCCCCGACCGTAATCTTTGGCGATAGTCGCCAGGACACGGGCTTGATCTGAATTCATGATTCCACTGGGAATTTTCACTCTCATTAGAAAATATCCGGCATCTCGTGGTCTTTGAACATTTACCCCTGCCCATTTTAAGAGATTGCGTTCTTTTAGATTGATGGATTCAAATCCGTATTTTTGGTACATCGGAAGTTTTTCAACAATATCCAAGCCGTCGTTTACTAGCTTTAGTTTCTCAAAATCGTTGAGTTCATTATAATTCTTTACCCAGGTTTTACTCACAGTCAAATCAAATACCTCCTAAACATACCAAAATACTTGGATTTAATTATACCATGTAGAATACTATAACTATGAATATTTGTCCAGACCTTTTAACACGGAAGAAAACAATGAAGACGGTACCAGTAAATGTATTTGACCTGACAAAAGAGTCTTTGTTATAATTCATTAAAAGTCGATAGGATTTATATACAATAAGGAGAATACTCCTTAAAATTTTGCGTTAAAATACAACTAAACCCATAGGAATAGATTACTTATTATTTGATGTGAAAGCTGGTGAACTATTTAATGAACTTAGAACTGAAGCTATTAAATACGGACATTCTGATTATCGGCGGCGGAACAGCCGGATGTTTTGCGGCTTTGACGATTGCTAATAAGTCCGGCTGCCAGGTCATTATAGCCGAAAAGGCCAATATTAAACGCAGCGGTTGCCTTGCAGCGGGGGTTAACGCCCTAAATGCGTATATCATTAATGGGGAAACCCCAGAAAGCTATCTGGAATATGTACGCAATGATGCGGAAGGCTTAATTCGGGAAGATCTCGTCTTTTCTATCGCCAAGAGGCTAAATGAAGTTACGCGTAAAGTGGAAACTATGGGGTTGGTAATCCAAAAGGACTCGAATGGTGATTACATCGCCCGTGGCCGGAGAAATATCAAAATCAATGGAGAAAATATCAAGCCGCTTCTGGCCAAGGCTGTTGAGCAAACGAAAACTATTCAGGTGCTTAACCAAGTAAATGTGTTTGATTACGTTATTCAGGACAACCGGGTAATTGGCGCTTATGGATTTTCCGTCAAAGACAAGATTTTTTACACAATTCAAGCCAAAGCGGTTATTTGTGCTGCGGGGGGTGCCGCAGGATTGTACCGTCCGAATAACCCGGGTTTTTCACGGCATAAGATGTGGTATTCACCATTCAACACCGGTGCCGGTTATGCCATGGGCATCCGGGCCGGAGCTGAAATGACGACTATGGAAATGCGTTTTATTGCTCTAAGGTGTAAGGATACCATTGCTCCGACCGGGACGATTGCTCAGGGAGCGGGTGCTTCGCAGATCAATGGTAAGGGGGAAGTATACGAAAGGAACTACGGAGTGCCGTCAACCCCCAACCGCATGTACTCAACCGTTAGGGAAAACATGGAAGGGAGAGGGCCTTGTTATCTGGAAACTAAAGGAATGTCCATGGAGACCCAGGAGGAGCTTTACAAGGCTTATCTAAACATGGCACCGGCTCAGACCTTGCGCTGGATTGAGCGCGGGCAGGGTCCGGCGGTGGAAAATGTAGAGATTGAAGGTACGGAACCGTATATTGTTGGCGGGCATGCGGCAAGCGGTTATTGGGTAGATACAAAAAGAGCTGCTACTCTGGCAGGACTATATGCCGCCGGAGATGTTGCGGGCGGCAGTCCTCAGAAATACGTGACAGGTTGTTTTGCTGAAGGTGAGATAGCGGCACTATCGGCAATGTCCTATATTGAAAGAAAAAGACCTTTCCCGATCGACAGAGAACAAATTATTGAAGCGTTTAACAATGTCTCACGATTCCTAAAGAATCCGCCCGGTTTATTGCGGATAGAAGATATTGAAGAGGCTATGCAAAAAGTGATGGATGAATATGCCGGAGGGATATCGTCCGGTTATATGGTGAATTTGAACAAATTGTCCATAGCACGGGAACAGATCAAAATATTATTGGATAGGTGCAGCTTTCTGAGAGCTAATGATATGCATGAGCTGATGTTTATCCATGAGGTGATTGATAGACTATATGTCTGCCGGATAGTGATAGAGCATCTGATAGCCAGAAGAGAAACAAGGTGGCATTGTTTTAATGAGAATGCTGACTATCCGAAAAAAGATGATGAACATTTTTTTAAGTATGTTAATTCACGATATCAGGATGGAGACATCGAGATTATTTTTCGGGAAATTGTGAAAAAGGATGAGCAGTATGAGCATCAAAATTAATCAGCAATTGTGTATCAGGTGTGGTAAGTGTGTAAATGCCTGCCCAGGCAATCTTTTAGACAGGGGCGATACAGGCCAAGCTTATGTCAAATATCCAAAAGAGTGTTGGGGGTGTACCTCTTGCCTGAAAGAATGTTCCAGCGGAGCGATTAAGTATTATTTGGGGGCAGATATGGGCGGCAGAGGGGGATATTTGTATACTAAACTCGATAAGGATCAGTTGCACTGGTTTATATGCAAACCGGATGGGAAAAATGTCTGTATTTCGGTAGATAGAACTCAGGCTAATAGGTATTAAATGCCAAAGGATCAAATTAGACTGTTGATAAGAGAATGTCGGTTTATAGCCGGCCTTCTCTTTTTCTATAGGAAAATTGTTAAGTAGGAAACTTACTGGTATCATAATAATAAAGAATCGGCGGGCAGGCCTAAATGGACTATGATTTTCGGGACCAGACAAACAGAAGGATTGAAATAGATGATGAAAAAACTAGTCGTTGGCATATTAGCCCATGTGGATGCGGGCAAGACCACACTATCGGAGAGTATGCTTTATCTGAGCGGCAAAATTGGCAGATTGGGCAGGGTGGATAATAAGGATGCATATTTAGATACCTATGAGCTGGAAAGGGCAAGAGGAATCACCATTTTCTCCAAGCAGGCCATGTTGGAGATAGGTGAGACTCAGATTATTTTACTGGATACCCCGGGACACGTGGATTTTTCGGCTGAAATGGAGAGAACACTTCAGGTGCTGGATTATGCCATTTTAGTGATCAGCGGTGCTGATGGGGTGCAGGGGCATACCAAAACATTATGGCGGCTCCTGCACATGTATCGGATACCAGTCTTTTTATTCGTCAATAAGATGGATCAGATTGGGACAGATAAGGACAAGCTAATCAAGGAATTGAAAAAACAGCTGGATGATGGCTGCATTGAATTTGGTCAAGCTGAGATGGACAATTTTTACGACCAGCTGGCCATGTGTGAAGAAATGATGATGGAAGCCTTTCTGGAAACCGGACATATTAAAAGGGTGCAGATTCAAAAAGCGGTCAGAGAGCGCAAGGTTTTTCCCTGTTTTTTTGGTTCCGCCTTAAAATTAGAAGGTGTCGAGCAATTTATGCAGGGCCTTGTGAACTATGCTATGATACCTTCCTATCCCCCTGAATTCGGGGCTAAGATATTTAAAATAGCCAGAGATGAGCAAGGGAACCGCCTTACCTACCTGAAAATAACAGGCGGAAGACTTAAGGTGAAAGATGTCTTAACCAACGGTATCCGGAAAGAGAAAGTGAACCAAATTCGTATCTATTCCGGACAGAAATTCGGGACAGTGAACGAGATCGAGGCGGGCTCTGTCTGCGCTGTAACCGGGCTCAGTCAAACCAGACCGGGAGAAGGGTTAGGGATCGAGGCAGCTTCCGCTGCACCGGTATTGGAGCCTGTGCTGTCCTATCAAATTATTCTGCCCGAAGGCTGTGATCCCAGAGTGATGATTCCCAAGCTGCGTCAGATCGAAGAAGAGGAACCGGAACTTCAGATTGTCTGGGATGAACAGCTGCAGGAAATTCAGGCTCAGATCATGGGAGAGGTGCAGATCGAAATTCTGCAGAGTCTTATCCAAAGCCGTTTCGGTATTGAGGTGGCCTTTGATGCCGGCAGGATTGTTTATAAGGAGACTATTGCCAATGTGGTGGAAGGGGTAGGGCATTTTGAGCCCTTGCGGCATTATGCGGAGGTCCACCTGTTGTTAGAGCCGTGGGAGCCGGGAAGCGGTCTGCAGTTTGGAACGCAATGCAGTGAGGATAGCTTAAGTAAAAGCTGGCAGCGCCTTATTTTATCCCATCTGGAAGAAAAAGTTCATAGAGGGGTTCTGACCGGGTCAGCGATTACCGATCTGAAAATTACCTTAGTCTCAGGTCGGGCCCACAATAAGCATACGGAAGGCGGTGACTTCAGAGAGGCTACCTACCGGGCGGTGCGCCAAGGTTTAAAAGAGGCCCAGTCCATAATGTTGGAGCCTTATTACACCTTTCAACTGGAACTGCCTGAGAAAATGGTGGGCAGAGGGATGACTGATATCGAGAAAATGCATGGCACCTGCGCAATATCCGAGACTAATGGCGAAACGGCGGTTCTGGTTGGGAGCGCCCCGGTTGTGACCATGAGGAATTATCAGAAAGAGGTAATGGCCTACACCAAAGGGCTCGGCAGGTTGTTTTGCAGCCTGAAAGGGTACGAGCCATGCCACAATGCAGAAGAGGTCATAGAAAACAGCGGCTATGATTCGGAAAGAGACCTGGCAAATCCGACAGGTTCGGTATTTTGTGCCCATGGTACGGGCTTTTTAGTGGAATGGGATGCCGTCAAGGACTACATGCATGTTGAAAGCTATCTTCAGCAAAAAGGCTCGTCGGGAGAAGCAGTCCTCAACCAGGCCACATACTCAGAGGAGCGGTGGATCAGTTTAGAGGAGATTGACCAAATTATCAACAATACCTTTTATGCCAACCAAGGGAAGAAGTCTGCCTGGAAACGACGCAAAACAGCCCGGGACAGTTATTATGAACAGGCTGCCTATGCCGACAGACAGAAGGAAAGCAAGGAAGAGTATCTCCTTGTGGACGGTTATAATATCATCCATGCCTGGCCTGAACTGAAAGAGCTTGCCGATGAGAATATGGACGGGGCCAGGATGAAATTGCTGGATACTCTCAGCAATTATCAGGGGATTCGCAAATGCCGGGTTATCGTTGTCTTTGATGCTTATCGTGTTCAGGGGCATGTCGAGGAAGTCATCGACTATCATAATATCCATATGGTCTTTACCAGGGAAGCACAAACGGCGGATCAGTATATTGAAAAATTCGCCCATGATAATCAGAAAAAATATAATATCACCGTGGCAACCTCAGACGGTTTGCAGCAGCTCATTATCAGGGGAGCGGGATCTGCTTTGTTATCCGCCAGAGACCTGAAGATTGAGATCGACGGGGCTAATGAACGAATGAAAAGGGAATATCAGGAGATGAAGAGAATAGATCGTAATTACCTTGTAGATGTATTGTCTCCAGCTGCGAAACAACAGATGAAAGAAATAGTTAACAAAGATAATGAACCGTAAAAAGTCATGTCTATAAATCGAGACGATGTGTCTTTTCTTATGGATGTTGTCTCAATTTAAAGACATATTTCTAATTGAAGTTAGACGATCCTAATAACTATAAAACTTTGACCTGAGACTGTCGCCAAATCAATTTACAGTGATAGTCAGAGGGTCCCAACAGTAAAAAAATACGCTTTGAAACGGCTTCTTAAGCCGCTTCAAAGCGTATTTTTATGTGATTTTTGTTTAACAGAGTTGTTTTGCAGAACACCTTATTTTGGAGAATATTCCGAACAATCGGAAATCTGGATTTATTATTGCATGTCCAAATTCATAGGAAGGAGGAAGGTTTAAAGGAGGTGGTTTTAGAAACCAAGACAAGCTTAACAATAAATGCAGGATGAAGAAATCAATTATCAATGAAGCGCACAACTGCGCACGTAAAGGAGAATAATCATGGAGATAAAAAAAGTTGGTGTATTGGGTGCCGGCACAATGGGTGCGGGGATTGCCCAAGTCAGTATTGAAGCAGGATATAGCGTGGTTTTAGTAGATGTTGTGCCGGAAATTGTGGAGGGGGCAATTAATCGTTTAGATAAGGCTTGGGCCAAAGCGGTTGAAAAAGGTAAAGTGACCGAAGAAGCTGTGGCTGATTATAAGGCCAAGCTGATCAAGAGCACGGATATTCATGATTTGAACGATGTCGATATTGTAATCGAGGCTGTTGTAGAGAACATTGATATTAAGAAAAAGGTTCAAAAGCAGCTTGGTGAACTCTGCAAAACGGATACTATTTTAGCCACCAATACCTCCGCTCTGAGTATTACAGAGATCGCTGCGGCAACTAATCGCCCCGAAAGAGTCGTGGGAATGCATTTCTTTAATCCAGTACCCGTCATGAAATTAGTTGAAGTCATTCCGGGTGTCGTTACAACTGATGATGTTACCCAGGCAGTCATTGAGTTAGCTAAGAAAATAGGCAAAGAGCCAGTACTAGCCAAAGAAAGTCCCGGCTTTATCGTTAACCGTATCTTGGTTCCCTATATGAATGAAGCCGCTAATGTATTCTATGAAGGCATTGCTACAGCAGAAGAAATTGACAAAGCAATGAAGCTGGGCGCGGGAATGCCCATGGGTCCTCTGGCCTTAGCAGATATGGTAGGAATAGATGTTGTTTTAGCAGTCTGCGATTTTTTCTTTAAAGAATTTGCCGATTCCAAATACCGCCCTTCTCTGGCTTTCAGACAAAAAGTACGGGCCGGACATTTGGGCAAGAAGACCGGCAGAGGCTTCTATGACTACAGTAACTAAGCTAATGGCTGTGATGCCGAGTTTGTTCTGCTAGTCTTATAAGTCTCTTAGTATTGTCCGGCGCCAATAGGGCAAACAACATGGCGCCGGCCTTTGAATCAAGGTAGTCTAAGGGATGCCTGAATCATGATAAAGATTTTTAATGGACGCTGGATAAAATATCCGCTCCAAGGAGGATTACTGCGTATTCTGGAGAAAATGCTGTACAAAGACTTTTCCAAACAGAACCTTTGATCCCATTCTACTAAGAAAAAGGACAGTTAAAGCGTATTATGGAGCAACCAATGCAACCAATTGACCAGGTTTTTCAGGGTATTCTGAAAGAAGCATTGACCTCAAAAGCATTGAGCATTAATAAAATTGCAATGTACATAAAAATGAGCCATTGACAAAACACAAAAAAACAGTTACGATACAGTGCATTAAGGTGAATAAAAGATAAAACCAACTCGTTTCCAGGTTTTAAACCTGAAAGCGGGTTGGTTTTAGGTAAAGCAGTTATGAAAGGATGCCAGACCAATACAACAGAAGGCTGCCGCTTATTCCATAGGACTTGGCTTGGCATTCTTATGAAAAACCTAGCTTGATAAAAACAAAGTATATATAGACGCTAGCTATCACTAGAGAGATCAAAGTCACCGGAACGCTTACTTTTAGAAAATCTGTAAAAGAAATGGGGGCTCCTTCCCGAACCGCTATGCTGGCTACAATCAGGTTCGCCGAAGAAGCAATTAAAGTACCGTTGCCGCCCAGACAAGCTCCTAAGGCAAGGGACCACCATATGGTGGAGATTTCCGTCTGTGACACAGCCAATTGGGTGCCCATATCCTGAACCATGGGAATCATGGTGGCCACCAAGGGAATATTGTCAACAAAAGCAGACGCAAACCCGGCTCCCCATAGTATGACTAAGGAAGTAAGCGCTATATTTCCACCGGTAACTTCTATCATCCAAGATGCCAATTGTTTAATAACGCCTACTTCAACTAACCCCCCCACCAGTACGAACAAACCGGCGAAGAAAAAGATGGTTACCCATTCCACCGAATGAAACACTTCGTCTAAATCACTTTCTTTGGTTCCGATGAGCATTAAAAGAGTGGCGCCGGACAAAGCTACCACCGCTGGTTCCATATGCAGAAATTGATGCAAGACAAAACCTAACAAGGTAAGGGCAAAGACAAAAACAGATTTTTTAGCCAATGCCATATTTTGAATATATTCGTTAGGATCGATGTCCATAAGTCCCTGTTGATATCGTTTCTCCGCATGAAGGTGGTTTTTAAAATAGAATTTTAGATAGGCGATAGTGATAAGCAGAATGATGATAATAATTGGTGTTATATGAATAAGGAAATCATTAAATGAAATATCTGCCGCTACGCCGATCATAATGTTTGGCGGATCTCCTACCAGGGTAGCCGCTCCACCAATATTGCAGACTAGAATTTCCGTAATGAGGAAAGGGATGGGGTTCATATGCAGAATCCGGGTAATGGCAATGGTGATGGGCGAAATCAATAAAACCATAGTCACAAGATCAATAAAAGCTGATCCAACGGCCGTCAGTAAAGCAAGCCTTATCAATATTTTCATAGGATCTCCATTGGCACTTTGAGCTGTTTTGATTGCAATATATTGAAAGATGCCGCTTTTGTTGGCAATACCCACCAGAATCATCATGCCGAGGAGCAGAAAGATGGTCGCCCAATGAATATGTTCCGTATAAGCCACATGTAAATCCACGATGCCAAATATAACCATCAAGAGCGCGCCGGACATGGCGATAATGGATCGATTAATTTTTTCCGAAATAATAAGGGCATAACTAGTAAGAAAAATGACTACTGCTACAATAATTTGCCAATTGGCTACGTTCGGTTCTACATTTATCACTGTTGTGGCCTCCTTCTTATTTTATTTTAAGGCTAGATATTGGTAGGAAGAACTAAAAGAGGTAAAAGGTCATAACGAAATAAAGGACTATAATCGCAAAAAATCTTTGTCCTTCTTCGCCGGATATTGATATTAGCATTAGCATTGCGGTGGCTCTTTCGTAAATTTTGCAACGTAAAATTAGCGGCACTGTTCCGCATTTTAAACCCCAGTCTGCTCATTGCTGATGGTTTCATTCGTCATAGACAAGTAAACTTTTTATCAAAACCGGACAACCCGGCCTACTTTTTACCCTATAAATTATAAAATTCACCATTCTCACTTTTGGGCAATGATCAGATTGCTTGGGTGGGTTAACTCCTTTTAAACCTGCTTATACAGGATACGGACGCTCCCGCTAATGAGTTTCCACTCCTCCGGGTTTATGTCACTATAATTTCTTTCCCCAATGCTTAGGCTAATTTATGTAAAAACAGCGTAGAATTATGATGGCTGCTTTCAATCCGCAGATGTTTGATTTTTGGTACACACCTAATTCTTTTCCGGCATACCCTATTGTCATTATTACTTGATAATTATGTCTTAATGTTATGTTTCTATTTTTCAGTATAGAATCTGGTATATTTTCAATCTCTTGTAAGCCCTGGAAGCTTGGTTGTGAAAAAATAAAAACATTTCTGCTGAAATACCGTTTTTTTGAAAGTCTCCTCGCCAATCTAACCATATAATACTATCATATATGATATGATAATTATTAGTCAATAGAACTATTGAAAGAATAGAAGGAATACAAGAATGTATAGGTTGCTATACATTTAACTTCCCAGATATTAATGGCAGAACGACAAATTAAACTCGTCTCAATGATTGTATAAAATTTTAAAAAGATTGTATTATCGACATATGATTCTTCGGCGAAAAGACGGCTATTAATGGCCGTCTTTATGTTTTATTGAAAGGAAAGAAACTGATGGGTAATTTGATGAGCGATGAAGGTAGGGAGGAAGCCGAAAGGAATTTTTCCGAGAGGATTGGCAGCGCCCCGTCAGAGTCTGTGTAATCCTCCCGGTTATCTTTTCACCTATTTCCTGCTTTTGGCCGATATAAACGGCATCTTTATCAATAGTCTTTGTTGATGCCAACCACTTGATCAAGGGATACGACAAAGGCAATTCCCTTATTGGGTTTGTTCAAATCCACTTCTTTCACAATGGCATCCAACACAGTCTGGACTTTATCTTTCTCAACCAAAGTTAACACAATTTCTTTTTCAGGTTCGATGCTAATCCCTAATAATAATCGAACAGCAGTGCCATGTCCGGAAAGAACAGTTCCTCCTTCAGCTCCTGCCCGATGGGTAACATCCACAATTTTTTCCGCTTTTCCTCTGTTTACAATGCTTACAATCAGTTTGTAACCTTCCAATCCCACTGCTAAACCTCCCTTAATTTAATTAATATGAGCAACTTAACTACTTCATTTTATTACAAAAAAAACAATTGGCAAGATGCAAAAAAATATTAATAAATGATTCTACTGCAAAAACCTCATAATATTACCTCAAACCTAAGAAAAAAGATAATTTCCTGGAAATCAAGCCAACATTCCGTATAGACGCTCTTCCAGAAGGAGCGTCTGTTTATCTTTGAGGTTTCTACATTTGTGCGGCACATTATTAATTATTTTTTCCCGTACTGTCGTTGGCTTCTTACTTAAGATATAAATTTCGTCGCCCAAAATCAAGGCATCATGAATGTCGTGGGTCACAAGCACTACTGTTCGCTGGTCTAGTTTCCAAAGGTCGTGAAAACATCGGAACAGGGAAAGCTTGATTTCAAGGTCCAAGGATTTAAAGGGTTCATCCATGAGCAAGATTTCAGCAGGATAAGCAAAAGCCCGGGCAATTGCCAGTCTCTGCTGCATTCCGCCGCTGATCTTATCCGTATAATAGTCTTTGTATTCCCATAACTGAACCATTGTTAAAACCTTCTCAACAATAGCCTTTCGTTCGGGAGCTGACATACAGTCCTTTAAAATGTACTCCACATTTTGAGCGGTTGTCTTCCAGCTTAAAAGTCTCGGTTCCTGGAACAAATAACTGATGGTTTTGCTTTGGAAACCGGAAATGCTGCCGGAGTCCGATTCCAGAATCCCCGAAAGAAGATTTAACAGCGTGGTCTTTCCGCACCCGGAAGGACCTAGGATACAGGTTACTTTGTGTTCGACAATTTCCATGTTGAAATCCTTTAATACTTCTAATTGATTAAAGTTTTTAGATACTTCATTGATTGCATAGGACATGTTTCACGTTCCTTTTTCAATTCTTTTTTTAATATGCCCCAGGGCATAATCAAAGATTGCGGATATAAGAATGGCTGCCAGCGTCCACGCAAAGACACCCGCCGTGTTTAAGTAAACCTTCTCCAACTGCAGGCTTGTTCCCATGGAGATTTTTGGCTGACTAAATACTTCTGCCGTAATGATCACTTTCAAGTTTAAGCCCAAGGCCGTGGAACTGGCTGAAACCAAGTGCGGCAACATGGAAGGCAGATATAGTTCCCGCACCATTCTGGATTTTTTCACATGGTATATCTTCGACATTTCTACCAGCTTGGAGTCAACATTCTGTATTCCTGTTGTTATGTTGGCATAAAGAATCGGAAAAATGACCAGAAGACCGATCAGAATCGTCGCCCGTTCAGTATCCAGCCAGATTAAAGCCAGCAGAATAATGGACATTGAAGGAGTTGATTTTATCGTGATAACCAGAGGATTCAATAGATAATGCAGAGGAGGCCATAATCCGGCCGGTATACCAAGCAATAAAGCTGCCAAAAAGGCAATTGAAAAACCTGCCAGGCATCTCGATACCGTATGGAGCACGGCCTGAAGAAAGTCCCTGGACGGCAGAAGTTGAACCAAATCCTTTAGAACGGTCCAAGGAGAGGGCAGAAGAATTTCCGCCCCCACGACAACCGCTGCCAATGCCCAGAGGATCACCAGGCTAAGGACTGCCACAAGGGTATACAGTTTACTTGGCCAGATAGAAGCTTTCATCGGGAAGCTTTCCTCCTATAGTCTCGGGCGAGAAATCCATCAGCACCTTTAGATATTCTTCAATAGCGCTCCGTGCCTCCTTGGCGCCAACATACCGTATATTGCTCCTGACCAGCCCTGTTTCTACCACCTTAGCCTTCATCCCGGTTTGGAGCTCTTCTGCATACGCTCCTGCTTGCCCGGGGTTCTGATTGATCCATTGGATACTCAGCTCTAATTCCTTTAGAAAGTTATCCACTACCTGTGAATGTTTGTCAGACAAGTTATTACTGATGAGCAGGGATGCTTGAGGATAGCTGGCATTGATTCCGCTTGCTTTTTCCCATTCCGCTTGGAGGTCCAGGAGGACTTTGGCATCCTGCTTTTGCAGGAGCACCTGAGATCCAACGGGTTCGGGAATTACAGAAAGACTGTTTTTGCCTGAAATCAGAGATTGGGCTAATTCCTGACCGCTGCTCAGATAATGGAGTACAACATCCTTCTCGGGGTTCAAACCATTTTTCTCAAGCAGGTAGCGGAAGATAACATCCGGAGTTAACCCCCGGCCCATGTTGTAAATTTCTTTTCCTTTTAAATCCTCCCAGCTCTTTACCTCTTCAGTTCCCACTACATATAGAACCCCCCATACCGTGGAGGCTGCCAACTTGTAAGGCACGTTCTTGCTATAGAGCATGGCGGCCAGATTGGTAGGCACTACTGCGATGTCTGCTTCCTGGGAGATCACCTTGGAGGCCATGAGATCAGGGGACTTCACTATTTCATAACTAACTTCCACTTCTTCACCCAACTCAGGTTTTTCTTTAATCATTTTGATCATACTGAGGGCGGTAACGCCATCCGGTACAGCAACCTTAAGGACTGATTTTTCTTGGATTTGGGTTTTCTCCGTTTTTTCAGCGATTACTTCCTGTGAGTTACTTCCGCATCCCGCTAAAATCCCTATTAATAACAAAATGCTCATTGCTAACAAAATTAGTTTTCTCATCATAACAACTCCTCTTCATAGTTTATAGGTAATATAGGAAGGATTGGATTTTCATGCTAAGTGACTGACTCTGATTTCCGTCAAAGGTCAAGTCCAAAATGGGCTTCGAATCTCTGTTATTCAAGTCTTTTTGAAGGATACTCAAAATTATCCCTGTGTTATCGTACATGGAAGCAGCAGTGACGAGGCCCTGAACCCTTCCGGATACTGCCTTAAGCTTGGCCAGCCTGTACCTTCCGTTTGCTCCGGCAAAATAGTTCAGGTGTTCATCTGCTGTTTTCACCAGAGTGTTAAGGTTTTGTTCATAAGGACTATAGGACCCTAATGTCTGGGACAGCCGTTGTATGGCATCTCGGGCAAGGTCCAGGTTTTTTCGGTAGGCACCCGTCTTTTTGCCTTGTGCACAGGAATCTTTCCAGATAAACCACAGCCATTCACTTAAGGGCTGGTGCAAGATCTCAACTTTTTGCTCCATAAAGCGGATACTGTGATCGTTCATAAAATCATTGAAGAGGATGGCCGGATCTCCTAGAACATAAACTCTTTTTTCAGCCGGTACGCGGTTCCTTTCGGTCACGATTCTTTCCGCCAGATTTTCCAGATGACGGAATGTCAAATTTTCGCTTCCTCCTATAAACGAAAGCACTTCCCTGAGATAATGGCTCCTTTGCTCAGGGGTTGCTGCCATAACCAGATCTCCGGCTAGCAGACCCATGAGCCAGGGCTGCACTTTTTCCGGAACCTTCGAAGGAATATCTTCAATAAAGGGTGAGATTACCTCCACGTCAGGATAACCTGCCTGTTCCAGCTTCATCTGAAGCAGACGATTATACTGACCCTCTGCTTCAGTTCCTTCATTCGTGGGAATCAGAAAGGCAGTGGGATGTTGCTGGGGAGTCTCCTCCAAGGTAGTGAAAACATCCCCTAAAAGCGTTGTCAGAGTGAAATATTCCTTTGTCCTAGTGAAGGCTCTACCCCGGGCTAAAGAAGTTTCTGAGGTCATGGGAAGTATTTTGGCACGTGTGCCCTCTCTTATAAGCAACTGGGCCAATATAGCGGAATATGGATAGAGGTAGGGGAGATATACCGTACTTTCCTGCTTGAGTTGTGCTATGGAAGTCGGAGTCCTGACTGCCTGATGAATGACTTTGTCTGAATAAACCTTTAAATCCTCCAGTTTTTCCGCTGGAACCGGATATTGCTTCAAACTGCTTACGAAAGCTTCCAACCTGGTGATGACTCCAACACTTGAAGAGTGCTCGTCAACTTCGATGTGAAGGTAGGGCTTACCCTGCATTTCCTGCTGGAAGTACTGGGAAAGGAGGGTATCCGGTCCGCAGCCGTGACTGGTAATATAAATTGCGAAGAGAGAAGGGTGCTGTCTGACGATTTGTGCACCGGACAAAATATGCTGTCCGAAAGGCCAGTACATATTAGGATATTCGCTGAAAAGATCATGGTTATGAGCGGGCAGCATGGACAATGTAAGAACCTTGTAACCCATTTCTCTCAGTTTCTCAGGAATTTTCATATTTAAGGCAGGATCTGCAATATTATAAGGTCTGCTGATGAGAACAAAGGCTTTTTCTCCGGGCTTGAGGGAACTGGAAAACTCAGTGCCTACAGCCTCCATGTCCTCCTCATATTTTTTAAAGGCGGCCATTCCTTTAGCGGCGGCACTTAAGGTCAGTACCGGGTTTTTACCCAGGTCCTTACCCAGGGCTATGAGGGTTTTCAACATGTAAGTCTTGCCGAATTTAAAGGATAGAGAGGGGGAGAGCAGCTTAATTCCTTTGTTTTTCAGTTCCATGGTCTTTTCGATGATTTTCGGTGATGTTTGCATATAGACACAAGCGTAATCCTGACGAGTCTTGGAAACAGCGTGCTTCATAGTATATAAGGCTGGCAGGAAGATATAATCCACGCCACGCTCCGCTAACCAGGCTACATGTCCGTGGATCAACTTCACCGGATAGCAGGTCTCTTCAATCGAAAACTGTTGACTGAGACGGATAACCTCTTCGCCGGTGGTATCGGATAAACGTACGTTATAACCCAGTTCCTTAAAAAACACGTTGAACATGGGAAACAGTTTGTGCAAGAACAAGACTCTGGGAATTCCTACTGTTTTTTTAGTCTTGTCTGCTGGTCCATCATAGTTCTGCAAGTATAAGGCTTCCATTCTGTTCAGGGTATGGGGGGCATCACCGTCTTTATTATTGACATTAGGAGCAGCGGGAAGGGGTTCACGCTTCAGAGCTAAGCCTTTAAACAAAGTGGGTCCTTCAGACTTCTCCTCCATAGTGAGGATGGCGGCACCTAAAGCACCGGTTACGCTGAAATGGTCGGGAAGGAGGATGTCCTTGCCAAGAATTGATTTGAAGGCATTGACAACACCAGGGTTGTGACCCACACCCCCTTGGAAGAAGATCGTGTTGCCAATATGCTTTTGACCGACAACCTTGTCAAGGTAATTTCTCACAATGGAGTAACACAATCCTGAAGCAATGTCCTCCATACCGGTACCGTGTGAAAGAGCTGCGGAAATATTGCTTTCTATGAAAACGGTGCACCGTTCTCCCAGATTGGCAGGATGCTCACTGGCCAAGGCAAGATCACCCAGTTTTTCAATAGGAATTTGTAGTTTTTTGGCCTGTTCTTCTATGAAAGAGCCGGTACCTGCGGCGCAGATTTTATTCATTTCAAAATCAGTGACAACTCCGTTGTCAATTCTAATGTATTTAGAATCCTGTCCACCAATTTCGAATATGGTATCTACCTCCGGGTTTAAAGTCATTGCAGCTCTTGCCTGAGCCGTTATCTCATCCTTAACGACATCAGCCCCGATCAGACGTCCGATCAGGTACCTGCCGGATCCGGTTACACCTGCCCCCAGAATTTTCACATTCGATCCCAGCTCTTTATAAATGTCCAGCAAACCTTCCCGGACTACGTCTATCGGTTTGCCTAAAGTTTTTAGATACCGGCTGGTAATCACCCGTTTTTGCAAATCCATGATAATGAGGTTGATACTGGTAGAGCCTACATCCACTCCCAGGTAGGCTTGGAGGGGCTTTTCCTGAAAATTCGTGCTTATACAACGATGCTTGTTTCTGTAGTCAGGCTTTCCAAAGCCCGCCAGCGGTACCATAGTGCTTGGGGCTGCCCGCAAATCCACAGTCCGTCCAGTTAGTTCCTGGAGCAATTCGGATATATCCAGGGGCACACTTCCTGTGGAGGCCACCGCTGCAGCACCGGCAGCCGCTGCAACTTCCGCTTTCGGATGTACAAGAAGGTCGGCTTCCGATAAACCTAATACCGAGTGCAATGCCTTTATAATACCAAGATTCCGGGTAACAGCTCCGGCAAAGAAGACCGGCTTATTCAAAGGAAGTTTTTTCATGACGGTTCCCCGATAATTCTTTACCACAGCATAGGCTAGTCCTAAAAGTATGTCCTCAATCGGAACCCCTTCCTGTTGATGATGAATGATGTCGGTTTTGGCAAATACGCTGCACCTGCCGGCAATTCTAGGTATAGAGACGGCTTTTTCGATGTAGCTTGAATAATTCTCCAGCTTCAGGTTTAGGCGTAATATCTGTTCTTCCAGAAAGGAGCCGGTGCCTGCTGAACAATCTGAGTTCATGAAAAACCTTATCCGTGATTTATCGGTTTTTGAGAAATCAGTAATAAAGCGGGCAGTCTGAGCACCAATCTCGATGATAGATGCCGTTTCCGAATGCAGAATCAGGCTTCCTTCCACCACTGCGGCTACCTCGTTGATTACCTGCAGGCTCCGGCACTTTTGGAGAAGACCGCTGATATTTCCTGTAACCCCGCAGGAGACAATCTGCTCCGGACTGCAAACTTCCAGCATTTCCGCCAGCAATTTTTTTAGGGTTCCTTTTACATCTCCTTGATGGAAGACATAGCGATCATAAAACAGTTGTTTGTTTTTATCTAAAAGAACCAACTTTACAGAGGAGGCTCCTAGATCAATTCCTAAATGAACCATGTGTATTAACTCCTCCTAATCATTCCTAGTCTTTATGAAAGTGATAATCAATATCATTTACAGGATAGACTAAGTATAGTAAAATGAGAGGAGTTAAAACAGTATCCAAGGTTACACTTTTAAACTATTTTAGAAGGTAAGGACGGTTGTTAGGAAATGATATGGTCGATAATGCAACAGACGGCATTTTGTCGGGGAATCCCAGCAGAAGATATCCAGGCCCTCTTTACCCATGTCCGCTATGTCGTCCGCTCCTATACAGCTAAAGAGGTCGTTTTTTCTGAAAACGACCTGGCGGAATATGTGGGAATTGTTTTATCCGGGAAGGTGGAGGTTCAAAAGCTTTTCTCCGATGGGAAAGTAGTATTGGTTTCCCAGCTGGGAGAGGGGGGAGTCTTCGGAGAGGCGGCCGTGTTGTCGGAAAGCGTTCACTATCCGGTCACGATATATTGCCGTAAACAAAGCGAACTACTGCTGATCGATAAGCCGCAGCTGCTGAAGCTTTTATCTCTGGACAGCCGTGTTTTGGAAAACTTTCTAAAGCAGTATGCCAACAGACTTTTTAAAATGAATCAGCAAATTGAATTGCTTTCCCAATCCTCTATGCGGCAGAAGATTGTTTTTTATCTGTTAACTGAGCGGAGAAAGCAGGCGGCTGCCGAACACATTGAATTGCCTTTTTCCCAAAGGGCATGGGCAGAGTATATGAATGTTTCCAGGCCATCCCTCAGTCGTGAATTAAAACGAATGAATGATGAGGGGCTGCTTCAAATTGAGAAAAGAAGAATAAAGCTATATTTAATATAATTAAAAGCAAAAATAAAATGGTGGATCATAATGAACAAAGAACTGATAAATCAAAGCATCGACTATATTCTCAAGCATTTTCATGAAGGCCTCTCTGCCAAAGATGTCGCGGATCATTTTCATTTCTCGGAGTTTTATTTTAGCAGATCCTTTAAGGCGGCGACCGGCGAAAGCGTCTATGAATTTATTAAGCGTCTGAAAATGGATCAGAGCGCCATTGATATTAAGCTTATAAAGAACAGACCCATTACCGATATCGGATTGGATTATGGGTACAGCTCATCCAATTACAGCTCCGCATTCAAAAAGCATCATAACGTTTCCCCGGCAGAATTTCGCAAATCAACAAACGTTACGGATATGGCAAATCCTTTCTATCCGGAAGGCCTTTCAGAATTCGACACATTTAAAGACTATGCCGGTAAGATCAAAATAAAGCAACTTGAAAATTTCTTAGTTATTTACGAAAGGGTTATCGGAACCTATATCGAGCTGAAAGAAAAATGGCCGCGTTTTATGCACAAATATAGAGATTACATTAAAGCTGAAACGCTGTTTATTGAGAGGTTTTACGACGATCCTGCGATCACCGGCCTGGACAATTGTATATGCGATATTTGCATGACGGCGGATGAGTTCTGGGCACCAGAAAATATAACAACGATAAAAGGCGGCAAGTTCGCAATTTATCATTATGAAGGAAAAATACGTGACATATTCTGCTCGGTACAGGGGGTATTCAGCATCTGGCTGCCCGAGAGCGGCTATATCATGGATAAGCGATACGGCTTGAACATCTATCAAAAGATCGACGGAAACAGCGAATATGTAAGCATGGATTTATGTATCCCGGTTAAATAAATTAGAGCAAGAATTCAGAAGTAATGAAACAGACTTTTCTCTATAATGAGAGCAATCCGGGCACGGAGCTTCTCTTGGAGAAAGGTCTGTTTTATTTTAGCGAAGAAAACGTATGGAGGTATGGAAATGTTTGATGTAAGAAAAATTCAGGAGCAAATCATTTTTGAGGCCGTCAGGAAGCAGAGCGAGGCCGGGACGGCAGCCGAAATTGTATACGGGAAAGATGGAACAGCAAAAGGTGAAACTAATGCCGATTGGGTAAAATCCACGATGTGCCGATTGGAAGACAAATTTGACCAAGAAAGGACAAAACAGATCCGGATGAACTGCCAGTGCGGTTACGGAATGGACGAGAAGCTGGCCCTTTTGAATGAACTGAAAACCGCCGCGTCAAACATGGAAGAATTTGCTGCTTCTGACAAGGCCAAGGCTGCGGGCCTGTTTTGTGAAAACGGCCAACTATTGCTGCAGTTTTTATTTTGCCCCTGCCCCATGCTTGCTGACGTGGACAAATTAAAAACAAAAACCTGGTGCCAGTGTACGACAGGGTACAGTAAAGTCCTTTTTGAAAAAGCCTTTGGGTGCATGGTCGATGTAGAACTATTGAAAAGCATAAAAAGCGGGGACGATATCTGCCTTATGAAAATCATCCCTCATGGCCTTATCTGGAACTAAAGCGGCAAAAATGTGATAATGACCGGAAACGATTTTGTCAAAGGAGTATCCCCTGGCTATCAACTACTGCGCGGAAGCCGGAGCAGGAGAGCTTGTCTCCTCAAATTCGGATTCGAATCCGAATTTGAGGAGACAAGCAGTACTTCTTTTTGGTGTCCCAAAAGGAGACCTATATCACTTATAGTTGTAACTGTTGGCAGTAAAAGCATTTTATTTCTGTTGACTTATTGTTTGAAATTTATACAATTTATAGTGAGTAGTGTATAAATTTCCATTTAGATTTACTGAAAGAGGCAGTAAAGTGATGCTGCCCGAAAGTTAGATTGGAAGCTATCTCTGTCAATGTGACCGGCCTTGAGAAAAGTTCCTGCGTAGAATTGAAATGGCAAATTTTCCTCTTAGAGGAGAAAAGTGCCCTTGGTCGGAAGAGCTGCCGGCTTATGTCAGTGAATTTCTCGAAAAGGCCAAAGAGGAATTGGTGGAAGCCTATGAGGAAAATTTAAGAAAGCGTTAGTTGAGGTTTGGGAAGGAAACAGGCGGTTGCCGCTAAGAGTGGCGGAGGAAGAGGGTGGAAATGTGAAGAAAGTGATATTCCTAAGCATTGTTCTGGCTGTTTTTTTCTTAAGTGGCTGCAATAACAGCAATAATCCAGGTAATCCGGGCAAAGAGGGGAATAAGCCGGGTGAGGATATCAGCTCAGTCATAAATTCCAAAGGGGGACAAAATTCAGCCGAATTTGTACCGGACTGGTTATATCAGTCATTGCTGGCTAAATTTGATTTGGATGCTGAAAATGAGTTGGAGCTGCCAAGAGAAGCTATCACTTTGGCCCAGGTTAATATGAAGAATTCCGCCGGACCCCAAATAGCCGCTTATGTAACCTTGGATCGTGTGGAAGGGTATTTCCTGCTCTATGAGTTCGCTGAAGGCAATTATAAGGAAGTCTATTCCTTGCACCAGCCGGTATACGGGCTGCAGGTCTATGGCGGCTGGGGAGGAAAGCAAATGATTGCCTTTGTTTCGGGTCATGGGGGGACGGGTTATCAGGAAAACTATTTTCATCTTATCAGTTATACTAAGGACGGCTACAAAGAAATCTGGTCCGGATTAGCAGAGAAGATGGAGTTCGTCCAGCTGCCTTATCGCAGAACTGTGGGTTCTCTTAATCTGTCCATGGATAATCAGTTATTGATCTATTCGACAATGAACCATGAATACGCTAAACCGGAGGAGGATATTACCAATCCGGATAGAGTTGCCAAGTCGGTTGAGTTGTATCGTTACGATCCCCAGGCAGAACAATTTGTCGCAAGTTCCAACTGAGTGAGTGACCACCGCTTCGGTGAAGAATGCTATTCCTTTTAATTCAAATATTGCCGACAGAATTTATGCCTGAAAGAACCATGTTCTACTGGTCGAAGATGTACACAGGCCAAATAAAGCCGGGAGATACCTATGCCAAGTTAAAAAAATGTATCACCATTAATATTGTCGATTTCAGATGCACCCCGCTTCAGAAGTTGCACTCCAGCTATCATTTAATTGAGGACGAAGCAGGATACAAGTTGACCGACATATTAGAGGTACACTTTCTGGAGATCATAAAACTGGCAGATAAAGAGATTCCAAGAGGTGAGAATGATAAGGTCATTGAATGGATGGAATTTTTGGATGCCAAATCAAAAGGAGTGATAGAGATGTTGGCTGAAAAGAATAAAGACATTAAAAAAGCTTATGACATTTTGCAGATCATCAGTAAAGATGAAAAGGCAAGAATGCTGTACGAGGCCAGAGAAACCGAGCTGCATGACCAGCTGACGAGGATAGAGTCAGCGAAGAATAAAGGCAAGGCAGAAGGAAAAGCGGAAGGCAAAGCAGAGGGAAAGGTGGAAGTTGCGAAGAAGCTTCTGGATCTGGGTATGGAGGTCTCAATGATAGCTCAAGCAACAGGTATGAAGGAAGAAGAAGTTAAGCGCCTAAAAGATTAACCCCCTTGACGCCATCCATTTTGCGGATATAATAGTAATTATTAAGAATAGATTGTCTTAGGTGCCCTGCTAAAGGGAGAATAGGGAACCGGGTGCAAGTCCCGGACGGGCCCGCCACTGTAAAGGTAAGCCGATGTCAACAACCACTCCGGTTTTGGGGGAAGGGACATAAGGGCGATGAACCTGAGTCAGGAGACCTGCCTGAGATAAGAGAGGCCTTTAACGAGAAAAAGGTTCTGTGAGGATGATGGAAAATCCACGCTATGAGTAGTGTGGATTTTTTTGTTTTTAAAAAAGGAGGATCAAAATGAGAGCGGCTGTACTGGAAGCTATTGAAACGTTGACCCTGACAGAGGTGGATACTCCTCAATGCGGAGAGGGGGAAGTCCTCATCCGGACCCAGGCCTGCGGAATCTGCCGCACGGATCTGAAATGCTTAACTCAGGGGCAAAAAGATTTAAAGGTCCCGCGGATTCTGGGACACGAAATTGCCGGGATTGTGGCTGCCAAGGGTCCGGGTGTCAGTCAGGTCTCCCTGGGGGACAGGGTTCAGGTAGCTCCCGGAATACCCTGCGGTACCTGCAGTTATTGTTTGAGAGGTCAGGATAATCTCTGCGATTCGATGAAGATTATTGGCTTTCATCTGAATGGCGGCTTCGCCGAGTATTTATTAGTTCCGGCCAGGGGGGTTAAAAACGGCGTACTGCAAAGGATACCCGATCATGTTTCCTTTGCAGAAGCTGCCCTCACTGAGCCTTTGGCCTGTTCAGTTAACATGCAAAGCTCTTTAAATGTCTCAGATGAGGACTCGCTGCTTATTATCGGGGCAGGGCCTTTGGGGATTTTAAATGCTAAATTAGCCCGAGCCAATGGTGTCAGGAAAATTATAGTAGCCGAGATTAACGAAAGGAGAATCAAGCAGGCGGAGAAATTGCCTATTGACTGTGTGATCAACGTCAAAGAAAAGGATTTAGTTAAAGAAATCATGGCGCTGACCAAGGGGGCGGGAGTGGATGCGGCAATTCCCTGTTGTCCGGGTCTGGAAGCTTTTAGTCAGGGCCTGAATGCTTTAGCCAAAAGAGGACGCCTGGGCTTTTTCAGTGGTTTAATAGGCAATACAGTCCCAGGCTTTGACTTGAATACTATCCACTACAAAGAGCTGTTGGTTTTGGGAGCTTATGGCTGCTCTTTGTCTCATAACAGAAAAGCCCTGGCGCTGATTGCGGAAGATAAGGTCAGGGTGAAAACTATGATCAGCCGCAAACTTCCTTTAGATGAAGTGGGAAGTGGTTTGGAAATGGTGCGCAGGATGTCTGAAACATCCATCATTGTTGAGTTTTAAGGAGGAAATGCTTATGTGTGCAGAAAAAGCTAAAGAATTCGGGTCCGTCATAACCAGGCTCATTCAGTCCCAAAACATCACCAGGAAGGAAGCCAAAGCCGTGTTTTCAGAAATCCTCCGCAATGAGCCCTCGCCTATGAATCAAGGCGCCTTTCTGGCTGCTCTGGCGGCCAAAGGTGAAACGGCTGAGGAGATTGCGGGAAGCTGGGAGGCTATCTATGAACTGGATACAGTCAAGGTGAATCCTGAAACAGAGCTGCCTTTAGTGGACAATTCCGGTACCGGAATGGACTCATTTAAAACCTTTAATATCAGCACGGCTGCTTCAATTATTGCCGCAGCCAATGGAATCAGAATGGCAAAACACGGCTCCAGGGCTATTACCTCCTATTGCGGCACGATTGACATTCTGGAAGAACTGGGTGTGGATGTGGAATGCCATCCGGAAATAGTCAAAAAAAGCATTGAAAAAGCAGGAATTGGTATTTTTAATGGCATGAGTCCCCAGGTTCATCCCCAGGCTTTAGGCAGAATTCTGGCGCAAATTTCTTTCGGCACGGTCCTTAACATCGCTGCCTCTCTGGCCAACCCGGCCCTGCCCCAATACGGGGTGCGCGGGGTGTATGCCAAAGAAATGCTGGAACCCGTGGCCCGGGTCATGAAGGAGATTGGCTACAAAAAGGCCCTGGTAGTTCATGGAGTGACTGAAGACGGTACCTTAGGCATGGATGAAGCCTCCAATTTGGGAGAAACTTTTATTGCCGAATTAAAAGAAGACGGAAGTATCCTCAAGTACTCCTTTACTCCCGAAGACCTGGGAATCAAGAGAGGTAGGAAAGAAGAGATTGCTTCCCTCAATAACCTGAAAGAAGAAACTATCCGCATGCTGGCCTTGTTAAATGGAAAGGATTGGGGAGCCCGTTCCGATATTGTTTGTTTAAATGCGGCCCTGATAGTTTATCTTATGAACCAAGTCAGCACTATCCGGGAAGGGTTTGAGAAGGCTCAAGAAATTATTGCCGCTGGTAAGGCTATGGAAAAATTACGGGATTGGGTAGCGGCGCAAAATCACAATCCTGAAAAGGGATTAGCCCGATTGGAAAAACTGACCAGGAAGGCTTTGGCCGGTTAAGTTATTTAAATCTTTGCACAGGTAAATCGGAGAAGAGAGGATGAGCCGCTGTGAAACTATATGCCTTAAAATGCCGGGGTCAATATCTAAAGGTCAGCGACAGGGAGGGTTATCAATGGGTAGACCTGGATAAAGCCAGTGTCTTCCCGCCGGAGAAATTCCCGGTCATCGAGGAATACCTTGAAGAAGTGAAAAAGAGGGGGCTGAGGGACGTGCGGATCGTAGAGCTGATAGTTACGGAAAGTGCAGTGGAATGAGGAAAAAATCTCCGGTTCCTTTGGCAAAACAAGGGAACCGGAGATTTTAAAATTTCAGAGTGGGGAACACTTGGATTTTCTTAAATTGAAAATTAGAGTTAATGTCGCATTCTTACAAAATTCCTTATCTACAATGTCTCACAATCTAAGATATGTAGCACTTGTGGGCAATCTATTGATTTTTGCCAAGAGCAAATATACAATAAGTCCAAAAGTTAGATAAATCTAACCAGAGGAGGAGATCAATGGAAATGAAAAGAAAAAGTGTAATCCGAATGAGACGATCCTTAGCATTCATCCTGACTTTCATTATGGCTTTTTACATGAGCTTTGCTTGTGAAATGAATGCTTTGGCCAGGGATTACGGCGACAAAAATCTTCAGGGATCGGAGCAGGCATTGACAGTTGTCTTTGCTCCTCACGGCGGAGTATTTAAGGATGATGGGAGAACAGAACCAAGGGAGACTATTTTTTTTACGGATAGTATTGATAATGATAATCAATACTATAAGATAATTGCCGATACAGATATTCCTGAACTGGAAGAACGCTCCGGTTATGTTTTGGAAGGCTGGTACCTGAAGGGAAAGAAGCTGGCAGAGGGCGACCGTATTTTTAATGATGTCACCTTTGACGCCCGGTGGAGTGAGCCGGACAGTGCTGTAAACCCTGGCCCTGACCCGGAGGCTGCTGCCGATGCGGACATCAATCCCGGCACTGACAGCGGTGTCGAGGCGGGACTTGACGCTGACAGTGATCCAGACGCCGACGGGGATACGGACACAGATGCCGGTATAGATGAGGGTACAGACCCGGGCCTTGACACCGGCGGCGATATTGATTCGGGAACGGAGAACGGTTCCGGAGAAACGGGACTTGAGGAGAATTCAGAGAATAGTGAGGCAGTACTGCAGGGTGAGGAGATTAGCGTTGCTTTTAATCCTCAGGGCGGAATATTTAAGGATGACGAGACAAAGGAAATTAGGGGGTTTATTTTTTTTGCCAACAACACTGATAATGATAATCAATATTATAAATTAGCTGACGGTGAGGACATACCGTTGTTGGCGGAAAGACCGGGCTATAGTTTTGAAGGATGGTATTGCCAGGGAACAAAGCTGGAAGCTGGCAGCCGGATTTTTGACGGCGCTGCTTTTGAGGCCCGATGGAGTGAGGCCGTTACGGTCAATCTCTTGGCAGCAGACTCGGAATTCAAAGAGTTCGGTGAGAAAGAATTCACGGTGGAAGGGGAAGAAGTCACCCTCTTCTTTGATCCCAAAGGCGGGGCCTTTGCGGATGACGGCGCTGCGGAAACCAGGGAACTTGCCCTTCCTGCCGACGAGCTGGATGGGGATCATTACTACTACAGCATCATTTCTGCCGAAGATATTCCCGAGCTGGCGGACCGGCCCGGTTATACCTTTGCAGGCTGGTACTTTGAGGGGGAAAAGCTGGCAGCCGGCGACCACCTTTACGGGGAACTCATCCAGTTTGACGCCAAGTGGAAGGGAACTAATACCGCCACAGTTAATGAAAATGTCAAGGGATTGTTTGGCGGAACCCTGCCCTTGATTAAGTTTGGCGGAGCCGGGCAAATGGCCCAGTTATCCGTTCAAGCCCTGGCAGAGCCCAAAAGCGCCGAAACCCTGGCTGCGGTTGCTGCTGCTTTAAGCATTGCCGAGCCGGATGTGAACTCGGCGGTTCAACTGGACATCGACCTGGTTTCAGGGACAGTGGGTCCTTACGGGGTTGTGATCACCATGCCGGTTCCCCAGGCCCTGGCGGGTGCGGACCGGATTGCGGCCATTCATTACGGTTCAACCACAGAAGCGGTTCGCTGCGAGATTTCCGAGGATGGGGACAGCCTGAGCTTCACCCTGGAATCCTTCAGCCCGGTGGTCCTGATGGCAGGGGGAGCGCCGGACTATGCCACGGTTTACATTGAAAATGTCAGAGGCGGGGTTCTGGCGGTGTTCAATTCCAAGGATGTCAAATTGCTGCCGGTAGGAGAAAATGTGCAGGTAGCTATTGGCGATACCCTGTATATGCTGGCCTATCCCATGGAGGACGGCAAGGGAACCATTGCCTCCGTCGGTACACGGGCGGAGACCACCGGCGGCCGGCCTATTCCTCTCGTCGGTCCTTACGGGGGTACCTATACCCTGACCGTCACTCAGGATACCATTCTCACTACTACCTTTGAACGAAGGGCCGACGATTCCCTATCCGTCCAACCCGCTGAGGAAGGTTTTCCGGTAGGGGCAGGTGAGACGGGAAGGTCCATCAGCACCACTCTCAAGGCCTATCGGAACGGAGACGTTCTGAGCGGGGCAACCTTTGCCAAATCCGGTGAAAAAAGCGGCTTTGAGTTTACGCTGACAGAGGACGGCCTGCTGACCAGCGCCGGTGAAGTGGAGCTGGGCCGCTATACGGTTTATGTAGATGTCACTTACGATGGGGAGACCTATGCAGAGCTCCCGGTCACGATTAACTCCGGCTCCGCTGTAACCATTGAGCAATACCTGGCCAATAATGTGCGCAGCGACCTGCTCAATATGTGCTTCGATAAATCCCTGGCCTATGCCCAGGGCACTGGGATGGAAACGGTTTTAAACAACGGCTATGCGGCGTTTCCCATGTATAATTACGATAACTTTGCCGGCGTCTATACAGCCGACGGGAAAAAGGTTGCCGCCACTGATAACGCGGTGCCCCAGGCTGAGAACCACTACTTTATGAGACATGCCAATAATGAAGGAGAGCTGTACAGTCTGACTGTCCGATCTCTGCCCAGCGGCAGCTCGGGAGCCAAAGAGTTTGGCGAAAAGGAATTCACGGTGACGGATGAGGTAGTAACCCTCTTCTTTGATCCTAAAGGCGGAGCCTTTGAGAATAACGGCACAACTGAAACCAGAGAGGTTGTCCTTCCTGCCCGAGAACTGGATGACGATGGATATTATTACAGCATCATCTCTGCCGGGAATATTCCCGTACTGGCGGACCGCCCCGGCTATACCTTTGAAGGCTGGTACTTTGACGGTGAAAAGCTGGAAGCCGGCGACCACATTTACGGGGAGCTGATCCAGTTTGACGCCAAATGGAGAGGGACCAATACAGCCACTGTTGATGAAACTGTCAAAGGATTCTTTGGCGGAGCCCTGCCGCTGATTAAATTCGGCGGGGCGGGGCAAACGGCTCAATTATCCGTTCAGGCTCTAGCGGAACCTAAAAGCAGCGAAACCTTGACTGCTGATGCCGCCGCCTTAAACATTACCTCGCCGGAAGTAGATTCAGCGGTTCAGCTGGACATTGACCTGGTCTCGGGAACCGTCGGTACCTATGGGGTTATTATCACCATGCCGGTTCCTGAGGCACTGGCGAATGCGGATGAGATTGCCGCCATTCATTACGGCCAAACCACAGAAGCGGTTCGCTGCGAGATTTCCGAGGATGGGGATACCCTGAGCTTTACACTGGAGTCCTTCAGCCCCGTTGTCTTGCTGGCCGGGAAAGCGCCGGAATACGCCACGGTTTACATTGAAAACGTCAGAGGCGGGGTTCTTGCGGCATTCAATTCCAGAGATGTAAAATTACTGCCGGTGGGAGAAAATGTGCAGGTAGCCATTGGAGATACACTGCATATGCTGGCCTATCCCATGGAGGACGGCAAAGGGAAGATTGAATCCGTTGCCACGGAAGCGGAAACGACCGGCGGTCGTCCCATTCTTCTCGACGGTCCCTATTACGGCACCTATACCCTGACCGTCACTCAGGATACTATTCTCAGCACAACCTTTGAACGGGTTGCAGCAGATGACGATTCCATATCCGTCATGCCCGCTCAGGAGAGTTTCCCGGTGGCGGCAGGTGAAACGGGAACTTCTATTAGTACAACTCTCCGGGCATACCGGAACGGAAACCTTCTCACTGGGGCCACCTTTGCCAAGTCCGCGGAGGAAAGTGGCTTTGACTTTGCGCTGACAGAGGGGGGAGTGCTGACCGGCGAGGGCGAAGTAGAGCTGGGCTGCTATACGGTTTATGTGGATGTCACTTACGGCGGAGAGACCTATGAAGGGCTGCCTGCAGCCATCAACTCCGGCTCATCTGTAACCATTGAGCAGTACTTAGCTAATAATGTGCGGAGTGACTTACTCAATATGTGTTTCGACAAATCCCTGGCCTATGCCCAAGGCACTCGGATGGAAACGGTTTTAAACAATGGCTATGCGGCGTTCCCTATATACAATTACGACACTTTTGCCGGCGTCTATACAGCCGACGGGAGAAAGGCTGCCGACAGCGATAACGCAGTACCTCAGATTAAGAACCACTACTTTGTGAGACATACCAACAATGAGGGAGCGCTGTACAGCCTGACCGTCCAATCCCTTCCCGGCGGCAGTGCGGACGATGACGATAATAACGATAATGACGATGATTCGGACAGCGGTTCAAGCGGCAGTTCAGGCTCAACTGCCAAGGATAAATATGTACCTAACTCCTCTATTGTGGAAAAAGCAAGTGAAGTGAGGGTTACTCTTACCGGCAGTTCCTCTAAAATTTCTTCTGCTCAGCTTAAGAAACTCATTGACAAGAATAAGGATAAACCCATTGTCTTCAATGGCGCCGATTATACCATAACCTTTGCCCCGGGCAGCATGCAGGCGACCGCCGGGCAGACGGGGATTGACTTCGGTCTTAAGACCGCTGTCGCTGCCGGCAGCATAAATCTCCCGGATTCGGACGCGGGCAACCTGGTCCTGGTTTTAAGCTTTAAGCACAGCGGAGCTTTGCCGGGAGAAGCCGCCGTCAGGGTTAAAGCCGGCAGCAGCTATGCAGGCCAAACCCTTCATTACTATTACTATAATGAAAGCACAGATCAGCTGGAATACAGGCAAAGCGTCCGTGTAGACTCCCAAGGCTTTGTCACGGTAAACCAGGACCATTGTTCCGATTACGTCCTTCTCACCCAAAAACTGACCGTTAAGGAGATCGGCTTGGCGAGAATTTATGGGGAAAGCCGCTATGACACGGCTGTGGAAATCGCCAAAGCTTACTTCTCTGCCGGTGCCGACACCGTGATCCTGGCCCGGGGAGACGTCTCCGCCGACGCTCTGCCGGCAGTACCTTTGGCTAAGAAACTCGACGCCCCGATTCTGCTCACTCCTCCGGATCACCTGCCGGACAGCGTTCTGGCCCAAATCCAGGCCCTGGGCGCTAAAAAGGTGATCATTACCGGCGGCATCGGAGCCGTCCTGCCTGCCGTATCTGACCAGCTGGCAGCTCAGGGAATCAGTGTGGAACGGATTTACGGAACAACTCAGTATGAAACGGCCTATGAAATTGCCAAAGCCCTGGGCAGCGGGGCGGGCCAGGCCGTTCTGGTCAACGGCAACAGCGGGCAGGGCTCCTTTGCCGACGCTCTATCCATTGCCTCCTGGGCAGGATATCAGGGAGTACCTATCCTTTACGCAGGCGGAGAAGGGGAGACTCTGCCGGAAGCCACGGCCCGGGCTTTCAATGAACTGGGCGTCAGTCAAACCCTCCTCATTGGCGGAACGGCAGTCCTGCCGCAAGGTTTGGAAAGCCTCGTCCCCAACGCCAAGCGCTATGACGGCATCGACCGTTACGGTACCAATGCCCGGGTTCTGGCTAATCTCCAGCCTGATCCCCAAGCCATCTATGTGGTCAGCGGCCGGGATTTTGCCGACGCTCTCTCCGCAGCAGCTGTGGCAGCCCAAAACAACGCCTGGCTGCTGCTGGCGGGCTACCAGGGAGAAGGGGGAAGCAATGGTTTGACCCTGGAGCAGCAAGCCCTGCTCCAGTCAGCTAAAGAGAAGGTGGAGGAAGTACGGATCTTCGGAGGCACCATGGCTGTACCTCAGTCCACGCTGGAAGCTGTTAAAGCTCTTCTGGAAGACTAAGATGGTTAAAATTGTTAAGTTACGCAACTAAGGTTGTCAAACTACGCCTATGAAGATGTCAATAAGTATAGGAACCGGTCCGCAAAGCCGGACCGGTTCCTGAACTAACAAAATAACGAATGGCATAGCCCGTTGGCTGGGGTACTGATGTCGTCCTTTTTCTGGTCCTACACTTTGAATTAACTTGGTGAGGCGGCCTGGCGGACCGAATTCCCGGCTGCAGTGTTTAAAGCTAAAGAAGCGTAGATTTCGGTAATATACTCCACCAGGATCTGTCCCATTTCTTCCGGCGTCTCGCGAGGATCTTCCAACTGCCACCAATTCATCACATGCCAAAGGCCGCCCATCCCGTAGAAAAAATGGTATCTGGTTTTATGGTCTAATTCCACGCCGTTCAAATATTGTTTAACTTTAGAAGTTACATGCTCATAATAGAGCTTATCCATCTTATCGGAAAAGAAGCAGATCATATTGCTTGCTTTCAAAAGTTTAAGAAAATCAAGATAGTCATTCCAAAACTCAAAATAGGAGATGGCGACGGTTTTAAAATTTAATTCATTTTTAGCCAGGACTTTTTTGGCAAAATCCTCAATGACGACTCTGCACTGTAGGAACAGGACGTCCTCTTTAGATTTAAAATGCCGGTAAAAAGTCCTGCGGTCTAAACCTGCTTTCTCGGCCAGCTCTTTAATTTGAATTTTATGGAAAGGTTTTGTTTTCATTAAGGTCAGCAGGGCATCAATAAACCATTGCTGGGACTGATTGAGGATAAGATCAGCTGTTTTCTTCATAAAAGCCTCCTTATGCCTTGTGTTAATCATGATACAGTCAACTTATTTTTCCTTTATTGCCAAGAATAGCATAAAGAGAAATATATCACAAGGTTAGTAGTCATTAATAAAGGAGCTCCTTTCTTTAACGGCGTTAAAGAGAGGGGCTTTTTTTAAACTTCGGACTTAGATTGGAAAATGAGAGTAGTAATGGGACCTGTTGTGACGGTACTAATTTTAAAAAGAGCAGGAAGCAAGCTGATTGTCAACTTGCTTCCTGCTCTTAATCTTGCGGCGGATTATGTTAAACTGAAGAGTCCGTTCCTCAAATAATTTTCGTAAATCCCGTCAAGGCCTCTAATTGAGCGGCAAGATCCTGTACGGCGGTAGAAATCTCTTCCATAGCTGCCGATTGTTCCTCACTTATAGCGCTCAACTCCTGAATTTCATCGCTGATAAAATTACCGGAGTCGGCAATGGCTTTTAAAATATTGTTCACTTCTTTAGCCGAGCTGTTGCTTTTCGCCGAAAGGCCCCGGATTTCCTCGGCCACAACGGCAAAGCCCTTGCCGTTCTCGCCGGCCCTGGCTGCTTCAATGGCGGCATTTAAACCGAGAAGTTTGGTTTGATCCGAAATGCTTTTGATCATTTGAATAATGTCATCGGTTTTTTTAACATCGGCTTTGGTGTTGACAGCGGTTTGGGACAATTCTTCGCCAACTGTCGCCAGTTTCTCGGAACCCGTGGCAATCTCCTGAATACTGCTGTTGATTTCCTGAAAGGAAGCGCTGAACTGTTCAATGATTTCACCCAGCTTATTTTGGTTTTCCAGACTTGTGCCGACGCTGATTCCGCCGATGACTTGCTGGTTTTCATCAAAAATAGGCTCTGTGACGGTTTTATAGGCTACCCCCAGAACTTCTTTGTCGATTTCTAAGATTTCCGACTTTCTTTCCCGCATGGCTTTGGCCAGGGATGTGCCCGATTTAAGCTGATCGCCGGCCTTAATGCCAATGTCAAAGGTTTTGGCTGCCTGGTAAGCCAGAATGGTTTGAGTGTCACTTACGGCAACGAAAACATCCATTAGAAAGAGCCTATTTAATAACGGAGTCATTCTGGCAAAAAACTCCAATGTTTCTCTGCCCATAAATTTTTCCATATTAATACCTCCAATTTTAGACCGCCTATTTATTAAACACAACTGCAATTTTGCGATAATTAATAAATGCTCTCGAATTATGTAAGGAATAAGATATCGAATTATGTAGGGCATTCTTTATAATAGAGGATTAATCGCATAATTTGTAGTATCTTTATGAATTTGTCACAACCGCGGTTATGACAAATTCATAAAGATATATCACTCCCGGCTTAGATAAGGTTATTGTAAAGGTATCAATTTTAGGAGGTAGAAATCTTTGACTTACATAAAATTTGGTGAGTGTTTGACGTCGTTACTTTCGATTCTGGATATAAGTGCCAATCGATTGTCAAAAGCGATCAATGTGGACAGCTCATTGGTTAATCGCTGGGTTAACGGCAAACGGATTCCGGGCTATGATTCAATCTACATAGAGAGTATTACTGAGTACTTTGCTAAAAACTTCTTGAATTCCTTGCAAATCCAGCGTTTGAATGAGCTTTTCCTAAGTGCCTGCGATAATCGGGAGTTGGCGGGTATGCCAAAAGAGATGATCGCTAAATTATTGTTGGAAGCCCAAGGGTATTCCATGGAATGCAAACGGAGAGAACGAATCAACCGGCTTCAGAAAGGACAAAACCCTATTAATGACGAGAATCCCTTATTTGCTATCAATGAGCTTACTCATTCCGTAGCTTTGTCAAAAGAAGATAAAATAATTTTTCAGATTGAAACTATTTTATCCGCGGCCGTTTCTTTGCTTGAAATAGCAGCCCAGCAAACCTGTGAAAATAACGAGACTATTTACATAACCTATAATAACGACATGTCTTTAGCCAATCAAAATAGACATTTAATGGATGGTTTAAGAAATGCCTTGTTAAATGCCATCAATAAGGGTTGGCAGGTAATTTTGTTAGTCCATTTAAACAGTAATATCAACAGAATAATCAGCCTGATAAAATTTGCCAAACCTCTTGTGAAAACCGGAAAATTTAATTCCTATTATCTGAATAAATACTACACTTCCGGCACAGGCAGAGAGAACATTACGGTTCCGGGTATCGGAGCACTATCGTGTTTTTCAACCGGGGAGAATTCGGAAGTCAATTGTGCTTTCTATTTTAGAAATGAAATTGCCGTTGAGGTTTTTAAAAACTACTATCAGATGCTGATTGCCAATCATAATCAGCCCCTCATAAAATACTATGCCCGGGAAAACAGCCACATTTTCAACCAGTGCCTGCTAAAACGTGAGGAAACTATTGGGGACCGGTTTTTATACAAGCCTTGTGCCGGGCTGGTAACATTGCCCGAAAATTTATATCTTAAACTTCTAAAAAAAAAGAGCGATCCCATGATGAGCTGCTCAGGGCTTTGACTTTTTTCCAAAAGCGATTAGCGGCCTTTTTAGCCAATGTCAAAGAGTATCAATGTTATGACATATACTCGGCGGATTCAATCAAGGATCTGATTAAACAGAGAAAGTATTTTCTTTATAGCCCCTCGGGTCTTGAGCCGGTTGATCTGGAAGTTGAGGATGCCGTTGAACTTCTGGAGAATATGGTAGCCTTTCTTATAAAATATGAAAATTATAATATTGCTTTTCTAACTCAAAATGAGGGTACTGAGAGCTCTGTTAATAGCAGCTATTATTGTCTGGTTAAAGAAAGACAAGCTATATTTTTTGAAGTACTTGACTTTTTGGAAGGGGAACCGGGAGTACGGTTAGCCATAACAGAACCTATGCTGGTTAAGGCCTTTGAGGATTATTTTAAAGACATTTGGGAACAGATTGCTCCCGTCAATAAGAACAAGCAAGAGCTTATTCAATGGCTGAAAAGTCAGATTAATTTACTTAAGAAATAAGTATCTTGCAAAAGCTTGTGATTACTAGGAATGTATCTTCCTTCGTTTTTTAGCATCTGCCTTTTTCCGAGCTTCGGTTTTGGGCGCGTAATCCACAAGCTCGGCACACGCGCCGCCGGCTATCGCCCAAAGGTACAGGCTTGCTACTGTTGCATAGGGCGAATACCGGCGCTTATATTTGGCAAACAATTCAGGCGTGATTTTACGGTGATGATATATCATCCTAAGTCCGCGGTGGATAGCAAGATCATCCCAACTCATGATATCCATACGCTGCATGGAAAATGTCATTAGCATTTCCGCAGTCCAAACGCCAATGCCTTTTATCCGGCAAAGCCGTTTGCAAATTTCATCGTCTGTCATCGTATGCAGATGGGCTAAATCTAAACTCCCATCCAGTACCGCAGCTGCAATCTCTTTGATATATAAGGCCTTGCGCATGGATATTCCACAAGTCTGCAAGTCTTCGGCTGATATTATCCCTATGTTTTCCGGCGTTAAAGGCGCAAACTGATTTTGCATACGCTCCCAAATGGTCGCTTGTGCCTTTGTAGATATTTGTTGTCCAACAATAGAATTGACAAGTGCCATGAACATATCGGGGATGACAACACGGTCTATGTGTCCCACTTCGTCTATCGCGGCACCTAAAATCGGGTCTTTAGCTTTGAGGTGCTCGATCTCTTTTTCTCCATATTGAAAATAGTGTGTGTCAAGCATCGCGTCTTTCCAACTCCAACAAGTATTCTTTGGCGGGAATCCCACCGATATAGCCCGTCATACTGCCGTCTTGCCCTGTCACCCGATGACAGGGAACAATGATGACCATAGGGTTACGGTTATTCGCCATACCTACTGCCCGGCTTGCCCGAGGATTGCCAATCATCACGGCAACATCTTTATAGCTGCGAGTTTCCCCAATGGGAATCGTCTGCAAGGTTTTCCAGACAGACATTTGAAAATCCGTGCCTTGAAGAACCAGCGACAAATCAAAAGACCTGCGCTTCCCGGCAAAATATTCGGTGAGCTGCGCGGCCGCTTTCTGAATGAGCGGTGTTTCAATGGTTTCAAAATCGGCGGGCGTGGTTTCGCCCTTAAAAAATATACGGCATATCGCGCCGTTATCTTCTGCAATTCCAAGCATACCGACAGGATAATTATAGAAAAATACGCTTTTCATGTTTTTGCTCCTTGCTGTTATTAGGAATGTTTCGGTGAATGCCGGGAACCTTGTTTAACTCCCGATATTCCCTTGGTGTTGTCCCAGTTTGTTTTTTGAAAAAACCATAAAAGGATGGCAGACTATCATATCCAATATTACCGGCGATATCAATAATAGGGGTATCCGTCTCTGCAAGCATTTTCCTTGTATAATCAAGGCGAGTTTTGTTCAAATATTGACTTGGCACCATTCCGTATTGCTGCTTGAAGACAGCAGCTAAATGGCTGGCCGATACGCCAAGTCTTTTCATTTCTGCCGCAAGGCGGTTTCTCTCCTGGAAATAATCATCGATCAGGTTTTTTGTTTGTTGTGCAAGCTCCAGCATAGGCGCATAATCAAGTAAATCGGGACGACAGCGTTTGCATGGGCGAAAGCCCGCTTTTTCAGCGTCCTCCTGTGTTTCAAAATAGTTCGTATTCTTGCGCAGTGGTGTCCTTGATTTACAAGACGGGCGGCAATAAACACCCACCGTTTTTACTGCGTAAAAAAACTGCCCATCATAGCTTTTATCACAATCCACTACGGCTTTCCACATCTTATCATCTGTAAGACCCATTGTTTTTTTCATCTCCATATAGCGGTTTGGTTTTGTCTTATAGTATAGCACCGGGAGATTGATAAGTCTTATCGGATTTCCCGGTGTAATTCTGCTAAAACGTACATTACCTTTGCGGAAAAGCCGCCATGGAAATGATACAATTGATATAAAGGAGGTAATCATGAACGATGACGAATTAATTAATCAAGAGGCTGACGAGGAACGGTTTGAGGACGACGAAATAGTGAGCACGAAACCGGGCTATTTCAGGAAATTAGTAGCCCTTCTGATTATAGTTGCCTTTATGGGCTTTTCCGTGCCGAATCTTCCTTATCTTTTATCGGATAAACTGAATTTCTTAGATCAGAATAGGGCTTTAAAGGAAGACGATATCGTTCAACAATGCAAGCCTGCGGTAGTAAGCATAGAGACGGTGGTGACAGAGGGTCTTCTTAATACCGAGGTAAAACGGGGCACAGGCTTCAATATATCCCCAACAGGCAGGATAATAACTAATCAACATATCGTAGCCAACGCCAGCATGATTACTATCCGTTTTGGTGACGGCAGGATGTATTACTCTAAACAATATAAGGTTATCCCGGATGTAGACATAGCTATCATTCAAATAGAAGGGAACGCTCTTCCCACCATAGCCCTTAACATGAAAGACACGGTACAGAGTGGCGCAACCGTGACCATTATCGGGAATCCCCTAGGGTTTGAGAAGATATCGCAGAGAGGTGAGGTAGGTCGATTTTACAATATAAAGAATGGCCTGCCTCAGATTTTTGATATCAATATACCTATTAATCCCGGTAATAGCGGTAGTCCGGTCATCGATAATCAGGCCAAGGTGGTAGGCATTATCTTTGCCAGCACTAATCTTGAAGTAAATGGCAAATCAGAACTTCGTGCCTTAGCGATTCCTGTTCAGGTTTTGATACAACAAAAGCCCGGGAGCCCGGGCTTTCAGCTTTAATAGGGGATCAGTCCGCAGTCTTCCAGGATCTGCTGGCCTTTTTTGCTTAAAATCAAATCCAGGAAAGCTTTGGCCGGCCCAGGGTTTTCAGCATTTTTCAGGATCGAAACGGCAAATTCAATAGGGGCTCCGAAGGTGGTAATCATCTCGCCGGAATGCCTGCCTTGCAGGCTTACGGCAGCCTGGCGATAATAGTCCGCCTGGGCGGGGCTGGAGAGGTTGATTTTTTCGGGAAGGGTCAGATGGTTCAGGCCAAATTGATTGACTACGCAGAGATATTCAAAGGCATAGTCCAGTTTACCCATCAGAACATCCGAGGCCAAGTCATAGGATTTAGGGTAAATCAAATCCCCCCAGCAGCGCTGGTCCAGCTGGGCAAAGAGGCCGGGCCGACGGTAATACTGCTCCGCCAGCTGCCAGACCATCAGTGTGCGATATCCGCAGGGATCTAAATGCTGGTTGGAACGCCCAAAGCTGACGTCTTCCCGCAGCAAGATATCGAACCAGTTGGCAGCGCCGATTTCTCCGCTGCCCCTGGAAAATTCGTTAAAGGCCAGGACGATTTGGTCATTGGCAAAGATATAGTAATTGTCTACATACTCAGGCCCAAGGAGCTCGGCAAAGAGCAGGGGATCGGCCAAAGCCAGGATATCGGCGGCTTTGCCCTCCCTGACTTGCCGGGCACAGGACCGTGAACCGTAGGATTCCAGGCGGATGTCCAGTTCCGGCTGAGCTGCCTGCAGCAGTTTGGCACATTCCACCATGGGTTTGCGCAAGGCCCCGGCATGTAAAATAGTTAAGATACTTTCTTGGCTCATCCCTTCTTCACCTCCCGGCGGTACTGGTCTAAAAATGCCGTCATTTTCTCTACTTTCTCAGTGATTAGCTGAACACAAAACTCCAAGGCCTGGCAACCGGCGGGGCTTAAGCGGTAGGAGCGCCGGGCAGGACCGGTGTGCTCCGTTTCCCATTGGGAAAGCACCAGTCCGTCCTCTTCCATGCGGCGCAGGTTGCGGTAAATAGTGGCGGGGTCCGCCTCGATTTCCGAGAGGCCCGATTCGTTGATTTTTTGAATTAATTCATAGCCATGGGCGGGTTTTTGGGCCAAAAAATTAAGCAGAGCCGGCACCAGCATTTTATCTATGCGCCCGGCAATATAAGCAAAGGCCGGGTTCAGTGTTTCTTCTTCTTTCACAGGCTCACCTCACAATTCCTTCTCTGTCTAACATTCTTCCCCGGCAACATAAAACCTGCTAATGTGGTAACTGGCCTGCAGGACAGTTTCTAAAATCTGATCATAGGAAATCCTTTGGGGATCGTAGAGAACAATATCATCCCCACCATTGGGTTGGTACTGCAGAATTCCTTCTAATTGTTCCAGAACTTGCTGCAGATTTGTTTTATCCTCTTCATTAATATACAAGGTTATCGTGCTAAAAGCCATATTATCACACCCATTAGTTAGTAATACCCAAGGAAAGAGCATGTTCTCCTAATTTAATCAGCGCAGATGATTAAATTCAGAAGAAATACTGGCCAATGTAGCTGCAAGCCAGGAAGAGGACTAAAGCGGTTAAGATGGCCTTAATCAGGGTATCGGGCAGGAATTTCTGGATACGGGCACCTACGTAAGTACCCAACAGCCCTCCCAGGCCAAAAAGCAGGCCCAGCATCCAGTCCGGAGTGACCGCTGCGCCGGCAGCCACGCCGCCGGCCGCCAGCAGGTAATAATAGGCTACTCCGGCAATGGAAGTGATCAAGGTGCCGGCTAAAGCAGCCCCGGCCACCGTATAAACGGGCAGACCCAATACCGCCACACAGAAAGGGGAAATAATGGCCCCGCCGCCAATGCCATAGATGCCGCCGATTAAGCCCACTACCAGAGAGAGACATAAAATCGAGGGTCCGCTGAAGGAATAGGTTTCCCCCCAGAATTCATATTCAACCTTCCGCCAGGAAAGGGTTTTGGTCCTGACAACAGCTTCCGCAGGCAGACCGGAGGCTAAGCGGTTGGTGTTTTCTTCCTTCAGTTTAGCGACTTGTCCGGCAAACTTGTTCTGCATAATTTTATTTTGCTCTTTAACCTTTTTGTTCCAGCCCAGCACATCGGATAAGAGCCGGTAGCCCAGGTACAACAGCACAACGCCGACAAAGAGTTTAAAGGCTTTAGGGTCTGGCAGGTAGAGGATACGCACCCAAGCGCCCACAAATACTCCCGGCAGGGTACCGATGACCACGGCCCAGGTCAGAGGCCAGGCCATGCGTCCTTCTTTAATATAGCGGTAAAGACCGCCGGGAATGGCGATAATATTGTAAATCAGGTTGGTGGGACTCACCGCCGGACTGGTGAAGTGAAGAACACTGACCTGAAAGGGCAGGAGCAGAAAAGCCCCCGATATCCCGGCCGAGGCGGTTAGTGACGAGACCAGAAAGGCTACTAAAGGCGGAATAAAGGGCAAGACGTCCACACCGGAAATTGGAAAATGCATAATAGTTCCTCCTCTTCAATCTATTCAGTAAGGGTCTTGGCCAAATCCTTAGCACGCAACAGCGTCTTTAAAAGGTAACTTTTCAATAATTATATGTGTAATGGTCATCTATTGTTATCGTGCATATAGTGTTGTCGTGTATATATTCGACGTCTGTAAGTAATATCCTTTGGGCGGGTAAAATATTTAGGGAAATTGTATAGAATGAAAAAACGATAACCTTTGTAAAACAACAAAGATTATCGTCCTGGAATTTAAATGATTATGAACAAGAGCAATGGCTCCGATAACAAAAAAGGTTCAAAATGATGCCTATCCTGTTATCTATATATCGGGATATGTTATAATCATTTTTGAAAAGGTATTTTTTAACAGGGAGTGATTTTATGCCTATACCGGAAGCAAAGGAGAAATATACTTATGCTGATTACTTAACCTGGCCGGAAGGAGAACGGTGGGAAATTATCGACGGAGTACCACATATGCAAGCAGCACCATCTACAGTGCACCAGGAAATACTCATGGAAATATCAAGGCAAATAGCTAACCATTTAAAGGACAGATCTTGTAAAGTTTATCCGGCACCTTTCTGTGTAAGGCTAACGAAGGGTGATGAAATATCAAACGAAGATATCAAAAAGGTTGTTGAGCCAGATATTACCATAGTGTGCGACAAATCCAAGGTTGATGAAAAGGGCTGTAATGGGGCACCCGATATGATAATCGAAATAATTTCCCCTTCATCAGTAAAAACTGATAGGATAATAAAATTTAATATGTACGAAAAAGTGGGTGTTAAAGAATACTGGATTGTTGAACCTGAAGTTAAAATAGTCAGTGTTTTTGTACTCCAAGAGAATGGTCGTTATGGAAGACAAGAAGTATACTCGGAAGAAGACCAAATTACTTTGAATATTATCCCAGATCTCACAATAGATTTAAAACCTGTTTTCGTTGTTTAATTAAATTTAAAAATCAAACAAATCTTTTGGAGAAACGTCTAAAGCCACTGCGATCTTGTAAATATTATCTAATGAGACGTTTCTGGTTCCCCGCTCAATGTCTGAGATATATGTCCTATGTAAGTTACTGCTGAATGCCAGTTCTTCTTGAGAAATACCAAGGGCTTGTCTCAACTTTCGAACCCGTTTTCCGAAAAGAATCCTAATATTGGGCACTTATATACTACCACCTTATTGACAAAGTATTTAAGCGAATGATAGAATTTTTGTAGACGTTAAGTCTACAGACGATAAGTGACATCCGTTTAATCCAACGGCTTTCGCAAAAGCTCGATTAAAGTATGGCAATTTAAAACATGGACCCCGGTGTTCTGAGCACCGGGGTCCAACTATATACGAAAATCACCTTGCTGTTGGTAGTGTAGAGCTGTCATACACTTGGCAGAGACTTCGGGTATAATGGTAGGTATTGACTCATATTACAGGATAATCTATCACCAGGTCGAATCTTATGGAAAATAAGAGTAAAATTGATCCTTTTTTCCTACATATTTTCCTTTCTTATGACTCACGACATGAATTAACCTTATAGGAGGGCGACATCCGTAGAGATTGGCAGGAAAATAGCGGAGTTTCGCCGGGCCAAAAACCTGACGCAAAAAGAGTTAGCAGAAAAATCAGGAATAAGTAAGAGTTATCTGAAGAAGATTGAGGAGGGACATTATAAGCGGCCACATGTCAAAACATTGGCGATAATCGCTGATACCCTTGAAGTCGAATTAAAAAAGCTACTGGGGGAGGAGTAAGGTTGGACGAGCATAAACTATTAAGCTTTTGTCAGAAATTATGTGATCAAGTCACAGTGATCAAAGGGTATATTGAACTCAATGAAGACAAAGGCAAAATACAATTCTCAAAAGAGTTAAAACGAGAAATTGATGAGATGATAATCTCAATTAGAGCATCTATTGATGAAATCAACAGTTGTAATAGTTAGTTTCTTTACAGACAAAGGGGTATACTCAGCGGAACTGCTTGTTAGCATTCATAGCCGTTCCGCCGAGTATTCACTTTTTATCAGGGAGGTAATCATCAGCTACTATTGTTGCTCAAATTACATAGTCCAATAAAAAATGACAGGTAACCCTCCTGATGGTAAAATAGTGTAAAAAGAACTAAGACTGATTTTGGAGGGGACAGAACTTGGAGTTTAATTCGAAATTAGTTTTTATGGAAGAACTTAAAGCTGCATTCGATTTTGCCAGAGAATTAACTTCAGACCAGCTTGAATGCTTAGTCGGTTATGCAACCCTGCAAAAGGTTCCTGCCGGAACCGTGCTGGCGGAAAAAGGATCGGATTGTTCTGCTCTGGCACTTCTTCTAGCGGGAAAATTGAGAATATCCATGATTTCAGAAGATGGTCGTGAAGTGACGCTTTATCGAATTGGGAAAGGCAGAACTTGTCCTCTGTCCGCAGCTTGTATTTTCGGTAACTATACAGGAAATACTGTGACGGTAACTGCCGAAACAGACTCCAGAGTTGTCTTTGTAACCCGCGATTTCTTCGTAAAGTCAATAGCTGAATGCGAGCCGTTCTATAGATTTGTTTTTAGCGATATATCAAACAGGCTTTTTCAAGCGACGGAAGTTGTCGATAGCATAGCCTTTATTTCTGTAAAGAAGCGTTTGGCTCAGTTGCTGCTTTTAAACAGTAACTCCGGCAAATATTCAATTTATATGACCCATGAAGCTTTTGCAAGAGAGCTTGGTACGGCCAGAGAAGTAGTAAGCCGGGAATTAAAGGGCTTCGAAAGGTTAGGTATTCTAAGCCTGGCCAGAGGGCGTCTGGTTATTAATAATACCGAGGCCTTAGAAAGGATTGCCAGAAACTGAAGTAGTTAGTTAGTATGTACTTTTGTCACAGATCATTAGATGACAATATGATACAATAATGCCACAGCTTGTGATAATAATAACATTATCACTGAGCTGTGGCATTATTGTTAAAAAAATCAAACTAGGAGGGGGAACCAATGAAGCGCAATAAAGGGTTATGGCAACTGCTGCTGCTTCCCATTCTCGTATTGTCCCTGGTGGGTTGTTCATATTCCGGCCAATCAGCTCAAGTCGCCAAACCGGACAGTGATTTGCCTCTGACAGATCAGTTTGAATCCGTTAGCCGGATAGCGGATGAGTATCTGTCAAATCTTAAACTGGTATCGTTGGCTCCGGAACAGCTCTACCAAAAAGTTGTTCTAGGGCAAGATGCCCAGTATTTTTTAGTAGACATACGTGCCAACCAGGATTTCGTGAATAGTAATATCCGGGGGTCAGTCAGTATCCCCTATAACCAAACAGCAAGTTCCCAAAAACTTGCTTCCTTGCCTAAGGATAAGACGTTAGTGATTATTGATTATAATGGACATTCGGCAGCCCAAACTGCCGCAACTTGGAATCTTCTGGGCTATCGGGCTGTACCCTTGCAGTATGGCATACAGGGGTGGACCCACGAAGAAGCCCCTGCAGGTTACGAAGCTTTTCCTTCCCAAGCCCTCGTCAATCCTTTAGTTAAGAACGAGGCGGCATTGGAGCAATATAAATTTCCGGAGCTGAAGTATGCTCAGGGAAAAACAGAAGAATACATCTTGGAGACGTCTGCAACGTATCTGGATCGCAATTATAAAGGTTTTATCACCGCGGAAGATTTGCTGGGCGTTCTCCAACAAGGTCCGGAAAGTGACTATTATATGGTGGACATACGGGAGCAGCAACATTATCAGAACGGACATCTGGAAGGCTCCGTCAATATTCCGCTGGCTGAACTGGCGGATCTGGAAATGTTAAACCATCTGCCCTTAAATAAGAAGATTGTTTTGATTGGCTATGATGGTATGGATGCAAGTCAGGGGACCAGAGTCTTAGTCACTTTAGGTTATGATGCCGTCGCTCTGAAATATGGCATGAGTTACTGGCATGGAGATGAAAAAGTAACGGGTATCAGCCCTATTCATAATCTTGTCCGGGATTATTATGAATTATCTCCGCTGAATTTTGTTCAGCCAAGTACAGGTGCAGCCGGGTGCGGGTGATTCAATTATCTTGAAGGAGGAAAGATTATGCAGCTAATATCACGACGTTCATTTTTAAAAGTTGCCGCTGCCGCTGCTGCAGTCGTTGCCTTGCCTGAAGCTCTAAACATGGATTTTAAAGCTTTTGCCGAAGAAGCAAAGAGTGGGGAAGTCACAAAGGTTCCTTCACTTTGTAACGGGTGCTCCAGTTATTGTGGAGTCTGGGCTTATGTCAAGAACGGCAGATTGTGGAAAGTTGAAGGGCATGAACTCCATATGAAGTCCAGAGGAAACCTGTGCGCCCGGGGGCATGGTGTGGCTTACAATGTCTATAACCCGGGACGGGTCACACAGCCCATGAAGCGGATTGCCGATAACAAGTTCAAACCGCTGTCCTGGGAAGAAGCCTTCCAAGAGGTTGGCAGTAAAATGCAGCAATTGGTTGAACAGCATGGGGGGGACAAAGTTGTTTGGGCCTGTCATGGAGGCAAAGAAACTTATGCGCAGCCCTTGCTTGATGTGCTTGGGTCTGACAACTATATAACTCACTATGCCACTTGTTTTTCAGCCAAGACCAACATCTGGCAGCAAATGTGCGGGGGTATGTACAACCCGGATTTTGATCAGGCCAAATATATGCTCTTTGCCGGCAGAAATTATGCCGGGGGGATTATTCCTGCCGCCATGCAGCGCATAACCGAGGCCAAGGCCAAAGGCATGAAAATTATTGTGGTCGATCCCAGGTTTTGTGAATTAGCGACCATCGCCGACGAGTGGATCCCGATCAGACCGGGAACTGATTTAGCCTTCTTCTTGGGAATTGCTCACACTCTTATTGCAGAAGACTTGTATGATCAGGAGTTCGTCAGTAAGTATGTGTACGGTTTCGATGAATTTTGGATGCATAATCAAGGGTTTACCGCGGAAAAAGCTGCCGGAATTTCAGGAATTCCAGCGGCTAAGATTAAAGAAATTGCCAGGGAGCTTGCCCGGAATGCCCCCCAAGCCTTTCTGGACCCAGGGTATCATGGACTTAATGCTCATTACCTGAATTCAAATGAGACCGTCATGATGAACGTGATTGTCAACGCCCTGCTCGGTAACTATTGGCAGGCAGGGGGTCTTTTCCCGGCAGCCGGCACTACCTTTGGGCATCCGGAGGAAACTTATTTTGGGACAAAAGCTGTTAAAGGCTCCAGGGGAGATGGAGCCGGAGTCGCGGGAGAGTATCCTTTGGTTGAACCCTCCCGGGGTATCCCCCAAAGAATTCCGGATATGATCGAAAAGGGAAGGGCTAAAGTCGTCTTTTTTTATTCCTATAACCCTCTGCGCTCAGCGCCTGATCCCGAATACCAAAAGAAGATTAAACATGCGGAGCTGGTCGTGAGTATCCCTTATGACTGGAATGAAACATCCCTGTACACTGCCCATTATATTTTGCCGGAAAACCATTATTTGGAGCGAACGGAACATCCCAAGGTTATAAATGGCAATATCTACTGGCCCGCAGTTCAGATTGCCACACGCTTTAAAGCCTTAGAGAGTCCGGCCGGCAGTCTGGATTTATTGGAGATCATGAAAGGCGTAACCAAGGCTTTCGGCCTGGAAAATCTCTACGGATTCACAGTCGAGGAAGAACTGGAAGCAGCTCTGGGTCCTCTGGGAATTAGTGCGGAGGAGCTAAGAGAAAAAGGATGTATTGAGTTAATGCCTTCCGTTCTGCCTAAAGAAGAAGGGCTTAGCTTCAGCACCTTCACCGGAAAAATTGAATTCTCTCTTGGGGCTTGGAAGAAGGAAGGGTATCTGGGTGTGCCTACCTGGATACCAACTCTGGTCGAACCCAAAGGAGCACAGGAATTCCGGCTTATTCATGGTAAGCAACCCTGGCATTCTCATATTATGACCACGAACAACCCCTATCTTATGGCTATTACTGAGGAGAAAAAAGGCACCTATATGTGGATGAATGCTTCACGTGCCGGAGAACTGGGGATTAAAGAAGGGGACTGGGCGACTGTGCAAAGTGAAATCACTTCCAAGCAGGTTCAAATCCACGTAACCGAAGGGCTCCATCCTGAATGTGTCTGGATACCTTCAACCTATGGAACCTTCTCCGACAGGTTGGAAAACGGTTTTGCCAAAGGTGTCAACTATAATGACTTTATTCCGGCACGGGTTGACGAGAAAACCGGTCATGTCATGGGGCAGGAATGTATCGTCAGGATCACAAAGGGGGGGAAATGATGGCCAGGTATGCAATGTTCATTGATCCCAACAAATGTACAGGGTGCAACGCTTGCCGGATTGCTTGCCAGATGCAGTGGGGGCTGTCTCCCATTCTGAGCTTTAACCGCTTAGAAGAACGTGAGGAGGGAAAATATCCTAAGCTGATGAGAATGATCACTCCGGTGCAGTGTCAGCATTGCGAGAATCCTCCTTGTCAGACGGTCTGTCCGACCGGGGCAACCTACAAACGAGAAGACGGCATCGTTCTGATTGATCCGAAAAAGTGTATTGGCTGTAAATACTGTATGGTGGCCTGTCCTTACAATGTAAGAGTGATAAACGAGCATGGTGTTCCGGAAAAATGCCGGTTCTGTGCGGAGTATGTGGTTAACGGGGAAAGCCCCGCCTGTGTATCGACTTGTATGAATCAGGTCCGTATCTTCGGCGATCTGGATGATCCGGCCAGCCCTTTGCTGAAGGCCATGAACAGCCGGGAAATAGAACAGCTTCGCTCAGAACTTGGCACCAAGCCACGAATTTATTATGCCAAAGCCAAGCGGGGAGGGGGAGCATAAAAATGGAGAAGACTCAGAAATTCGAAAAAACCTTCTGGACTTACCTAGCCTTCTTCTTCTTGGTATTGGCTCTAGTGGGAGCCGCCAACAAGTATTTTATCAGCGGGGAACAGGCCTTCGGTACAACACTGGATGTGCCCTGGGGAACTCTGATTGCAGGCTATGTGTTCTTTGCCGTAGCCGCCACAGGGACGGGTTTAGTCGCTTCTTTGGGGCATGTCTTTCGAATTAAGAAATTTGATGTTCTGGCTAAGAGAGCACTTCTGGCCTCGATTCTATTGCTTATCTCCGCTTTTGCCGTATTGGCTGTTGAACTGTCCAATCCTTTTAAAATGGTCTGGCTGCTTTTTACTCCGAATCTGTCCAGCCCGATTTTTTGGATGGGAGCTTTTTATGGAGTCTATTTGATCTTACTGTTTGCTGAGTTCTATTTCACGCTTAAAGACAACCATCGTGCCGCTACAGGAATAGCGTATGTTTCCTTCGTGGTTAAATTAGCGGCGATTATCAATCTGGGGAGGCTTTTCAGCTTTTCCATAACCAGAGAATTTTGGGCCGGCTATTATTACCCCGTCTATATGGTCGTCTCGGGGATTGTTTCCGGAGCGGCAGTACTGACTATGATTGTCTATCTGAAAGGCAGGGATAGTGCCCAATTTGACTATCTGGGTAAAAATATCTCCCTGACCCTGGGCAAGATCCTGGCAGGAGCCCTCGTTCTTTTAGCCGGAATGCAGTTTGTCAAGATAGGTTTTTCCTTAGCAAGTGGTCATCCGGCTCTGGTTGAAGCTGCCAAAGCGGTAACCGCAGGTCCTATAGCGATCTCCTTTTGGTTCATGGAAGTCTTGATAGGTATGGTTTTACCCCTGGCTATCTTGTTCTCCTCTAAATTCTCATCGATTGGGAAAGCTTTCTTAGCTGCTTCCCTGGCAATATTGGGTATGCTGTTTTCCAGGCTGAATTTCGTTTATTCGGGTCAGGTTGTACCCCTGCAGGTGATCCCTGATTCCCCTCCTGCTGTTGGAAGTTTTAATGTCTACACCTCAACTTGGAGTGAATGGTCGTTAATCATTGGAGCCTTAGGTTTCATTATGTTAATGTTCAGCTGGGCTGAATATAAGCTCAGGCTTGATTCCAAGCATTAATTTAACGGTAAAGGTGAGAACATGAATAAGATACTCGGACGCAATCAAGCTTTACAAAATCTCTTAATGATCTTTGCGGAATTCTTCAAGTTTCCGGAAGAGGATTTTTTCGAGGAGATTAAACGCGGGGAAATCGACGAGCAAATCGGCGTATTGAGTAAACAGGCGGGTTATCCGATCACGACTTGCTTTATGAGGGAAATCCATACTTATGAGCAATTAGTAGAGTCATTTAATAGCTGTTTTTTAGGGATGGAAAAACCTTTTGCCCCTCCCATTGAATCCGTATACAAACAATGGACGACGGATGAGAGCTATCAGGTCCCTTTTAAGCAGCAAAAGGGTTATCTGATGGGGGACCCTGCCCATCATGTCCAGCATATTCTTAAGGCATTTAACCTGGAAATCCCTGTCGAATATGACCTGATGCCGGATCATCTCACCATTCTTTTAGAGGTCTTAGCCTATTTGATCGGGCAAGGATTTTTAAAGGAAGCCAAACAATTTAAAGAGGATCATTTGGACTGGCTGGCGGATTTCCGGAAAGCTTTGGACGAGCTTCAAAAGGGGCACTTCTACAAGTATGGAGTAAAGGAACTGGAGAGATTTTTGGGATTAAATATTCTTTAGAAATAATTTTTCCGAAATAAATTAACGAGTAAGTTAATTTATATAAAAAAGAAGGGGGAAACCAAAAATGATGTTTAGAAAATCTAAAATCCTAACCCTTGTAAGTTCACTTGTTTTGGTACTGACCTTACTCAGCGGGTGCTCCCAGCCTGCTGCTCCGGCAGTCACCCAGCCTGCACCCCAGCCTACCACCCAACAACCGGCTAGTCCTACGCCCTCTGCAGATAGTAACATTCTAAAGTGGGACGCCTGGAAAGCAAAAATGACCGGTACGATCAACAAAGATTATTATGTTGTAGACCTGAGAACTCCGGATGAGATTAAGCTGGAAAAAGCACTCGAAGGCGCCATTAATATTGATGCCAATGCAACGCTTGCTAAAGGGGAGCTGGGGGTTCTTGATGAGAAACTGAAAGGCGTTGCCAAAGACGCAGTCGTCTTAGTTCATTGTAAATCTGGCGGAAGAGCTAAAGCAAATCTGGCTAAGTTCCTTGAAAAGGGCTATGTAAATACCTTTGCTCTCGATGGCTGGACAGCATTTGATGCTAAAGGATTCATAGGGGTTGCCAGCATTACAGCGAATAACGAACAGCTTAAACCCGATGCTTGGCAGGCTAAAATGCAAGGAAGCATTGGCCGGGACTTTTTTGTCATTGACGCTCGTGACAAGAGCGAGTTCGAAGCCGGTCATATGAAGGATGCCTTGAATTTTGGAGTAAGAGACCAATTTACTGTGGATCACGCAGCAACGATTGCTAATGTAGAAAAAGCCATTCCTAACAAAGATGCTTTGATACTTGTACACTGTGCAGTCGGAACACGTTCTAAAGTCGCTCAGGCACACCTTAAGGCCGCAGGATACACTAATGTCCTGGCATTAGACAATAAGGTTACGATTGACAAAGAAGGCAACGTTAAATACGAGTAAGTTAAATCCAAAACTCTAAGTGGTTTCAACCATCAAAAAGCGTCCTCTTTCACTATCAAAGTGGAGGACGCTTTTTGATGGTTGTTTTATCTATGAATTTTTTCTTTAAGTTTTTGAAGTTCGATATACTCAATTATGGCACGCCGTCCGATATCGTTTAAGGAGAGCACTTCTGTTAAAAGCCGCCCGGTTGTATAATCTCCCAGGACCGGTTGATTCAGTACGTCAATGCCTTGTTTGCATTCAGTTCTGCCTAAAAGATAATCTGTGGATACATTATAAAAATTTGCCAATGTAATAACCGCACGGGTTTGAAGATCGGATTCTCCCTGCTCGCATCTGGAATAGTGTTGTTGTGTCGTTCCGATAATTTTGGCAATATCCCGTTGCCTCAAGTCTTTATCCTCTCGAAGCTCGCGGATTATTTCATATGATTCCTTCATGCCTTGCTTCCTTTACATTTAATTGGTGTATAAAATAATACCACACACATTACTGATGTATTGACTTAAACTTATTATTGGTGTAAAATGCTGAATAATACATTTATAATGTGTAAAAAGGAGAATTTCATTCATGTGATGACTCTTGGCAATTCAGGCTTATCTTGAATGCCCATAAACACATTGACTGCTTCCAAAAATGACGCGCAAAGGCGCGTCATTTCCTTATATTCCAGCAGGAAAGGTGAGTGAAAATGGTTTTTGATGATTTAGCCGACGCCTTAAATAGTATTCAGGCACTGGAGTCAGTCAATACCTTGATTTGCATTACAGATACCGACCATAACATGATTTATGAGAGTTCGAATAAAAATTGTCGGCCAAGTGTCTGCCCGGAGGATCTTAAAAAGATCGGCAGGGTATTCCGGCCTTCTCTAAGGGCTACATTCAGAGTACACTTAATCGATAACTGGGTGACTGCCATAACCACTATACCCGTCGCAATTGGCGGCGAATCTTATTTATTGGAATTCAAACAGCTTATCCGGCAAAACATTCAATTCAGTCCGGAGCCCCGGGATTTGGAAGATTTGTATATCCATCAGATAAAGGAAATGGCCATCACAGACTCCCTCACCAAGCTTTATAACCGGAGATACATCGATGAACGGCTGCCTATCGATATGCAAAGTTCTTTTGAATTGGATGAACCTCTAAGCGTTCTTTTTATAGATATTGACTATTTTAAACGGATCAATGACCAAAACGGTCATGCAGCGGGGGACCAGGTGCTTCAGAAGCTGGCCCTGCTGCTGCAGAAGCATCTCCGCAGGGGAAGCGGCTGGGTCGCCCGCTACGGCGGCGATGAGATTCTCATCAGTCTGCCGGGCAGCGGAAAAAAAGCCGCCAAAAGCATTGCCAACCGGCTCAGAGAGACCGTTCAAAACTATAATTTTTACTTTAAAGGAAAAAAAGTAATGGTGACCTGCAGCATAGGGACTCAAACCGTCTTTAAAGATTCCGGGATTGCAGGCATAGCCGAATTGCTGGCTATGGTGGACAAGAAACTGTACCGGGCTAAAAATGAAGGCCGCAACAGGGTGTGCTGATTTAGAAACTAGCTACGGCAAAGGATAAGCCTAAAGCATCTTGCTTTAGTGTGTATTTTCAGCTATGATAGATAATGAGTTAGGTAGTTTTTGTTAACCTTACTTGCGATGGGGCTCGCTATTGCGTAACGCTGATGGCTCCTACTGAAACTATTTCAGTAGGAGTCTTTTTATTTTTAAGAAAGGAGCCAACAGGGTGAATATTTTAGTCGTTGCTTTAGGAGGAGCTTTAGGGACAGTGTCCCGCTATACTCTCGGTTTATGGGTATCAAGCAAATGGAGTCAGGGTTTTCCGTTGGGGACGTTTATCATCAACATAACCGGTGCTTTTCTCTTGGGATTTCTCAATATCTTATTCATTGAACGCTTAAATGTAAGTCCTTTATGGCGTCTGGGCATAGGCATAGGTTTTCTGGGCGGCTACACAACCTTTTCCACCTTTGGTTATGAAGCGATCATGTTGTTGGAAGGAGGGAGTCTGCTTACGGCAGTACTTTATACCGGTTTAACTGTACTCATTGGCTTCGCCGGAGTTGCCTTGGGAATGGGACTTGCCCGCCTGCTCTGATTCTCATTGAACCATTAAAGTACAAGGATATGGGAATACTCCTGCCCAATCCGAGAAGTTCCAGGCCTATCTCAAATACGAAGGCGCGCGCCTTCATATTTGAGATAGGCCTTTTTGTGTAAGGTTGATCACTGGCATTGTATATTGACAATAAAGGAAGTTTCTGCTAGTATACGAACTGTATTAACTGTACTAAATAATATAGAACAGATGGGTGGTAACTATGTTTCAATTGGATTATATGGATCATAGCCCTTTGTATGAACAGATTAAGGAGAAAATAAAAGCACTCATCATCAGCGGGGTACTGAAGCCTAACGAGAGGGTTCCCTCCGTTCGTGAACTGGCCCAGTCTCTCACCATCAACCCCAATACCATTCATAAGGCCTACAAAGAACTTGAGCTGGAAGGATACATATACTCCATCCGGGCCAAAGGAAGTTTTGTAACCCCCATAAACCGTAAAATCAACCCGGGAAGACAGGATGACCTGCTGCTGGAGCTGGAGAAACTGGTTTCAGAGCTGGCCTACCTGAATATTCCCCAGGAACAGCTCCTCTCCAGAATTGAGGAAATCTATAAAAAAGGGAGGCAAAGGAACCATGATTGAGGCCCAAAAGCTGACAAAATCCTTTGGCAATTATAAAGTTCTTGATGATCTGAATTTAAAGGTTGAGAAGGGATCCGTCTACGGCCTGCTGGGGCCTAACGGTGCCGGCAAAACCACTCTGATTAAACATTTAACGGGATTATACCGTCAGGACCAGGGGACAGTGAGTATTGCTGATCAGCCAGTCTACGAAAATCCCCAGGTCAAAGGGCAAATGGTTTATATTCCCGACGATTTGTACTTCTTTTCTCAAGCAAGCATCGCTGAAACCGCCAGGTTTTATGCCAAAATATATCCTGACTGGAATTGGAAGCGCTATGAGCAATTAAAGCAGGTATTTCCCATCGACAGCAGGAGAAGAGTGGTCAAGCTGTCCAAGGGAATGCAGAAGCAGGTGGCTTTCTGGCTGGGTATTTCCTCCATGCCTCAAGTCATGATCCTGGATGAACCCGTGGATGGCCTGGACCCGGTGATGCGCAAAAAGGTCTGGAACCTCATCCTCCAGGATGTAGAGGAAAGGCAGATATCCGTCCTGGTATCATCCCATAATTTAAGAGAACTGGAAGATGTCTGTGATCACATCGGCATCCTGCACAAGGGGAAAATTGTTGTGGAGAGGGAACTGGACGATATGAAATCCGAGGTTCACAAGTTTCAGCTGGCATTTGCCGGTGAGATTCCGGAAGGATTCCTGGAAGGTCCTGAGGTCTTGCACAGAACCCGGACAGGAAGCATACTGCTGCTGATTGCCAGAGGGGATAAGAATGAATTGCTGCAAAGGATGAAAGCCGCCAATCCGCTTATTTTGGATGTCCTGCCTCTGACACTTGAAGAAATTTTTATTTATGAATTAGGGGGGATGGGTTATGACATTCAAAATATCATTATTTAAAAAAACTTTGATCTTAAACGACTTCAAGCGTTTTTGGTGGGTAAGCGCTCTCTATACCCTAGCTCTTATGGCCTATATTCCTTTCAGTCACCTGATGAACGCCATGGGGATGGATGTTTGGGAGACTTTCTGGATCCAAGACACTATCGACAGAACCCTGAGTTTTTCTCAGGGCGGCGTTCAAGCTCTTCTCGTCTGTACTGTGCCGGTTCTAATGGCAGTCTTGATATTCCGGTACTTGCAGGCAGACAAATCAGCTGTTATGATGCACAGCCTGCCCTTTAAAAGGAGCTCTCATTATGCCAGCCATTGCCTGGCAGGCTTTGTTCTGTTAATCATGCCCGCCGTCTTAAATTCTCTGCTTTTGATCGTCTTAAAGTATTGGACAGTACTGGGAAGTTTTTATACCCTGTCCAAGATTTTCACCTGGCTTGGACTAAATATCTTTTTCTGTATGTTATTTTACAGTATCGCCGTATTTGCCGGGATGCTGACCGGATCTTCCGTAGCCCAAATCGTCTTCACTTATATCATTCAAATCCTGCCTATAGGAATTTATGCTTTGCTGAAATTCAGCCTTGAGCAATTGTTGTTTGGCTTCGCTGAAGCCCCTTACGCACTGTTTAACCAGGATAATTACCCTTTATTTTGGCTGCTGAACGGGGGCTTTCCGAGGAACCCGCAGACGCTGGGCTACTTTGCGGCTTACATCCTGGCCGCCGCCGCCTTTTTAGTCCTGGGCTGGTTTGTCTATAAACACAGAAGGCTGGAAACGGCAGGGGAGATTATTGCCTTTCCGACCTTATATCCGGTCTTTAAATACGGGGTGACCTTCTGTTTAATGCTGATGGGAGGAACTTATTTTTGCGGTACTTCCCGGCAATCCCTGCCCATGCTGATCGTGGGCTATGCTCTGGTTTCGGCTCTGGGCTATTTTGTAGCGGAAATTCTGATCCATAAGTCCTTCAGGGTTTTGCGCTTCTATAAGGGGTATCTCCGCTACGCCCTTGTCATTGGGATACTCCTGGGAGGCCTGTCCCTGGATGTTTCGGGCTTTGTTAAACGGGTGCCCAGCCCTGAGGAAGTAGAAAAGATCTATTTCGGCTATAACTATAATGACTGGTTTTATTTTGAAAAGGAAAAGAATCCCGAATTTCTGGAGTCCAGGTATAATGACAGCAAGTACTTCGCAAATAACCCGCCCCTCCTCCTGGAAAGTCAGGAGAATATTGCGGGAGTGATTGAACTCCAGAAGCATTTGATCAAGGAAAGGAAGAAGGGGGCAGGCTCATACCCTTATATCATTTACACCCTGAAAAACGGAGATTATATCATTCGCCGATACAATATGAATGAAGCTGATCAGAGTGATGCCGCTTTCCTCAAGCCCATTTATGAATCCCTGGAGTATAAAGGCCTGAAATTTCCGGCAATGAATCTGGTGCCGGAGGACATAAAAATGATGTCTATCAGAGATGACCGCAGCGGCAAAAGGCCGGTCGATCTCACAGAAACTGAGGAGATCCGGGAATTAACGGAACTTCTGAAAAAGGAAACCGCTGAGATGCCCTATGAGGATATGACCTCACCTCGAGATCCTTATATCTGGCTATCCGTATTGGAAAACAATAATGCCAAAGAAATCTATGACAAACGCATCCTGGTTCAAAGCAGTTTTACCTCCCTGATAAACTGGTTTAAGGACAAGGGCTATTATGACCAGTTTGCCCTGCTATTGGAGGACATTGAATCCGTTGAACTGGAAAAAGCTGATAGTCTAGGATACGCAAGCAAAGCGGCAACACGCAGCCGGGTAAAGATTAATGAGCGGGAAGTGATTGAAGAATTGTTAAACATTAATTCCAGTACGGATTACAACAGCAATGCGGTCATTGTGCGTTTTAATATACGGAATAGCTCCTGGGAAAAACATGTCAGCCTTGATTCCCCTGTTTCAGTAAAATTAAAGGGATATTTCAGGGAATTGGAAAATAATTAAGCAGCGCTGCCGCCACGCCTGTCCCAGTTTGGAATGCGCATTCCAAACTGGGACAGGCGATTTTTGGCAATGGAAATATATTACGACAAAGAGGATAAGGTGAGATAGTGGCGAAATAAACCTAGAATTGGTATTTGCTGTTCTGGATGCAGAATTATGGTAACTATAGCTACCTAATAGTGAATATCAGAAATAAAATCATTATAAAATTACGAGGTGTGCAAATGGAAAAAATTAATCTGAAAGAAAAATTTCAGCTTTTTAACGAACACTGGAGCCCCAAAATAATCGGGGAGGTCAATGATTCCTACGTCAAAATAGCCAAGTTAAAAGGGGAATTCACCTGGCATTTACACGACAATGAAGATGAGATGTTTTATGTAGTCAAAGGGTTATTGACTATAAAATTCAGGGATAAAGACGTGCACTTACAGGAGGGAGAGGGTATCATCATTCCTAAAGGAACTGAACATCTGCCTGTTGCTGCTGAGGAGGCCCATGTGCTGTTAATAGAGCCCAAAAGCACGTTGAATACCGGAAACATAATAAACGATAAAACGGTTGAACAATTGGAGAGAATCTAATCCGAAGCTGAAAGGAGTAAACAGGACTATGTTGGATGCTACACGCGCTTCTCTCGGTGTTCTTTTAATTCTGTTGGTTGTGCCGGTCGCAATTATCGTTTTTATTGTCTGGCATATCAGAAAATTAAATAGGATTGAAGAGACTGTTCAGGAGATTCTTAAAAAATTAAATACGGATGAACGTACAATTAAGTAAGGAATTAAAGCGACAAGAGAAGAGGAAAGGATGGGCAAATGAAAACAGAATCCTTACCCGGGAGTGATAAGAAGTGGCAGGGAGGACTTAAAACAACTGCTCTCATCGGGCTCATTCTAATTGTCTTCACCAGCCTTGGGATCAGTCTTGCAAGCTATAAACTGGGAAATGAAATTAAAAAAGATATTTTATCAGTTAAGGATATAAAGCGTACTGCGGAAGGATCGGGTTTGAGCTTAACCTCAAATTCGACGGTTGACCCCGCCGACTATAAGATGGGGCAGGTTGAGCCTGAGGTTTATCAAGTCAAAAATTTCGACGGAATGCTGTTTATCTATAATTTCTCTTCAGTGGGCGAGAGGAATACAGCCTATGATCAGTGGGAAGAATCCACCAGGCAATACAGCGGCAATTCAAATACAAATATGTTTTCGTCAAAAGAAAATCATAATTTGGCTTATGCCGCCAAAAATACCATCACCGTTCTTAGTTTACGCCCCTTTTCCAGTGAAGAGTATGTACAGAAAATTTCATCAAGACTAAAGAACTTGGAAAAATGGTTTTTTTATAACTTAAACGAAGGAGACCAAATCGTCTATCAAGGGGAAGGAGAAAATTGGAAGGGGAAACTCATAGTCAACTACTATGATAACCTTTGGACCGATGCTAAAGGAGCTATCAATTATGATAGCTGGACCCACGAGCAACCCATACTGGAGTTTAAAGGGGATGCGGGTACTATTCAGGGTAATTTTAGTTATGATTTTGAGTGTCCAGGCCGTAAATTTGGCGTTACGCATTCTGACGGGTTTAATGCAAGGAGATATAGCGAAAAGGATATGGCCTTAAATTATGGCGGTGTAGTACTCGGCTTTGGAACCATCATTCATGGGAGCAGTCCTATACCTTCAAAAGATGCTATTCATAAGCTTACCGTCAAATGGAATAACAAGCAGGAGACCTTTGAGTTAAAGGCTTTTGAGTAAGCAGCAGAAGTTGTAGTGTAAAAAATTCTCCAAAAATGTCTAAATACGTTTTACAATGTTTTACACCGCCGGTTCAATAATGAAGAACTCCTTCCATACTCCTCGGCAATAAAATCCATAAAGTAGCGGCTGGCAATGGGCAATACCTTCTTGTTTTTAAAAGCCAGGGAAATAGTGCGGACAATCGGCGGGGAGAGCTCCAGGGTGGCGATATGATAAGGGGACCTGCTGATGATTAATTTCGGCAGGATAGAGATCCCTAAGCCGCTTTCAATCATAGACATAATCGTATAGTCGTCATGAACACGGTATTGGATGTTGGGGTGGAGATCTTCCCGTTTAAAAAACTCCAAAGGCACGCTTAATTGCCCTTCATCCAAGAGGATATAGGCTTCATCCACCAAGTCCCGGAGAGAAATTTTCTCTTTGCGGGTTAAGGGGTGGTTTTGGGGCACGACCACCAGCATTTCGTCCTGCTGGAGGGGGATGGTCTTGAGTTCGGATACGGCTTGGGCATCGGGATTGACAAAGCCGAAATCCACGCTGCCTTCTTTAATCAACTGGGCAATGCTGGTGTACTCTCCCTGGTGAAGCTCAAAGCAGACGGAAGGGTACCTGGCTTTAAAATCCCTGATCAAATCAGGCAGCCAATTGCTGGAGACACTGGAGAAGGTGCCGATACGAACAATTCCTTTCTGCAGTCCTTGCATTTCCCGGTGTTTTTCTTCAAGCTCCCGGTGGGAATGATAGACAGCCTTGATATAGGGCAGAAATTCCTCGGCATCAGGCGTCAGGGTGATCCCTTTGCGTGAACGCAAAAAGAGCGTGGTGGAGAGTTCTTGCTCCAGGGCGCGGATCATCTGGCTGATGGCGGATTGGGTGTAACCCAGTTCCTCAGCGGCTTTGGTAAAGCTTCCTGTTTCCATAATTTTAATAAAAGCTTGATAGCGGTTCATATCCACCTCGAATACATTAGAAAAACTTATATATTCATTATGAAAATTCGTTTTACTTATGTCAAGAGGGGAGAGTATGATAAAAAGAAATGATGATTGATCAGAGGTAAGTTTCAATGAGCAACAAGATTATTCCCTGGAAAAACGGGATCAAAGACGGTATCCCCATCGCTCTCGGCTATTTCGCGGTTTCTTTTACCTTCGGCATTATGGCGAAGAAGGCCGGGCTGACGCCCTTTCAGGCCGTCTTCATGTCTGCGGCCAACCTGACCTCAGCCGGACAATTCGGAGCACTGGCTTTAATCGGAACTTCCGCCACTTATCTGGAAATGGCCCTGACCCAACTGGTCATAAATTTGCGCTACTGCCTGATGTCCTGCTCCCTATCCCAAAAATTTGAAACAACTGCCGGTTGGCCCCATCGCTTTCTGGTGGCCTTCGGCGTTACGGATGAAATATTCGGGGTATCCGTTTGCAAAGAAGGCAAACTGAATCCCTTTTACAATTACGGTTTGATGTGTGTCAGTATACCTGGCTGGATGCTGGGTACCTTTTGCGGGGCAGTATCAGGAGAAATTTTGCCGGCCAGGATCATCAGCGCCTTAAGCGTCGCCTTGTACGGGATGTTTATCGCTGTGATTGTCCCGCCGGCTAAGGGCAGCAAGCTGTTGACGGGAATCATTGTCTTATCCATGCTGCTGAGTTTGCTGTTTGCCCAACTGCCTATCCTAAATCAAATCTCCCAGGGATTCAAAATCATTATTTTGACGGTATTGATAGCAGGAATGGCAGCACTCCTGTTTCCGGTGAAGGAGGCTGCCCATGAGAGGTAATACCTATCTCTATATCCTGGTCATGGCGGGTGTTACCTATTTGATCAGACTCATTCCTTTGATTCTCATGCGTAAGGAAATCAAGAATGTGTATCTCAAATCCTTTCTGTACTATGTACCCTATGTCACCCTGGCGGTGATGACGTTTCCCGCGATCTTAAGCGCCACGGCAAGCCTGTGGTCAGCCCTGGCAGGATTCAGCGCGGCCTTAATCCTGGCCTACCGGGGCGGCAGTCTGTTCAAGGTTTCCATCCTGGCCTGTCTAACGGTCTTTATTATTGAGCTGATGGTGTGAACTATCCCCGCCACGTTTAGAACGTTTTCTTTACATTATTGACTTGAGGTATATAATCCATCCACAACGACAAAATAGTACTTAACTTATTATCGAAATTTCGATTCCAACAACATCATATTGTATCTGCTCATCCTTTGAATAATAAATGTCCATATCACTTGCTTTTGCTGTTGATAGGTCCCTTTCCGAATATCCACATTTTAGTAAAGGCAAAGACTTATACAGTTCTTCAAATGACGGATATCTATGAATAGACAGAACCTTGGTCAGTAATCTTTTTTCAATATCTTCCGTATTTATAAATTCGATTTCGTCACCAATATGGACGATTTGCCTTTTCTCATCATTGAGCCTCAACTCAATAGTTTTTTTGCCACTTTCAATTTTAGAAAATGGTGAAGGATTAATATCCATCTTATGCCTCATGTGAAACACCTCCGAAAATTCCTGTTTACATACATATAAAATTTATCATATAGCATTTTCCTCAACTTCACAATCACAACCACTTCGGGCCAAGTTGACCCGAAGTTCCTTTTTGCCCGGACAGCCTATATAATTGATAGAGTTTTTCAGAGTAATACTATTGAACAATAACGGATTTAAGTCCTTGGCAGTGAGCTTTACTCAACCCCTATGTCAGTTTCCTAAAGATTTCAGTCCAGGCTGCTTTACGACATATCGTGCCAAAGCCTCGTAGTGCTGGCGCGAACGAAAGAATGAGATAGTTGCTTCGCAGTCGTTGGATAAAGTGTAATACGTATTCCATCTAGGGTATAATCCAGTTATTAATATTTGTAAAAAAGGGTATATCCTTTGTTAGTTTCAAGCAACTAAAAAACCTTGCAGCTTATGCAGTTGCAAGGTTTTTTAGTTACAGAACAACCTAAAGGGCTTTTTTGCCTGTGATCAGATAACCTTTTTGTTATCCGGGCCGGGGGTAGTGACAATAACCTTTTCCGGGGTGATAATAAGCGCACCCTTGGCAGTCATAGCCCCTTTGAACATGTCCGAGACAAGCTTTTTGAACGTCTCCACAACAGGGCCCTCCGTCAGGTACTCGGCCTTGCCTTTGATCTGATATCCTTCCATGGTCGCTCCATTGCAGGCAGAAATGGCTATCTTACCATTTTCTTTAATGTTGGAAAGCGTGGTATCCAAAAATACATCACCTACCACTAGTTTGCCATCTTCGGTAACATCCTTGAAAGCTACTGGTACGGCATTCGGCTCATCCGAATATGTACCCAAAAACCACAGCTGCTCTTTGAGAAGCTTCACTACGTTTGCATTCATTTGAACGACCCCTCCTATATGATTTGCTCTTATTTGAGCTTAAGTAAAGTATAGGCAAGCTGCGGTGTGATTTGAAGATACCCGTAAATTTATGAGTTACTCATAAATTTCATAGTTACTAGCTTTTGCACAGTATGCCTTTTATAATTACGATACAGGAGGATGGTCAGCATGTATAAACCCAAGTTAGAAAAAGATATTCGCTGCCCACTGGAATATGGCTTGGACATTTTCGGCGGAAAATGGAAATCACGGATTATCTGTGTTCTGGCAGAGAAAGAGGTTCTGCGTTACAGCTCTCTGCGCAAGGAAATGACCAATATCACGGACGCGGTTTTGGCAACGACTTTAAAAGAGTTAATGGCGGACGGAATTGTTCAAAGACAGCCATTTGATGAAATTCCGCCGCGGGTAGAATATTGCCTGACGGATAAGGGAAGATCCGTTGTACCTATTTTGCAAAGCATTTGCAGATGGTCGGGGGCATACCACCGGGAGAACAGCGAGTATATCCTTTCCCAATGTCAAAAATGCGATTACAAATGCGATACCTAAACGGTTAGGGTGTGTAATGATTCCGGTACATTTTTGCACTGAATTTAAATTTTTATGTAAGAGTATCATTACAGTTTTGATAAATTAAGAAACTTGGTGTAGTAAATTCTGACGAGTTTAGACTTTTCATAATATTTACTCCCCCAAAATGCCACTGAACAGGCATTTTGGGGTTGCTTTTATTTTGGCATGATTTTTGCTATTTATTAATGGTATCAACTCACGCCTAAGATCTGCTTCATTAAATCATGGGGAACGGTGCCTCAAGGGGGGCAGTTTATTAAACGGAAAGTTGCAAGGCGAACAACATTCAAAAATAAGGGGCTGATTGATGTTGCGACAATGATCTATGAAATCCTTAAAGGAATTAAGGAAAAGGGTTAGATCGAGTTGAAAATGAACTTAAATTAACATGGGGGGTAGATCGGATAGATCACACGGACTCTAAATTCGTGCAGACGGGTGAAACTCCCGTACTCCTCGCCATTTATACATTTATATTAAAATCATTATTGACTTTGGGAAATGAGTAAAAAGACACAAAAAATCTAGAGTGAGAAATTTCTACGGAGGTGAGATAGGTGATTCAAGCAAATATTGCGTTTGAAAATGAATTATTGAAAAGCGGTACAAAGGTCTTAACGCAAAGCAGGGACTGTACAGATCAGCAGTTGAGACTGGCTGAAGAAATACAGGCTCGCGAACGTTCCAAAGTTGCCATGCGAATAATTGAGTCAAGAGCAATGAGTATTAACTCTCTGGATAAAGAATATGAGCTTAAAATGATGGTACGAAATGGTGAAAAGCGAGCAGCTCAGAGGCTATTGGAGCAATTATTAGTTGATATTGCCGAAGTCAATTATGAGCACTTCGATGCCTTCAAAACCAGAGTTATTGAACTAGTCGTTATTATCTCAAGAGCTGCTGTAAGCGGAGGAGCCAACTTAAATGCGGTTTTGCAGCAAAATTTTTTATTTTATCAGGAATTGCTTGAAATAACAACAACTGAAGAAATTTGCGCCCGGACTAAGGATATGTTGGAAACCTATATGAATCTGCCTGACATTAATATGTATCAAAAGAATATCAAGGAAATTCAGAAAGCCGCAGAGTTTATAAAACTTAATTTCCGAAAAAAGATAAACATTGAACATATAGCCCAAACAGTTTATCTAAGTCCCTGTTATATCAGCCGGCTTTTTAAACAGAATCTTGGCTGTACAATATCGGAATACATTACTCAAGCGCGAGTAGAAAACGCTAAAACAATGTTAAAGGACTCTCAATATAGTATTACACAGGTTGCTAAAGAGAGCGGCTTTGAAGATCCTACCTATTTCTCAAGAGTTTTCAAAAAGATTGAGGGAATTACTCCAAGTAGGTACAGACAATATACGTTATGACCGAATATAACTTATATCCACAAAGTGAAGGATTTGATTAACAATTAATACAAAGTGCTTGAGAGACGAAGGGTGAGTTGATATGCGGGTTGCGATAGTAGGTGGAAAACTGCAGGGAGTTGAGGCAGCTTATCTGGCCAAGAAAGCCGGATGGGAAGTTCTTCTCATTGATAAAACATCGGAAGTTCCTGCGGCGGTGCTTTGTGATGAATTTTATTTGCTCGACGTTACAAAAATTTTGGAGTGGATGCCAATCCTTAAAGGGGTTGATCTCATTATCCCTGCTCTTGAGAATCAAGAAGCCTTAGATAGTCTGGTACGCAGTGCACGATTTACCAAGACTCCTTTATTATTTGATAAGGATGCTTATGCCATTTCTTCTTCAAAAATTGACTCTAACCGGTTGTTTGCTAAAATAGGAGTTCCGGCTCCTGTACCCTGGCCGGAATGCGGTTATCCAATCATTGCGAAACCTTCAGGTGCCAGCGGGAGCGAAGGGGTTTACAAACTTAATAATGCTCAAGAGTTCGAAGAATTATTGGAGAATGGTTTGAAGGATTGGGTATTAGAGGAGTATCTTGAAGGGCCATCTTACTCGTTGGAAGTCATGGGATTTTCAGGAGTTTATAAAGTTCTTCAAGTCACGGAACTACATATGGACGAAATCTACGATTGTAAACGAGTGGTGGGTTCAGCTGTTTTACCGGAAGAGCTTAGGGCAGAGTTTGAATCCGTCGCACTAAAGTTAGCCCAAAGTCTGAATCTTGAAGGAATTATGGATGTTGAAACTATACTTCATCAAGGAAGGTTAAAGGTTCTTGAAATTGATGCTCGTCTGCCTAGCCAAACTCCAATCTCAGTCTATCATGCCACAGGGATCAATATGCTGGAGATAATCGGTAATGCCTTTGTACAAGGTAAGCCCTGGCAAGAGTTTGATGTATTCGTGAAAAGAAGCGTGATTTTCGAACACATCCGTATAATCAATGATAAACTTGAGATCTGTGGTGAGCACATTATGGCTGAAGCGGGTCCGCTTTATTTATATCCGTATTTTTATGGAGCAGATGAAGCAATTTCAAACTATGCTCCGGGTAAAACGGATTGGGTGGCAACACTGATTATCACCGGGGTGAACAGCCAAGAGGCCTGGTTAAAAAGAGAAACTATCATCCGGGCAATCAAAGACGAGTGGGGGATAGAGAAATACTTCGATCAATCTGCCTATTGCTTGCAGAGGGATGTGTCGTCATTTAGCTCTATTGAACACGCGACAATTAGGTGATTATATTAATGATTCAGCCTTGAATTTTGAAATATTAAAAAGCACTCAAATTTGAGTGCTTGTATGCTATAATTTATTTGTAACAGAAAAAGGCTTGCGGGGCGGTCGGCATTCCTCCGAAGGGAGGTGATGCCGTGGAAGTATACCAGACTTTGATGCTGATGATTTCATCATTCCATAAACGGAAATAGACCGCCTCTGTGCAAGGGTTCGGTCTATTCCGCACTCTTTGAAGCCGTCCGCTCTTTAAGCGGCTGTTACATTGGAGTCATGGGTCCAACATGACTCCTCTTTGATTATAGTATACCACAGTTGGCTCAAAGTATCACTATTGATAGTGTTAGACAATATTTATTACCAAATAAATTCCTTTTTGAAATAGAAACGAAAATTTAATATAATATTGTCATGCACCAACGGGTGGGAGGACAGGCCATGAACAAAGAAGAACAGGTCATACTGAGTTTCAGGGACTTATACAATAAGATGGTTTGGCTTAATAAACTTAAGATGGAAGAGAGTCTTAAGGGTTATAAGTCTTCTGAAGTACATTGCATTGAATACATTGGAAGAAATGTAGATTCCAACGTGACAAAACTTGCGGAGTCCTTTTATATGACTAGAAGCGCCATAAGTAAAGTAACTAAGAAGCTCATTAAAAAAGGTTATATCGAAAGTTACCAGAAAACAGATAACAAGAAAGAAATCTATTTTCGCTTGACTCGTCAAGGGAAAGAGATTTATAGAATCCATGATGAACTGCACAAAGAGTTTCAAGAGCGGGATAAACCTGTATTTGAGCAGGTAACCGAGGAACAATTTGATAGTATGCTTAGCTTCATGGAAAAGTATAGTAGACATTTGGATGCAGAAATAAAGAAACAGGGTGTAGACACTAACTCGGAATAAATTTGAATAATGAAAATGACACAGGCAGCCTAACTCTATTGAGAACAGGCTGCTTTTTTATGGTTATTTTTTGTGGACAAGGAAACAAAATAGTGATAGGATAAATATGTTTCCGAGGACTCAAAATTATGGCTTTTGATAGGAGAATTTAAGTGTTCAAATTCAGATCACAAAATGAACAGAATACAGAACAAACCGTAGATAAAAAGGCTTTAATATTCGGTCTTATGTCTGTTTTTCTTTGCGGAATAGGCTTCAGTATTATAGCACCGGTCGTTCCATTCCTGGTGCAGCCTTATATAAACAATCCGGGAGATCAAGCTATAGTTGTTACACTGCTGACCTCTGTTTATGCAGTCTGCGTGTTTTTGGCGGCCCCCGGACTTGGAGCTTTGAGCGACAGATATGGCCGTCGTCCTTTGCTCTTAGTATGTCTTTTGGGTTCCGCAATCGGGTACTTAGTTTTTGGCATAGGTGGGGCTCTATGGGTACTATTTGCTGGGCGTATAATAGAAGGTATAACAGGCGGGAGCATAAGCACTATCTTCGCATATTTTGCTGACATCATTCCTCCAGAACAGAGAACCAAATACTTTGGATGGATGAGTGCGGTTGTAGGTGCAGGCACCGTCATCGGCCCAACTCTAGGCGGATTACTTGCCAAGTTTGGTTATTCTGTACCCTTGTATTTTGGAGCAATCATAACTTTATTAAATGTTGCTTATGGATTCTTTTTTATGCCTGAGAGCCTTGCCAAGAATAATAGACTCAAAGAAATTACCTTTGTAAGACTGAATCCATTCACACAGCTCGTAAACATACTTTCTATAAAAAGCTTAAAAAGGCTGCTTGTCTCAGCGTTCTTACTTTGGATACCTAACGGATCTTTACAGGCAGTTTTTTCACAATTTACAATGGATACATTCAGTTGGAAGCCTGCACTGATCGGACTTATGTTTTCAATTATAGGCGTCCAAGACATCATTTCACAAGGTTTCATAATGCCAAAGCTTTTGCTGAAATTTAATGATGCTCGTATTGCAATTCTTGGAATGGTTTCGGAGATTATAGGCTACAGTCTTATTGCAGCATCGGCTTTGTTCTCATTCTATCCTCTTTTAATCGCTGGAATGTTTATATTTGGTTTTGGTGATTCGATCTTCGGGCCTTCATTCAATGGGATGCTCTCCAAGTCTGTCGATTCTCATGAACAAGGAAGGATTCTAGGAGGCAGCCAATCTATTCAGGCTTTGGCAAGAATAATTGGGCCTATCATTGGAGGTCAGATCTATGTATCACTTGGTCATGCCGCACCCGCTTTTATGGGTATGATCCTTATAGCAGCGGCAATACCGGTTTTGTATAAGGGCACTGAGGGAGGAGACCCTTCGCGAAATAATTCGTTTTTCTGAATGCCATCACAGGAATCAATATGCTGGAGATAATTGGTGACGCATTTGTACAAGGTGAGCGAAACTATTTCTACCAGAAGGGTTTATTTTTAATAACAATTAATTTATAATTAAAATAAAATTCGAGAATACTGAAGTGTTAGAAGGTATAAGGAGGGAAATTTATGAATCCGTTGGAATTTGCAATTAAAATGGAACTGGATGGAGAACAGTATTACGCCAGACAAATGGAAATAAACGAAAATAACCCGTTGCGTTCGGTGTGCTTGTTGATGGCAGAGGATGAAAAGAAACATGCCGAAATACTAAAAAATAAATTGAATGGACTGCCATTTGAATTAACGAATACGAACATACGTAATGAAACCAAAAACATTTTTGCTGATTTAAAGGATGTGAACGTTCCAGGGAAGATGCTGCCCAGCCAATTGGATTTTTACAGAACAGCGTTAAAGCTGGAACAAGAAAGTATTAACCTATATACGCATCTGTCGGATAAAGCGGAAGATATACAGGTAAAAGAAGTGTTTGATTTTTTAATTCAGCAAGAAAAATATCACTATGAAACGCTTGAAGAATTGGTAGCACTGATTAGTCGGTCGGAAGAATGGGTAGAATCTGCGGAGTTCGGGATCAGGGAAGAATATTGACAAGCAAAGGATGGATGTTTTAATGGAAAAAGTTATTAATATCGTTGGTTTTACCGGAAGCCTGCGCCGCAACTCTTATAATAAGGCAGCTCTTAACGCGGCTAAAGAATTGTTGCCTGCCGGGGCAAATTTGGAAATAGTAGATTTATCGCCTATTCCGTTTTTTAATGAAGATTTGGAATCAGAAGGGGTCCCTGAGGTCGTCGTCCAGTTGAAAAGAAAACTGGACGAGGCAGACGCCATCCTGATTTCCACACCCGAGTACAACTATTCCATACCGCCGGTGTTGAAAAATGCTTTGGATTGGGCGTCCCGCGGTACGGAATTGCCGTTAAGCGGAAAACCCCTGGCGATCATGAGCGCTTCCACCGGCATATTTGGCGGAGCTCGCGTCCAGTACCATCTGCGTCAGGTCTGCGTTGTACTCAATCTTTTGCCGTTGAATAAGCCGGAAGTGTTCATTATGAGTGCGCACACGAAGTTTGATCCCAGCGGAAAGTTAATTGACGAGTACAGCAGAAACGCTATTACAAAACTTTTACAGGCGTTGGTGGATAAAACACGGGAAATGAAGGAGTGCCAAGAAAGAAGTTAATCCAGGAAACCACTGCTCTCGTCAATATTATTAGCGGCATCAAAAGCGGATAACGTAGATAATTGTATTTACTTAAAAAGATTATTACGGGCAAAAAGTGCTCTTTGGTTTCTAATGAAGCTGAAGGGCACTTTTTTTGTTGACACAGCAACAAAAACGCGATATATTAACCTTGTTATTGTTACCATGTCAACAAAAGGGAGAGAGCCGTATGAATCAAACGCTAAGAATCTTAGATATTCTTACTAAAATGCAGGAGCAGTCGGACGTATTCCAGCATAAAGGAGAGGGGCTGTTGGATGACATCAGCCTTGCGGAAGTCCATTGTATTGACTGTATTGGTATGATGGACCATCCGAATGTAACAAAAATTTCCGAAAAAATGGGGTTGACCCGGGGAGGCATAAGCAGAATCAGCAAAAGGCTGCTAGGTAAAGGCCTAATAGAGAGCTACCAGGAGCCAGACAACAACAAAGAAATCTACTTTCGGCTGACTGAGAGCGGACAATATGTCTATGACGAGCATAAACAACTCCACAACCAACTCAGAGAAGAGTGGTTGTCCTTTTTCGAACGCTACAGTGACGATGAGCAAGCTGCAATATTACGGTTTTTCACAGATATTAACGGTCTTTTTAACGGCAAACCGGCTGATAAAACTGACAAGGCCGGCTGGTAAGTGATACCGAGGTAAAGAGAAATTTCACAGAATCGGCGGCGGAAACGAATGCTTAAGAAAGTGGGTACACCATGCTAAAAAATATATTGTCTCGTCTCATTAAAAAAGCAGACGAGAAGCCAGAAACAAATCCAGTCCCAGCTCACTATCGATATCAGATTAACGCTGATGAATGCCGGGGCTGCGATAGGTGTAAAAAAATTTGCAAGGTAGGGGCGATCAGCGGAGAGCGCAGAAAAGTGTATGTGATCGATGAAGAAAAGTGCATAAAATGCGGAACTTGTATGAAGTGGTGCAAGTATAAGGCAATACAAAGATTGGATTTTGTTTAGTATCAAGCACATTTTGATTTTGGCTTTGTCACCGTTTTCGGACAAGTTCATATAATGAAACATGGACTGGCTTTTACTCACAAGAGTTTGCCGCCGCTATAAGAGACGATTGCCAAGCTGAGATGCGAAAGGAGAAAATAATGCCGATCAATTCAACACACGCTGAAACGGCTATGGTGGTGCGGTATCAAACCGGAATGGATGCCGAGGGCATTCCCCTTACCCGCCAGAAATCCCTGGCGAAAGTAAAAGAAAGCGCTGCTATCGAAGAGGTTTACGCAGTCGCCATAGCACTCTTCAGTTTAGTGGAATACCCCATCGCAGAGATACGCCGCAACAGCAGTTATATTCTCACTGAAGAGTAGATGTCGATATTTAAGGTAAAAAGGAAGTGATTATCCATGCCCACTGCAACCCAGAAAGTTGTTCGCCTCGTCTTCACCGTCGCCGGAGGAGGCACGTTCACCATGACGCTGCCCTCGCCAAGGGCGGACCTGACGCAGGCGGAAGTTGAGCAGGTCATGGATCTCCTTATCGAAAAGAATATTTTTGATCTTTCCGATGGCGACCTCGTCGCCAAACGGGATGCAAAAATAGTAGAAACAGTGACTGAGGATATATTCGATCCACCTATCGCTTAAATTGTTTTGATATCGGCGCAAACCCGGTTAAAGCCCAGTCCATACTCTAATAAATAAACCAAATCGAAAAATGGCGGCCGGCTGAAAGCATCTTCAACTGGCCGCCATTCCTGTGGTCGGTTGTTTATTCCGGGGTTTCCGCGGGCAAGTCCTCACCTTCTTAAACCTGAGCACATAATCTGTAGAAAGCAACCAGGAAGGATTGATGCTCGGATGACTTCTATGACGGAACGTACCCCTGGGATTATCGCGGATGAAATAAATATAATCAACCATCGCACCGGAACGACCCTGCTGGCCAACGCCATGGAGATCGGTCGGTGTCTGAAAGAAGCCAAGGCCCTGGTCAGGTACGGGGAATGGGGCAAATGGCTGGCTGAGTCGGTCCGTTATTCCCAGCGCTCAGCCGGGCGGCTGATTCAGCTATATGAAGCTTATGGCGCTTCTCCTGACCTCGAATCCAATCCAAATTGGCCGGCGCTGTCTAATTTGACTTACACCAACGCCCTTATCCTCCTCGACGTCCCGGAAGAGTTGCGGGCGGACTTTATCGCGCACAACGATGTCGGGAACATGTCTTCCCGTGAACTTAAGCGGGCCGTTGGAGCTGCCGGGGCTGACGGAGAGAAGGAGCACACCCCGTCTTTGCAAAAGATTGACCAGGCTCTGCAGAAGATCGCCGACCTGGAAAAGGCGCTGAACACCATGATCGCTAAAATCAGTGATCTTGCCGACCAGGTCCGGAGCCTGGAACAGCGGGTGGAAGAGGCAGCGTCGAAATTCAGGACAGGACGGACGAGAGCCGCAGGGAAAGAGGCGAGTTCGGGCAAGAGCCAAAAAGAAGCGCCGGCGGCCGCCCAAAGCGTCCAAACTGCGCGTCTCCCCATATCCCAAGCAGGCGCTGAATCCCACCCAGCCTCCGAGACGACGGAACCGGCTGCCCCGGAAGCAGCGCCAGTAAGGCCTGCCGCCCCAGAGGCAGCGCCCGCTAAAGCTCGCTCCGCCGGCCAGCGCTCCTCTGCTCCCGTGCTCGTCGCTTCCGATTTCACGGTGCCTGAATTTCCCAATTTTACGGCCACCGGGTTTGAAAACGCCGATCCCGAATACTATATCAGGCAGGCCGAATCCCTGTTTGAATTTCACCGCGGCAATATTCACCGCTCTTTTGACCAGCTCAAGCTGTTGCTGACCGTGCTGGCCAGGAAGGATAAGGAGATGAAGGAGAGACTGCGCAAGCAGCTCAAATCCTTCCTTGAAAACATGGCCAAAATTATAAGCCAATGGCCTCCGGCGATTAAAATGACTTAAAAAGCAATTATGTGCTGGAAAATCACGCCTGGTTTAAGTATTTGAAATATTCATAAATATCATCTACAATTATTTATAATACCGAGAAGAAATGGCTTATTGTATAAGGAGCATTATGTTTAACGATTTTATTAAACATTATAATACCATTAGAAATATTCTCAGAGACTGTTTTTTATATGGATGTTTTTCGATTGACGAACTCGAAACTAAAAGAAATGTCAGCCCCAGGAAAGTTAGTTATGAAATACGGCGTATTCAGCAGTACGTCGAAAAGAAATATGTGAAAGTCGATAAAGATGGACGGTATAAGCTCATTAGCCTTACTTACGATTTTTTAAGGCATACAGACAACTTCCTTGTGAATACTTTTATGACCAAAAGTTTTACAAGGTCGGACCTGTACTTGTATCTGCTGATTCTGATGTACCTTCAGTCCAAAAATACTCCTTATTCAGTAAACGCTATAGTCGATGAACTAATTAAGGATGGCCATTTAGACTTCGAAAAAATCAGCGTAAAGACAATCGAAAGAAAACTCAATGAAATGTCTAAAGGAATCGGTATCCTTTCTTGTGCTACGGAGAAAAGGACAAAACAGTACTATATAGCACCGGATATATTTGAACAACTAAGCAACGACCAGTTACTGGAGCTACTCAGAGTCATTGATCTTTATAAAAATATTATTTTTCCTACAACTATCGGTTATTTCTGCGCCCAAACACTTCAGGATTATTTGTATTATGAAAGAGAATGCAGCGTTACTTTTAACTTGTTTAATTACAAGTCTGTTCACTTTCATCCTGTAATTGAGGAACAGATCCTCTGGGAGATTCTGAAGGCAATTCATCAGGAACGAAAGATTAAAATTCACTATCATACAGCAAAAAGACCAGATAAGAACACCTATAAAGTCCTAGCACCTTACAAAATAAGATATGATGTACGTCATGGCAGATTTTATTTAATATCCTTCAATAATTATGGTAAGTGCATTATTTCAAGGCTGGATAGGATCGAGAGCATTGAATTGCAAAAGGAATCCTTCAGCAGGGACGATTATGACAAAAATTACAAAGAACGTATGAAATACACTTGGTCCAGTGTAGCTTTGGCAGATGGAAAAAAACCGGAAAACATCAAATTGGAATTATTAATTGATGAATCCTCAGAGAGGTATTTAATTGAAAAGATTAAAAACGAAGCACCCGGTGGGAAAATGGAGAAAATTGAGGAAGGTTGCTATCACTATTCCCTGAAAGTTAGTGACAGTGGTGAAATGATTCCCTGGCTGAGAAGCTATGCCGGAAACATCCGGGTCTTAGAAAGTGCTGAGCTTGCCGAAAAGCTTGCAGCAGACTGGAAGGAGATTCTTTTGTCCTATGGAATTGTTTGATGAAGTAAAAAACAGATATTTTCAGCTGGTATTTAGAATTATTAACGAATGTGTCTCCGGAAAAACTAAAGATGAGATTTTAAAAATCATTGATGAGGGAGAATTTGAACAAAAAGTTATCGGAAAAAATCAATGCACGTTTGCTGATCTCGTCTTAAATACCGGGGACAAAGACAATAATTTCAATCTATTAAAACAAGAGAATGATCTGTTTTTCCCGTGCCTTAGAGATACCGGAAAAAGACCCTTGCCGATTCGTTTTACAAACCTGGAAAAAGCATGGCTAAAAGCGCTGCTTAGCCAACCGGGAATAGAAATGATTTTAAGTGACGAGACTTTGGCACAACTTCAAACCATTCTGCGTGACATTGATACACCGCTTAAAAAAGACTATCTGGAAATGACCAATATCATTCAGCTGCCGGAGATTTCTCAGCCGGATATTTACCAAGCTAATTTTAGATTGCTCTTAGAAGCGTTAATTCAAGAAAAGCCTATTCGCTATGATAACCAAGATAGAAAAGGGAATCTTCATAAGAATAAACTGGCCGTGCCGGTTAGCCTTGAATATTCAATGAGAGACGGCAGATTCCGAATATCCATGTTTTCCCTTGATGATAACAGGCCGGTTATGGCCAACCTTTTTACGCTGTCAAACCTAAGGATCGTCAACGAGAAGGTCCCCATAGATCGGGAAACCGCGAGGGCATTACTTTACGAAAAATACTCCCAAGAGCCTATTGTCTTAGAAGTTACGGATAAAAAGGGAGCGATGGAAAGAAGTTTTATGTGTTTTTCCGGTATGGAGAGATCCGCAAAACATTTAGGCAATAATAAATATGAGTTACAGCTTCATTACTACCTATTTGAAGAAGAAAATTTAATACGGAGTATTATTTCGTTAGGACCCTATGTCAAGGTAACATCCCCGCAAAGAATCGCTGATGAAATAATAAGCCGGGTAAGAAAATCATTAGAGTTTGCAACAAGATAAATGTTGCAAACTTTTTGTCTTTTGACCGGTAAATTATCCCGCTATACTAAAAATGTTCCTAATTCCTTTACATAGATTTCTGTATAATCTTACGGTGCCTGACTTCTTAAGATTTAGGTATGCCGGTATCGGAATATGGAACTCAAGAACCGAGGAACGGAGGTTCGATTCCTCCATTACCGTAAGGTAATTAGCTCAGTGGCAGAGCCTTCGGCTATAAGGGGTTCGAATCCCCATCAGATTTAAGGATCTGAAGCTATGGTTAGCTCTCAATGGTCACCTGAAGATTGGATCTTTGGAGAGAATCCCACGTTTGGGCAGTATCTCTGCAAAGACAGCGGGACTTAAGCCATGAAGTGCGCGGATACCGGATAAAGCGAACCTAAACTTGTCTGAGGCATAAGCAATTCATCATGGCCAAGATAGGTAACTCTGTCCTTAAGCAGTACTCCGCTAAGGTTTCGCAGGGGTTCTCAAAAAAGATTCAGCAAAATTGTTAAGAAAGAGGATGGATTAAAATGAAGGTAAGCATTAAGAATGATGAAAGAGGATTATTATTCAAAGACGGTAACTATACGAAATGCTTAAAACCTGGGAAACATTATTTTAATCCATTGCTTAAATATCAGGTAGTGACATCAGATGTTAACAAAACTTTCGAAACGAACGGTAAAAACATCAATCTGTTTCTTGGAGATCATGAACTTTTGCAGGAACTCACAGTTGTCGATATCCAGGACTATGAGATTGCTATTCATTTTGAAGATAATAAGCTTGTTGAGGTGCTGAAGCCAGGAAAATATGCATTCTGGAACGTCATGAAAAAGCATGAGTTTATCATCATAGACATACGCAATCCCGAAGTCCAAGGGGATATAGACCCTTCAGTCTACAGTAGCCCGAAGCTGGCCGGTTTTTTGAGTTATTGCGAAGTTGCAAGCTATGAGAAAGGGATTCTCTATTACGACAATATAATTCAACGGATACTGGAACCCGGCAGATATTTCTTCTGGAAGAGTCCGGTCCATATTGCCGTTAAAAATGTTGATCTTAGACAGCAGCAGATGGATATGACGGGTCAAGAAATTATGACGGAAGACAAGATCACCTTAAGATTGAATTTTGTCTGTCAGTACAAAATTATCGATCCTCTAAAAGTCATTGAGTTAAAGTCCTTTGAGGAACAGCTTTATATCATTTTACAGCTCATCTTAAGAGAATATATTGGATCCTTAAAGTTAGACGATCTTCTTTTGAAAAAGCAGGAAATAGGGAACTACATCCTTGGAAAATTCCAAGAGAAAAGCTCCGGTTTTGGTGTAGAGTTTATGTTTGTTGGGGTGAAAGATATTATTCTGCCCGGGGATATTAAAGAAATCCTCAATACCGTGTTGATTGCGGAAAAGAAAGCCCAAGCCAACGTCATCACCCGCAGAGAGGAAGTTGCTTCCACCAGAAGCCTTTTAAATACAGCAAAGCTGATGGAGGAAAACCAGACTCTTTATCGCTTAAAGGAACTGGAGTTCCTAGAAAAAATTTGTGATAAGATCGGAAATATATCCCTTACAGGCGGAGGCAGCTTGCTCGAACAGCTGAACAATTTGCTCTCGGCGAAGGCAATGAACTAATAAGAGCTCGTTAAAAATCTCTCCGAAGAACCAATGGCTTGTAGGAGAGATTTCCTTCCTTCGGGAGGGGAATCGGAAAAGAAGGGGAATTAATGATGGAATATCTTGATAAATACTCTGCCCATCAGACTCTAATTAAACCCCTAAAAATATTCGGATTTCCGAAGGTTAACGATAAAATAGATGCCTTGCTTTGGTTAAGCAAAGATATCGATCCAAAGGATCTTGAATATGTCTTTCCTCTAATTTTTATAAAAAATACAAAGCTCGCTTTAACTGCTGCCCAAATAGCTGCAGGAATTATGAGTAAAATTGGGGTTAAGGACTGGAACCGCATCTACGATCAAGTTAAATACACTAGAATAGATGAGAAAAGCCTGGTTAGACTTTTAGAGTTTGAGACCGATATCTCCGTTCACCTGCTAGGTATTGCGTCACTCAACAGTAATGGCTATGTACGGGAGAAGGCTTTGAAATTAATATCTGGTGTAAAAAGCCCAAGTGTTGTTCCATATATTCTTTTAAGGCTCAATGATTGGGTTGTATCTGTAAGAAATCTGGCGGAGCATCTTCTTAAAAACATGTTCATTCCTGACAACATAGATCCTTTTATCAATCACTTTGATTTGATTAATAAATTGCAAGACTCGGTTCGGGTGGATCTTAACCGCATAAAAATACAAGTTGAAGATTTCCTCAAAGCTGATTCCTTTAAAGAGATAGTTAAGAGTAAGCTAAAACATCCTCAGATTAAGACACGGCTATTTTGCTATCAGCTATTGAGGGAGAGGATTGTCAATGATCAAACCATCCTAAATTCTGCTCTTCAAGATAAATCATTTGAAGTTAGGATGTGGCTGGTGGTAGCAATAAAAACTCTTGAACCTCAAGCCCAAGATGTGATTATTGAAAAATTGCTTCAGGACAAATCCGTTAAAGTTAAAACGGCAGTACTAAGGGAACATGCAGATAGTGTTTGCCTGAATTTCAGAGGAATTTTAGAGATGCTCTTGGTAGATGAGTCTGCTTCCGTGCGAGATGACGCTAGGTTTATCGTAAAAAAACATTCAATGATCACAGATATTCCAGAATTCTATCGGCAGCAAATTATAAAGAACCCTTTGCCGGGAGCTATTGCAGGGCTGGGGGAAACAGGAAGCCAAAGAGACTTTGACATTATTTGTGGTTTCAAAACACATGAAGAGCCTAAAATAAGACTAGCTTCCCTGATAGCCATGTGGCAACTATCGAAAGTGGATACCGTTGGTTTTGTATTGGACGCTTTAAATTCTGATCTGACTAAGATTAAAAAAACAGCAAAACGTCTTTTCAAAAAAACAAAAATGCCTGAAATACTTTCCGGTATGAAAGAAAAATTAAAGAGCGAAGATCTTAATACCCGAATTTTTGCACTTCAAGTAATTTATAGTTACGGTGGGTGGCAGGCTCTTCTAGCTATTCTTTATGCCATCTCTGGAGAGCAGGAGCCGGTTTTGAGTGAAGCAAGAACTTTATTAAATAGTTGGTTGCCTAAATCTACAAGCTTATACTCTAAGCCAGACGGAGACACAGAAAAAGCGATTTTCAATCTTTATGAGACTATCTTCCTAAAAGGATTAATCAGCGAGAGTGCCCTAAAAGAATTACAATTTGTTCTTGTCACCAGAAGATAGTGAATCTACATTGATATTTTCTTTTCTAAAGTCAAGGAGGTTCCGGAAATGTGGATGCAAATCAGCTCAGGGAAAGGTCCGGATGAATGTGAACTGGCAGTAGGGCTTTTCCTGGAAACAATACTGAAGGAAAACAAAACTATAAGAGTCATTGATTCGGTACCCGGACATTATAACGGTACTTATAAATCTGTTCTTCTATCCATTGATCCGCAGGAATTCAAGAGTGATACTGACAGCAGAAAGGGTACAATCCTCTGGATTTGTCAAAGCCCCTACAGGCCTAATCATCGGAGAAAGAATTGGTTTATTAATCTTGAAGTATATCAGTCGACTGAAAGGTTCAAGTTTACGGAAAAAGATGTGAAGATTGCCTCCATGAGAAGTTCCGGGCCGGGTGGCCAAAATGTAAATAAAGTAGAGACGGCAGTCAGAGCAGTTCACATTCCTACTGGGTTAACGGTAACTTCAGGTGAGGAACGATCGCAATATATGAATAAAAAGCTGGCACTTGCCCGGTTGGCAAACCTTATTGAAGCTAAAAATGAAGATAATAACAGTAGCCATAAAGAATCTATGTGGAGGCAGCATAACCTGCTTACCAGAGGAAATCCGATGAGAGTTTATGAAGGCAAGGAGTTTAAGTTAATACAAAGACCAGATAATTGATGAGCTACATATGACCAGGCTATTTAATATAGAAATGGAACGGTGGATAAAAATGTTGCAAATAGAAGGGAAATATAATATAGCGAAGGTGTATACGGATATTCTGGAAGAAGGGGCCGCTGTACAGATTGAAACTCTTTGTAATCAGGAGTTTGTAAAAGAAAGCAAAATTAGGGTCATGCCTGATGTGCATGCCGGAGCCGGTTGCACGATTGGAACCACGATGACCATTACGGATAAAGTGGTTCCTAACTTAGTGGGGGTGGATATCGGTTGCGGTATGGAAACCATTTCAATCATCAACAAACGATTGGAGCTGCAAAAGTTAGATAAGTTGATTTATGAGAATATACCGTCAGGTTTTGAAGTGCGGAAGACACCTCATCGGTATAACGAACAAATTGATTTAACAGAGCTTCGTTGTCATAAAGCAGTGCAATTGGGCAGAGCAGAAAAAAGTATTGGGACATTGGGTGGCGGCAATCATTTTATTGAGGTTAATAAGGATGAGGCCGGCAGCTTATATGTTGTAGTTCACTCAGGGAGCCGCCACTTGGGACTTGAGGTGGCAAAATATTATCAGGATGCAGGGTATAAGCAGTTAAACCATAATGACAAATCAGATATGGAGGCACTCGTTGACCGTTTAAAGTCTGAAGGCCGGGATAAGGAAATCCAGAAGATTCCTTTTCCTCTTGCTTATGTAACCGGGAGCCTGTTTGAGGACTATATTCATGATATGAAAATCGTCCAGCAGTTTGCAGTGCTCAACCGTAAAGCCATGATTACCGAGATTGTGAAGGGCATGAAATTAGACGTAATGGAGCAGTTCACTACGACTCATAATTACATTGACACTGACATGATGATCTTACGAAAAGGTGCTGTGTCCGCCAAGAAAGGGGAAAAACTCTTAATTCCCATCAATATGAGGGATGGCAGTCTCATCTGTGTTGGCAAAGGCAATGAGGATTGGAACTGTTCTGCTCCTCATGGCGCAGGCAGGCTCATGAGCAGGACCAAGGCCAAACAAAGCTTTACCCTTTCGGACTTTAAAAAACAGATGAAGGATGTGTATACGACTTCGGTCAATAAAGAAACCTTGGATGAGTGTCCGATGGCTTATAAGACAATGGATAACATCGTAAATAATATTGGCCCGACAGCGGATATTGTGAAAGTAATTCAGCCGATTTATAACTTTAAGGCAGGAGAAGAGCATTAAGAAAGATATTCAGACATCATTTATATGTATTGTGATAGATATATGCAAGCTGTGTGGAGATGGTATATAAACGTCTTTTTAGATAATAAAAAGCACCCAAAATGGAGTGCTTGTATGCTATAATTTATTTGTAACAGAAAAGGCTTGCAGGGCGGTCGGCATTCCTCCGAAGGGAGGTGATGCCGTGGAAGTATACCAAACTTTGATGCTGATGATTTCATTTGCAACATTGGTGGTGTTAATACTTTCATTCCATAAACGGAAATAGACCGCCTCACAGCAAAGGTTCGGTCTATTCCGTACTTTTGAAGCCGTCCGCTCTTTAAGCGGCTGTTATATTGGAGTCATGCGAGTAACATGACTCCTCTTTGATTATAGTATACCACAGTTGATTCAAACTATCACTATTGATAGTGTTAGACAATATAAAATTTAAATGTTCATCCGCTCTTTGAACGTTCGTAGGGCCAGCGAGTAGTTCGTTTCCAAATTGTCCAAATCCAAATCAGCCCCAGAGGCTTCAATAAGCGTCCTCTTGGGCTGATTTTTTGTCCGGATCATTTTCCAAAAGCTGTTTAAAAAACAGCCTCTCTTAACTTTTTTATTATCCGGGCCTGGGTTAGTTGACAATAACCTTATCTGAACATGATAACATCCGGTTCTCATTGCCCTTAGGGCAACGATAGGTGCAATCCTCATAAATTCCCTTTAGACATCTGGATATACATTCTTAGCTATCAGGATATCATCCGCTTTACCAATCTGACTATAGTGGAATAACTCTGCTTCAATGCTTACGGTATTCGCCGGCATTGGCTCCTGGATAATATCACCTTTCAGTTTAAATCCCAGTTTTCCCATGGATTCCTCAGTTTTCATGGAAAAGCCCAGAACACTGTTCTTATGGATTGGTTCCGCATCCAGCCACCCCTTGCTGTAAAACTGAAGGAAGATATTCTCCTCACACTCATACTCAATAACCGGATAGCACATTCCTTTAGGGCACATTTCAGAAAGGAGCTTCTCAAATTCCCCTTTACTCCGGTCCACTTCCTCCGGGGATAATTGTTCCTTCAGCCGGGGATTAGCAAATGTCTTCTCCATCTCCACCCACATGTCGCAGAGGGTAACCCTGTTAATCTGCACCCAATGCTGCTCTCCGCTTATCTTGTCCGTGAAGTACAGCTTATCAGGGTACTCACTGCCAACAGTCAAAGTCACAGGCATTTCCACCAGATGGCGTGTGCTGTCCTGACGCATGGCAAAACGAATGGGTACTTCTGTATCAAAGGCCGGAATGGCGTCATACGCACCCGTGAAAGTCAGATTCGTCAAAAACATGGCGCCAATATCCTTAGTATCAATACCCACCGGACTCCAGCCCTTTAAGAGAAATTGGGTAAACAAGGCTACCTTATCCCATTGCTTTGTACCGCATTTGCTGCTGTCGCCTCCATTGGTCGTCAGTTCCAAATCGCCAAAGCTGACCTTTTCCACGCTGCCAAAACGCAAGGTGGGTTCCAGGTCCCTGTCGCCCCGCTGTTCGATGCGGTTAGTAAGCGCTTCCCCAGGGGAAGCGGTCAATACTGCAATTTCTGCATTCTCCAGCTTTTCCCGATACGCCTCGTCATATTGCAAAATCAACATCTGTAAAGTATGATCGTCACGGCACACCATACCTATGATATGGCAGATTACACCGTCGATCTCGGCATTCCTGCTGATGACGGCTATTTCTTTGATTTGGGATAATCGGTTTTGTAACTCTTGAAAATTCATGGAGGTCTCCTTTGTGATTTTATGGAGATATCTTCAAATTCATCTTCTCGATAAAACATAGGAAAACTACCCTTTCGTAACAATCTTAAGGGCGTTTAATGCTTTTTGTCTTCTGTCTTTATTGGTATCGGTTTTTTTTAAATCAATTACTAAATCAACCAAGTCCTTGCCTTTTAAAACTGGGGTTGAAGTTATTGGTGCTGCCATGAGTTTACCACTTCTTCCTTTCTCAGGCAGATGTATATCTTCGTTTATATCCATATTGTACCACCTTTCAAAATTGGCTTCAATAATTGGAACTGCTACAAGTGTGGCAGTTCCAATTATGACAACATATCAGAAGGGTACAGTATGACCAGATGCCATACCCTTTGATCGATGAAGATAAATCGGCCGCTGATTTTATGGAGGAAATATATGCAAATAGAGTATCACAATGATGAATTTTGGAAGAACTATATGACCCGCTGGTTTGGTGCGGATCTGATAGACAAATGGTACAAACATGTTGAAGTGACAACGATTGATTCTGTAAAGGGGCCAATTAGTGTTGAGATATATAGAGCCGCAGAGCCGAGCAAACCGACCCTGGTTTTTTCACATGGGATTGCCGGTTATTCCAGATTATTATTACCTTTTATCATGCCTATATTGGAAAAATGTTATAATGTGGTTTCTCCCGATTTGGAGGGCTTTGGATATAACACACGCAGAAAAGGCGATTTTTGTTGGGATGAACATTTGGAGAATCTCCGTGATACTGTGGCATATGCGCGGAAGCTTTTCAAAGGAAAGGTCTTTCTTGGTGGCGGGAGCAAACATAACAAAAAGCACCCATAATTGGATGCTTGTATGCTATAATTTATTTGTAACAGAAAAAGGCTTGCAGGGCGGTCGGCATTCCTATGAAGCAAACAGATTAGATTGGTAATTACTGAGAGGGATGGTAATAAGAAATGGAGATTGATAGTATTATTTTTGATTTAGACGGCACTCTTTGGAATTCCATATCAGGAATTTGTGAGGCCTGGCAAGCGGTCTTAGCAAACTATCCCAAGATTACAAAAGCAGTAACGCCTGAAGATATGCAGGGATGCATGGGGCTGCCAATGGATGAAATAGGCCGAAAGTTGTTCCCGGAATTAGATGGAGCTTTGCAAAGGCAATTAATGAAAGAATTCTGTGAAACAGAACAAGTTTATTTAGAGGAACATGGCGGAATGTTATACCCTAAATTAGAAGAAACCCTTGAAAAGTTGTCTCAAAAATACAAATTGTTCATAGTCAGTAATTGTCAGGATGGCTATATCCAAGCCTTCTTTAAGGCCCACAGCTTAAATAAATACTTCAGCGATTTTGAATGTTGGGGTGTAACAGAGTTGTCGAAAGGGGAAACCAATAAAATCATCATGGCAAGAAATGAACTGAAAAAACCTATTTATGTAGGAGATACAAATGGAGATGCCCAGTCAGCCAAAGTGGCGGGAATTCCGTTTGTATATGCCAGATATGGCTTTGGTAAGGTAGAAGACTATGATTATGTGATTGATCGTTTTGAAGAACTATTAACTTTAATCAATGATAGGTGAGGATTGATTCATTTGAAATACACCGGCGAAGGAATCAACAAAAATAGAGAGATCAGAAAATTGATCACTTATGCCGCTATCCTGCCGCTGTTTTGGCAATTCATAGGAATTGGGCGGGAAAACTATGGCATCCTGGAAAAATTAGATACGATAGAAGACAGAGTCGTCGATAACGCCAACTTTTTTGCCCTGGATGATATTGGACCGGATATCGGATGAACAGTTGTACGAAAGGCTGTTGAACGAATTCCCGCAGTGGCTTAAGGAAGCAAAGCTTAAAAAAATTCTTGACCAATAATAAAAGGCCCTATCGCTATAAGAAACGCTACTATCTCTTTGTTAAAGAAATAGTAGCGTTTCTTATAGCAATAGATTTGTGGTTAGAGATGGGATAGGCCTTTATTTTTACGGTTTTGAAATTAATGATAAAATCTGCATGAACCCCTCATGTCATTTGCGAAGTAAGCCTCGTATTTATTCTTGACAATGATAGGATTTTTGCAATAATGTGAAGTTGACTTCACCAGAAGCTAGCTTCATGTTATAAGAGGAGGGGATTATGAAAACGAGAGTTAGAGAATTACGAAATCTGGCTAATTTAACACAACAACAGCTGGCGGATTTGGTTCATGTATCTTCGCGAACAATTATCTCTATTGAGAAGGGACAATACAGACCATCGCTTATGTTAGCCTATCGAATGGCAGAGGTGTTTGGGACAACGGTGGAGAATTTATGCTGTCTTAAAGAGAACAAGGAATTGGAGGATCAACAATATGGAGATTTATAACAGAAGAAAATTTGCTTTTGGAGTTGTGTTTCTTTTCTTAGGCTTATCCTCACTGATACTGGGCTTTTTAAAGGGTTTTGACGTTAAACAAGTCATTCAGACAATTTTAGCGCTACTGATTGGTGCAAGTGAAATCTATCGCAGTGTCAATAGAGAGGCGGCAAAGCATGAAAATATCGAGGCGAAAGATGAACGCAACCATCTCATCAAGTTAACATCTAAAAGCAGGGCTTTTGATTTAACACAGGTGATTATTATTGTGCTCATGTTCCTTTTTCTGATCATGGGAAAACAATCAGGTGAGCAGGTTTTTGTTGCAATAGGAGTTACTTTTGCTTTTGCTTACTCAGTTTCTATGCTTTCGGAAATCTTCTCCGGAATTTATTATGAAAGACACATGTAAAATAAAGTTAAGAGGAGGTATATCCAATTAATAAAATTCAGTAGATGAGAGGTAAAAGGATATGAGCATTATAGAAGAAGAGGTCCAGCACCGGCTGTTCGAGCTGCAGGATCTGAAATACAAAGAGTTTGCATGCAAACTCATGCCGACGGTGAACCCGGAAACTGTGATCGGCGTCCGCACGCCCGATCTGCGCAAGCTTGCCCGGGAATTTTCCAAAAGACCGGAGGTTGCGGAGTTTCTTGAAATCCTTCCCCACAGATATTATGAAGAAAATAACCTGCACGGCTTCCTCATTGAAACCATTAGGGATTATGATGCCGCCGTTGCCGCTGTTGATGAGTTTCTTCCCTACATAGACAACTGGGCAACTTGTGACCTGATTTCACCGAAGATATTTAAAAAGCACCAGCCCGAACTCTACGAAAAAATCAAAGTCTGGCTGCTATCCGACCAGACCTATACCGTGCGCTTCGGAGTCGGAATGCTGATGAGCTTCTATCTCGATGACGCTTTCCGACCGGAGATCCTTGAGCTTGTGGCGGCTATCCGCTCGGAGGAATACTATGTCAGGATGATGATCGCCTGGTATTTCGCAACGGCATTGGCCAAGCAGTACGAAGCGGCTGTGCCCTATATTCAGGAACAGCGTTTAGAGAAGTGGACCCACAACAAAGCTATCCAGAAAGCGGTTGAGAGCTACCGGATCGGTGACGAAGCAAAGGCTTACCTGCGGACGCTGAAAGCAAAATAATACCAGTTCAATTATACATATTTATTGATAAATAAGTACACTAATACAGTTAGGATCAGTATGTAAGCGCATGTTTTGATGGATAAGTCTGTAATATATGATATTGGCAAGCTGATAGTAAAAAATACACAAATATATCTATTAAAAAATTTATCATAAAGGGGAATACTATCATGAGCAACTATAACGCAGTATTAGCAAGAAATACGGAAAATGCTCCAAAAGGTATCGGTCCATATTCACAAACTGTAGCTTTCTCTCATTACAATAATCTATCAGCTCAATTACCCATCGATCCAAAATCCGGCAAGTTGGTAGCTGGTGGTGCAAAAGAGCAGGCTGAACAGTGTTTTAAAAATATCAAAGCAATTGTAGACAGCATCGACCATGTTATGAGCGATGTTGTTAGAATCACTGTATTCGTTAAAAATATCAAAGATATTGATGCTGTCGACGAAGTTTATAAAACATTCTTCCCAGGCTATGTTCCTACACGGACGACAGTCGCAGTTGCAGCTTTGCCTATGGATGCTTTGGTGCAAATTGAAGCACTTGTTTCAAACGGTGAAGGTACAATTCCAAACGCACCACAAGCAGGCGACCTCATAAAGCTTACAAATAACACGGCTAACGCGCCAACATGTCCTCTATCTACGCAAACTGTAGCTTTTTCTCATTACAATAATCTTTCAGCTCAATTACCTATCGATCCAAAATCTGGCAGAGTGGTAGCCGGTGGTGTAAAAGAGCAGGCTGGACAGTGCTTAAAGAATATCAAGGCAATTTTAGAAAGTATCGACGTTCCTTTTGATGATATTGTTAAAATTAATATCTTCCTCAAAAACCTCTCGGATATTGAAGCCGTAAATGAAGTTTATACAACATTTTTCCCAGACTCGGCTATCGCCAGGGCCACAGCCTATGTCCCTGCACGGACAACAGTTGCAGCTTCTGCTTTACCTATGGATGCTTTGGTACAGATTGAAGCAGTGGTGTCACATGGAGATGGTACACCCCCACAAGCTATCGAAGACAGGCATGGACTCATCATAGAAGCAAACAATACGGAAAATGCACCAAACAGTTCTCTGTATACACAAACTGTAGCTTTTTCTCATTACAATCATATTTCAGCTCAATTACCTTTAGACCCAAAAACTGGTGAAATGGTAGCTGGCGGTGTAAAAGAGCAGGCTGGACAGTGCTTAAAAAATATCAAGGCAATTGTAGAAAGTATCGACCACGTTATGGACGATGTGGTTAAAGTAAATATCTTCCTTAAAAATATTGCAGATATTGATGCTGTAGACGAAGTTTACACAACATTCTTCCCAAACGGTATTCCTGCTCGGAGAACAGTTGGCGTATCAGCTTTACCTAAAGATGCTTTAATCCAAATCGATGCAGTTGTATCAAACGCTGAAGGAACACCTCCAAAAGCATAACAGGCATTCGTTTGTAAATACAGGAACGGTCTCAAATGAAAATTGACAGCTTCCTTTTTTTAACAACGCACATGAAAAAGCATCGAGATTTTAGCCGATTATGGCAAAAATCTTGATGCTTTTTTAGTTTCCGGGCATAACCAAAGAACTGGGTTAGGCCCTACGAATCTATGCAATTGAATTTTTATAGATACAGCCAATAGACTGTAAGGGTCGCATAACAAGATTATGTTGGATACTTGGCATGGGAAAATGTTAATATGAACCTTCGATAGTGCTATCAAGTAGGTTTATCGACATATGTCATAAACATGACATATGTTGTGATATAATTAAAACACGTAAACTGATATCTGACTATTCTGAATGCAAAGTCAATATGGTATGTCATTTAAAAAGTAAAAAGGAGGAGCTTGCTATGCTCGAAACAAAACCCGAAACAAAAAAGGTAAAAGATTTAATGGTCCCCGTTTCCGATTCATCAGATTACCCAATTGTCTATAATACCGATACCTTAAGAGATGCTATAAAGGTTCTAAAAAAGTCTACGGGGGAGAGCAAAATTCATCGTTCCATGATCGTTTTAAAACGAGAAGGGACAGAAGAAAAACTCGCAGGTATTTTAACTGTTCGAGATATACTTAATGCCATAAAAGTAAAAACTATAAATGCTGATGATAACGATGAAAAATTTCCCGTGAAGTGGGGCAATTTTTATCGTAAAAGTACTTTAGGTTATAGCGTCAGTACTAAGGTTTCGGATGCAATTCGCCCGTTAGTAACTGAGTTCGTTCATTCAGAGCAGAATGCAACTGATGCGATTCGTATAATGATGACTAAGAAAATTAATATTTTGCCGGTTTTTGAAGGCGGAAAGCCGATCGGAATTATTCGGGCTATTGATATTTTATATTATATTGAGGAATGTTTATAAGAAAATACTGGTCGGAGTGGAATTACAGGACTTAAAGAAAGCCAGTAAAATTAAGGGTTTACAGGCACCAGACAAGCATATTACAACAAAAAATGAATATCCCACGCAAGGGCCGCCCTATGGAGACTATGGGCGGCTTTTGTGTGGGATATAAATTGGGTAACGGCATCATCGCTACCCAAAAGGCTTAATCGAAAGGTTAGGCCCTTTTTTCATGCCAAAAAGCAAAAAGGAGGAGAAAGTAATGCTGACCCAAAACACTGTAACCAAGCTCCGGGAAATGCACCTCAGCGTTGCACTATCCGCCACGGTTAAAAGCATGTTTATCCATTGGAACACGCCGCCTTCAATGTGCAACCCTCCCGGCGGCACTGCTCAACTTCGCCGGTTGAGGTGTCCTTAGAAAACGGAATATACACAGACGAAATCGAACTTCTTTAGAGCTTGTATTTTGTTCTTCATGGAAGCAATAATGCCTCCAATAACAGATTTGATATCTTCATTGAAATTATCTATCCATGGAGTTATTTCTGCCTCTATCGGATTTATAGCCCGATTATCAGAATAATCATAGCTATCAAATCCTCTGTAATTGACATTTATATAAGCAATTTTTGTTATATCATTATTTCTTTTTAAGTGAACCTTTATATCGTGGTCATAGTTTTGGTCAGGATGGATATGGATAGTGCTCTCCAAATCCATATAAATACAAAACTCATTTCCATCTAAATCTTTAAAGGTGGCTAGCGGTTCATCCATAGTAAAGTAATCGAGAATTTTGGCGTTACCTATATCGGTATATAGACTTTTTAAATTTAATTTATATTTAGTGAGAGCACTCATTATGCCAGTCTTCGTACTATTTAAAACACCCTCTTCAAGAGAGGTGTTAACCTCAATTACTGTTTCCAAAACATTCTCAAACTTTTCCTTAATGGCTGTCGCTTCATTAACATCTTGCAACCCTGTAACCTTGTTATGTATTCTATTATAGATTTCCTTATAATCTTCCATCAGTTTTTTAACATTATCATACTCATTAATGATGGATATGAGATTTTCAATTGCTTGGGTATCCCCTAGCTTTTCTACAACTTTATCTACCTCCCATACAGAATTTAGTCCTGAAAATCCTCGTAACCTCTTAAGTTCTTCCATATTATTACCTCCATTACTTAAATTTTATATATTAAATCAAACTTAAACTTAATTCTACACAAATTCGCATGTACATATACGTATAAATCTACCTTAACTTACCCAAGTGGTAACAGATCTAAACCCGATTTAAATAAATTGTGCAACTATATAGTTGAACTAAATATTAACAATAAATCTTCCGATACATATTATATCTTGATATGCGATGAAGTTCTTACCTATGTAATTAATATTTCTATGTGAAGTAATTTTTACGACTGGTGTTCTTACTTATCGGTATACATTCTATCAGTTTGAGGAAGAGGATTTTTTAATTATAGACAACTTTCGCGCGAAATCGCCAAGGAATGTAGTAAGCAGTGGATATAATGGCATCGTGTAATAATCTCCTGTCTTTGGTATTCTGTAAAAACAGTGATATTAGAGACAGGAGATTTTTAATGGCTAAAGATTTAACCCTAAAACAGCGTTGGCGAGACCGCATTGCGGAATGCAGCCAGAGCTGAATGAGTGTGAAGGCCTGGTGCCTGCAAAACGGAATTTTCCTTATCCTTTGGAGACTATTCCATCAGCATACCGGAAGGTTTCAATCCGAATACCTTAGCTGAGCTGATTAAAGTTCTGAGGAAGCTATGATCCAGTATATGACCGATCATGTTGAACGTGATGAAGCAACCCATAGGCCCGTCGCGGTATTGGAAGGACGTGCCGGAACGGCTTTACGGCAATGGCTGCAGGAAAACAAGCAGCGAATAAGCATTATCTCACGCGACAGGATATGCTCAAAAACCTTTGGTCAGGTAAAAAAGTGCCTCAAGAAGACCTTGACTATTTGAATGAACGTTATCCCGTGATCAAGGAATTAAAAACGTGCATTCAAGGGACGGATGGATTGCAGCATATTTCTAGAAAAGTGGGTTGATTATCTTTTTACCCTTTTAATTTGAACGAAGGAAAAACTGAGACAGATGAGCGGGTTCATGTTATAGGTACATTTAATAGCATAGGCAAAGCTATTGGCACATACATTAAAGAAAATTCCCTATATTCAGAATATTAATTTTGGGTTATAATGGTATTTAGTACTGTATTTGGTACTCTAGAGAGAACATTTTAGAGAGGGGGAGAATTGATAAATTTAGTGATTTACGTGGATTTATTCTAATATTACCTATTACCTTTTAACAATTAAAAATTAAGGAGGAAAAAATTAATGAGTGCACAAGAAGTAAAAGTAGCTTATACAGGTGCAGATCCTACAGCGTTTGGAGTTATGGGTTTGTCGTTGATATGTTTTGTGGCTTCATCTTCTAAATTAAGCTTTACTGATCCTAAAGCAACCGGTTTACTTGTTGTTTGGGCAGCATTGTTGGGCGGACTTGTTCAAATTATAGCTGCAACGATTGACTTCAAAAAGGGTAACGTATTTGGCGGCACAGTTTTAGGTGCTTATGGGTTTTTCTGGGTCGGAATGGCTTTTTCCTGGGCAACTTTGAATGGTATGTTAGGTGAAGGCATGAAAGCTGTAGCTGATCCTAAACAGTTAGGTGTAGTATTTGTTGGTTATCTTATTTTCTCTCTGTTTATTACGGTAGCTTCTTTCGAAACGAACGTTCCTTTTATTATTATATTACTTCTCATTGACGTTCTATTTTTCACCCTTGCTTGCGTATCATTTAAATGGGGTCCTGTCGCTTTGTATGCACAAATCGCTGGCTGGTCAGAGTTTGCTATCTCCTTAGTTGGCTTCTATGCTGTCGGGGGAATATTTTTCAAGAACTTCTATGGTCGCGATATATTGCCTATGGGTGCACCAATGGGTCTTATCAAAAAAGCTGCTCCTGCTCCTGCTCCTGCCGCTAGAACTAAAAGTGTCTAAGATAATATCATCATAGTTTTTTTAAAATAAAAGGGGGTATTTTTCGATAGTATTCAGTATTTAGCCAAAAAGAGTAAGCTTCACCCTTTAGATAACGCCGAACAAGGTCGATATTCTATTGAAGCCCAAGGCTATTTAGCCACTGATACGCTCATTGAAAAATATGACTTAGAAACCTTCCAAGAGTTTCTTAAACAAATCCTTAAAAAGAGTTAATCAAAGCTTTTATTTGACTTTTAAAATGTCTCTTGATGATTATGGGAAACTTTTTAAACCGTAAAAAAACGAATGAACAAAGAAGGGGCTGTCTCAAAATAGAAATATAATTTCTATAGAGAGGCAACCCCTTTTTCGTGCACTTATGCAAAAAGACGAGTCCAAAGAGGATGTTGACATAGCTGCGCGGAACATTTTCTTTTTAATGCCCGTTCTGCCGAATTCGGCGGCTTGCAGCAGAGGGAGCGCGGTTTTCCTCAATTTATCCATAAAATCTTCGCCCCCGCATACGACCGTGCAAAATCCAATGGTCAGTATGTCAATAAGCGAATGCCGTTTGTTCCCCCATTGCCGCCTTGGATCAGTCATGCCTTCAAGTTTTTCTGTCAATTTATATATATTCATACTCTATTTATCGGCGTTGAGCTGAAAAAAGTAAATGCTGTCGCCCTGATTACCGCTCTCCCATACCTTGCAATTCACCTCAAAAAAGCTATAATGAGAAATAGGTGGAAATTAAAAAGTCGCCGTGACCTGAAAGTGTAGGAGCACTTCCAGGCACGCGCAGGTGGCACATCACCTACACGTAACAGACTGTCCACGACGACATGTTTATTATACAACGCTGCCTGTTTGTGCACAAGCAAGGTGCCGGCGGAGTGAAGCGAGTCTAATGAGACGTCGGCGGGGAGGGGACTGTGCGGCTTCACGCAGCAGGAGATTCAGCCTATTCCTGACCCAGACAGCGGAAAGAAACTGTTCGCGTACCCATTGGGCGAACTGCTTTTCTATTCACCACCGGGTTTGTTCCGGTCGATGGGGTTGGGTATTTAGGATTCAGCAAATAACGAAGCACAGCGCATGTGTAGGGTGAAAATCAAAATAAACCTCGCATGTGCTTTTTAATTTCCCCTATAAGAGCAGACGGCAGGACCGGGTCATGACCCGAGCCTTGCCTCTGCTTGAATGGGGGGTACAGACTGGGATGGAGTATAAAGCCATGTATTTTCAACTGGCGGCTAAAGTTGCCGATGCCCTGGATATTCTTTTAAAAGCACAGCAGGAGGGGGAGGTGCAATTCATGAATGGAGAGCCGGGACCCGGGCTTAAAGTCCTGGCTATTCAAGATGAAAACCGTGATTCGGAATAGCCCTGTTCAGAGGTTCGTAATAATGGTCGTCAATACTTGTTCATTGATCGAAATCAGGAGCGGACTCAAAGAAAAGTGCCTAAAATGCGGAAACTGTATGAAATGGTACCGGCATAAGGCCATAAGACAATTGGACTCCGGTAAGCGGTGGAACACATACCGTGTGGGATAAAAACAGCCCCACTGTTTTTGAAGTGGAGCTGTTTTTAATAAAATCCTTCTCGGGCAATTTTTTTGATGTAGTTATACTGTTTCCGTATCAGCTTTTTGAATTCCCCATCGGATAGCTCATTATACATGCCTATTCCTTCTTCATAAAGACACTCATAAATCAGTTCACAATAATCATCATCTTCACGATGCGCCTTTTTGTATCGCTGATCAAGCTCATGGGGAAAATCCAGGCTGTAGGTCATGCTGTCAATCTTACCGTCTAGATATTCCTTGGTCATGTTCATTAAGAAATCAATATTAGGCAGTTTCATCTCTTTGGTCATCCTTCTCTTTAACTTCCGTTTTGGTATTTTGCATCCGACATTCAAGCTGCACCTTCTCGGACCATGGCAGATAGTCATCCAATATCGTATCATCCGATGTAAACTCCAGATTCGGCAACGCGCGGAATATATACTCCAAATATTTGTAGGGATCCAGGTTGTTGGCATTTGCTGTCCCTACGATGCTAAATATGATAGCGGAAGCTTTGGCCCCTGCCACTGAATCCGAAAACAGAGAGTTCTTCCTCGTGAGAGCTACGGGTTTCACGGCGACTTCGGATAAATTATTGGACAGGGGAATTCTTCCGTCCAGCAAGAAGTTGGTGAAGTATTTCTTGTGGTTCAAGGTATAATTCAAGGCTTTTCTCAGATTCTCCTGCTGGGTCCTTGTCGTTTCCGCCCACGCGAAAAAGGCCTCCAACACAGGGACGCTATAAATAAGCCGGTTCTTTTTCCTCTCCGCCGGTTGTAGTTTCTTCCACTTGCGTTCCAACCGGAAAAGTTTATCACAGTAAGCCCGTCCGATCGCCCCGCCGGAACCAGGGATCTCTTTTCTTCCGGAATCTAAGGGGATGGCTTCCAGGTAATATCGCCGCAAGTGACTATAGCAGAGGCACCGTGTGATGCCTTCCACCTTTTCATAGCCCGCGTAAGCGTCGCTGACATGAAAACCGCTAAATCCTGCGAGAAATTTCCTGGCATGGTCTCCCGAGCGGGTTCGTGTGTATTCGTAGAGAATAATGGGCGGCCCCTCGCAACTACCACTCCGGTGGATCCAGATATACGATTTGCTTGAAGCCTTTTTCCCTGGCTCGCGGTTGACCTGCCAAGAAGTCTCGTCACTCATGATGATGCTGCATTTCAGCAATTGTTCGTGCATTCGGTCATACAGCGGTCTCAGCCAATCTTCAGCGCATCGTATGGCCCAGTTGGCCATGGTATCTCTTTTCAGTGCTGCACCCATCCTTTTAAAATCCCGTTCCTGCCGGTATAAAGGGACCGAAAGCACATATTTTTGGTACAGGATCCAAGCTGCGCTGGACGGGGAGGCTATGGAGTGTGTTAGTACAGGTGCCGGCACCGGCGCGCTGTATATCGCATCGTAGGGATTCTCGTCGTTCTTTCCGCATTCCACACATTTATAAACCATTTGGACATAGTCTTTCATAACCAGCTTTGCTGGGATATATTCCATCTCAGAACGAACTTTTTTCTTCCCAATGACGTTTAGTTCACTGCCACAGATCCCACAGGCCGATTCATCAGGATTCAGAACACATTCCACGGTTTCTCTGGAAAGCCCTAACGTGAGTTTCTCACGATCGCCTTTTTTTCGTACAGGTCGTTTGTGTTCCTTGATTTGAAGGACGGGCGCATAAGGTAAAGGAATGTTATCTGCGTCTTCCTCGCCGAACAGGGATGCTTGTCCTACTGTTGACGGCGTTTTCTCACTGGATGCCCCGAAACGCTGCTTTGCTGCATGCAAAACGGCCTGCGTGAGAGCTTCGACATTGTGTTCTAACCTGTGAATTTTCTCATGCAGTCTTTGGTTTTCCATTTTAAGTTGTGCTATACGCAGATCTTTTTCGTCGTGCATGGCGCTTTCTTCCTAATCAAATTTCTTACTTCCATTATACCAAAAAAGTGCCATTTTCTCAGCATTTTAGAGCATTTTCAGTAAATAATGCCAGTCGTGTCAACCATGTCTTGGTGCGCTTTTTTCTGGTCAACCTGCAATCCTTCCAAGAGCCATGCCAGTTGCCGCTTGGTAATGTCCCTTACTTCGCCCTGATTCTTCGGCCATTGGAATTTCATTTCGTCGGAGAGCGCTTTGGTGACCAGGATAAAGCCGTTGCCGTCCCAGCGTAAAGCTCGCAAGGCATTGTGACGTTTATTGCAGAACAGGAAGACGTTTGTTCCCGCATGGGGATCCAGTTTAAATTTCAAGGCCACCAAGGAGGCTAGTCCACTTTGCTGTTTGCGAAAATCGGTGGCTCCCAGGGCCAAGTAAATATGGTCCGCCTCATCGGCGATATGCTGCATCATAATTCCTGCAGGACCTTCATTAGTCTCGCCAATGCGGCTGGATTGAAATTACTAGGAACGGTTACATGGATGCTTTTGAAAGAGATCTGAAAGTCGGAAGATAAAACCGAATTCTGACTTGCTGTATCGACAGGTGAAAGGATGGGGGTAACCTCGGCGAAGGTCGGTTCTTCACCTGCTTTTAGTTTTTCGCGTACCCGCTTATTCCAATAATTGTACCGGTACTTGCTCACTCCATTCTTCTCGCACCATTCTCCGATCGTCATGCCATTTTGGACTCTTTCCTTTATTCGCTGTTCCCAGAGCTGCAGGGTTTCAGCTTTGGATTTCAACCTAAAAACCTCCCATCTGATTACTTGCCCTTAGTGTATCAGATGGGAGGTTGAGCTACACGACGGTGTTTGTTCCACCGCTTACGGACTCCGTACAATAAGCTTCGGCCTGTCTCCAAATTGAAAATCAATTTTCAATTTGGAGACAGGCCGTTGGTTTAAAAATTCCTCTTACTTCCCGCAAAAGTTATTATAAAGTCCCTGAATTATCTGGTTTAGTCCGGACTGATCCTATGAAAGGGAACCAATTTGCCAATACTAAGTACGATGTCTTACTCTTTCTGCTTCTAAATAATTTTGGTTAAATCAAGGAGATTCGATGAAAAGATTATTACTTTTACCACTTCCGGCAATAATAATTGGCTCCCTGGCAATGCATATAAATGACGTTTCAATATTCATTTGGGGTCAAAATATTTTCGGCTTTATAATCGCACTGTTGCTTTCCTGTCTTATTTCAAAAAAATCCGATCTTTTCAAAAATGTTCTTACTATCCCAATAGCTATACTACTCTTGTTGTTTACATTTATAGATTCAGGAGCGGAAGGGGTCCATCGATGGGTATCTATTGGACCGATTCGGTTTCATATTGCAAGCATAGTCATACCTATCTTGATTATGGGGTTATGGAGAATCTTAAACACTACAAATTGGTGGATTTCAGCTGGTATTTCAATCGGCGTGTCACTGCTGCTTGCTTTGCAGCCAGACGCTTCTCAAACGACCGCTTTTATAATTCCAATGACTATTATTTTATTGAGCAACACAAACAACAACTATTTTCGCTCTAGTGTTTTAGGGGTGTTTTCTCTAATTATCATTTTTTCGTGGATAAATTTAGATAGTTTGCCTCCGGTAGCTTATGTTGAAGATATTGTTAAAATGGTAGCCAACATGGGGGGAATATGGTTCACGTTAGGGATCACTTCCCTTGTCATACTTCCATTACCGTTTATCCTATTTCCACCGCCAAACTATAAGTTGCTTTCAATCTGTCTGGGAATATACTTTAACATTGTTTTGATTTCTACACTATTTGGTAATTTCCCCGTTCCATTAATGGGATACGGTATTTCTCCCATACTGGGTTACTTTATTGCTATTGCTTGGCTTATCAATGCTAAAGTACGGCCATTTTAAGAATAGGAACATAATTATGAAACCATAGTTAATGTACGAAGCATATAATGGTGTCATTCTATATTCTAAGCTATCACGATATCCTCCGCTTCACTAACCCGGTTATACTGAAACAACTCCGCTTCAATGCATATGGTATCCGCCGGCACCGGCTCCTGGATAATATCAGCTTTCAGTTTCAGTCCCAGTTTTCCTATGGATTTGTCAGTTTTCATCAAAAAGCTCATACCACTGTTCTTATGAATTGGTTCCGCATTCAGCCACCCCTGGCTGTAAAACTGAAGGGAGATATCTTCCTCACACTCATACTCAATAACCGGATAGCACATTCCGGCAAAGCGCTTCTCAAAGTCCGCTTTGCTCCGGGCCAGTTCCTCCGGGGATACCTGTTCCTTCAGCCGGGGATCAGCAAATGTCTTCGCCATCTCCGCCCACATGTCGCAGAGGGTAACTCTGTTAATCTGTACCCAATGCCGCTCTCCGCTTATCTTGTCCGTAAAGTACAGCTTATCCGGGTACTCACTGCCGACAGTCAAACTCACAGGCATTTCCACCAGATGGCAGGTGCTGTCCCGGCCCATGGCAAAACGGATGGGTACTTCTGCAGCAAAGGCCGGAATGGCGTCATAGGTACCTACGAACGTCAGACTCGTCAGAAACATGGCCCCAATATCCCTAGTACCAAGTCCCACCGGATTCCAGCCCTTTAAGAGAAATTGGGTAAACAACGCAACCTTATCCCATTGCTCTGTGCCGCATTTGCCGTTGCTGCTTTCATTAGTCGTCAGTTCCAAGTCGCCAAAGCAGACTTTCTTCACGTTACTAAAACGCAGGGCGGGTCTCAAGTTTCTGTCGCCCCGCTGCTCCATGCGGTTAGTAAGCGCTTCTCCAGGGGAAGCGGTCAATACTGAAATTTCTGCACTCTCCAGCTTTTCCCGATACGCCTCGTCATATTCCAAAATCAATAACTGCAACGTATGATCGTCACGGCGCACCATACCCATGATATGGCAGATCACACCGTCAATCTCCGCATTCCTGCTGATGACGGCTATTTCTTTGCTTTGGGATAATCGGTTTTGCATTTCTTGAAAGTTCATGGAAGCCTCCTATATGATTATAGTGGCGGTTGTCACGTATCGTAATGACTTTATGTGCTGAATCATTTTCTTGTTAAATAAATCCTTACATAGAAGTCCTTTACATTCAGTTTAGCATAGCCGATCACCTGATCCAAGCAAGAAAAATAATCGGATTCAAACCGTATTAGACTTTCCGCAGCCCCGAGTCTTAATGTCTGTCCGTAATTGGCCCGCGCGGGCCAATTTCAGTTCGTTAAAAAACTGGAAATAAATCACATTAGGCAAAGATGAGCAAGTAACAGAAATATTATTTGACTTTAAAACCAGTCAATGTAGCGGAATTGCAACACAAACTCATAGGCAACTACCTCAAAATGTGGTAAAATTAACCAAATTAGAGTGGGGGTGAATCCTCTTTGAAATATAAAAATATTTGGAAGTCGCTTTTGTAGGGTGGCTTCCATTAGTTTTGTCAAAAAGGAGTTGCGTACCCCACAAAAAAGAGTGGAACAACTAAGGTCCTTTCCGATGTAGGTAGGGGCTTTTTTGTTTTTGTGACTCCGTTCGCCAAATTTTATACAAGCGTTGTGCAATAATAAGAGAGGGTGCGCAGGGGTGGCTTGCAGTGGAGCAATAGAAGCGCCGTTTCCTTAAACTAAAGAATAAGACTTGATTCGATCAAGAGTAAGCTGAAATGGTATTCAGATTAGTTAGGATATTGTAGCCCAAATGTCTAGCAAATTATCCGAAGTTAGGCATAAAAAAGCTCAAACTCCGAATCTGAGCTTGAGTAAATAGAAGGTAGTTCTTGTGGTGATGCTGTTACCTAACTTTGGATAATTACATAGCACGAAACCGCGAAGGTTAGCGAGAATGCTATGGGGATTGAATTTCTAATTTCCCGTCTTATTTATATAACACTTAAGTAAAGCTCAGTAGGAATTGTATCGAAGTAGCGTTATTATGATGAAACAGATATATTTTCCCCCTCCCCATAACAGGGCACTTTCTTAAATACATGCAGTTTGGACAGCGATTGGAGGAGATTTACCCAAGCTCATAGACCGTTTGGGTTTATCTGATCCGCAATTAGGACATTTAGATAAATCTAATCCTGTAAGCTTCTGGATGAGTTGGAGGGTTGTAGCTTTCTCTCCAATTAATAAAGGGGTATGGGTAAGTTGTTTGCAAATCTTTAGTTTGGTTGTCTTGTTACAATTACCAAGTAAGCCGTAGTGCCTAATTTTCATAAAGCGACTCGGCAAGATGTGGATAAGAAATCTTCGGATAAACTCCTCTGAGGAAAGAGTCATCACCTTATGCTTACTGTCGTCTTTGTAGTCCCGCCATTTGAAGGAAACTGTATCCTTTTCCATGCTAAGGATGCGCTTGTTGGATATAGCCACTCGGTGAGTATATCGCCCCCAGGTATTCAACAACACAAGCAGCATTTTAAACGGTGGTTTGCAGTAGACAATCCACTCTTTACCATAGAGAGAGGTGAGTACCTTTTCGAATTCTTTATCGTCGAAAAGATATTTTTGACTTCCGTGGAATTCAAGCTTGTTTTGGTAGTAGAGCTGTTTAAGGTAATACAGGAATTTGCCTCTGAACTTCCGGGAGAGAACTTTAACTGGAATGAAGAATTTCTTTCTGCTGTTTACCCATATTCCAATGGAGGATAATCCGCCGCCGGGTACAATGCAGTGAATATGCGGGTGGTGCATGAGGTTTTGTCCCCAAGTATGGAGAACTGATGTAAAGCCAATCTTTGCACCGAGATATTTTTTGTCAGAAGCTAAATCTGTAAGAGTTTCAGCAACGGTCTTAAACAAAAGGGTATAAACTGCTTTTTGATTTTGGTAGACCATTAAATTGAGAGTATCTGGGATGGTGAATACCACATGGAAGTATCCGATGTCCAGTAGATTGTTTTTCTGGTTTTCAATCCAACGTTCTTTGGCCAGAGCTTGGCATTTAGGGCAGTGCCTGTTGCGGCATGAATTGTAAGAAACACGGGTATGCCCACAACTGTCACAAATCTCCTTATGGCCGCCTAACTCTGACGTTCTACATTTTTGAATGGCAGACATCGCCTTATGTTGCGTGATAGTGAGCTTATGGTTGGTACGATAGTTTTGGCCGTATTTTATGAAGATATCTTGGACCTCAGCCATTGGCTTTGTCCGATTCAGCCATCTGGTCAAGGGGACTTGTTACGTTGAGAGATTCAATCTTAACCAAATGCAAGTAAACGCAGGTTGTATTGATATTTGAGTGGCCGAGTAGTTGTTTGATGTGGTAAATGCTTGTTCCGGATTCCAGCAAGTGAGTCGCGAAACTATGCCTCATAGTATGGACCGAAACTTTTTTAGAGATGTTAGCTTTCTTTACATATTTATGGAAGAGATTTTGTATTGCTTTGGTAGTCATGTGGGTGCTGGTGTGATTCCTGCTGTAAAAAAGCCACTCTTTGGGGCGGTAAGCTTTCCAGTAAGTTCTAAGCATCTCAAGATTGGTTTGAGAAAGTAGAGCATAGCGATCTTTGCTTCCTTTGGCATTGCGGATGAACAATTGCATTTTATCACTATGGATATCTGAAACTTTAAGCGAGGCTACTTCGCTTAGGCGAAGTCCTGCACCATAAAGAGTCATAAGAATGCATTTATCTCGCAAGTTGTCGCAGACGTTAAAAAGGGCTTCGATTTCCTCCCGGGTAAGGATGTCAGGGAGTTTGCGTGGTTTTTGGTGGCGAGGAATTTGCCTAGGGTTTAAGTTGACGTTCAGAGTAACGCCATACAAAAAGCGGAGGCCGCTATTGTATGTGTTTACCGTTTCAGGAGCAAGTTTTTTAACTGTAGTGAGATAATGAAGAAACTGTCGAACATCTTCTACACCTAGCTCAGTCGCAGGTTTACCGAAGTGCTCCTGAAAGAGTTTAACTTTGGTATAGTATTCAGCCTGGGTATGCTTACTAAATCCTCGAAGCTCCACATCGAATTTCAGTTTGGCTAAAACTTCTTCTTTTGTCATATTCAATCATCTCCTGCAAAATAGTTTTACAGGAGATGCAAAGCTTCATAATAGCTAATAGAAATATCGCTTGAACTTTAAGAGATATCTACGAAAACCACCGCGCCAGCGGTTTAGTGCAATGTCTAAAATGCGAAGTTGGAAATCAGAAGATTATCAATGAATACATTTGCAAAATTATAGTAATAGGTCATGCATCTATAGGGAGTATTACCGACATGTGTCAGATACTCCCTATGAAATTGGAGGATATACGTCACAGGTCGGTAATCTAATGTTAGATGACATTACCCAAAGAAACAATTTGGAGGGATATTTAGGATGAAGAATGAAGGCTTAAGCGGTGATATAATTATTGAGTCTTTGGTACAAGCCATACCGTATGTTGGAGCACCCCTAGCTACCCTGTACTTTGGTCAGAAGCAGGAGAAAAGATTTAAACGGCTTGAAAGGTTTTACCAAGAACTTAAGGAAGAGATAGAAAACATAGGACAACCTTTACCAAACATCTCTTCACACAACCCAGAAGAATTGTCAGCCATATTGGAAGAACTACATGAAAAAGTTGAAACAGAACACATTGAGGTCAAACGCAGATACTATAAAGAATATTTTAAAAACACTATGCGCTTTCCGGTTAAGGGTAATTTTGATGAACGGAAGTTATTCCTTGATATTATGGGCGCATTGACACCATTACAAATTGAGCTAGTAATATTTTTAGCTCAACAACGAGCTGCTATACAGGCATCAACTATATCTAAGCCTGGAGTTGATCAAGCACTAATCGCCGGATCGCTTGCACAATTAAAGACTTATGGAATCATGGAAGGCGCATTAAATAGCATTGTTTTTGGCGGTGCTGGAAACTCAATAAACGAAAATATTTCGCTTAGTAAGTTTGGTCAAAGGTTTCATTCTTTCTGCCTGAATTCCTAGCGGGTAACGTCATCTAACAGCGGGTTACCAAAATCCGAGATAATATGCAGGTAGTAACAAGACTTCGGTAACCCGCGAACCGTTACAACATGTGGCGAATGCTACAAAAGACTATATATTGGGATTTGTTTTGATGGGGGAACTATTAATGAGAAGATATGCATGTTTAGATTCAAATAAAAATATAACATTGTTGCGGGAAGTTAGAGAGGATGAATATAGCAATTTTGCTTCGATAACAAGAAAATTCAATGATTTCCTTATGGAAGTCGATTATTATAAGGTATTTGATAAACCATATAAAGAACTTATTAATTTTCTTCAAAAATACTTACAAAAGAGGAGCAATTTCCAATTAATGGATATTAATAGGTATACAATGAATTACCTTTATGGTATTAGAACATTCTTGGATCATTGGGAGGCTCGCATTAAACGAAAGTATCGTGGTAACCAGCAGTATCTAGAATTATTTAATAAAGCAAAAAGTCAAGAATATGATAATCACATGGCTTACAGAATAGTGTATAGATTAAGAAATTATGTTCAGCATTGTGAGATGCCTATTTCTAATGTAACAGAAAGACTTATTACAGATAACAAAGAAGAAATACTGGTATACGTAAATCGGGATAGACTTCTATCCAATTTTAAAGAGTGGAAACCAGAAGAAGTTGCATATCTTAATTTACAAGAACAACAATTTGAAATAATGCCTTTATTTATAGAAATGAATAATTGCTTAGTAAGAATACAAGAACAACTAATTAATTTTAACATTAATAAAAATTTTATTTTAGATTGTGTGAAAGTCTTGAAACTGAGGAATCAATTTCAAGAATATGAAGGAACATTAGCAATTATAGAATATGCTGATGATCGTATAGAAAATGAAATCGAACTAATTACTAATAGCAACACTGTATGGAATATCGAACAGTTACCGACCGCGACATGTGAAAATGTAATTAGAATGCATATCCGAAATAATGCAAAATTTATTAAAATATTTCATTATAGTGGAATTTGTTGCGGAGAGACTAATACAAGCTTTCCTTATTCCACAAAGAAGAACGAAAATGGTTTGCTTCTATTCGTCAAGGGAAAGGACATTGTAAATGTAAAAAGCAGGAATTGGATTAGACTCGTTGAATCTATGTCTCATGATGAGACCAATAACTATAATGCCGTCTATGCAGATGCTAGATTTGGAATGAAGGAATTGAAAGAACTTTCGAATCTTTATAGCGATATATGTGATGTTCTGTATAAATTTACTTAGATACTAGTAATATTTGTCCAAGGGGCCGACGCCCTGTCGGCCTCTGAATCTGGGGGCGCGCGACTTTACATAACAAATGGATTCATGGATATAGGAAATTATTTTTCGGGTAAATGAGCTTCCTATCCATAGGAATGCGCTGCTTGAGAGAATATGCGAACTTCCCATATGGTTAAAAATGCGAAGTTGCCCAGAATTTGTTCAAGTGATGAGTATTTATATAACAGGTAAACAAAGAAGGGGAAAATATATGATTGATAATTTTCAAATGACATGGGCAGTTATATGCTGCACATTATCCTTAGCAAATTATCCGGAGTTAGGCGTAAAAAAGCTCAAGCCCAAATTAGAGCCTGAGTATATAAATACACATATCTAGGGGAACCGATTCTTGCCTAACTTTGGATAATTACGATAGCACGAAACCGCCGGGAAAAGCACATCAGTATGGGGATTGAATAGTATTCTCCTGTCTAGTTTTGAGAACTGTTACGGAATCAGCGTTAAGACGCAATAACTACTATGAAAAATCAACATCAAATATGGCAACATAGACATAGTTCCCCCCTCCCCATAACAGGGCACTTTTAAGAGTTTGTAATTTTTATGGCGGCAGGAGGAGATTTACCAAAGTCCATAAATCGCTTTAGTTTGTCCGATCCACAGTGGGGACATTTGGACAAATCCAGTCCTGTGAGTTTTTGGATAAGCTGAAGATTGGAAGCCTCTTCTTTAATTAGGGCTTGCTAACGAGTGCTAAACGCCAGGGAAAAACCTGATTTAACAAGGGTTTTTGGGCATTTACGTCGAATCTTTAGTGCAAGGAAATATGAATTTAGATTAAAAAAACCGTGCACTTGGAGGTTGAAAATGTACCGTAAACCGAGTCCCCAGCTAACCATAGATGATTTCATCCTGCCTTTTTCGGGGAAACTGGATCCCGAAAATCGTTGGGTTCAATTAGCTAATATAATTCCTTGGGATGAGTATGAAAAAGAATACGCCCATATGTTTCCGAGTGATCGTGGCAATGTGGCCAAACCGGTCCGTATGGCACTCGGTACGTTAATCATCCAAGCTCGCTGCGGTTATACTGACCGTGAAACGGTTCAGCAGATTACGGAGAATCCTTATCTCCAATGGTTCATAGGCCTCAAGGAGTTTCAATTGACTCGTCCTTTGACTCCAGTCGCCCTGGTGAAATTTCGCAAGCGCTTTAAGAAAGACCGCATGGCTAAAATCAACGAGCGCATTGCTTTAGCTGAGCGGGCGGCAAAAACATCTGAAAAGGAAGCCGAGAAGAACGATGATGATCAACAAGGACCTAATCTTCCGGATGCGGATAAGGAAGAGAAGAAAACCCCTGCTGACTCTGATTCAGAAGAATCCAAACCGAATCAAGGTATGTTGATCCTTGATGCCACCTGCACACCGGCCGATATAAAATATCCGACAGACCTCGGACTGCTTAACGAATCCCGCGAGAAACTGGATGAGATCATTGATACGCTTCATAAAGCGAAGGGTAAAGCAACCAAACGGCCGAGAACTTACCGTGAAAAAGCGAGAAAAGCTTATCTGAGTGTGTCTAAACAGCGGAGTCCGAGAAAGAAGCAACTTAGAAAAGGCATCAAGCAGCAATTGCAATATTGTAAAAGAAACCTTCGCCACGTTGACCAAATGCTGAAAGAAATTCCCTCAGGCTTTGAAGCCTTAAGCAACCGACAAGTCAAGTTATTGGAAACCATTCGAACCGTAATTGAGCAGCAGGAAACAATGTATAAGACAAAACAACATCAGATACCGGATCGAATCGTCAACCTCTATCAGGATCATGTCCGACCGATTGTACGCGGCAAAGCCAGTGCCAAAGTAGAATTCGGGGCTAAGGTAGCCATAAGCATCGAGAAGGGATTCTGCCGCATCGAAAAATTGTCTTGGGACGCGTTTAATGAAGCAGAAACATTGATAGATAGCGTAGAGCGTTACAGAGCCCGTAATGGATGCTATCCTGAGGCGGTGCTGGCCGACAAGATATACCGTAACCGCAAAAATCTGGCGTATTGCAAAAACCACAACATCCGGCTCAGCGGTCCCAAACTAGGCAGGCCCTCAGGAGATGCCCTGAAAAAAGTAGAGAAGGCCATTGAACGGATGGATGCCAAGATGCGTAATGCTGTAGAAGGCAAGTTTGGCGAGGGTAAAAGGAAATATGGCCTTGATCGTGTTTATGCTAAATTGAAAGAAACAGCAGAGTGCATGATTAGCATGCAATTCTTTGTCATGAACTTGGAGCATAAGCTCAGGGTTCTTTTTGTCCAAATTTTGAAGAGGTATTTTCAAATTACAGATATTGGTGTATTTGCGTAATCGAACGAATAAAAAGGATTCGGTTAGCAAGCCCTAATTAGAACTGGCGTATTAGTAAGCTGTTTGCAAATTTTCAGTTTGGTAGTCCTGTTACGATTGCCAAGCAAGCCATAATGTCTAATCTTCATAAAACGGCTTGGCAAAATATGAATAAGAAATCTGCGGATGAACTCATCAGCAGAAACAGTCATTAGCTTATGCTTGCTGCTATCTTTGTAATCCCGCCATTTGAAGGCAATGTTACCGTTTTCCATACTGACGATACGCTTGTTGGATATAGCCACTCTGTGAGTATATCGACCCAAATATTCGACAACACAAGAAGCATTTTTAAAAGGAGGTTTACAGTAAACAATCCACTCTTTGCTATAGAGAGGGGAGAGTAACTTTTCAAATTCATGATCGTTGGAAAGATACGATTGACTACCGTGGAATTCAAGCTTATTTTGGCAGTATAGTTGTTTAAGGTAATACAGGAATTTGCCTCTGAATTTTCGAGACAGAACCTTAACAGGGATGAAAAATTTCTTTCTGCTATTAACCCATTTACCAATTGAGGATAATCCACCACCTGGTACAATGCAGTGAATATGCGGGTGGTGCATAAGATTTTGCCCCCACGTATGGAGGACAGAGGTGAAACCAATCTTTGCACCGAGATATTTCTTGTAAGAGGCTAATTCTGCAAGAGTTTCGGCAACCGTCTTAAACAACAGTGTATAAACTGCTTTCTGATTTTGATAGGCCATCAAATTTAGAGTATCTGGAATAGTGAAGACTACATGGAAGTACCCAACGTCAAGCAAATTGCTCTTCTGGTTTTCAATCCAACGTTCTTTCGCAAGAGTTTGACATTTAGGGCAGTGTCTATTACGACAAGAATTGTAAGAAATTCGAGTATGCCCACAACTATCACAAACGTCCATATGACCGCCTAACTGTGACGATCGACATTTTTGAATGGCAGACATCGCTTTATGCTGCACCAGAGTGAGCTTATGGTTGTTTCGATAGTCAGTGCCGTAGTTTAGGAAGATATCTTGAACTTCAACCATTAGGCTTTTCCAATTCAACGAGCAGATCAAGAGGGCTTGTTACATTTAGAGATTCAATCTTAAGTAAATGCAAATAGAAGCATGTAGTGCTGATATCTGAGTGCCCAAGTAGCTGCTTAATGTGGAAGATACTTATGCCTGATTCAAGTAAGTGGGTGGCAAAACTGTGCCGCAGGCTATGGACAGTCACGTTTTTGGTGATTTTTGATTTGTTGATATATTTATGAAAAACATTTTGTACAGCTTTGGAAGTCATGTGTGTGCCAGTCTTGTTCCTGCTGTAAAAAAGCCATTCTTTCGGGCGATATGCCTTCCAGTAATCTCTAAGAATTTCAAGATTAGCTTGTGAAAGTAGAGCATATCTATCTTTGCTGCCTTTAGCATTACGAATGAAAAGCTGCATTTTTTGACTATGAATATCTGAGACTTTAAGGGAAGCCACTTCACTAAGGCGAAGTCCTGCACCATAGATGGTCATTAGAATACATTTATCTCTCAAATTATCACAAGCCTTGAAAAGGGTTTGAATTTCCTGTTGAGTAAGGATATCAGGGAATTTGCGTTGTTTACGGTGACGAGGGATTTGCTTGATGTTTAAATTAATATCCAACGTTACGCCATACAAAAAGCGGAGACCGCTATTATAGGAATTTACCGATCCAGAAGCGAGACCTTTTTCTGTAGTGAGATAGTGGAGGAACTTTCTAATGTCCTGCTCACCTAACTCAGTAGCAGGTCTATCAAAGTACTCCTGAAAGATTTTAGCTTTGGTATAATACTCATCTTGGGTATTCTTGCTTAACCCCCTGAGTTCTACATCGAATTTCAGCTTTTCCAGAACTTCTTCTTTGGTCATAATAGAACATCTCCTTTAATCTAAATTAGCTCTAATTGTAAAGGAGAGTAATAAAAAAGGAACTGATTATTATATCAGTTCAGCAACAGGCATCTTAAAATTACGGAGACCACCGCGAAGCGGTTTAGTGCTTTCCATATACCGGAAGATTAATAAGTTAAGTTAGGATATACATAGGATGTGAGGTTATCATGGCGACTGAAGATTACAAAGAGGGGATTCCTGTCATGGGGAAGATACCTGAGACGCTGCCTGAATGGAAGGTTTACTTTGACGGCAACTTTTGGGGACATCATGGCCGTGAAAGAGCCGGTAAGGAAATTTCTCTCGCTAAGCAGTTTATCTGGGACGGTGAGGTCTGGCTTATGCCAGCGATCTATACCTGCAGTAAAGGCTTGGTAGTGGACTTTTGTATACAAGTTCCGGCTGAGCGTATCCGGTTCTTTATGGATAAGTGGAATCTCTCTATGGAGAACGACGGGACCCACTTTACCGAGGAACAGCGGATGCAGATTGAAGCAGATAATCCGCTGACCATCAATGTAAGTCCGCAAGTTGTATTAAACGGAACTGTCCTTTCAAAAACTCGTGGCTGCGGAGTGTCATGGAATCCTTGCCTTCCGAAGGTCAACGACTTTGAGGCCAGGAACGTGATCCGCCATTACGGTCTTGATCCTGCCTATGGTTGGGCAATCTGGCGCGCTGCCTTTCCCTGGACGAAAAAACGCAAACCGCAGATCAGAACGCTCAGCATAAACCTGATGCAGATCCCTGTCGCTATATCAGGGCCGCATTTCCAAGTGTCGGCCCCCGGTGAGCGCATCGAGTTTACCCACCCGACTAGCGGAGCACAGAATACGTTGATTGTGCAGGAATATGACCATCGCGAAATGTCCCGGGAGGATTTTGACAACCAAAATCAGGAGTTTCCGACACATTACACTGTGATGAGCTATACGCTCTCGCAGGACCTGCCTGATGACGCATTTACCGTTACAGATTGCCTTCGTTCCGACCAACCTCGGAAAAAGCACAACAATCCCAATAATCTGCAGACAACCGACGGCATTTGCTTCGTAATTGTTGGCGGGGCAGATCGTCCGACTGCCATCATTTATGGCGGGAATGAACAAAGTAAGCTCCATGTAGTTTGTTCCGCACTGCACTTTCCACCGGTGGAGGATGTGGAATGGCGCATGGTATTTTATGAAAAAAGACGCGAAGATCTTACGGTGGAGATAATCTCAGCCTGAAAAATGTGAGGAAAAATCAAATGAGACATAAGGGAACTAAAAGACTCGAAACAGACCGACTAATATTACGCAAGTTTCAACTAAGTGATGCTGAATCAATGTATAGAAATTGGGCGAGTGATCCGGAAGTAACCAAATATCTAACCTGGCCTCCGCATGGCAATGTCAATGTTTCATCCCATGTATTGGAGGACTGGATCGGCCAATATGAAAACGATGCATTCTATCAATGGGCGATTGTGTTCAAGGAAAATGGAGCAGAGCCTATAGGAAGCATTAGCATTGTTAAAATGGATGAACGCATTGCAATGGTTCATGTCGGTTATTGCCTAGGAAAACGATGGTGGAATAAGGGCGTTACATCGGAAGCGCTTTCTGAATTGATTCGTTTTTTCTTTGAGGAAGTTCATGTTAATCGGGTTGAGTCCATACATGATCCTCGTAATCCTAATTCCGGTAAAGTCATGCGCAAGTGCGATTTGGTATTGGAAGGTACAGTGAAGATGGGATACTGGAACAATCAAGGCATCTGCAATTACTCCATGTATGGACTGGTGGCAGAAGACTATTGCCAAGGAGGAGGGAGATACAGTCTCAAATAGGAGCACCCTGAACAAATTGCTTGGCAGCAATTATTATAGTAGTTTTGAGTATTAGGGCACCTGCCAAATTAAGCAGGTGCTTTTATTCTTTAACTGATTTCAGGACTTATACAGTTTCAGTAAATACATGGAATTAGGATTATAATTAATTACAATGGTCTTTTCATTGGAAGTGGTCATGTTAAAGGGTTTGAGGGGATAAATAGCGAATTTCTAGTTAGTCTGCAAGAAGGTTTAAACCGTGCGAAGACAGTGTCTTCAAAGCATGCTCACTGTCATGCCAAAGGAGTTTATGTAAATGCCAAGACAATACAGAAGGAAAATCAATCTTAAACCCGGTGCTGATCAAGGGACAGATATATCTCATAAAATGGCATCCTATCGTCAAAGCAACGAATTATACCGGGTATTAGTCGATCAAGCCGGTGTGGGCATCTTTGTAACTGATGGCGAATACCGCCTGATAAACATAAATTCCTGGCTCTGCTCAATGTTTGGCTATGCTGAGGAAGAACTCAGAGAGAAAAATTTCGTTGAGTTAATTGCTTCGGAAGGCCTGAATAACGGGTATGAACTTGTTTCTAATCTTAAAGAAGGCAAGAAAATTATTGAAGAATTATGGTGCCGGTGCAAAGATAACTCTGTTTTCTTGTGTGAACTAACCATTAATATGGTTCCCGGCGGCAGACTGCAAGGGATTGCCCGGGATATTACCAAATACAGGCAGACTGAACTGGCTTTAAAGGAAAGTGTGGCCCGCTACCAGGCAGTGGTGGAAGATCAGATAGAACTTATCAGGCGTTTCCGGCCGGACGGTACCCTGACCTTTCTCAATAGTGCCTTCTGCAAATATTATGGTAAGGACATGAATGAATTGCTGGGCCACAATTTCATGGATTTATTTCCGGTGGAAGACCGGGAAACTGTCAAAGGGCAAATATTTTCCCTGAACAAGGATAACCCGGTGGCTATCGCTGAGCGCCGCTTTATCAGACCTAACGGCGAAGTTGTTTGGCAGCAGTGGACCAATAGGGCTGTCTTTAACGAGAGCGGGCAAATTGTTGAGTATCAATCCGTTGGCAGGGATATTACCAACCAAAAACAATTTGAGCAGCAGCTCAAACGAAGTGAAGCCAGGTTCAGGGCAATTGTCGAGGATCAGATTGAACTGATCAGGCGGTTTAATACCGATGGAACCCTGACCTTTGTCAATGGCTCCTTCGGCAAATTTATCGGGCAGCCGGTGGAAGAAATTATCGGGCAAAATTTTACGACGTATATTCGTGCTGATGACCGGGAGGAAATCAGGAAAAAAGTTTACGCTTTGACCCCGGAAAACCCTGTTGTGGTTACGGAACCGAGATTTGTTGACAATCAAGGCAAACTACATTGGACCCAGTGGGTGAACCGGGCTATCCTGAATGAGCATGGTGAAATCGTAGAATATCAGTCTGTGGGACGAGATATAACGGCCCAAAAAAAAGCGGAATTAAAGATTGCCGAAGCTAGAGAGGCAACTGAAAGGGCTTCCAGGGTTGCCACCCTGGCCGTTATCGGCGGAGGAATTGCTCACGAAATTAACCAGCCATTAAATGCCATTAAGGTTTTGGCAGAAACCATCCTCTATCTCTATAACTCCAGGAAAGAGGTGACTGGAGAAGAAATCATAAAAAATGTCACGAATATTTCCCGTCAGGTTGACCACATAGATTCCATAGTAAACCACTTGCGTTCCTTCCTTAAATACAGCCAGAGTTTTAAGTATGTACCCTGTGATATCAACGAAGTGGTGGAAAATTCCTTGTCCCTGGTCAATAACCAGATTTTATCACGGCGTATTAAAGTCATTAAAAAACTAGAGGCTGTTTTACCTGTCTGCGGCTGCTTTGTTCGTTTTGAGGAAGTTGTGTTAAACTTACTAATGAATGCAGTACAGGCCTTAGAACCCTATCAACAGGAACAAAAAGAAATCATAATCAGTACCTGGGCAGCAGACCAAAAAATCCACCTAACAGTTAGGGATAATGGACCAGGGATTGACCCGGAGATTGCTCAAAAAATATTTGAACCCTTTTTTAGTACCAAGGATGCCGGCAGCTCAATGGGCCTGGGAATGTCCATCGTTCATTCCATTGTAATGTCTAGTAACGGAACGATTTCAGTCGCTAATAACCCCGGTGGCGGAGCGCTTATTCATATTACCTTTCCTAGTTGTTAATCAGCATGGAGGCGAGAAGCTGTGAAGATTTTACTTGTGGATGATGAACGGGAGAGCAGGTCATTTTTAGCCAACTACTTAGCTCTCCAGGGTCATACTGTCATCGAATGTGATTCCGGAGAAGAAGCTTTGGAAGTTTACAAAGAGAACCGCTTTCAGATGGTATTATCAGACATAAAAATGTCCGGTATGTCGGGGATAGAACTGATCGAGGCCATTAAGTCCTTGGATATGGAACCCAAGGCAGACCTGGTGCTTTATACAGGTTTTGTTGACGTATCTCTGGCTATTTCCGCTTTAAGGGCAGGAGCTTATGATTATTTGACCAAGCCCATTAACTTTGAGGAATTAACCTCTATTCTGGAACGGGTTGAGGAACACCAGAACCTCTTGTACGAAAATAAAGTGCTGACGGAGCACTTTGATGAGAAGCTAAAAGAGGCCACCAGGGACGCTGAACAGCAATTAACCCAGCTAAAGCAGCTGGTTGCTAAACAGGCCGGGCTTGAAACGATTGGGGTTTTCTCCGCTGAAATGAAAAACCTGGTCAAGCATGCTCAGCAATATCATACTGACCGCACGGTACCTGTCTTGATTCAAGGGGAAACGGGAGTGGGGAAAGAGGTTATCGCCAGGATCATCCATTATGGAACTATGGAAACCCCCAGTCCCTTTGTCGATATAAACTGTGCCGCTATTTCCCCAACCTTATTTGAAAGTGAGCTCTTTGGTTACGAGGGCGGTTCTTTTACCGGGGGAGTGAACAAAGGGCAAAAAGGCAAATTTGACATTGCCGCCGGCGGCACTCTGTTTTTGGATGAAATCGTGGAATTGCCTTTGGAGCTGCAGGCTAAACTTCTCCGCGTCTTAGAAGAAAAAAGTTTCTATCGTGTCGGCGGCTTGAAAAAGATTAAAACGGATGTGCGGATTATTTGCACCGCAAACCTGGACTTTGAAAAGCAAATTGAGGAAGGTATGTTCCGTAAAGATTTGTACTACCGGCTCAAAGTGGGGCGGATCTTAATTCCTCCCTTGCGTGAAAGAGCGGACGACATTCTGCCCCTCACCCTCATGTTTTTAACCGACTTCTCCAAACGCCGGGGTAAACATTTTAGCAGGATCAGTGAACCGGCTGCCAAGTTTCTCTTGTCCTATCAATGGCCGGGCAATGTACGGGAACTTCGCAACGCAATGGAATGGGTATCGTTTATGTTTGATGATGAAGAATTAAAATTAGAGCATCTCAGCAATCTAACTCCAAACGCTGCAGGTAATCTTACTCCCAAGGGTACAGGGGAGAAAACGGAAACCAAATCCTTACCGCCTGATCCAATTAATCTTGACAAGCATATAGATGATCTGGTTGAGGAAGCCCTGAGAATATACAAGGGCAACAAAACAAAAGCCGCTCAACATTTGGGAATTTCAGTGCGAGCCCTTTACTACCGTCTTGAAAGAATACAGAAAAACCTTGCCAGAAAGAATTAATGATCTTCCCCCCGCACCATCATTGTAAGTGTTCACTTATGAATGATGGTGCGGGGGATTTTTTATATAAAACCATGCAATATTTTCATACCTATAACAATAACGTATACGTCATTGCTAGCCTGCCCGGAAGATGATCGTTTTTTATCTGACTGAAAAGTCCATCTATTCTTGTAATCATGCGGGTTTAGCCCGTCGTTGAAAGAGACCGCAAGCAGCAAATAATATAGGCATAGTTCTTGCTAATTAATGCTATATAATGTCAAATCGTCCAACCATAAAGCAACTAAATAGTTGTCAGGGGAAGGAGCTGGCGAACTAGTGAAATAATTCCAAGTTGGTCTCATTATTTCTTAACAAACCAATAAACAAACCAATCAATAGGTGGTGAATTTCGTGATAGAAACTATCTATCCGGTAATGCTGCTGCTGTTTACCGCAGGCATTTTAACGCCCATCCTAACGAACAGCAGCCCAAAAGTAACGAACATTTTAGCTCACGGTTTATCCGTGTTAGGTTGTTTAGCCATTGTGGCCTGTTCAGTTGAAGTATTTATTGCCGGTGGCGTAACGTTCACGTATGCTATGGGTCTGCCGGTTGGATCCTTAATCATCCGAATTGATAATTTATCTGCTTTTTTCTTGCTGGCCTTAGGAGTTGTAGGGACAGCGGCCAGTATCTACGCTCTCGGCTACAGCCGTGAGTTTTACAAGCAGCGTTTAGCACTAATGGCCGCACTTTATAACGGTTTTATCTTATCCATGGCCCTGGTACTAACCGTCAGCCAGGTGGCCTATTTCCTGATCGCCTGGGAGCTCATGACCGTAGTTTCTTTCTTCCTGGTCAACCATGAATATGAAAAGACAGCTAACACCCGTGCTGCCTATAAATACATATTGATGACCACCCTGGGTACAGTCTTTATTACAACGGCATTATTAATCCTTAGTATGACGGTGCACAGTTTGGACTTCCAAATGTTCAAAGGTGCTTCCTTAACGAATACCCTGCGTAATACTGTTTTTTTCTGTGCCTTAATCGGTTTCGGTACCAAGGCAGGTGTGATCCCCCTGCACATTTGGCTGCCTGAAGCACACCCGGCGGCACCTAGCCATGTCTCGGCTCTGATGTCCGGTATTATGATCAAAACTGCGATTTATGGCCTGTGCCGGTTTTACCTGGAGTTCTTAGGTGTCGGACCTGCCTGGTGGGGTGGGGTGGTTCTTTTCCTGGCCATTATCTCCTCAGTCCTGGGTGTATTATATGCCTTGATGCAGCACGACCTGAAGCGTCTGCTGGCGTATCACTCGGTAGAAAACATTGGTATCATCCTGCTTGGTATTGGCTCGGGTATGGTCTTCATGAGTACAAATCAGCCTGTCCTGGCGGGACTTGCTTTTGTGGCAGGACTTTACCACGTTTTTAACCACGCCGTCTTTAAATCTCTGCTCTTCCTGGGTGCCGGTTCTGTACTTTATGCAACCCATACAAAAGACATCGAACATCTGGGCGGATTGATTAAGAAAATGCCTTACACCGCAGTTTTCTTTCTGACCGGAGCTGCTGCAATTTCAGCTTTGCCGCCACTTAATGGTTTCGTCAGTGAATGGCTGACCTATCAGTCACTTTTCTATTTACCCCAGGCTGTAACAGGGGTCATTCCTCGTTTAGGGTCTGTAATTCTGATTGCTTTGCTGGGATTAACGGGTGCCTTGGCCGCTGCCTGTTTTGTTAAGGCCTTTGGGGTAACCTTCCTGGCCAAGCCCCGCAGTAAACACGCGGAACAGGCCAAAGAAGTTCCCGGCACAATGCTGACCGGGATGGGCCTTCTGTCCTTAATGTGCTTGGCTTTGGGTGTTTGGCCCCAATGGATGCTCAACCTTTTACAGGGGGTTGTCTCCCAATCTGCTGGACTTAAGGTCAGTGGTCTGTTCAGCAATCATTGGTATGCCGCGGCATTCAACATCCCACAGGCCAATGGCGTCATCGCCATGCCGGTGGTCGCGGGTCTGCTGGTGGTTGGTCTGATCGCCGCTGTGCTGGTCTACAACTTCAATGGTAAACCGAAAAATGTTGAGGGAGAAACCTGGACCTGCGGTATTATTCCCACTGCCCGGATGGAATACACTGCCACCGGTTTTGCCCAACCGGTTCGCCGAGCCTTTAAGGTTTTTCTCCGTTCCAAAGACGATGTTACTGCCGACAAAACCCTTAATCCCTATCACGGGGTTAAGATGAAAATGACAGTGGGGATCAGCTATTTAATTGACAGCTGGCTTTATCAACCGCTTAAAAAAGGAATCTTATTTTTAGTCAGCCGTGTCAAACCCCTGCAATCCGGTAATTTGCAGCATTACATTGGTTATGTCCTGCTTGTAACGGTCGTTATTCTAATTCTGGGAGTGAGGTGGTAAGCATGTCAGTATTGTTCATGCTCTTACAGGTGGTTGTGCTGGCAATGCTGGCTCCTTTGGTAGCCGGTGTGATCAAAAATACCAAGGGCAAAATGCAAAGCAGAAGGGGACCCGGTTACTTTCAGGTTTACTACGACCTACGAAAATTCTTCAAAAAAGATAATGTATTTTCTCCCACAGTATCCTGGATTTTCAAAGCAGCCCCCTATATTTATTTTGCCACAGCCCTGGGAGCGGCAGCCTTAGTACCGACTCTCCTGTTTGACCGGGGTTTGCACTATGATAACATCTTTGTCTTGATCTACATGCTGGGACTAGGCAGGTTCTTTCTGGCCCTGGCCTCCCTGGATGCAGGCAGTACCTTTGGCGGGATGGGTGGTTCCCGGGAAATGTTCATTAATATTCTGGTGGAGCCTGTGCTGATGCTGACCTTGTTAACTGTGGCTATGCGGGCCAATGGCACGGTCATGTCGCAAATGGCCAGCGCCTCAGCATCTTCCGGAATTTCCCTGTCGGCCATCCTGGCAGCCATCGCCTTTCTGATTCTTACTGTGGCTGAAACCGGACGTATCCCGGTGGACAACCCGGATACTCACCTGGAATTAACCATGGTTCACGAAGGGATGGTCTTAGAGTATTGCGGGCGCTCAGTTGGTTTGATCTTTTGGGGTTCCGCTCTTAAGCAGCTGGTCACCATCTTGCTGATGGTCAACTTCTTTCTGCCCTGGAACCCTGCCGGCAGTCTGCCGCCCGTTGTTTGGCTGATCCTTAAGGTCTTGGTAATTGCTGTTGTCCTGGCCGGTATTGAAACCAGTACCAATAAGATGCGTCTGTTCAGATTGCCAGGATTGCTGACCGCAACCGGCTGCTTATCACTGCTGGCGATCATCGCCATGTAGTAAGGAGGGAAAGATTAATGACACTATTGACAGTCCTGCTTTTAGCCGGTGCGATCCTGTTAACCAGGGTATCCTCTCTACGGACTGCTGTGGGTATCTTAGGATTCCAGTCGGTGATTGTGGCTCTGGCTTGTTTGATATTCGGTCTTAAGACCGGGGAATTTCATATGTATATCGCCGCAGTGCTGACGGCGGTCATTAAAGTTGGGTTAATTGTTTATTCTCTGTGGAGGGTTACCTTGCAATTAAAACATGAAAGGGAAATTGCTAACTTCAACGTCTCTTTCCTCCTGGCCATTCTGGCGATCATCGTTTCCTACGGGTTTGTGAATAAAGTATTGCCCCATATGGCGGGAGAAACCTTGGGAGCAGCCATCGCCTTAACGATGATTGGTCTCTTGATGATCATCGCCCGGTCTCAGGCCATTATGCAGGTTGTCGGTCTAATAACCATGGAGAACGGACTGTACCTTTTAGGTTTATCCATTACCAAAGGTTTACCGCTGATCATCGAGATGGGTATCTTCTTTGATATTCTGGTTGCTGTGGTTGTGTTGGTAATTCTCACTCATAGACTTAAGTACTCCTTTGAGACCACCGACACCAGCATCTTAAACGAGTTAAAGGGGTGATATCGATGTTCGAGTTGATCTTAGCGGCCTTAGTGCTGCCTATTGTCATAGGGTTAATTACCCTGCCGCAAAAGAAACTTGCCGCAATCCGCTATACCAATCTGGCAGGGAGCGCCTTAACCAGTGGTATTATCCTGGCGATCATCGGCAAGATAACGGAAATTAAAGTATTTAGCAGCGAGTTTCTGTATGTGGACTACCTGAGTGCTGTACTCCTTTTAGTGGTAGCTCTGCTGACCTTTACCGCCACCTTATTTTCCCTGCCTTATATGGAGAAGGAAGTAAAAGAAGGACATGCCACGGAAAAGATGATTCCCCGCTATTATGCCCTGCTTAACTTGTTTACCTTTGCCATGGTGAGCGTTCTGGTTGTAGGGAACCTAGGTCTGATGTGGGTGGCTGTGGAAGGCACAACTCTGGCTTCTGCGCTGCTGGTGGCCTTCTATTTTAACCGTTCTGCCCTGGAAGCAGCCTGGAAGTACGTCATGATTTGCACGGTAGGTATTTGTTTAGCCTTGCTGGGTACTATGATTCTCTATTATGCCCAGGTTAATGCCGGTGGCGAGACCCAGGCTCTGAATTGGCTCTACCTGAAGCAAATCAGTCACACCCTTAATCCTGCCATTGTAAAATTAGCCTTTGTCTTCATCTTGATTGGTTACGGTACCAAAGCCGGTCTGGCCCCCATGCATACCTGGCTGCCGGACGCCCACAGTCAGGCTCCCTCGCCGGTCAGCGGTCTTTTATCCGGTGCGCTTTTGAGCTGTGCTTTTTACGCATTGATTCGCAACGTCATTATTATCCAAGGAACCATTGGTACGGAATTTATTCATACGGTGCTTCTCGGACTGGGTATTCTGTCGATCATGCTGGCCATACCCTTTGTCTTGATACAGCATGATGTTAAACGATTGCTGGCCTATTCGTCCGTCGAGCACATGGGGATTATCGCCATCGGTTTCGGGATTGGCAGCCACCTGGCAGTGTATGCAGCACTGCTGCACATCATTAACCACGCCATAGCCAAGTCGGCTCTATTTTATCTGGTCGGTATCATTAGCCAGGAGTATAAAACCAGAAACATTAAAGAGATTCAAGGAATTGCCCGGGTTATGCCCGCCGTAGCCACTATGTTCATGATTGGCATCCTAGCCATCACAGGGACACCTCCGCTAAACATCTTTATTAGTAAGTTCTTGCTGATTAACGCCATGTTCGAGAGCAAAATGTGGCTCCTGGGTGGTTTAACCCTCCTGTTGCTGGTGGGCGTCTTTGCCGGTTTGATGAACTACGCCTTAAAGATGACCTTCAGCAGTGTTCCCGAAAAAATGAAGCGGGCCAATGTTTCGCCAGTCGCTCTAACCGCCATTGGTCTTTCCATCTGCCTGCTGATAATCGGCGGACTTTACCTGCCACCGTTTCTAAGCGAAATCTTAACCAAAGCGGCAGACATTGTGATAGGAGGTTAAGGAACCATGAAGGATTATAAAACGATTCCGGCTGCCGAGTTAAGAGAGACTGCCTGCCAGCTCTACGCTGAAGGACAAAATGGCCTGATGTCCATGTTCGCCAATGACGAACGGCAGCTAAACGGCAATTATGCCATCTACTGCCTGTTTTCAGTCGGTAAAAGTATGCAGGTCATCAAAGCTGTCCTGAAAGAAAAAGGGAAATTGGAGTTCCCTTCAATTACTCCTAAGATTTCAGGCGCAGCTTGGTATGAGCGTGAGATTTACGACATGTTTGGTCTAAAGCCAGTGGGCCACCCGGATTTAAGGCCGCTTGCCTTGCATGAGAACTGGCCCCAGGGGATCTTTCCGTTGCGCAAAGACTTTAACAACCAAACACCCGTACCCACTGCTAAGAAAGAGTTTCCCATGGCCGGGGTGGAAGGGGAGGGAGTATTTCAGGTCCCTGTAGGGCCAATCCACGCGGGTATTATTGAACCAGGTCACTTCATCTTCAGCCAGGCAGGCGAGGACATTATCCGCTTGGATGCCAAGTTATTCTTCCTGCACCGGGGCATTGAAAAAGCCATTGAAGGGGCACCGATTGAAAGAGCTTTCTACCAGGTGGAACGGATCTCGGGTATCTGCACCGTTGCCCACTCTTTGTCCTATTGCCAGGCTATTGAAACCATTGCCGGTGTAACCGTTCCGCCTAGGGCCCAGTATTTAAGAGCGCTGGTAGGTGAAATGGAGCGCCTTTATAACCATGTGGGCGATATTGGCAACTTGTGTGCCGGTATGGGATTTGCTGTGGGAATTATGGCCGGTGCCCGTCTGAAGGAAGATATCATGAGGGTTAACGAAGCACTTACCGGTCACCGTTTTCTGCGGGGCATGGTTGTCCCCGGTGGTGTGCGCCTTGACATTAATGATCAGTTAAGCGCTGAGATCAGGTCAATGCTGGACAAACTGATACCTGACTTCAATGAGATGATTGAACTCTTTAGAGGAAACGATGCCTTCCTGAACCGTGTCGAGACCACCGGCATTGTGCCCCGGCAGGCAGCTCTGGATTTAGGAGTCGTTGGGGTTGGCGCCAGGGCCTCCGGTGTTGATGTCGATATCCGGCGGGATTTCCCCTATGGATGCTATTCCTCGCTGAAATTTGAGGTTCCGATCTACACGAGCGGTGATGTGGCAGCCCGCCTGTGGGTTCGTGTTGATGAAGTGGCTCAGACTGTGAACCTGATTCGCGAGATATTAGAGAAAATGCCTAAGGCTAAGGGTCCCCTGAAAGCAGCTATCCCTGTTATAAAACCCTACAGCAGCGGGTTTGGCTGGTGCGAATCACCTCAGGGCAATAACATTCACTGGCTTATGGTAGGGGAGAACAATACCGTTTACCGCCTGTATGCCCGGGCTGCCGCTTATCCGAACTGGCCGGCCCTAACGGTAGCTGCACCCGGTAATATCATCCCCGACTTCCCGCTCATAAATAAGAGCTATGAACTATCATACGCCTGTGTGGACAGATAGGAGGGTACGAGTTGTTAAAGGTTTGGAAAAAAGTTATCGCCACCGGTAATGTAACAGAACCCTGGGAAAAGGCGGTACCCTCGGAACGTTCCCGGGGTGAAGTGGTCGTAGAGCAAAATGCAGCCTGCAAGGGTTGTAATCTTTGCGTCAATGTTTGTCCGACCAATGCTATAAAATTGTACGAAGGTTCACGGGTAGTTAATCAGAAGGCTTGTGTCTTTTGTGGGCTCTGCGTTGATTCTTGCCAGGAGGGCTGTTTAAAACAAACTACTAATTACAAATTGGCAATCTTGGGCGGTTCACTGGCTGAGAATACCGGTTCAGAATTGAGAAATAAAATCCGCAGGGTCCTGGGCCGGTCCCTGCATATCAGGCATCTGGACATCGGTTCCTGCAACGGCTGTGATTTTGAAATGAACCATGTCTGCAACCCTGTTTACGATATCCAACAATATGGGATTGACTTTGTAGCCTCTCCCCGTCATGCGGATTTGTTGATGGTTACCGGGCCTGTCACCCGTAATTCTACCCAGGCTCTGATGATGACCTATGAGGCAACACCTACTCCCAAACTGGTCATGGCCCTGGGGGCCTGTGCCTGCAGCGGCGATCAGATTTTCGGTGAGAGCTATGCCATTAGAGGAGCTGTTGATGCCTTTGCTCCCGTTGATATCTACGTGCCTGGCTGCCCTCCGCGGCCGCAGGCTATTATTCATGGGTTAATGCTGGCTCTGGACCGGATGTAGCTGGTCATGGGATTAAAAATGATCGTCCATAATTTCCATCAAATTGTCATTTCATTTTAGCTCTCATTCTCATCTTTCTGATGGTGTGGTCTTTAAATTTAGAACACATTTTAGCCAAGATTTTAGAGAAAAGAGGTAAGGTTCAAAATGAAGAAGATTTTTATCAGTCACTCATCCGAGGATAAGGAGATGTGTGACGCATTTGTAGACGTTTTAGAACAATTAGGTATTCCTGAGGCTGACATATTATATACATCTTCAGCAAGGCATGGTGTACCTGGAGATGAAGATATATTCGAATATCTGAATAAGCATATTAAACAAAGATTGAATGTATTTTATATGTTGTCCAATAATTATTTTAAAAATATCCATTGTATCAATGAAATGAGGGCAGCTTGGCGAGCACAAAATGAATATTCAATTTATATCTTACCAAATTTAAATTACGCAATGAAAGGCTTAAACAGTAAGAAAGGTTATAATTTAACGTCTGCTATGGAATTGACCAATCTCAAAGATAGAATAACAAAAATGTATAATACGTCTATACCAGAAAATAAATGGGAAGAAGTTAAAAACAAATTTCTTGAAGTAGTGTTAAGATGAATCACTCAAATTTAATATAAAGTATTCGCTACTAAAGCTAATCACTTGCTGATTGGCTTTTTTCTCATAAATCAAGCGGCCTGGTTTGGATCCGGGCCAGCCAAGCTGCTTAACTGAAATACAGTTTCAGCTAATTTTTAAAATATCCTTATATAAAAACCGGATTTAGGTCTATTACTAAGTCTTGAAAAATTGATAGTGCAATTTTGTCATTCTCAGTATATATTTCAGGCCTTCCGTATCTTTTGGATTTTCCTAATATAAATACACTAATGAATTTCTGATCTGGTTCTACTATCCAATATTCTTTAACACCTGCTTTTTCGTACTTATTAAATTTTATGATTTTATCGTTTCTTGTTGATGGCGGAGAAATTATTTCAATGATCATGTCGGGAGCTCCGAGACAGCCTTTATCATCTAATTTTGATTTATCACAAATAATAGAAATATCGGGTTCAACTACGTTTTTAAGATCATTTTCGTTTTTATCACATTCTTGGGGCAATCGTACACAAAAGGGGGCTGGATATACTTTGCATGACTTCCCTGTCAAATATACTGCGATTTGTTTCGATAATTCCATTAGTATTTCTTGGTGTATGCGTGTCGGCGTTGCTTGCATGTAAGGTATTCCGTCAATGATTTCCCATCGCTCTTCTTCCGGCCAATTTAGGTAGTCGGCGTATGTGTATTCTTTTCCTGCTTGAGGGTGTGACATCATTAACACTCTCCTTTAATTTAAGCTTTTGGCATAAAGTTCTTAGTAGCCTTTTTCCACTTTTGTATCTCAAATTGAGCTTGATCCAACGCTATCCATTAGTTCATTTTATACCATTTCGAGATACAAAAGACAAGGGATTTAACAAAAAGGTATCTCAAACGTTAAGCCTGGCGCCGGCCGGCAGCTCAATAATTGAGATATATTTTATTGATTAAAACGCATGCTCTATTTTAAAATTTACAATCTATCCATTTAATAAAAATGTATCCAATTTATCCAAAATGTAGTTGATTGTTACAAATTATTTCGATATGCTATATATGGTACATGAAGCCTTTTTTCATTTTGACATAGCTTATACCCACACCCCAGACTTGATCAGGTCTGACGTATTGAGCGTGATAACGTTTGCTGAGATTGGGTTTTGGATTAATTGTGATAATATTCATCAATTTCATTAAACGCTGGACCACTCAGGCAAATGAATAAAAGGTAAAAGTAATTCACCCCAGCGATTCAGCATCGCATGCTTTCACATACATACAAGGAGGCGTATTGTAATGAATGAAATGATGTTAAACGATCCGAATGGCCTGGAAAACAATGTACTTGCGTTTGTAGATTTAACACTTCTCAACTGTAAACTTAAAGGGGTTTATCAATACCAGGTTTTAGATCCTTCAAAGGCAGATAGTGAAAAAAGAACTCGAATCCTCGTTATACCGACCGATCCGGAACCACAAGGCATGAGACTGACTGAGCTGATTACTGAAGTCAACAAAATTATTACTGATTTTGGCGGTGGTCAACCTGTTACTGAAGAGGATATGAAAGCAACACTTACTTCAATGGGTCTTGATGTTTTTAATAACATTGAAATACAAATGCGACAACTTTTCATTTACGTTGACAAATCAACTATTGCGGCGAATACCAAACCATTTGAGTATGCGCTCAACTTTGTGATTCTAAATCCTGTTAAGCCGGATGAGAGTCTTAAAATATTCCATATTGATTCATTGGGACTTGCTGTTTACAACACAAAACGCGCTAAAATTATTGAGCGAATGAAACTTGAAAATATTGATGAGCTCCTAAAATAAAGGGAGCGGAGGATATGAAAGTACAAGATGCTGAGTCACTTGATTTAAAAGTAGCGCTTTACAGCGATTTTTATATTAATAACGCACTTTTTCAACTTGTTTTCCTAAACTCTCCCAAAGGTACAGCTGTATCCGGGCAGTGGATTAATCGGGATTTTATTTTTAAAATGCAGGAAGTTGCTGAATATTTCGGTGTTGAATTTCCTGACTGTCTCGATTTTGAACTTTTTATTGAAACGATCCGTTTAAGATACGCTACAGTCAATCAGTTGATTGATTTCAACGCAGTAATCCGTGACTTCGGGAGTTTGACTTTATCGACCAAACTCATTGGAACAAACAGAAATTACAGCTTTGAGATGGTATTTAATCAAAAATTAGAGCTTTCGAGCCTGCCGATTGTAGGCCAATTTTGTGACGACGGCGATGGTTTTCTCTTTAAAAAAATAGATTTAGCGTACACTGCAAATGTTGAGTTCGTATTTTCTATCGTTTCAGAACTCAGAATAAAGAAAATTCCATTAGACTTGTCTGTTGACTATAGACAGTCATTAAAAAAACAGGTGAAAAGCCTTGGCTTAAATGCCGAACAGCCAAAGAACACAATTTACTGGCTTAAAATCGATAAAGGGTTCAGCGTCCTATACTTTTCACAAATTGGGGTGAGCTTAAACGGCTCTGACTTGAAGCTTTATCTCGACGCGAGCTTTACAATTGCCATGCTGCGTGTCGATTTTTATGAACTATATGTTTCTACATCCCTTAAAAAGCTAACCGACATTGGCTTTGGCTTAGGCGGGTTAATGGTAAATGTGGAAACAAAAGCATTTAGTTTAATTGGCGGACTGTATAAATCTCAAGAAGAAGAGTGTCTTTACAACGGTTTGCTTGGATTAACGCTTTCAAAATACAGCTTCATGGCACTGGGATCTTATGGACAGCTGCCTGGAAGTGGAGAAATGAGCTTTTTTGCCTACCTCATGATTGGTGCCCCAATGGGTGGACCGCCGTACTTCTTTGTAACAGGCTTAGCGCTGGGTTTTGGAATCAATAGAACACTTAAATTACCGAACTTAGACGGTGTAAGGACGTTTCCATTAGTTGCTGCAGCTATGGGCGGCAGTAGTGCATTAAAACCTGACACGCCTCCTAAAGCGGCATTAAGCGCACTCAGTAAATCGATTGTACCGATTAAAGGTCAGTATTTCTTTTCTGCGGGCATACGGTTTACTTCATTTGGAGTTCTTGAAACCTTCTTGCTGCTCAACGTTGAACTTGGCAACAATGTTGTTATTTCACTGCTAGGGTTAGCAGACGCTTCCCTACCGCCAAAAGTATCAGGCCTGAATCCGATTGCCAGGGCAGAATTAGCCATTAAGGCAGTGATTGATATTGGGGCTGGAGAAATTATAATCATGGCAGCTCTGACAGACCGTTCATTTTTATTCCATCCCAGTTGCAAGCTGACGGGTGGTTTTGCTTTAGGCTTCTGGTTTGGCGGTGCTTATAAGGGAGATTTCATTGTAACGATTGGCGGGTGCCATCACCCTCAGTTTGTGAATAAGCATTACCCTGATATTCCGGCACTGGGTGTCACTTGGATTTTGAATAAGAATATTTCGGTTAAGGGTGAGGCGTATTTTGCGTTAACACCAACCTGTATGATGGCGGGCGGTCAGCTTAAATTATTATTTGAGCTGGGCAACTTAAAGGCGTGGTTTTTTGCAGCAGCAGAATTTTTAATGCAGTGGAAACCATTTTTCTATTCTGCACGTGTACAAGTAAGTGTTGGCGTATCGTACAGAATCAGTATTTTTGGAATTGGAAAGACCTTTAAGGTTGAGATGGGTGCCGGGCTCAGTTTATGGGGTCCTGATTTCTCGTGTGAAGTCTATATAGATTGGTACATCCTATCCTTTACTATTGGCTACAACAATAAAAATGACAGAAAACCAAAGCCTATCGAATGGGGTGAATTTGCTGAGAGCTTCATACCGGAATCCACTCAAAAAAGCAAAGCAGCTTCACAAATTCCATTACCAATAAAAGGTAAGAAGGCAGCTGCCGAAAGTGCTTCTTTAGGAACGGTACTGAGTAAAACATCAGTAAGCGGCGGACTTTTAGGTGAATATAAAACGTCTCTAGGTGAACCCGCCTATATTGTTGACGGCTATAACGCAGCTTTTTCAGTAGACCAAAAGACGCCATGCAGCAAGTTGTACTACAATGGCAGTTTAGTGTTTGAGTTTGGCAAATCATTTGGTATTGTGCCTATGGCAGTCAGTAGTGTGACAATTGAGCAGAAAGTCAGCGTCTATAAAAAGGGTCAAACTACTAAAACAGCAAAACTATTTGCGACGCCAAGTCTGAAAAATGTGCCATCGGCTTTATGGGGCAACACAGACCCTGGTATCAATGGCGAACTCCTTACAGACGCGCCAATGGGTATGCAGCTGAATGCTTCAAACTTTGCAGAAGTACTTCACATTATTCCAAGTCAAGGCGCTTATAAAGAGTCTGTGCTCAGCCAAAGAGAATCTATAACCAAAGAAATCCGTTATATAAGACCTAACTTTATTGACCCCAAGCATTACGACGAAGAGGAAGATGTGGTTATGGAAACCATTCAAAAGACAATAACAGAAAACGAGCGCCGCAACAATATTATTGAAGAAACCAGCTTTAATTTTGGTACGTGGAATTTTGCCAGGTTTAAACAAATTGGGGACAACCCTAGAGCGGTATTTTTTACAGCGCCAAAGCTGAGAACAGAAGGCAGTCTGGAAATGCAGGTGATAAGACAATGAGCAGAGGCATTCGATTTTCACAAATGACCGTTCCGCCTTTAGAGGTTGGCGAATATGAAATTAAGGTTGAACAAGTAACAAACTTAAAAGTGGCGCTTGCATCAGAATCTTTGAATATAACCGTTGCAACGGAGCGGTTTAGCATACCAGGCGGTCAGGTTTATTCGGTATACCCGCCTGCAAGTGCTGTCGGTGATTACAGCGAGTGTTTGCCGCATATTGTTTTAAAACGCAGAACTTTACCTTGGGAGATGAAATTAAATAATGAGCTGCCTGAAATGCCTTGGCTGATGCTGCTTGTATTAGACGAAACTGATGTGTTTTCAGTGGTGAATTCCAATTATCAGGAAGCCATTCAACCTGAATTGAACACCTTTGTTCCTAATCTAAAGCTTGAAGCTCATGAAAAGGACGATTCGCCGTGCAGTTTTGTAACTTTGCCGAAGAGTCTTTTCACGGAGTTGGTGCCTTACGAAAGAGAACTGTGTCTTTTGGCTCATGGCAAAGGTGTCAGCCTGGATTATAAGGTAACCGACGAAACCGTGAAGGATGACTGGTTTGCGACAATTGTTGCCAATCGATTTTGTCTTATGCCATTGGATGAAACCCACGCCATTACTCATACGGCACTATTGGTGTCACTTGAAGGCTTTGAAAAATGCTTAAAGGATTCAACGCAGCGCGAAGAAATCTTGAGTGGGTGTGAAAACGTCAGAATGATTGTTTTAAGCAGTTGGCAGTTTTCAATGGCTAAACCACTCTTTGATTTCGGATCTGTCTTTACAAACTTAAAGGCAGGCATGATGGAAACACCCTACAGCGGAACGAATGAGTTGGTTCAAAAGCTCTGCAATCAGGGCTATATGCCAATGAATCATCAGATTCGTGATGGCAGTCAGACTGTTTCCTGGTACCAATCACCGTTTATACCCTATGCTGAAGAACCTGTTGAACTGAGGTGCGCACAATTTGCGGATCAACTCCTTTGCTATGACCCTGAGTTGAGTATGTTTGACGTTCGCTACGCAGCAGCGTGGCAGCAAGGCAAATCAATGGCTTTGACAGATCAAGGATTTGCACAGAAGCTTTTTGAGTGGCGCCTGAACAATCAAAAAACAGTCAAGACCTCTAAGTACCATACTCTAATGTTAAACCATTTAAATGACAACAGAAACAAGGTTTTACCACATCATTTGACACAGCAGGCATTAAAAACTGAACTTAAAGCGTCTCTAGAGGATGCCATCGCGGAGGTGCTGGGAAATGCCAATTCGACTGGCCCATGAATCCCTAAGGATTTTTAATTCAGAACAAGAGCATCATTTTTATCAAAGCATGCGTGAAACTATTAACGATTCCGGAGAACTTTTAGAAGACGATCTACTGGCGTGGTTAAGCGAAATCTGTCTTTTAAAGAACGTTTCCTTTCATTACTTAGTACCCTCAGAAAACCTACTGCCAAGCAATTCAGTTCGTTTTTTCTACGTGAACAGCAATTGGCAGAGAGTCATTATGGATGGTGCTTGCAGCTTAGGCAGGACGGCGTCTGCAGACTTACATCACGATGAAGTTCTATTAAAAAATGCCTACGACAATGTCTTTAAAAGAATTCAAGCCGTTAGACCCCTATTACAAGGTAAGTCGGTAGCCAATGCGTCCATGTCAGAGCCCGTTTCTATTATGGGAGGATTTCTTTTAAGGTCGCCTCTTGTCAGAGGCTGGAGAGGTCTGGAGTTTCAAGCCTATGATCATTCAGATGCAGTCATTAAAGCACTCAGAATAGAAACCCTTTCCGACGAAGTTCTAATTGGGCTCTTTGCTGGCGTACCGTATAAACTTGAAATTGCTCAACCGCCAGAAGGCTTTTTTTTTGGATTTAACCACATTAATGACAAGTTTTATAAGCGGCTCAGAAGTTTTGAAGACGGGTCGCTGCTTAGCGAAACCGACACTGTTGAGGTCGTGTTAAAAAATAAAAATGCCAGAACAATCGATGTAGCGGCGACTGCTAAGAATATGGAGACTTTTTTCAGTAAACCATTTACATCGGCTGAGTTCGCACTTCAAATGATTAAGACCCCTTACCTAGGAAAAGTCATCCGCAAAGATGCAAAATAAAGGAGTGTGAGATCGTGTATCCATCGTTATCTGATCTTAAAAATAAGGTCTTAAAAGAAATTGATCCAAGAATTGGCTATCTGGAACTGGATTTTTCAAATGAGAATCACTATAAATTTTTTACAGAGCAAGTGGGTGGGTTGAAGAAATTTGAAGAAGAAAACCCGGAGCTTATAGGGGTTTTGAAAAAATTAAGAAAAGAGAAAAAAGTAAAAACAGAGCTATTTCGAAACGATGGTTACCATGATGGGCCAGACAATCAAATGGCGATTGAAAACCTTTTAGTTAGAGAAAGGCACTCAGTTTCAAACGATGTAAACGACGGAAATGATCCGGCAGGCACAGGGCTGGCTGAAATTAGAGCAGACTATATCAACACCAAAAAGAGGATTAAAGTTGTTACGGAGTTTCGTGATGTTACCTTAAATATGCTCTTAAGCACACTTGAGGAGTATGTAGACAATACGAATCTCTATAACGGCATAATAACCGCTGATTACTCAAAACTGGTACAGGATAAACCAAGGCAATTTTTAATTATTAGTACCTTTTATTGTTCTGAGGAGCATCAAAGCGGGGGGTCTACTGAGCTTAAATTGAATGCTTATGTTACAAAGCAAGACAGTTTTATGGTTAAAAGCAACAAAGACATGATCAAGAGTTTTACAGTCAATGCGCCAGTCATTCAAGAAAAACATAAAAAGGACCCTAATCACGATAAAGTTCAAGTGTCTTATTTAAGAGATGGCGTTATACCAAACTACGACTATTCTTATCCATATGATCCATTTATAGATGACAAGCATGAAAAAATATTGGTCAGAATGCCGTTTTCAGTGACCGTTGAGGCAAATGACGGCTTCTGGATTGACGGTATGGCTGAAGAGTATGGCTATGATTTGTGGCTTACAAATGTAGTCAATGGTCAAATTCGTGCCTTTGCAAATTACTCAGAAATTATTCAAAGAAAAGATGCTTTTAACAGCCAAAATCAATGTACGAAAATGACCTTCATTTTTCCGGATTCTTGGCGCAACATCATAGACAACTCAAAGCTTGGCTACCAACCCAATACCAATGTTGACTTCTACGGTTCTTTTAAAGTACTCATTACGGATGAGTTTTCTTCGCTGCCTATCGGTGTTTCGGTAAAAAGCTATGGCGACTTATACGACAGACTGAATCTTCAATGTCCAAAAATTTGGATTCAATGGGGCTGTGTTGCCAAAGAAACCCTCATAACCTTAGCAGATGGCACATTTAAGGAAGCCCAGTACGTGACAATGGAAAATTTAATTATGACTCGTAATGGGACAGGGGCAAAACTAACCAATATATACAAAGGGCCTCAAGGGAAGATTCAAGAAATCATCACAGACAGCGGCAAATCCATCAAAATGACCAAGGACCACATCATCTATTCGGAAAATGGTCTGCTGCCTGCCTTTCAGTTATTAGTGGGCATGAAGATCAGAACAGTAGATGGTCTTGAAAGTGTCATTCAAAATAACGAGGTTGACTATAACGACACCGTTTACAATTTCCAATTTGCCAATAATCAAGTCATTATTGGCAATGGAATGTATATAGGCGACTATATCCTCCAAAATTCAATAAAGGAGATCACTCAATATGAAGATTAACTTTCAATATTTCGCAGTTAAATATGTTGCCAGCGTAGTGGGTTATACCGATGAAGAAGCTCAACTGGTTTCTTCAATGTGTCAGTTTATTAGTGACAACAATCAAGATGCGAAAATTTATACCAATTATGCGAGCTTGTCTCAAAGGATTATTGACAACAACCTCTTTACGGGCAGTGGAGACCATTGTACTGTACCACTTCTTTTAACCGCACTTGAAAGCTATGACGACTTAAAAGCCTTAAGCGACAAAGACCTTCAAGAAAAAATATTGATTCCCTTTGAGTACTTTCCAGCGTATCAAATTGAAGACGACACAGATTACCTGGTCAAACCAATTTCAGATATTGGCGACAATGATCTTTTTGCTAAATTTTTCAAGGATGCCAAGGATTTGTACTCGACACCTGAAGAGAATGGACTGGAAGACTCCAGTCTGACTCACCCTCAGAAGAATGCCCTTGTTCGACTTGGCATACTGATGCATATTTTGTCTAATACCTTTATTCACGAGCCCTTCAATGGCTACACAGCCGATAAAAATGCGCTTATCCTCAACGAAGCGTACAACTCGGTTACTTATGAAAATATAACCAGCCATTATACACCTGATAAATACAAGGATTATCCAAATGTAGGCAGTGTAAGGCTTGGAGGCGCCGATAGCGATTATAACGTTCAGTTTTTTGCTCAAAATACAATAGACAAACGCAAAAGTCTAACGCGGGTGAATGAGCCTATTTTTAAGAAAGCTGGTCGTGGGGTCTATAACTTCTTAATGCTGTTCAAAAATAAAAGACCGTCACAGCAGGATTGGGAGAACAGTGTTTATCCAAACTTGCAAAAAGCTTTAAACACAAACTATACGAGCATAAACGATTTACAAGAGTGGTGGTCTAAAGTGACGCCATTCCAATACCATTATGAAGCAGAAGCTTGTAAAACAAGCCTTGTAAGGCTGGAAGACCTTAACAATCCTGAGAAACAAGGGTATTTCGATTTCTTAGTGACAGTCGATCATATTAGAAAAAGTGTTATAAAATCTGGAGGTGTGTCAATGGAAACCCACGGATTCTCAACTGCTCAAATTTCTTGTGAAGTAGAAAACCCTAATTTTGACGGTACAGACTTAACTGTGAATACAAATGTGTCCCTCAGCAAAAAGCTGGACTGTATAGGTGTTGTTTTAACTGTGACAGAATCACCTTCCGGGATTCAGATTGTCACAAAAGAACACCAGTTTAAGAATACTTCCAAGTTCAAAATGGATTTTACCCTTCCCATTCCTTTAGACGACAAAGAATATGATCTGAACATCGATTTTTCCTGGAAAGAAAATGGCATAAACAAGAGCTCCACTTATTCTAACAGCCTTAAAATTAAAGGCAACAACAGCATTATTGCAACTAAAAATCTCGTTCACCCTTGCAGCAGCACAGGCAAAGAAGTGGTTCAAGTTATTAATGGAACAGACAGCGGCATTGGCAACTACAAATATCCACTAAATGACAATTATACCGCTCAAGACGGTTCGCAACAGCTGGATTTGTATTTGCCAATTGAGTTTGAGCTGCAGTTGATTGAGCATTATAAAATACTTAAATTGGACAACTATTCCTTCACCCTTAAAGAGTCGCCTGACAAGGTTCTGACTTATTGCAACAATAAAAAATACATCAACACAAAAGTGGACAAGGAAGCAGGAAGCTTTAGCATTAAAGCGACAGAAGAATGGAAAAATCATATTCTGACAAAGCCTTACACATTGCGAAAAGCAAGTCTAATCTTTGAATTGGACGTTCAATTAGAAGTCATTTCATCAGACGAAGAAGGCTATAGAATTATAACGCTTAAGTCTAAAGATGGAGCACCGCTTAGTAAAAACATTGACTTCTTCTGGGACTTCCAATAGGACTTAGCGATGAAGAAACTAATAAACTCTGAGATGAGTACGTTACTTGTACCTATGAAAGTTTACGCCCTGCGGGTGGGTAAATCCCCTGTACCAACGGTTTTTACCAACTTAGCGGACGATTTTACAAGAATAAAGCTAAACCCATTAGGCGATTTAGTTCCATCTGAGCTTATGTCAGACAAAACCACTGAAAAACCAGGCATTCACGTGCATTGGTTTATTCCAAAGAGTCTTAGACAAGGCATTCAAGCATCCCCCGAAGAACCACCTGTTTATCCGAGAGTGCCAAATCGCTATATAATTACTCGATTATGGAAAATGAAAAACGAATCAACCGTAAGCGTTAAAAACTGGCTTGTGGAAAGCGATGTTTTACAATTAACCTGCACACCCGAAAACTATAACGATGACAGTTGTAGTTATCCGTACCTTCAAGACAGTCAGCTGCCTTACAGATTTTTAGGAAGAGTTTACCCATATGGTACGGTTGTTAGTAAAGCAGAAACTTCGGTAGATGTGTTAACAACCATAAACAGCGGTAATCCTGTGTTTTCAGTCGTGTATTCTTATTGCCGAAACGTATTTGGTTTTTACGATGATTTACTGGATGACAACCAAAAAAGGATTGAAAATGCTGACATTAGTTACAGCATTAGAGGCTATTATGAAGGCGAAGCGCTCATTGTCAAGGATGCTGATGAGTGCTTAGGGCTTTACAACTGGAAGCCTAGTGCAGCCGCAGCATTTCCGGCAAAACCATTTTTACATGGATTTATAACCAATATCAGTTGGGAATCGGATTTGGTAGATTATAACGGTCCCTTTATCCGTGGGTTAAAATCGCCTGAGCTAGCGGTCGGCAACACGTCTGCCGAAGCTCTTTCAGCGCTAAAAAGCAGTTCTTTAAAAAACGAAAATCTGATGAAGGTTCTGCTCAACAATAAAGTTCATGAGTTGACGGAATTAAACGGTGTATTCAAATCGAATTATTCAGAGCATGAACAGCGCTTTATCACCAAAAGCGAAGAGAAAATCTATACCTTGCAGAGTTTGTTAAACAGTAAGGACTATCAAGAGCTGCCCGACATACCTGCCCTTGACAAACGTTATTATGACAGGTTGAAAAGACTAGAAAGTGAGCGTACACAATCGATTTACGAGCTTAATGCCACAAAATCTGAAATAAACGATATTTGGTCAAAGTACGTTCTAAAATCATTAATACTTTTTCCACCGGCAGACAAAGCCGCAGCTCAAAAATGGATGAAAACGTACGAAGAAATGCTTAAAACTCTTTTTGAAAAGAGCCAACAGCTAAACGATCAAATTCAAGAACTCCAAAAACAAATAGAGTTCTTGACTCAGCAGCTAAATGAGGATTTGAAAAACAATTATGAAGCTCAGAAAACAGCGGGTGATCGGTATTTTGAGCCTAATGCGCCTGTTTTGCTACTTTCAGGCGTCGAAAGAAATCATGTTTTTAAGCCCAAGAATGAAGACGGAAAAGACGACCCGTTAATTTGCAGAAGCATCAGCGACACGCTGGACTACCTGCCAATTGCCTTTAAACTTAGGGGACAAGACTATGCAGTTCAAATCCAAAGAACCGACCTTATAAAACCCGACGCATTAGTGGGTGAGTGTAAAGAAGTGTTACTGGAAAGTGCGCTTTTTCTGGGTTGTAATAGCAGCTTTATTTTAGAAAGTATTATCAATAAGACTGGCATTCAAAATCTTACAGCCGCTGAAAGAGCCTATCTTCTTCAAGAAATATTAACAACCCAAAAAACACCCTTTAGTGAAACCGGCAAAATCTACCCAGATGCTAACTGCATGAATTTTTGGGAGGGTATGAATTGGGAACCCATAATGCTTTACTGGAGAGGGCTTTATTATCCTGACAAAGAGCTTTTAACCAGTCAACCCAGCTTGAAAAATTGGAAACTGCAGGACAGTGATTATACTTATATAGGTGAAGCAGTCACTACAGACCAGCCTGTAACCTTAGAGGGTCGCATACTGTTAACCCCGCAGGTGACGGATTTGCTTTATGAAAGGGTTCAGAAATACCTAGCGGATCATGATTTAAACCGATTAAAAGGACTTAATGAACTGGGAGTATTATCGCAGATGCTGGACAGCTTTAATGACAGATTTCTCATGAATTTATTGGTACTCCGGTTTCCGGCAATCATCTACAAAAATGGAAGTGTAGATCTTGCTGACGCCGTAAGGCAGGCACTTTCTGACTTCATTATTGAGAAACCTATTTTCAACAGCTTCTTTTCGCCTTTACGCGGCGGGTTCTTTAAATTCGACAAAATCAGACTGATAGATACTTTTGGAGAATTTCAAAATGTTGAATGTAAGTCTCTGGCAATTTCAGAAGACCTAAGCCCAGAGAAGGGTAAACATGGGACTTATGTCATGCTGCCGCCAAGATTCATGCAGTCTACAAAGCTGCAGTTCGACTTTTTAGACTCAAAAACAAATGCGCCATGCGACTTTAGTCTTAAGGACACCCCAATTTGCGGATGGGTAATTCCCAATCATATTGACCAAAGCTTAATGCTCTATGACGAAAGCGGTCAAATGTTAGGCAGTCTGGTCGTCACAGGCTTTAAAGACAGTCCTGTCATGTTGAGACCAGCTGCCGGACACTCTGAAATTCCAATCATGCAGCGTGAAATAAAAGCATTTGCAGATGAAATTTTGTCTAGAAGCAGTCAACACGAAAACGTTTTAACACCACTCCTTGGCATTATCGATTCATCCTTTTGGGACATACAAGGCAGTGGGGGCGCTCAAAGCACTGGTTTAAGTCTATACATAGGCAGACCCCTTGTTTTGGCAAGAGCACGCATGAGCATTGTGCAAGAGGGACCTTTAGCTCGGTTCAAGGTGCTTGAGAGCAATACAAAAACCCCTGTACCTATTCCGCCGACGTCTATTGAGTCTTTTAAAATGCCACTTGTTGTAGGGGAAAGAGACCATTTAGAAGATGGTGTTATTGGTTTCTTTATCGAAAATGGTCAGAAAACGTATGCTCAGTTCAACAGCATATATTGCCAAGAAGAAACCTCTGACTACTTTAATAAAAACAATAAGGCAGACATTCCAATGGCAGTTTCAGGCAAGAATCAGACGCTGACAGTGCTCATTGACCCGCTTCAAACTATGAATCTCATTTCAGGTATGCTGCCGGTTATGACACAGCGCATTCCTCAAAATCGAATTGAGACCGCGCTTAACTCACTTTATTTAACACTTTATACAGGTCCAATATTGGTTGGTAATGAGCCGCTGGTTATGCCCTATGCCAACATACCTGACAGAGCTTGGTCGTTTATTGTGCCGTTGGGAGATGACAAATGGTATGAGACTTCTGATCTGTATCCTGCAAATGGAAACGCATTTTTAGCAAAAGACCCTATAGGTATTGCAGAAGGTTTTTTGAAACTGAAAGCAGGTGAGAACCATGAAACAAAATGAAGCACTAGCAGAAACGATTGAAGGCGTTGACAATTGCTTGTATTTAATGGATGTTAATGACAATCGCATTTATGTGAATACACAAGATATTATTTTAAAAGATCAACCCGTCATATCCAATCTTGTTTTTCAACTCATGAACCCAGATCGAGTGCATAACATTACCTTCAAAAATCCCAAAATGCTGACAGCAGAAGCTATTCTAAAGAAACTGCAAAATGGTGAGGGAGTGGAAGACACTTCGTACATTCGATTTTTCCTTCCCTATGGCAGCACCATGGGTGATTTCATTGACGCAGAACGCGGGAAGCTTATAACGTTCGAAACGGAATCCGATGATTGGTCAGTAGCAGAAGGTGTGGTTGAAGACAGACATTTAAGTTTTGTCATCAGTTGTTATAAACAAAAGGTTATAGAAACGCTGATTAGCGTCTATTTTAAATGCAAAAACATTCAATCTTATTGCCCAGAGGGATTGACCTATGTTTACGCCGAAATTTCAAACGTTGTAGGCATTCAAGACGTCATTAAAATGTTTCCAATTCAGAAGGTCAAAGCAGTACCGCAAGTTTGTAGGTACATACCAATGCCGTCAACCGCAGGGCTGAATGAGGAAGTAACTTTAAAATGGGATGTCAGAGGCGCAAGTTCCGGAAAAATATTGCCAGAGGGCATAAACATTTTTAAAATGCCATCGCCTGAGTTAAAAGTTCATGTGAATCGCAATATGTCCTATATGCTCAACGTTGAAGGGAGTGGCTTTAATATCGACTCGGCAGCCAATGTTTATGTTTCACCGCCTAAACTAAAAAGCTTCAATTATGACGTTAAAAGTCGGACACTTTCCTGGGAATCGGCATACAGCGCTTCATTAACTTTAAAAACCGGTAACATTCAAAAAGACGTTGATGCCTGTGGGAATTTTGTGGTACCAATAGGTGAATTCCAACAAGCAACTTTGAAAGCTAAGGGCAGTTCATACACCCTTTTTAAGGCGATTAGCCTTCAAGGCAGAGCTTTTAACACACCTCAGATTTTTGATTATGAATGCCAGGCATACCCGGACTACTTCTACACAACATTTACTTGGCAGACAAACAATGTAAATCAAGGGGAGCTTTACATTTCTCTAGACAATGATACATGGTACAAAGTCTCGCAGGTTTGCAGCGGTGATTTTGAATATACGTCTAATCGCCCAGTGGTTTCAGCAAAGCTCTGCTTAACGCAAAGCAGCGGAAACCGTTACCCCGACCTCGTTCTAAAGAAGGAGGCATTTTAGTGGATCGGTATATTCAGGGACAAATTTGCGGGTCAAAGTGGCTTATGCTCAGTGAAAAGACATGTGATAAGGACATACAAATTCGCAATCAAATTAACGTCGAAATTGAAAATGTCAGTTGTGTGAAAAGCATCAGTTTCATAAATAACCTAAAAGACGGTGACCCCATACCAGACATTGGCGTAGAGCAGCACAACATTTCAGTCATATATGTGTACTTTCCTTTAGGCGATGGAGAGGCTTATTTAACGACAGAAAGTCTTGCCAATGATTTTGTATGTTATGCACCTTACAATTGGAATGTAGAAAAGGCATATGATAAAAACCAGTACGGTGTCTATTTCAAGCTGTTTCCTACAGCAGGCTATACATTTGAGCCGAGAGAGAAAATGTATTTTAGTATAACCAATATGGTGACTTACGGCAGCTTAGAAAAAATGGTCTATGTGGCTGTGGATTTTACTTCCATTTTTATGGAAGAAGGAGAAAATGCCAATGGCACCGATTTTCTGGCGTGTTTCAAAAAAAGAATGCTATTAGAAGTCGTGTCTTTTGAAGCAACACCTGCAAGAGCAGCCGTAGGAGACACTATTAAGCTGAGCTGGGTTGTTGGAGGTGACGCCGTTAAGTGTATACTGACCCCAGGTGATCTTGAAGTCAGTAAGACTGGGAGTATTCAAACAAGCGTAACAGAAGACACTGAATTTATGATTTATGCAATAGGCGATGATCAACAAGTGAGCAGGTCCGCTACAGTATATATTGAAACGCCTATTATTCGCTTGTTCACCTGTAGTGCCAAGGACAACAAAATTCGTTATGGTGACTGCGTCACCTTCGAATACGATGTTCTGAACTGTTATAGCATCTTTATGAATCAAGGCATAGGGCGGTTAACAAGCAAAGTATTCAATGTGGTGCCAACACTGAAGTCAACGGATTATACTCTATGCTGTAAAGGTCCAAATGGATTGATAAAGCAGACAATTACCATTAACATAACAGACTTCTTAGAAGTTAAAAATGTCGTTTTTTACAGATCAAAAAAATCGGATGGAAGCTATCAGTACACCTTGAGCTGGATTATACTAAACAACACTTCCAGTAAAATCATGACATCGGATGGTATTGTTAGAAGCCAAGATCAGCAAACCGGAAACATTACGTTCACAGATTCGTCTGGCAATGCGCTGACAGTTAGGTTTTTATGTACTGGTAATGGTGGGCAGAAAATTGACAACGTGTATAGTGTTTAATGAAAACTCAAAATCACACGCTAATAACAATAAAGGCCTGACTTTCAAAAATTCGGAAGAACTACAGCGCCGTTTATCGAAGCATCAAAAAGCATGGGAAAGTTATACCCAGGCCATTGAAGCATATGATAAAATCTTATTGCTGTCACCAGATAATATTGAAGTTCATAAGAATATGGGCCTTGCCCTAAAAAGATTGGGAGATCTGCAGAGCAAGGAGGTACTGTAGAGGAGATAGGCTGTATCGATTAGACATATGATAAAGCTTTGTAGTTGTCAATCAAATGAATTTATTAAAGAGTGAAATCCATACAAGAACCTGAAAAGATGTTTATGAAATAATGTTTAATACTTATTGCAAATGGGGTAGGGGATGATAATGTCTTCTTATTGTAAACCACTCTATAAGCTAAGGAACAAGTTAAAGAAGTACCGTATTATACTGACGATTAGCTTAAATGTTAAGATGAACATATAGAAAATCCAACTACAGTTGGAAGACTTAATACGCGAAAGAATAAGAAGAAAAGCACTTAATATTAACTCTTCACTAAATAGTCATTTAACGCATAGTTGATAGTGCAAGTGGTCAGGAATATTTTAATAAGTCATTGCTAATAACCCTAGAGAATCCAATTCGTTTAGTCATGCATCACAATTTAACAATATAAAGTTCTGAATCGTATTATTAACACTTTCAACGCTTTGTATGGCACCTGTGGCCACAGTTTTCTCGGATCAGATGGTATTCCACACACTAGGCAACTATTTCAAAAGCCATACAGAGGTTTCTAGCGGCTAGTTTTTCAGTCCTATATATAGGACTCTGACAAAAGATCCGATGGATAACGATAGTCCCAAACCCGATGTTTAATTATCATTTGAGTTTATCTAAATGCCCAATGTGCATACCTAATTAAAAAATCACAGATAGCCAGAAAATCGCTGAGAAGGATAAATTGCGTTTATAAATCCTGTAAACCCGCATCGAGCTTTTCAGGCTATTATCTGTATAGCCCCCTGCGATAAAACACACTCTACTTTACATAATATCTATTATAGGACCCAAAATAATATTCTTATTAACCTTTGAAGTCATTACAAAAAACAAAAATCACTGCAGATAAATAAACAGTGATTTTTTGAATAGAGTCACGATCCAAATCTGCCGATAAAAATTTTCGTTAAGCAATATATAATTTGCCTTCGTAAATTTCAACAATGATCAATGAATTGATAATCTGGCCAATTGATTTGATGATATAATTTTGCTAGTTTAGGATCAGTAAAACTCAACCATCCGCCATCTCGTTTCAAATCGCCTATTCCTTTATACAGTGTCTCACTCTTTTTTTGTAAGTAGGAGCAATTATCATTCATGTGTAAGGTACACTTTTTAGCTGGTTGATCAACATCGAGCCAAACCATAATAAGTTCCCCCTTCTTCCCATGACTGTATTAAGGCTAAGTTTAACATGAAAGAGTCATTCAATATTCAATTTTCTCATCCTAAACCATTCTTCATTTGTTCACATATTCCTCTATAAAGACTAAAAAACTATGAATATTTATTTAATTTATTCTCACTCCCTAATCAACAGACCTACAAAAATTAGTGTTACCCCAGGGAGAATGGTTGTATCTCCCCCCCCTTTTAGACTAACTTCGTTTTTTCTTTTTCCTGTAAGTACGCCAGTGAACTTTACCCTTGGCCGACATAGGCAGACAGACTCTCTGCAAATTCCACGATCGTGGATATTCATAGGATTAAATACCCGTGAAAACCGGCTTTAAATCTATTGCGAGATCCGGGAAGATACTTACTGTAATTTGGTCTTCTTCTGAAAATACATTCGGTCTACCGTATCTATTGTTCTCCTGCAGCAAGAATACGCTCACGATCTTTTGTTCCGGTTCAACAATCCAGTATTCTTTTACGCCGACCTTTTCATATTTGTTGAATTTCGTTATTTTATCCGTTCTTGCAGTTGAAGGTGAGATTATTTCGATGATTAATTCTGGCACTCCAAAAAAACCTGTCTTTCTAAGTTTACTTTTATCACAAATTACAACGATATCTGGCTGGGAGATAACGTTAGAGATTTTTTCATCACTTTCATTAAATTCAGGAATACAAAGGTCAAAAGGAGCAGCAAAAATCTGACAGGACTTGCCTTTAAGGTATTCGTAGAATTGGCCGAAAATATTGCCGGATATAGCTTGGTGTTGCCAGGAAGGAGCAGCTTGCATATAAGGTACACCGTCGATGATTTCCCAACGTTCACCTTCCGGCCAGGTTAGGTAATCAGCATAAGTATATTTTTCCTTGGATTCCAGAATTGGCATAAAATCACTCCCTGTTAAAAAATTCCTTTTAAATAGTTTAACATATCCGATATATGGATAACAGATAAAAAGTTTATTTTGTAACTATAACATTACTTTTTAACCATAGGTAATTCAACGGTGAAAATCGACCCTTTCCCTAGCTCACTGTTAAAATATATTTTCCCATTAGATAATTCAATAATCTTCTTCACTATAGCGAGACCTAAGCCATTACCCTCTTTAGAGCGTGATTTGTCAGCCTTATAAAAACGATCAAAAATTCTCTCCTTATCTTCCTCAGATATGCCTTTCCCATTATCGGCAATGTCAACTCTAATGATATCTTCGCTCCTATATAGATTAACTCTGAGTGAACCATTTTGATTGGAAAATTTAAGGGCGTTTTGAATTAGGTTAAGCCATACCTGCTGAAGCAGATGTTCATTCCCTATATAAATTATTTTTTCCAGATTGATATCTAACCTAATATTTTTCTCCATCCAATCCGCTTCCAGAATTAAAATACAAGACCTTAATTGTTCATCAAGAGAAAAAACAGTTGCTTGTTCTCGAATGCTTTTACTATCCAATTCCGAAAGCTTCAATAAATTAGTGGACAGCAAAGAAAGCCTTTCGCTCTCATTCACAATGATGTCACTGTACTCTTGTAATTGTTCGTCGGATAGTTGACCATTTCTGATTAACTTGGCAAACCCTCTTATTGAGGTAATAGGGGTTTTGAATTCATGTGAAACATTGGAAACAAAATCTTTATGAATATGATCTATGCTCTTTAGTTCTTTAGCCATCAAATTAAAATCAGAGGCTAACTGCCCAATTTCATCCTTACTTTTGATCATTACATGAGTATCGAAGTTACCTTTGGCTACCTCTTTGGAAGCCTCGGAAATAAGCTTTATTGGTTTTATGATTTTTCTCACAGTCAATAGAATTATAATCGTTCCGATTACTGCGCTAAGCTGAAATGTTAATCCGGTTGCTAACCTGATTCTTTGAAATTCATTGTAAAATTCTTGCCGGTCAACTGTCAGCTCTGTAAAAACACTGTTTCTCATAATCAACATTATAACGCCGAAAGTTAGAGAATTTAAAAACCACCAAATTCCCAAAAAGATAAGGGTAAATTTAATGTAGATTGAATTGAAAAACAATCGCTTTTTCATAGATACTTTTCCACCTTATACCCTAGCCCTCTAATAGTAATAATTTTGAATTCCTCATACTTGTCAAATTTCTCACGAAGCCTTTTAATATGAACATCTACCGTTCGTTCGTCCGTGTCGCTATCGAATCCCCAAATCTCATCCATTAGCTCTTGACGCGTGAAAATTCTTTTTGGATAATTAAGCAGTTTGAATAATAGGTAAAACTCCTTTTGAGGAAGTAGAATTGCTTCGGTTTTTGTTGTTACTGTTAAGGTCTCATAATCAAGAGTAATATCACCCACAACAATTTTATGCTCGTTAGAAATCTTAGCTCGACGAAGCAAGGCGGAGACTCGCAGCAGCATTTCATCAAAATCGATGGGTTTAACCATATAATCGTCGCTTCCCACTGAAAAGCCTTTTTTCTTATCTTCAATGGTTTCCTTAGCCGTTATCATTAGAATGGGCAAATTAAAGTTTAAGCCTCGAAGTTCCTTAGCCAGACTATACCCGTCCATGTTAGGCATCATAATATCTAAAATTATGAGATCAATATGCTCTTTATCTAATACGTCTAAAGCCTCCAAACCGTCCGCAGCAGCAAAAACATTGTATCCATCACGAAGCAAATACATCTTCAATAGCTTCCGAATACTGTCGTTATCGTCGACAATTAGTATATTTACCATGATTAAACCTCCCTAGCCCCCAAAACTATGTTTTAGGGGCTAAATTAATGGGACAGACACCATCCTTATAAACTGCGCAGTGCGTCAATGGGATTTAACTGACTTGCTTTTCTTGCAGGCATATATCCGAATACAATACCTACTAATCCGGAAAATCCTACAGCAAGTGCAATGGTAGCCAGGGAAAGGGAAAATCCTATACCAATTAAAGCTGCAGCAGTGTAAGCTATTAAACCTCCCAGAACCAAGCCAATAAGACCACCGACTAGGGAGAGAAATATTGACTCAATAACAAATTGAAGCTGAATTCTATTGGGTGTTGCACCTAAGGCTTTCCGCAAACCTATTTCCGTCGTTCGCTCAGTAATAGATACAAGCATCATATTCATAATTCCAATACCGCCTACGACAAGGGATATGCCAGCAATTCCAGCCAGCAGGAGTGACATCATGGACATCATGGATTCAAAGGATTCGATCATGTCCCCCATGTTAAAAATAGTATAGGCATTATCCTTATAGTTAAAAGCCGGATTAAGCACTCCTTTAATATCTGTCACAGTATCATCAGCTAATGAAGTATCCTCCAAAAATACATCCAGACTGGATATATTCTTTACTCCCAGGCTTCGCAATGCTGTAGTATAGGGGATTATTACAGAGTCATTGTTTGATCCCATACTAAATCCACTGGAAGCCTTTAAGGTACCAATTACGGTAAAATGGGTACCATTGACAACAAGATCTTTGCCAAGAGGATCGACACCATAATAAAGTTTGTCTATAATATCGCTGCCAATAATGGCAACCTGATTTTTACTGTTTAAGTCAAGACTATTTATAGGCCTGCCGGTCTTAAGCAAGCTGGAATCCATGTTGAAATACACATCGTTTTTACCCTGAACTGAAACGTTCTCCAGGAGCTTTCCGGCGTAGACGACACCGGTCTTTCCTGAAATTGTTGGAGATACCCCTTTAATATTCTCTACCTCTGAAATGTTCAGCATATCCTCTTGATTAAGCCCTTGTTTAAGAGGAGTACCCATTACATTTACAGTGATTTTATTGGCACCTAGTTCAGTGACCTGATCACTGATACTATTTGTTGCACCCTGAACAATCGTAATTAAGGCAATAATTGATGCTACTCCTATTACAATACCCAGCATTGTCAAAAATGAACGCAGTTTATTTCTAACAATATTTTCATAGGACATTTTTATACTCTCAAGCAGCATCTACTGAACCTCCTGTTCCGTCAAATGTCCATCCAGAATATTGACAACCCTCTTGGCATGACGCGCAATCCCGATATCGTGGGTAATCATAATTATTGTTCTTCCGTCATGATTCAATTCCTCAAAGAGCTCCATAACCTGAGTCCCTGTTTTTTGATCTAAGGCACCCGTTGGTTCATCAGCCAGCAAAATTGTCGGCTCAGTAACCAAAGCACGGGCAATTGCCACACGTTGTTGCTGACCTCCGGACAGCTGTGTCGGTAAGTTTTTTGTTTTTTCAACTAAACCTACCCGATCAAGCATTTTCATAGCACGTTCTTTTCGTTCGGATGATGATAAGCCCGCATAAATCAACGGAAGCTCTACATTTTGAAGCGCGCTTAAGCGAGGCAGGAGCTGAAAGCTCTGAAATACAAAGCCAATTTCTTTATTTCTAATAAAGGCAAGTTCAGTTTCGTCGAGGTCTTCAATATCATTGCCAGAGAGCAGATATTTTCCCGATGTTGGCATGTCCAAACAGCCAATGATGTTCATCATAGTCGATTTCCCCGATCCTGAGGGTCCGAGCAAGGATAGAAATTCGCCGGAATTTACGGTCAAGTTAACATTATGCAATACTTCCAACTCTTCTTCTCCCATATAGTAGCTCTTGGAAATATTCTGCATACTCAGGACTTCTGGCATTAATCATCACCCCCTGTATTATTCATCCCGCCTCCGGGAAAATTCATTCCTTCCGTGGTTGAAGTCTTGGTATAGTAAACAGTCTCTCCGCTTACAAGACCACTTTTAACTTCTACGACTATCCCATCATTGAGGCCGGTAGTAACTTCAGTCCTGGTTTCCGCACCACTCTCATCTTTTTTAAGAATATAGGGTTTATTATTCTCGTTAAATTGAAGTGCTGTCATAGGCAATGTGACAACCCCGTTAACTTGATTGCTAATAATTTTTACCTCAGCAGACATTCCGATTCTGACACTTTCATCCTTTTCAAGATCGATTATTGCCGTAAAGAATGTCACCCCATTAGTAATCTGTCCTTCTTTAGACATTGAGCTGATCTTACCCTTTATTTCTTTGTTTATTGCTCCTAATTTAACCGTTGCCTCCTTGCCTTTCTCAATAGCTCCGATGTCATACTCATCTACTTTGACTTTGATCTGAAGATTGTCATAATCTACGACTTCTAATAGTTTGGTACCGGCCATTACTTGTGCCTTTTCCTCAACATTGATATTAACTATTTCCCCCTGTATTTTTGACTTAATTTCTTCTCCGGCGGAAGTTTTAATTAATACAGTCCCTTCTTTGACGAGCTCCCCTTCTTTCACTTTGATTTCCGAAATTTGCATAACCTTTTCCGAAGTCACGGTTTGACGATCTTTTGTCTCTACATTTCCTGAGAAGGAATAATAGGTTGTAATATCTCCTGTTTTAGCAACTACGCTTTCATAAGGAGATGGTGCCGGTTTCCTGATATAGGTAACTCCTAACCCCACAACTGTTGCAGCTATCACCCCGAACACAATCCATTTAAGAGCTGATTTTCTTTTTTTGCTCATTTTTAACGATAACCTCCATTTTTTTATTGAAGACATGAATAATCTTAATACGGTTGTATGAATTCAATATGAACTTGAACCTTTATCCTCAAATTACAGTTTTCTACATATGTACAAGAAAATATGCAAGCTTAATCAGTTGAGCGTGATTCCCTACGATAGTTGATCGTGAAAGGGTTAAAGCCGAAAGCGTTAATCCGGAAGCGTGATAAAACAGGAAAATGACGATAAAAAAAAAGCCATCCCTTGTAAAAAGATTACAAGGAAATGGCTTCTTCATCTTAGCAGGCATGGAATGTAATTGAATAAGTGCAAATAATTAAGTGTGTCCCTCAATGAGTAAGGTCATAGCTTACTGGATAGGCGCTTGAAGGGGAATTGGTTCCCGGGCTAATCTCCCGATGCACTCGCCAGATCTTTTGAAAATATACTCTTTCTATTTACTTCTAATTTATTGGATATTAAAAGAATGGCTAATTCTTCTATTGCAGAAATACTTGCAACTGCGCAAGCTATATACATCAGCAGGCCTGGTTGGAAAAAAGCAAGTGATAACGGGAACGCAAACAGCACAAACCCGGTTAGTTTATTTCCATATGTATGAAGTATCCCAAAGGTTCTATATTTTACAAATACAATGATCATCGAAATCGCTCTGATCATTACAATGATAACTATCCAAGTAACGATTTGAACGGGTGGATTGATTATTGGATAAAATACAATGATCAATACCACGACCATTGTTAAATCTGCAGCAGAGTCGAGCTTTTCACCCAATTTGCTTGTCGTGTTGGTTTTTCTTGCTATATATCCATCAAGAACATCGCTAATTCCGCACACCATATAGATTGCATAAAACTCTGTACTCAATGGCTTTACCCAAGCAAATGTAAGTGAAAGAAAAAGTCTCAGAATTGAGATATAATTTGCTATTGATTTCACCTGCACATCACCTCATCGGATAAATATCGAACTTCGCTTAACTATTCTTTGTCCCTTCTCCCAGCAATGGTTCATACATCATAATGGCATAGTTTTCTGTCACAAATTCTTCTGCAATTTTATTGTTGTTATGGTCAATAATACTGCGCATTATCACGTTATGGCGTATGTAGCCGCCCCACCATTCTTGTTTAATCTTATGCTCGCTTTCATAGATTTGATATTTAAATGGACAGGATTGTTCACATCTCCATTCGCCTTCCAGGTCACTCTCCCCCACCCTGACCTTAAGTTGATATTCATGTGGAGTCTCATTCTTTATTTGTAAATCAACATAATTATAAACGACCGTTGCACCACTTCCGAACGGCTGGGTTCGATTTGCATCAGGAAAAACATCGTGTGTATGCCGCCAACGTTCTGTAACTGTTAAAGGCGTATGAAGTGTCATCCAATAGATGAGGTTTGAGAGCTGGCATAGACCACCTCCAACTCCCCCGGTAAATGAACCATTTGTCAGAACCATCCCTTCCAAAAAGCCCTTTGCTTTTGTCGGCTTTCCAACCAAACGCCAAAATGATAAAGTCTCTCCTGGTTTTAATAATATCCCATTCAGCTTTTCACAAGCCAATGTTAAATTAGTTACTTTATTCGTTTGTAGCCACATGTCAACATTGCGTAGTCGTCTATATAATGGTGTCTTGTGAGTTGCCACTAAATGAGTAAGTTCTTCGGATCTGAAACTAGACACGTAGCGGATCGATGGATTGAATATCCAGAGAAAATAACGCCGCCATGTGAAGTACGACTTCCCAAGAAACATTCGGACCTTTGAGCGAGAAATAGGCCTTGTAGTTTGAAAATCATGGTTCAAAACGGCAACATTCCCTTCCTCTATCTTGTCCAGATAAGTCAGTGAAGTCAATAAATATGATTAACCTCATAATTCCAACAGCTTACATTATTCTACAGTCTTATGATGATCTCCTCTAAATGGGAGAAACCGCCTGGACGTAATGTGCAAGCGGTTCTATCTACTTATTAAACAATGATTAATTAAATGATCGGCCATACTGAACAATCAGGCGCATCGTTACCTTTATTCTTTTTTGTAACTTGTGTCAAAGTTTTCGCCAAACGCTGTACGCCTTCAAGCAAAACTGTTTCATTGTGGGTTGTAAAACAAATGCGGAACTCTTTATCCGGGGTGGGAACTGTCTGGAAAGCTTCGCCGGGCACAAAGGAAATCCGGTTTTTGGCAGCTTCTTGCAGAAGCCGCTGGGAAGTGCCTGATTGCTTTAACTTACACCAAAAATAAAACCCTCCTTCAGGTACGGTAAAATCAATCTCGTTTACACACAAACGCTGAAGAGCTTTAGCCATTGTATCCCTGCGTTTTTTATATTCTCTGCGCACAGTCGTTAGATGCCCGGGAAGCTTTCCTTCATTTAAAAACATCGTCACAAGCCATTGGGCAATGTTGTTTGAATGCAGGTCAATATACTGTTTTTCTAAGGCAAGCCGGTTGATTAAAACAGGCGGACCGGCAATATAACCTATACGTAAACCTGGCAACAGAATTTTCGAGAAAGTCCCCAGATAAATCACTCCTCCGTAGGAATCTAAAGCTTTAAGAGCCTGGGGAGGCTGTTCACCATAGTACAAATCACTATATGGATCGTCTTCCACTATAACAAGCCGGTGGCGTTTGGCAAGTTTTATCAAATCTTGGCGTTCTTGGGCCGGCATTACCCTGCCGCTTGGATTTTGATAAGTAGGTATGACATACAACAATTTTGGACGGTACCGAATTAAAAAGTCTTCCAACAGCTCTAAGGATAATTTTCCCGAGCAAGGCAGGCTTAAAACTCTTGCCCCGGCAGCCTGAAATACCTGAATAGCACCGATAAATGTAGGTGCTTCCATCACAACATAGTCACCTGGCTCCAGCAAAACTTTGCTGAGCAAATACAAGCCTTGCTGGGACCCTGAGAGAGTGAGTATGTTCTCTGACGAAGCAGGTATCCCCTTCCCGTTCAGCATGGCGGCGATTGCCCTCCTCAACGGGCTATAACCTTCTGTAGGAATATGTCCAAAATCCTCAGGGGCAGTCTTGCTAAGATGGTTGTTAAATAATTCTGTAAGGACGTCCATAGGATAAAGAGCTGGATCAGCCATACCTGCAGCTAAAGAAATGGTGCCTGGCGCAGGAGTGGAAACCAGATCCCTCAACATTGATCCTAATGGGTTCTGGGGATAGGCAGTAAAGAGTTGGGGCCAGGGTACTTCAGACAAAGACTCTAAATCACCGGCCTGGGCTACATAAGTCCCGCTGCCTACCTTCGTCCATACCAATCCCTGCTGTTCTAAATTGCGGTAGGCATTGATAGCAGTTGTACGGCTTACGGTAAAGATGTCAGCTAATTCACGTTCAGGGGGCAGCTTCGTACCTGAAGGCAGGATTTGCTTATGGATTTTGTCAGCAATAAGCAAGGCAATTTGCAGGTAGAGCGGCTGCTTACTTGAGGTATCCAGTTCTGAGCCATTTAGATATTTGGATATATCCATTTATCATTTCTCCTTATTTCATATCCAATTATCATTATATATTCGCAATTGGATATTTACAATGTTTCCCTTACTGGTTAAGATTTAAAGAAATATTAAAGGTAGGTGGAATGATAATGCAACTGTCAAATCTCCTCTCAGGCAAGCACGAACTAGCGGAAGAAGTATGGACGGCACTTCGCGATTGCACTCCGGTGGTACTCGGGGTAGTGCCCTTTGGCATCACCTGCGGGATAATGGGGCTTACAGCAAACATGTCAGGATTAGAAACGATTCTTATGTCTGTCTTTGTTTTTGCCGGTGCGTCACAGTTCATTGGCATTACTATGCTGGGTGCAGGCATAACGGGCGGAGGAATTATTGTACTTACAACCTTATTAGTAAACTTGCGCCATTTGATCATGGGATCATCCTTGGCGCCCTATATGATGAAATTGCCCCTTCCGCTTCAAGCATTTACAGCATTTTTTTTGACCGATGAAGCTTATGCCCTGACCATCAGCCGAACTCACAAAGCCAGCTACAGTGTGCTCTATCAATTGACCGTGAGTACAAGCCTTTATCTGGTTTGGGTTTTAGCCACTGTAGCCGGTGTCGTCCTGGGCAGCTACATATCGGATCCCTTAACTTGGGGGCTTGACTTCGCCATGCCGGCAACCTTTCTGGTATTGCTGGTACCGTTGTTGGCAGACCGCATTAGTCTGATTGTATTTGGTATGGCTGCAGTGATTTCGGTATTTGCGGCCCTGTATTTACCGGGTAAATGGTATATCGTTATCGCCTGTCTGGCGGCCAGTTTAATTGGGGGATTATTAGAGGGGGATCGTGAACATGCGCAGTGAAGTTTTATACATTATTATCGGGATGGCCTTAGTTACTTATTTTACCCGCTTCGGTGCTCTGGCTTTATTCCGGTTTACAGGGGTGCCAACCTGGTTAAACAGATGGTTAAAATATGTCCCGGTTGCCGTATTGACAACCTTAATCATACCTTCATTGCTTTTGCCCAAGGGATATTTGGATATTAGTTTACACAATCATTACCTGATTGCCGGCATTGTTGCTGCTTTTGTGGCTTATAAGAGCCGTAATATTATTGTCACCTTAGGTCTTGGGATGTCCGTTATGTTTGTGCTGAAGTTATTGTAAGATGAGAGACTGCCTCTGTTTATTAAGATAAAAATCTGATATAAATAATTAGAATGTATTACTCTTATCTGACGTTATACAGTCAAAGGATGTGAACAAAATGGGTCGCGGGGAAATAGAGATGGAATCCAGTTATCGTATTGTTTATGATAAATTGTGGCAGGATTTAAAGAAACGTGATCCTGAAGAGATAACAGCAGTACGCGCTGTTTCCTACAGCAGCAACACCTGTCAGTTCGTGGTGATGTTTTTTAATGAGGAGTATATCGTAGACAGCGCTAAGGAGACAATCCGCCGGAAAACAGACGGATACATCCCCGATGTGATGGCTACAATTATTATCCTCAATTACTTAGCCTATGCTCAGCCTTTACCGGAATCCGTCCCAAGCTGGGTGAGCATTAAAGAAATACCGGGCGGAATGATATTTTATTCGGCGTTTCATAAAACGGCTGTCTCAGTGCTGATCGAGACGTTCGGACATCAGACCGGACGGTTAATGAGGGTTGCTCCTTCCCTGGGAGGTCAGGCGGGCCCCTTTGGTCATGAGTCCGTCGTATTCAGGGCATTTCCCGAAATTCCTTTGTGTGTGATAGTTTGGCAAGGAGATGAAGAAGTTAAGGCCAACGCCACCATTCTGTATGATCCTTCCATAGAGCTCATGCTGCGCAGCGCGATCAGCATTGATCTTGGCGTATACCTCGCAGGTCAGCTTAAGAGGCTGAACACCGCACATGAATAATTCAGGAGACAGAGATGACACGAGAGGTCGCCACATAGCGACCTCTCGTGTCATTCTATCCTAAAAAAGAAGGCTCCCGTTTTCATCCTCTGCCGATGCTTAAATATTTACAATCTTTGTCGCAATAGCCTCACTAAACATCCTATCATGCTCGACAAACAGAATGGTCGGTTGGTATTCAAGCAAAAGCTCTTCGATTTGTATCCGGGAAATTACGTCAATATAGTTGAGCGGTTCATCCCAAATATATAGATGTGCTTGTTCACAAAGGCTCCTGGCAATCAGCACTTTTTTCTTTTGCCCGCCACTAAACGCTGACATATCCTTTTCAAATTGAACTCTGGAAAAACCCAGTTTTCTCAAAATAGTTTTAAACAGACTTTCATCAATAAGGTTGCTTGCAGCATAGTCGGTTAAATTACCCTGAAGATGGGATGTGTCCTGTGAAACATAGGATAGTTTAAGCTGACTTCCTTTCCTGAAAGTTCCTGTATAGTTTATAGCCTCCCCACAGATAAGTTTGATAATACTTGATTTTCCTGAGCCGTTTTTACCCATAAGCGCAATGCGGTCACCTTGATCAATAGTAAAGGATATATCTGTACTTACCATCTTTTCATCATAATAGATGGAGAGATTTTCAAGCTCTGCAAGCCTGTCTTTGTGGTAAACAAGTTGAGAAATCTTCAGACTGTCGGCGTCTTCAAGGTTTTTTAGAAGTTTAGACTTCTCGTCAATGGCAGTTTGCTGTCTCTTTTCGATTGACTTGGAGCGTTTCATCATTTTGGCGGCCTTATGGCCAACATAACCTTTATCCAGCTTAGAACCGGAATTTTTCGTTCCTTTCTTTGTCTTTTCCACTTCGTGTGACCAGCTATTCGTTCGCCTGGCAGAATCCGTGAGACGATTAATATCTCTTCTAAGCTTTTCGTTTTCTGCAAGCTCAAAGTTGTCCTGCCTTTTTTTATTTTCCCACCAACCGGAAAAATTGCCTTTTTGGATTTCTATATTGGTCTTATTAATAGACAGAATATGGTCAACGCAGTTATCAAGAAATGCTCTGTCATGAGATACCAGAATAAACCCCTTCTTGCTATCGAGATAATCACTAACAAGCTTTCTCGCAGTCATATCGAGGTGATTGGTCGGCTCGTCAATCAGCAAAAAACTATTTTCCTTAAGAAATAAAGCAGCAAGCAGCACTTTCGTTTGTTCTCCGGAGGACAATGAAGCAAAAGGACGATATAAAATATCCTCAGAAACATCCAGCAGTGAAAGTTCACGCATCAATTGCCAGTGGAGATAGTCCGGGAAAATTTCACTGATCACATCAATGGTATTGTTCTCTTTGTTTGCCACTTGAAAAGGAAAGTATTCAAAACTGACATTGGCAGAAATATTACCGCTGTATTCATAGTTACCGAGCAATAAATTTAGAAAGGTTGTCTTACCCCTGCCATTTCGACCTGTAAATCCTAATTTCCAATCCGTATCTATTTGAAAACTCACGTTTTCAAAGATGTTGTCATAGCTGCCATCATAGGCAAAGGATAGGTTTGTGACATTTATTAGAGACATAATTTACCTCCTGTGAAAAAAATGAGCTGCAAGAAAGTTAATTCTTGCAGCTCGTAAAATACACAGCAAAGCCAGACCCATATTGGTATGGCAGGGATGTATTATTTGAGTGAAGAGATAGTAACTTTCTTGCTTAAGCACAACAAAACAAGCGGTTTCTGCAACCGTGTCTGTATTTCATTATGCTCCGTATCATTAGCAAGAAAAATTACGCATCTTTTCAACTCCAATCATTGATTATTGGCTTTTATTTTACTATATAACTTCGGAAAATACAAACGATCTTAGTTTAGTGAATCCAGATCTAATCAAAATTGGATTTATATTATTATTTAAGCATCTGCAGCCCGGCAAATCCCCAAGTGCTTATAGCTGTCAATATAACAGTCCAAATTACAATACCAATAGTCATCCAAATAAAAAGCCGTCTGGGTGATGCTCCTAATGAAATTCCTATCGCGGCACCTAAGGGTGCGCCTGTTATCAGTGGGGATATCATTCTCAGACCGATCACCCCATACTTTTCCCAGATTCTATAAATTCGTCCTTTTTTACCTTCACCCTTCGCCTTCTTCCTCAGCAGCCACTTGCGCAGTCGTTCTCCAAAGAAAATAATGACCAATGCTCCAATGATAGAACCCAGAGCTGAGGCTATACCGTTTAGCAAAGGATGAAGTTCTAATGCAGTTCCTATGGGGATGGCAGCCCATAGCTCAATTATTCCTATACCAGTTACAGTTATAAACTTAATAAATAGTTCCATAAAGCCTAAAACCTCCAGTTAGACAGCTTATCAAATAGTTTTGTGAGCCTTTATATTATATCGAGTAATTCTACCACTTTCCTCAATTCATTAGTCATATTATTTCTTGTCAGATAATCCTTTAAACGATGTACTACTATTACTATACCACAGGCAGCGCATAACAACGCTGTGACACAATGGGAATTTTATTATCAATCGTAGGGACAAGTACTGAACCGAGGGGTAACCGGTACGGTGCAATAACAGAAGCAGACATCCATTCACGATTATGTGGGCGGATGTCTGCTTTTTCTTGAATTGATATTAGTTGAAAAGATCAGTATATTTTTGTAAACCGTGCTTTGTACAATACAAATATAAGTCGCCATCGTTTTTTATCATAGGAATACGGGCTTCTGCACTTTGCTCCGGATACAAGCGGGTTAGAAGTACTCTGTCACAAAGTACATATGCCACAAACGCGATATAGTGGGCTTTCATCATATCATGTCGAATGGAAATATAGTAGTCTATGTCCATTTCTTGCACTGTAATTTCATGTCCTGCTGTGTAAGGCAACGGCTTCAACGGCCGCAGCTTTCGTCCGCAGCAGGAAATGGAGGCGTTTCCTGTACTCGTTAGAATGTTTCCGCAGGCAGGACATACATAGAATTGGGTTTTATCAATCTTTCCCACGTCAGGCAGATTTGGATCAAGTTTTCCCTCCAGCATTTTTTGAATATCTGCCCCCAGCACTATCGCAAGCTCAGACCAGAGCGTAACATCGGGGCAGCCCAAACCGCACTCCCATTTGGATATAGTCTTGTTGCTGATATTCAGCAAATCCGCAACCTGCTGCTGTGTCAGACCCTTTTCTTTTCGTAGCTGAAAAATCAAACGCCCAATCTTGGCGCAATCCACATTAATCACCTCCAGGATGTTAAGGGTTTATCATTGCTATAAGTATTTAGCAATGACTTGAACCAGCCGTGCGGGAAGCTGCCGTAAATCGGTGATATCCAAAAAGCGTTCCTGCCCGTAAATATCACATATAGTCTCTTTATCCCGCCCAATGGCAGCAGCTAAAAATAATACGCCTTTGCGGCTATATTCCTGTAGCACCCCTTTCATATCAGCTATAGCAGCCTCGCCGGTATAGTCCGGCATAGCTTTTGGCTGACCGTCGCTGATGCTGATAAGCAGCTTCGTCTTTTGCGGCGCTTTCATGAGTTTTTCAGACAGGATGCGCAGTGCCATGCCATCTCGGTTGTTGCTGTGTCCCTGTATCGCCATAAGGCAATACTTGTCGTTCAGGGCTGGGTTCTCGTAGTCGATATAGGAGTAGAGCGACATCCTCTCCAAGGATGAGCGGTCTGCTGTATCTCCGTATATTAACATTGGTATTTTGCAGCTTTCACAAAATTCATAAACTGCGACAGCCGCCTGCTTTGCGGCATCCAACCGCCCAAAGGCACTCATAGAAGCCGATTCATCAATTCGTAAGGCAACCGCAAGAGAAGGATCTTCATCCGGCGGACATTTTTGGGAATAGTAGTGAAAATCGAGAGAAGCCAGCTTCTCTGCATGGAACTTCGTCCCATAAACACAGGATTTGGCAAACTCCATAGATACTTCGTGTTCTAACAGCGGAACAGTTTTTCGCACCAACTCCCGGATTACCGGCATCAACGCGTATGCAATCTGATGATATTCACGATGATGAGCAAGCGTTGCTTCTGGTCTGTGAACAATTAAGTTTACTTTCTCATGGGGAGAACCCTTTACCATTTCCCGCGCTTGCTGGTTCAGATGCTTGCGAAATTCCCGCCTTTGCTGCTCCAATTTCTCACTGGTTGTTTGTTGCAACTCATGATATATGGGGTCTCCGCCCTCGCCGTTATGAGAGCTTTGCGTATCAGCGGCATTTTCCGCATCATGATTGGACTGACCTTCGCTATCAGCTGATTTTTGCAGGGCAACCGCCGGGATGTCATTCGGTACAGTATCAGAGGACTCTGTCTCCATAGCTTCTTCTGTATGGATTTCCATAACCTCATAAACCTCACCGTTGGTTTTGATTCGCCGTTCCCATATCTCCTCCAGTTCTGACAACATCCCATGCTTTGATAAGGCTTGTTCCAGAATAACGATTTCATCGGGGTCGGTAGTGATTTTATAAATAACCTTGTGATATAGCGCGTCCACTGTCTCTGAACCCTGAAGGGCAGCGTCCACCCAGAAAAAATAGGAGCGCATACCTGCCACACCCTTTATGGCGTTTGCCTTTGCGGTTTGATCCAATAAAACAATAACACGGGCAAAAGTCAGCAACAATCCTTCATCAGTACAGCCAGTTTTGCTTGCTGCTCGTTTTGTCATAACTTCGACAGAGGGCAAATCCATCTTTTCGCTGTGCTGCACACGGTCGCGCAGGGCCTCGTTCAGCGGGCGGCAGCCATTGTAACCCCGATTTGTGGTAATAACAGCAATAAAATCAGGATGACGATGGACAATCCGGGTAGGCAGATTAATGCTGCCGTCCGGCTCCAACGCCGAGTTAAGTGACATTAGCACCGCTGCGTCACGAATTACTGTAGGCTCCTGAATTTCCAACAACCAGCCGTTTTCATAAGCTCGCACAATTTCTGACGGATAATATTTGTATATTACGCTTTCAGTATTATTTTCATCCTCTGGCAGCACCGGCAGGATAGAACCTAACACGTCGGATTTGTCCATATCCGCAAAACAGGTCACCTTAGTATAGGGCAGTCCAAAGTCAGCGGAGAGAGCTTTTGCAAGCTGTGTCTTGCCGGAACCGGCATCTCCCTCTAGAAGGATATTTGTAATTTTCATTTCGCCGCGTGTCCAATTCCGATAAACCTCTGCACAAATGCGGCGCTCAGCGTCACTCTCGATGTGGGTGACAGGCTTTTGCCAGACAAGGGATTTTTCTTCTTCCGTCAACTGTCTGGCAGGCGACAGAAGCCATTGATTTTTCATTTTTAACAATACTCCATTTCTTCAAATATTCGGGACAGCACACGCAGCCGTTCCCCGGTCAGTTCGCCCAAATCATTTAAAGCCTGGGAAAACGTCTGAATGTCTTCGTTGATATTCGGATTTTCGGTACAGACAGCGACCGGTAGAACGCCGCCCTGAACTCCAATCCGTTCTACAGTCGGTTTCTCGGGGTCGTATAACAGCGGAAACCGATAGGCTTCACGAAAATACAGCAGAGTGCGGCTTAGAAAAATCATCAGATCAACTACCTGATGTATGGGCAGTTCAGCGCTGATTTCTAATTCGCCGTTCGCCGTTTCTTTCCAGATTTGCGCTGTAATTTGCATATTCTTGTTGATTTCCAAAGCTGGTGTGCCCAGCGTCAGCCGTTTGATGTCAGACTGATAGGCGTTTCTGCCATCAATACGGTCATATCCTACTGCGGTCATTACTATTTTTTCATTCATCTCCAAATCCTCCTTGCTTGTTTATCCTGTACCAGGCACTGCTCACGCAATGCATTAAGCTCATCTGTGTAATCAGCTTTGGGATCTTCGTATTTCAAATCCTTAAGTACAGATAGTTCAAAACCACTTTCTCCATATTGGTTCCAAAGTTCTTGCAGCCGTTTGTTTGGATGCCAGTTGGCTGCCAGTTTACAACGAGTGCTGTTGAAATCAGCCTTGGTATCTTTAGAAATACCAAGAAAAGCTTCTCCTGTTGCAATACACCTGAAAGAAACCACACCCATATTTGGTTTTCTGTTTATATATTCTTCAAGCATTTGTTTTTTTCTTTTCATATCCATATTGCTCACCTCGGTTTTATTGTAGATGCTGTACATAGAGAAAACAATCTATGCTCCGTAGACTCTACTCTCTAAGAAAACAGGTGGGATAAAACGGCTCTATGAGGAAAACATTGCATAGAAAGCGCATGAGGCGAACGACTTTCGCCGTCCGCCTCATACATAAGCTTTGTTCATAAAATGTTCCTATAAACGCTACGCTTATGAATCAATAGTTTTTATCCGCGTAACCTACCCAGCCGCCTTCTTTAACAAGCGTCTTGTCAAACTCGCCGACGTTGAAATCAATCTCTTCTGATTGGTCTGTAGAAACGACGATAATCTTATCGTTTTCAATGTCAATAGTTAGCGAAGTATCTTTCCCCGCGTAGTTCTCAAAAAGATAGTCGATCTTTTCTGTTGGCAATTCTATGGCGAACATACCGCAATTGTACATATTCTGTCTGAATATTCTCGCGAAGCTTTCAGCTATCACTACGTTGATTCCATTGACTTCTAACGCCCAGGGAGCATGCTCTCTGGAAGAACCACAACCAAAATTAGCTCTTGTCACAAGCACAGCTTTACCCTTTATATCGTCTTTATTGTTAAAATCCGGTCAGAGACAAATCCTCCAATAAATAAGGTTTCAAAGCTTCTTTGGTGATTTCAGTAAGATACTTGGCCGGAATGATTTCATCGGTATTAATATCACTTCTATCTAAGAATAAGACGTTTCCGCTAAATTCTTTCATTTTTGCCTCCGATACTTACACTTTATACAATTCTGAATTAGCTATTTTCCCTTCAATCGCTGAAGCTGCTGCAGTAGCCGGACTCATCAGATGAACGGTACCGCCCTTTCCCATTCTGCCATTAAAATTGCGGTTTGTCGTAGAAGCACAGGTTTCACCATCAGCAAGAACCCCGTTACTCATGCCGAGACAAGCTCCGCAGGTTGGGTTGGTAACGCAAAAACCAGCATTCTGGAAAATCTCAATGAGGCCTTCTTTTAAGGCCATGGAATAAATATCCGGGGTTGCAGGGCTGACAATAGCACGCAGGTCATCACTGATTTTTTTGTCCTTAAGGATGCTTGCAGCAATTCTCAGATCTTCTATGCGGCCATTGGTACAGCTTCCAATATAAACCTGATCAATTTCTGTACCCGCCATTTCATGGACGGTTTTAACCTGGTCAGGTTTGAACCCGAACGTAACCATTGGTTCTAAATTCGTAACATCATATTCATAGACTTTTTCATAGGAAGCATCCGCATCCGAAACCCATTTTGAGTATTCTTTCAAAGCGTCTTCTTTTGTGTTAAATTCGTCTTTAATGAATTCCCACAGGTATTCCACGGTTGTCATATCCGGGTAGCATATACCACAAGTACCTCCAGCTTCAATGGCCATATTGCATAAGGTCATACGGGATTCCATTGACATGGCATCGACCACCGGTCCGGTAAACTCTATGACCATGTTTGTGGCACCATTTACAGTCAGTTCTTTAATAATGAAAAGGATCAGGTCTTTGGCATAAACGCCCGGTTTTAAGGCACCATTAAGCACCATTTTAATGGTTTTCGGGAAATGGAAGGCACATACACCCTTAAGTATCCCTACTTCAAGGTCAGTGGTTCCAACCCCTGCAGCAAACGCTCCAAACGCTCCATGGGTACATGTATGGGAATCCCCCATGATCACTGTATAACCCGGTCTTACGAATCCTTTTTCCGGGAAAATCGCATGACAAACGCCATTTCTTCCAACGTCAAAAAAGTCCTTGATACCATGTCTTTTAGCCCAATCCCGCAGTATTTTTCCCTGTTCGGCAGTTTTGGAATCTTTGGCAGGTGTTACATGGTCTATGACAGCTTTGATTTTCGTAGGATCAAAGACTCTGTCCATTCCCCTTGCCATAAGATCCGTGATGGCAATCGGGGTGGTAATTTCATGACAGAAAACCCTATCCAATTTTAAAACATGCGTATCAGGAAACGGCATATTTACCCTGTGAGCATCAAATAGTTTCTCAGCTATTGTTTTTCCCATTGTATTCTCCCTTATAGTTGATTATTGAATTTCAAAATCTGTACTGATTATTTCAAGCTCTCTATCGTTCTATTGTATAACAAATTCTTGTAAGATAAAAGAAAATTTTTCACTCTAAGTATACTTCATTTTGAGTTGTTTCTTATCAAGCTTACCTAAAGGTGTATAAGGCATATAATCAACGAAGATTATGTCTTTTGGCAACTGGAATCTTGCTACCCTGGAGCGCAGCCATTCTACTAGTTCTTCTTTGGTAATATCAGTGTTATTGATTGGAAGTACATAGGCCATTAACCGTTGCCCAAAAACTTCATCATTAATTCCGATAACGGCTGCATCTTCTACTTGAGGGTGATTTATTAACACTTGCTCTATTTCAAGCGTATAAACATTTTCACCGGCCGAAACAACCATATCATCCATTCGTCCGCATAAATAATAATAACCTTTATGATCCCGGTAACCCAAATCCCCTGTTTCGATCCAGGAACTACTGCTATTTCTCATTGACCATCTATTTTTAATGCACAATTGACCTACGCGGCCAATGCTTACTTCATTTTTATTAGAGTCTAATAGTTTTAAATGAACACCGGCTATTCGTTTGCCTACCGTTTTTGCCGAATAAATTAAATCCTGCGGCGTTGCTATAGTACTCAAACCAGCTTCAGAGGTGCCGTATAAATTATACAATACTTCTCCTAATGCATTAAAAATATCACTTGTCAGCTTGGGATTGAGTTCAGCACCCCCAGAAACAATACAGGTAAGGGACTTTAAATCTTCCGCATTGTATTTTAACATTTTATGAATCATTAATGGTACGACGATTGCCACTTGAACATTGTGCTCCCAAATTAGACAACACGCCTTTTCTGCTTCAAATCCATTACTGATCACCACTTTTTTACCTAATGCCGTAAATAATAATAACATAGCTGCCCCATAACCATGATAAATCGGAGTAGCAATATAAATAGTACTATGATTTATAAGATTGAGTCTGGTCAGTACGGTTAAAAATGGATTTAAATAATTGAGCAGTGATGGTTTATGGGCGGCTGTTTTGGGATTTCCTGTCGTACCACCTGTCAGTATTACAATTTTGCTCGATGAAGACCTTGGTATTTTTTGATTTTCATTCACTCTTGTATCAAGCAAAGTATTGATTGCCGGCAAATGATAATGGTAACTCAGAATCATTCCTTTACTGTAAGATGACTGTTCAATTAAAGAAGTCAATTCAAAATCATAGATCAGAAAGTCAAACTGATAGTGATCGACTAAGCTATTAAACTGACTTCTGCTCATTTCCGCATTGAGCAGATAGATATCTGCTCCTAACTGAGAAACTGCAAAAATTGATTTAACTAAAGAAGCATGGTTTTTACATAACAGTCCTACCTTTTGACCGCTTTGAAGTTGGTAGTTCTTTTTTAAAATCCTTGAAAGCTTTTCTGACTGTGATAATAATTGGGCAAAACTTAATGTTTCATTCTCATCCACTAACACAGTTTTATTAGCATATGCCTTTTCCGCAAAACGCAGCAGAGACATTAGGTTCACTCCATACTTTAGAATTGCGAAAATCAGGCTGTACACTCCTAAAGGCGAAAGTAATCTCATTTTGAATAAAGCATAGAGGATTTTAACCATTATTTTTATCGTTTCTCCTCTTTCTTAAAATAGCCGGAGTTGATAATTCCCAGATTCCTCTGAATATAATTGATGCAAACTGTCCGAAGATTAACCACCATGGCCGGTACTTCCGGCTTTTTGTATACATTGCTTTGCAAATGATTCTTCCCACATGATCCGGACTCATGGCCGGAAGTTTCTGATAAGCCGGTGTCGGAAGAATCATGCGTGTTTTTACAAGAGGAAGATAGATCGTTGTGGTTGATATACCCATGGCATTCAACTCTGGCGCTGCAGATCGAAACCATGTATCAAAAGCAGTTTTTGATGCCTGATAAGCAGCCCAATAAGGGAAGGGTATTAACAAAACATTTATGGTTGATATGTTGATAACATGTCCTTGATTTTTCTCCAGAAGGGGAATGACTGACAATAGCAATTGAACCGGTGCCAAATAATTGATGGCCATCGTTCGAGTAACATCGTGATAGCGATCTAATGAATTGTTAAGAGATCGCCTGATTGATATACCCGCGTTGCTTACTAGAAAATCTATACCACCAGGCAGTTTATGAATAAAGGTTAAAAGTTCCTGAATCTCTTCTGAATTTCTAAGGTCTGCCTGGAAAACACTTACTTTGGCTGCTTTCCCTTCAATCTCTTTTTTCATTGTTAAAAGCTTTTCCTCTGTTCTGGCTACTAAAATCAAATGAATATTCAGATCTGCCAGCTGATAAGCTAATTTTTCTCCAATCCCAAAGCTCGCTCCGGTGATAAGAATTGTCTTTCCTTGAAGCTCAGACCTAAGTTTCTTTTCGTTCAAATAAACTGGCGGAAACAAAAAATTTTGCCAAACTAAACTTATACATAACAACTCCTTTTTTGTTCTAATAGTCATATTATTAAACTATTCAAACCGATGCATCTTTCTTCAAATTCAACTTTTTAAACAACAGCCTGCCTAAATCAAACAGCATTATGGCAATCGTCATAGCAATTGCATTTCGCAAGAGTGAATCCCCTTCAAACCAGTTCCATAATTCATCTAAGAAATAGGTTAGTCCTAAAAGTATAAGGAAAAACCTTAAATACCCTAAAATCGAACTTAATAGTCCATTCACATTACTAATGTCTCCCTTCAACCTATCTATTCCAACCCCCTATAACAAAGCAAAGAGGACCTTTGCATACTCCGCCCGCTAAAGCTCCTTGCTCTGCAATATCCTATTATAATCCCTCTCTCGTTTCTTCATATTTTCTTAATGGATAATGAACTGTATGCTTGACTAAGCTTAGCTTTAAAAGTACACGGAAGATATAATTATCTTCCGTGTACACTTTTTGTGTAATTATTTTATTTCCAATCCTGTTCATCTTAGCCTAATTACCATCGTCCCTTTTTAAGCCCAGAGTTCTCAAGCTATTTAAGAAATTGATTCTTGGTTTTTGTCAGCGGCCTGTTCGTCCACGTGATAAACAGGTTCAGGCTCCCTGGTCAACTGTTTCACCAGTTTTTCCAGGTCGATGCCGGACACACTTTTCAGCATTTCCGGAGCAGTTGCCATGAGCGAGGTAACATAATTGCTCACCCTGGCAGCTCCTTCCCCGTTGCCGGTGTCTACAACCGTTAGCTTATCTATGGATTTCAAGGGGTCGGCAATCTTTCCGGCAAGTTCAGGCAGCATTTTGACAATGATGTCCAGTACAGCCGCCTGCCCGAATTTTTCGAAAGCCTCGGCCAGTTTCTCCTTGGCCTCCGCTTCAGCTAAACCTTTAAGCCTTACAACCTCAGCCTCGGCAGTCCCTTTGGCCTTTTCAGCCTCCGCGATAGCCAGACCTTCAAGACGTTTTTGTTCGGCGTTGGCCTTGGCTTCAGCCTCAATCCTATATTTGAGGGCATCAGCTTCCCGCATTCGTTTAGCTTTATCAGCTTCGGCAGCCTGTTCAACGGCATACCTGTCAGCGTCCGCTTTTTTCTTAACTTCAGCGTCATACTGTTTCTCGCGGCGCAATATTTCTTTTCCTTCAATTTCTATTTCTTTTTCTTTCCTGACGAGAGAAACTTTCATTTGCTCTTCAGTAACCTGCTGCTGCGAACGCGCCTCTTGAATATGGTAGGCTTGGTCAGCCTCAGCCTTAGCGGTATCCTGATCCTTTTTATAGGAGGCCACTTTAAGTTCCTTTTCCTTGGTTGCCTCGGCGATGCTTGTATCTCTGAGCAGCTCAGCTTTCTGACCCTCTTCAGCAGCTTTAGCTTTTTGAATCCGGGCATCACGAACAGCTTCCGCTTCGGCAACTTCAGCATCCCTCTTTACAGCTGCGATCCTCGGTTTACCGAGAGCTTCAAGATAGCCGTTTTTGTCGCGGATATCTTTGATCGTAAAGGATACGATTTGCAAGCCCATTTTCTTCAAGTCCTTGGCCGCAACTCCCTGAACCTCCTGAGCGAATTTATCCCTGTTGCGGTAGACTTCCTCAACGGTCATCATCCCCAGGATTGCCCGCAGGTGTCCCTCAAGAACTTCCTGAGCTTCCAACCGCAGGGCATCGGTAGGTTTGCTCAGAAATTGCTCAGCCGCTGTTGCCACATCTTCGACGGAACCGCCGATTTTGATGATTGCCACCCCGTCCGCCATTACCGGAACACCTTGTTCCGTATATACTTCCGGCGTGGTCACATCAAGTTTGTGTGATAGTAACGATACAAATTCCGCTTGCTGAAAAATCGGCAGGATGAAGGCACCTCCGCCGCGAATGATTTTAATCTTACGGCCTGATTCGTCAGTATGAACATTCTTGCCGCCCAGGTAGGATCCGGTGACAATCATGGCCTTATCCGGTCCTACCGTCTTATACCTGGCCCAAAAAGCCAAGCCAAGAACAATGATGACTCCCAGCACTGTCATAGGAATCACCATGACATCCATTACTAAATTACCCATTAATAGTTCCCCTCCTTATAATTCATAACGGAAAACATAGAGTACGCCGTCTCTTGTTTCCCCAACCACGACCTTTACCCCAGCCGGAATCTCTGCCTGCTCAAGAGTCGCGGCAATCTGATTTGTGTTGCTGGCTCCAACTTTAAGGAGCACCTCTCCATAACCTCCAACCGGAATTGGAACCGTAACCTCACCGATTTTGCCGACTAGATCTTTAATTGAAAAACCGGAGGAATTCTCACTGTTTTTCATAGGTTTCACATACGAAAAATAAACCAATATTGAAACTGCTGCGGAAATCATTACCGAAATCATGGCTACCGGGATAGGTTCCAGAAATGTATATTGATTAAGCATTATCCCGGAGCCTCCAAAGACGGTGATTCCTCCAACCAGAATCATTGGCTGCAGAAAGTCAAGATGATCCATGGAGAGGGAGTCGAAGAATCCGCCGAATATATCTCCTAAGATATCCCCGAATACGACGGTAACCACAGCAAAAAGCACTCCGCCAATTAAACATGTCCAGTAAAACTCAAGCACGACCAGCTCCCTCCTCCGAACTATCTATTCTGCCGGCCAGCCAGCGTTACTCTTTGCTAAACATAAGGCCCTCCTTTAGGGCAGCTAATTCCTTTTCTATGTCATTTTCATGATTCAATGATTCCAGTTCCTGATCAAGGCTTCTGCTCTTCAAGCCCCCGGCCACCTGAGCCTCGGCTTCCATACGCAGTACTTTATCTTCCATTCTGTCAAAATTCTGCCGGGTACTGTCCTTGCCAAATCCGCTCACAGCTCCGTAGATTTCTTTTTGTGCTTTGGCAGACTGTACTCTTGCTATCAGAGTATCCCGTTTCAGACGTAATTTGTCGTATTCAATCTTCATTTCTTTCAACTCTGATTTAAGCTGTTCGGCCATCGCCTGGCCGTTCTCGTACTGAAGACGATAGTTCTCAGCCTTGGCCTTATTTACGTTCTTGTCTTCTAAAGCTTTACGGGCTAAGTCTTCACGTTCCTTTTTCAAGGCTTCAACAGCTTGAGCCTCACGTTTCTCAACCATAGCCAGGGCGTCATCCAATTGGGCCTTGAATTTCCAAGTCACAGCCAGCTGTCTTGCTACAGAGCCCTCAGCATCGGAGATATCCTCTTCCATATCCCGCAGGTATTGATCAAGCATCTTCTCCGGGTCCTCTGCCTTATCTAACAGTGAGTTAAGATTAGCCCTGATATTGTCGCTGAACCTCTTAAATAAACCCATAAACAGACTCTCCTCCTTTACTAAATTAAGCTATAACAGTAAGTATTAGTTGCCTACTGTTCAGAAACCATTATTTGAAGAACCATGGTTTATGATCGAAAATAGGGTGCGTTTAACCACATGGATCTGCCGGCATAAAGAACTATGCCTTTCAAAATACTCACCGCATCCTCGAACTAGACCTTTTAGGCGGAGGTAAACTCTGTAATTAAACTATTTACTCCTTAAATACAAGATAATTCCTTCCTTGTTAAATAGTTTCCACGTTAAACCTACATTTCCTGCCAAGAATCGAAAATAAAAATCCTGAATAGAAAAATAAGACCGTTTTATAACGATCTTACCCATTCATGCACATCATATACCCAAATTTTTGGCTTTACGAGTCAATCTATCGAATGGCTCTTTGATTTAACCTTATAACGACTCCCAGGTCCTCTAAACCGATGATCGGTTGTTTTGTCCTGAGTATTGATTAATACATCCTCAATCTCAATTTCAGCATAGTCTCCCTCGGGGGTTTTAATACACTGGCAGCAGCTATCACATTGTTTAGCCGGATCTAAATCACAAACATCACATTCACCGCATTCAGTACAGACACGCTCCTCTAAAACACAGGGCTCTCCAAAGTTATTCAATCTTAAAATCCTCCATCAGATAATTCCTGAGTAAATTCAGGCAGGCTAAAAAATTCCCGGACTTAAAATAAGGGACCTGGGGTCTTTGACCAAACCTTTCAGAGCTGCTTCCGAACGCTGCTCAGCCCAAGCGTTATCCAGCAATTTAATAGTGTCTCCGTAGCGCTGCTTGCTTCCCAATAAGACTAACAATAGATCCCCGTCAGGCCGTGAGACATAAGAAACAAGACACTGTCCTGCTTCGGTTGTCGTCCCCGTTTTTAAGCCCCGGTCTCCCGGATAAGCAGTGAGAAGACGATTAGTATTATACAGATCAGCTTCACGCAGCATCCCTTGGGCATCCTTCCATTGGACATGAGCGCTGGCTAATTTCACATACTCCATCAGTTCCTCATTCTTGAGAAATTGAACAGCAATCTTACTCAGATCATTGGCCGTAGTGTATTGATCAAGGTCGGGCATTCCATGGGGAGTTGTAAAATTTGTAGTTTGGCACCCCAGAGCAGCGGCATATTCGTTCATTTTCTGAGCAAACGCCGGAATTGAACCACTGATTTTTACTGCCAAAGCGGCTGCGGCATCATTGGAACTGTTGACATATAGGGCGGTAAATAACTCATGGACTGATATTTTATCCCCTGGTCTCAGTCCGAGGCGAGACCCTTCGACATTTACCTCCGAACCAACTTGGATGATATCCGTCTTCTTCAAGGTCTCTGAGGCTATAAGTCCCGTGATGAGTTTTAAGGTACTGGCAGGGGCGCGCTGAATATCAGCATTATGAGATTGCAGGATTTCATTGGTTTGAGGGCTGATCATTACATAGCTTAGATCTTGGGTTGAAAGTGTTGAAAGATTTACCTGGGAAGAGTCTGATTTTGATGATTCGGGTTTTGTTTCAGCAATGGCTGATTTTAAAAGAAAGCTGGTGTCTGCTGTGCTCAAATAGCGAAATCCTGCCAGCAATAGAATAACCGTCATCATTAACATTGTTATTCTCATAGTTTTAGATTTCGCCCTTGAAAAATCTTGGTTTGGTTTTTTCACGATAATCCCTCTTTTGCGACAAGTAAACAACGACATTATAACCCAATTTCATCAATCCAGGCAAGTTTCCCCCCACATTTGCCAAACCGTTAAAAACGGATAGGGATTAATCCATTGCCCGTTGGGCAGTTCAATACCAAGATGAAGATGATCAGGAGTTGTCAGAGCATCACCGGTATGTCCCATTCCTCCTATAAATTCTCCCGCTTCAATTCGTTTACCTTTAACAAGTTCCGGCGCGATGTATTGCAGGTGAGCATAATAATAATAATTTCCATCGTCTCCACGAACCCCGACACGTTCACCCCCTAATCGGTTCCAGCCCAGTTGTTCGATAATACCTCCGCAGATATTAATGATAGGGGTACCTTCTTTGCCGAAAATATCCGTTCCTTCATGTCTTCGGGCCCCGCCTTCCCGATCTGCCCCAAAACTATCGTCATACCAAAATTTCCCTGAGACTGGGAAGTGATAGATGTTTGGTTGAAAATAGGTAAACTTTTTTAGAATATCATGACGGCGCAGCAAGACTTTAACCGTACCCTTCGGCAATAAACCCCACTCCAGCTTTGAGAAAGCAACATTGTCTTTCAGCTGTTTGACAAGGGCTTGAGCCTCATTATCTGAGAGTGTGGAACGAATTGCCAACAGATCCTCATAAGGGATTGAAGAAGTGCCTTTTTCCTCTATACATTGTTTGACCAGGGTTGGAGTTATTGAATTAAGATAGGGATAGACATCTGGAGCTATGTTTGGCGGGCGGTGAAGAACCTGCCATAAAATTACCCCCAATAATATGAGCAGGCTAAGCTGAACGAAGCTTAAAAGACGTTTCATAGGAATTTTCATGGTTTTCTCCTCTCTCACTTAAAGAAATAACCACTTTTCACGAACATTTGTTTGCACTTTGAGGCAATGGGTGGTACAATATTCCTGAAAAGATGGGGGGTTGTTCTATGTACCCGGATTTATCACAGCGGCAAACAAAGATTTTGGAATTTATAAAAGCTCAAATACGAAAAAAGGGATATCCTCCTGCCGTTCGGGAAATTGGCGAAGCTGTCGGGTTGCTGTCCAGCTCTACTGTGCATGGCCACCTCCAGACGCTGGAAGACAAAGGATATATCCGACGGGATCCCACGAAGCCAAGAGCTATCGAGATCTTAGATAGTTCCAGTGAAACACCCGAAATTCAGAAAGTTGTTCAGGTCCCTATCGTAGGGCATGTTACTGCCGGCCAGCCTATTACGGCAATCGAGAACATCGAGGGTTCCTTTCCCCTTTCGGCTGATTTTGTCCGCCAGGACAACATGTTCATGCTTCGTGTGCAAGGAGAGAGTATGATTGAAGCCGGAATTTTAGATGGAGATTATATCATAGTCCGTCAGCAGAACGAGGCTCGAAACGGTGAAATTGTTGTCGCCTTAATTGGTGATGAAGCTACCGTCAAACGTTTTTTTAAAGAAAGAACACTTATTCGGCTTCAGCCGGAGAATTCGGCTATGGAACCAATTTACTCTCAAGATGTTTCAATCTTAGGCAAGGTTGTCGGTGTTTTCCGCACACTCTAATACCTTAGGTCTGCTTATTAACAAAGATATGCACTGGAAGAACAAGTTAAGATTATAATTAATCTGTTCGAGAAAAAAGAATTGCGCTAAAAAGCCGGTGTGCCTTTTTTAAAAAGGCACACCGGCTTTTAGCCTGAACTTAACCGAGTGAAATCTTGCAATTCTGTTTGTCCTGAAAACGTTCCAAACCCAGCGATATTAAACGGTCAATCAATTCCTTATAGGGAATCCCTGTGGCTTCCCACATCTTAGGATACATTGAGATTTCCGTAAAACCAGGTAAGGTATTAATCTCATTAAGGATAATCTCATTTTCTGCGGTTACAAAAAAGTCAACCCGGCTCAAGCCATTAGCTTCCACAGCCTGAAAGGCTTCAACAGCCATAACCTGTAGTTTTTTTACAACCGATTCATCCAAAACCGCTGGAATCAAAAGACTTGAGCCGATATCCGAATACTTTGCTTCATAGGTATAGAACTCTTCTGCCGGTAAGATTTCTCCGGGGACAGATGCCATAGGTGTGTCATTTCCCAGCACGGAAAGTTCGATTTCGCGGCCGATGATGGTTTCTTCTATGACAAGTTTACGATCAAAGACGGACGCCGTCTTCAGGGCGTCTAACAGCTCTTCACGATGGTGAGCTTTGGATATACCCACACTAGACCCCAGGTTAGCAGGCTTCACAAAGCAGGGATAACCGATCGTTTCTTCAATCCGATTAAGACATGTCTCCATACTGCCAAGGACTTCTGAGCGCAGGAGAGTAACATAACGAGCCAAAGGCAGATGTTTCTCCAAAAAGACCGCTTTCATCCGATCTTTATCCATACCAAGTGAGGAACCTAATACTCCTGATCCAACATAAGGAGCATTGGCCATCTCTAATAATCCCTGGAGAGTGCCGTCTTCTCCATAAGGACCATGAAGAACGGGAAAAATAATATCAAAGGTTCCCTGGTTGGGAAGAGAATGTCCGTCCAGGGAGATAAAATGCGGGTTTGTAGGGTCGATAACCAGAGTTACCTGAATAGCCTCATCAGGCTTAGGGAACCCATTCTTAATAAGCTCCTCCGGTAAAACCCCCCAAAACCACTGTCCCTGTTTACTGATTCCGATGGTTTCTACATTGTAACGGTTTCGGTCTATTGCTTTGTAAATCGAGTGTGCTGAATTCAAGGAAACCTCATGTTCACCTGAGCGACCGCCAAAGAGAAGAACCACTTTTAGTTTATGATCATCCACACTGCCCCACCCTCTCAATTAAGTAATGATAGTAATTTGTATGTGCGTCATTGATAAAGTATATGCTTAAAAAAGCAAAAAGCTCCCGCCTAACGGGCAAGAGCTCCGATTTGATCAATCGGCCAATAACGGAAAAGAGTTCTTCCTGTAATATTTTCCACGGGCAGGAATCCCCATTCTCTGGAATCGGCACTGTTGTTGCGATTATCACCCATGACAAATACATAATCGTTGGGAACAACCGTCATGCTGAAATCGTTCATGGTTGTTTCAAACAGATAAGGTTCATACAGAGGCTGGCCGTTTACATAGGTTTTATTATTTTTTATTTCAACTGTATCCCCGGCTAAGCCCACGACACGTTTAATATAGTCATCTGTCGCATGAGCACTGGGCGGCGGATGAAAAACAATAATATCTCCGGGACTAATATGATCAAACCGTTTGAAGAAAAACTTGTCCACAATGACCCGGTCTTCAAGCTGAATCGTCGGAAGCATCGAACCTGTCGGAATTTTACGTGCTTCAATAACATAGGTGCGCAAAACCCAGGAAAGCGCAAAGGCTATAAGGACGATTTCTATGAGTTCTATTAAAAAACGAACTGAACTTTTTGGTTTCTCCGAACTTTCCATAAATGCACCTCTTTCTATCCATTATAGTAACATAAATTTCAGGAAGTTTAAAATCTGATCCGGAAACTCATGAGCTGAGGAGCCCTTTTTGCCACAAATTCAGGGCCGCTAAGATGTTGCCCATCTGAACATAAGTACAGGATATGCCCCCTTGCTGATAGACAATATAGGGTTCCCGGAGGGGTCCATCCGCAGAGAATTCACTGGTTGAACCTTGGATAAAGGTTCCGCCGGCCATAATGATTTCATCTTCATATCCGGGCATTCCGGATGGAACAGGCAAAACATGAGAATCGATGGGCGATCCTTTTTGGAGTCCCTGACAGAAGGCGATCATTTTTTCCCGTGAACCGAGTTTAACAGCCTGAATAAGGTCCGTTCTGGGCGTTTCCGGTTCGGGATGTACTTCAAATCCCAGAGCCCGCCAAAAGGCTGCCGAAAAAACAGCCCCTTTAATCGATTCAGCAACCGTTAAAGGGCTGAAGAATAGTCCTTGATAAAAAAGGCGCTGCCATTCCAGGGTTGCCCCCATATGTCCGCCAACTCCCGGGGCCGTTAAGCGCTGAGCGCTGAGCTCAATTAAATCAGAACGCCCGGCCACATATCCCCCCGTTGGGGCCAGACTGCCTCCTAAATTTTTAATCAGTGATCCGGCCATTAAATCCACGCCGATATCACCTGGCTCCAGGGCTTCGACCAATTCACCATAACAGTTATCGACAAAGATAAGCAGATGGGGATAGTTCTCTCTGACAAAATCCACCAGTTCCTTTAACTGACGGATCATCAGAGCATTTCTCCAGGCATAGCCCCGTGAACGCTGAACCAGCAGCATTCGGGTTTTATCGGTAATGTTCTCTTTAATAAGGGCATATTGCAATTTGCCCTCGGAGTCCAAGGGAACTGTAGCATGGGATATGCCAAAATCCATTAGACTCCCCTGTCCTTTTCCCCTCAGACCGATGACTTCTTCCAGGGTATCATAAGGGGTCCCGCTAACCGAGAGGACATGGTCTCCCGGCCGCAGAACGCCAAATAAGGCAGCCGCTATAGCATGGGTACCTGAAACGAACTGACCACGGACCAGCGCTGCTTCTGTGCCTAAGATACGAGCAGCTACCCGATCCAGGACTTCACGCCCGGAATCTCCCAACCCATATCCGGTCGTTCCCTGTAAATGATAGGCTGATACACGTTCTTCTTGAAAGGCATTCAGAACCTTTTCGTGATTTTTCTGAGTGATTTCTTGTAAGGCAGGTAATTGAGCAAAGAGTGCTTCGTCTGCTTCAGCTGCTGCCTTGCTGATCAGCTTTGGCCATTTTGGATTGGAATACAAACAACATCCTCCTAAATATAGAAACTTAAATCGATGACTAACTCAGTAACGAACCAAGGATCTTCCATACCGGTTTCAGAGTATCTCCACGTTTAAGGGATATCTTGACCGGGTAAGGAAGGTATCCGGCCAACTCATTCAGATCATCTTCATTCCTGATTTTATCAACCTTATTAAGCAAGGTCAGCATAGGTTTATCGGCACATTCCAGCTGGTTCAGAACCTCTTGAACGGTTTCCGCGTGTTGGAATGCTTGGGGATGACTTGCATCAATAACATGAATCAAAACATCGGCTTGCCGAACCTCTTCTAATGTCGCTATGAAAGCGCGGAGAAGCTGGGTCGGTAATTTCCGGATAAATCCCACGGTATCACTTAAGAGAATTTCTAAAGAAGGGTCTATTCTAATGCCTCGCACAAGGGGGTCCAAGGTAGCAAATAATTTATTTTCACCGGCGGGTAAGTCAGACCGGCCGCCGGTTTGTTCCATGGCCTTCTTCATAAACGTGGTTTTTCCGGTATTGGTATACCCTACTAAAGCGACCATCGGAAGTCCGCTTCTGGTTCTTTGCCGGCGTTGTACGTCACGGTGTTTTAAGACGAGCTTCAACTCTTTTTCCAGTTGGTTTATACGATCACGCATTCTTCTTCGATCCAGTTCCAGCTTCGTTTCTCCGGGTCCGCGTGTGCCTACTCCTCCGCCTAAACGAGAAAGAGCTTGTCCCTGTCCGGTCAAATAGGGCAAGAGATGTTTCAACTGCGCCAATTCGACTTGAAGTTTTCCTTCCCGGGACTGAGCGCGCTGAGCAAAGATGTCCAGGATCAATCCCGTCCGGTCAAGCACCTTCAGTCCGGTTTCCGTCTCTAAGGTTCGCAGTTGAGTGGGAGATAATTCATCATCACAGATCAACACGTCAGCGTCTGTTTCCTGCAGACGATGAACCAGTTCTTCCAGTTTCCCGCTTCCAAAATAACTGCGTGACTGGCCATAACGACGGAGCTGGACCAGTTGACCAACCACATCCACGCCTGCTGTCCGGGCCAGTTCACGCAGTTCCAGCAAATCGTCATTGGTTTCTTGTTCATTGTCTACCAAAGCGATCAGGAAAGCTTGTTCCTTTCCTTGAGCGGTCTTGGTTTTAGGCCTTTCCGGTATACTCCGGGAAAGGCAGGCCAGACTTTCCGTATAATCAAACTCAATCCAGTTTTGGGGACTCAGGTTAACGATCAATGGTTCCCCTTCTCCCGCCCGATAGGCTATCTGTATCCCGGTAAGCTTGCCCTCGCCAACTCCGAGGGAGGTCATGCTTTCAAGCTGAAGGGATGCTAAAGCACTATGATCTAAGGGACTCAGCCGGTAGTTTCCGTTCGGATGCGTATGGATACAGCGCAGATGTTTCCCCAGAGCTCTTCCCTTAATTGGGGGAAGAGTAACCGCGGCATGACGGCCGACCGCAGCCGCCAGCAGCGTACCGGAACGGGACAGATATACGGCAATTTCCCGATTCCAGAGCTGAGTCAGGCGGATAAGCTCTTTAAGAATTTCAGGATGGATTAGCTCGGAACGTTCAGTTTTGAGGTCCGATAAATTTTTAAGTTCTTGTAACTGACTTGCCCGTATCCCGGACAAGTCCCCCGAAATATCCATAATCATACAATACCTCGAATTCAACGGATTATTAGTTATCAGCCTATAGAGAGCCTGAGTCAGAGATTTTCCAAGTTGATATCTTCAGGCAGAATCCGGATAAGTTCTTCCCGGCTGGAGCTTGGCTTTTGAAACAAACGAACTGCCTGTTTTCGTATGGTCTTTTCCACGAGGTTCCGTACAAGCCGCGCATTACCGGCATAACGATGAGAACTTAGCAGACTATGCAGGTGAAAACGGAGGGCATCCTCAGCTTCCTGGGTTAATTCATATTGCCGGGTTTTAAACATCAATTTTCCGATAGCTAACAATTCGTTGAGTGTGTAATCCGGGAAATCGATATGTATCGGGAAGCGTGAACGAAGTCCCGGATTGGTTTGCAAAAACCAGTCCATTTCCTGACTATACCCCGCTAAGATTAAGACGAGATTGTCTTTATTGTCTTCCATAGATTTGACTAGGGCATCAATGGCTTCCTTGCCAAAATCCTTTTCTCCTCCCCGCGCTAAGGAATAGGCCTCATCGATAAACAGGACTCCGCCTAAAGCCTTCTTGATCTGATCGCGGGTCTTCTGGGCGGTATGACCGATATATTCACCGACAAGGTCGGCACGCTCACATTCGATGATATGACCTTTTTGCAGAACACCCATTTCTTTAAACAGTCGCCCGACCAAGCGTGCCACTGTTGTCTTGCCCGTGCCGGGGTTCCCTTTAAAAATCATATGGAGAACAAGGGGCTCAGCGATCAGCTTCTCCTGAGTTCTTCGCTTCTGAATTTCCACGAAGGCCTGCAGATCCCGGATAAGACGCTTCACTATGACCAGGCCAATATAGGACTCTAATTCAGCGAGGATTTCCGCAATTCTGTCCCTGTCTTTATCCCTATCTTTATCCTTGTCTCTCTCCTTGTCCATGGAAGAGGAGTTAGTTTTACGCGCGCGCCCAATCCCCGGTTTTTCCGGCGCAGGAGTAAGCTGCTGTTCAGTTTTGGGGGGCAAAGGAGTCTTGATAACCGGGGGAAATTGATTGTCCGGTCCAAACATTATTTTAATGGTCATATGTACAGGCACCTCCCATCCTTATTACTATACGCAAGTAAAGACGAAAGGTGTCCGGTAAAACCTGATGTTATTATTTCCCTGTTAAACTCTTGGCATAGCGTACACGAGATGTGTGATCCAGGAATTTTTTACGGAGCCGGACACTCTTCGGAGTGATTTCCACCAATTCATCGTCGTTAATGAATTCCAAGGATTGCTCCAGGGATAGTTCTCTGGGCCTATCAAGGCGCAAAGCCTCATCCGCCGCACTGGTACGCATGTTTGTAAGCTGCTTTTTCTTACAAACATTTACTTCAATATCCTGCTCACGCTTATTCTCTCCAACAATCATGCCCCCATATACGTGGACACCGGGATCTACAAACAAAGTGCCGCGCTCCTGGGCCGAATAAAGGCCATAGGCGTTGGTTTCACCCTCTTCAAAAGCGATGAGTGCACCGCGGTTCCGGCCCGGGATATCCCCCTTATAGGGTTCATACCCCAAAAACATGTGACTCATCATTCCCTCTCCGCGGGTTTGGGTTAAAAATTCCCCCCGGAATCCAATCAAGCCTCTCGCCGGAATTTTAAATTCCACACGCAGCTGAGTTTCCGAGAGATTGGTCATGTTAGCCATTTCGGCCTTACGCTTTCCTAACAGTTCCATGATTGAACCTAAGGTGCTTTCATGAAGGTCACAGATTAAAAATTCCATAGGTTCACATTTGACACCGTCAATCATTTTATAAATGACTTCAGGTTTTGATACTTGAAGCTCGAACCCTTCCCGGCGCATATTTTCGATCAAAATCGAAAGGTGAAGTTCCCCCCTGCCGGATACTTGAAAACAATCGGCGGAATCGGTCTCCTCAACTCTTAAGCTGACATTGGTTTCAACCTCTTTCCAAAGACGTTCACGTAGTTTGCGGGAGGTTACGAAATGTCCTTCACGCCCTGCGAACGGGCTGTTATTAACCATGAAATTCATGGACAAGGTTGGTTCATCAACCTCAATGGTCGGTAAGGCTTCCGGGTTTAGAGCGCAGGCGACGGTTTCCCCGATATTTGCACTGGTCAATCCGGTCAGCGCCACGATTTCTCCGGCTGAAGCCTCTTGAACAATTTCCCGCTTTAAGCCTTCAAAGATCATGACTTTACCGACTTTAGTACGTTCGAAACTTTCATCCCTTTTGATTAAAGTCACATTTTCATTTTGATGAATTGTCCCGCGGACAATTCGGCCAACCACAATCTTGCCCACGTAATCATCATAGTCCAGAGTGGTAACCAGCATTTGGAACGGTGCTTCAAGATCGACAACGGGTGCCGGGATATGCTCCATAATAACCGAGAATAGAGAGGCTAAAGAGTTCTCCAGCCCATCAGGCGAGAGTCCCGCTATTCCATTGCGAGCGGAGGCATAAACTACCGGGAAATCTAATTGATCATCGTCTGCACCAAGCTCAATAAAGAGATCCAGCACCTCGTCCACCACTTCAGCCGGGCGCGCATCCGGCCGGTCTATTTTATTAATGACAACAATGGGGACCAGCTTGAGTTCTAAAGCCTTGCGCAATACGAACCGGGTTTGCGGCATCGGACCTTCGAAGGAATCAACAATCAGAAGCACTCCATTCACCATCTGCAGGACCCGTTCCACTTCACCGCCGAAGTCGGCATGCCCCGGAGTGTCAATAATGTTGATCTTCGTTCCCTGCCAGTGTACCGCAGTATTTTTTGATAAAATAGTAATTCCACGTTCACGTTCTAAATCATTGGAATCCATAACACGTTCGATTACTTGCTGATTAGCCCGGAAGGTTCCGCTTTGTTTTAACATAACATCAACAAGCGTGGTTTTACCATGATCAACGTGAGCGATAATTGCAATGTTTCTTAAGTTTCGAGTTTCCATAGTTGGGTTGAGTTCCTTTCTTTCACTAAATATAGACATATCACTTTAAGATATCATAGTTGAGTAATGAATTCAAGCACAAAGAACTAAGTCCGGATAGGCCGAACTTAGTTCTATATACTTGGATCATGTATTATTGCGGTTAATCTCTAAATTACTTAGGTTTGATTTCCTGCACTCGCCGCGGCAAAGTTAATCGGGCGGATCGGCATAACCGTCGATATGGCATGTTTGTAAACCATTTGTTGTCTGCCTTCAAATTCAATGACAACAGTGAAGTTATCAAATCCTTTAATATGCCCCTTAAGCTGAAACCCGTTAACTAAGTATATGGTCACAGGAAGGTTTTCCTTACGCACTTGATTTAAAAAGGTATCTTGTAAATTGATGGGCGATTTGTTCATATATTTTCCTCCATCACCTTATATTTCAACACTAAATCTATTTTACACGAGATTGACTGGCTCTGCAAGCTTGAACGGCAGACTCCAGTATAGTGCTGAGACCAGCCTCAATGTCATACCAGCTGATTCTTGGGTCCCGCCGGAACCAGGTTAGCTGTCGTTTGGCAAAATGACGTGTATCTCTTTGGAGTATACGCAGCATTTCCGGCTGGGTGACAAGCCCTTTTAAGTGCCAAATCGCATGACGATACCCGATGCTTTGTAAGGGCTTTAGGGCTGGAGAATAACCATCTGTTATAAGTTCAAGAGTTTCTTCGATTAAACCTTGGGAAAGCATTGCTGCGCATCTCTGATTAATACGTTCATAAATCAGCTCGCGGGGAGCCGTTAATCCGATATACACAATTGACGGATCAAGGGGCTGATATTCATCATCTCTGAATTGACGCTGGCTGGAAAGAGTTTTACCCGTTAATTCGAAAACCTCAAGGGCTCGTATGATTCGTAAAACATTGTTCGGGTGCAGCTGCTCAGCAGTTTCCGGATCCCGTTTCTTAAGTTCCTCATGCAGGAGCAGGTTTCCGTGTGCTTTGGCAAACTCATTCCATTTAATGCGTATTTCTTCACAGCCTTCCAGAGAAAACTCGTAGGGATCCAGCAAGGAACGGATATACAGTCCGGTTCCGCCGACCACAATCGGTACATGTCCACGGTTTCTTATCTCTTCCATCTTGGAGATTGCCATGGTTTTAAATTGAGCTGCCGTAAAAGGCTCTGCCGGATCCAGGAAATCTATCAGGTGATGGGGGACAAGTTCCAGTTCCGCACTCGACGGTTTAGCTGAACCAATGTCGAGTTTCCGATAGACCTGAACAGAATCTCCGGAGATGATTTCTCCGCCGATTTTCTGGGCCAAGGCCAGGCCAAGGGCTGTTTTGCCGATGCCGGTCGGGCCGATAATTATTACTAGGGGAAACACCTAACCATCTCCATTTATCATAAGCTGAGGGAAAATCATGATTCGGCCTTTTCAGATTAGTATGCCCGGGTCCCAAGGCCGGCAAACTTCAAGGGCTTATGTGCGGTAAAAGCGTTTTTCTAATTCTGAACGGGTCATTGTAATCATCGTAGGCCGTCCGTGCGGGCAGGTATATGGATTTTGAGTACGGCTGAGACTGGCTATGAGTTGTTCCATTTCAAGCAGGTTAAGTGAATCATTCGCCTTAATCGATTCCTTGCAGGCTAACATATAAATCCACTCTTCCAATATTTTATCGAAGGTCGGAGGGGAGTTTTTTAGTAAGACCTGATCAATAAACTGGCGGAGCAAATCATCGGCCTGGAAGGCCCCTGTCTGAGCAGGTACGCCACGGAGCAGATAGGTCCGGGAGCCAAACTGTTCCAGAATGAAGCCCATTTCATTGAGAATCCATAAGTTTTCTAAAAGCACTTGTTCTTCCTGAAGAGTAAACTCCATAGGCAGTGGAATCAGCAGAGCTTGGCTGGATTTTTCCGCTTGTTTGAACTCTTTCAATAATCGTTCGTAATTAATTCGCTCATGGGCGGCATGTTGATCTATCATAAGCAGGATTTTACCGTCCGTAGCCAGGATATAGGTGTTAAAGAGCTGAGTTAAGGGCCATATATGGCTTAAGGATTGACCCGATGGTTCAGGTTGGTCAGAGGGACTCTTCTGTAGGTTTAAAGTCTCGTCTGTTTTTAGCGTGAATGGATCGGAGTCTTGCCGGTCAGCTTGCTGCAGTGCAGGGCTGTCAGCTGCTTGCCTGTCTGAAACGAGAGGTTCCGGATGTTTATAAACTTGAGTTGGCTGCTGAGGGAATTTGATTTGTGGCTGACTATAGGTTTTAGGTGCTTCGGATACACGAATTTCCGACTTTTCAGCAGAGGGATTGTGGTCAGGACGAGGGATTGATTCAGAATTAGAACTACGTGTCCCGGGGAGCTTGGTTAAAGTGTTTGCAACCTTAGCTAAAGGAGTAAGGTCGGCCTTGGTTTGAATTGAAGGCAGGGGTTTGCTCTTAATCAATGTGTTATAGACCGCCTCACGTATAAAAAGAGTTAACTCTTGCTCTTCTTTAAACCTTACATCCATTTTTGTGGGGTGAACGTTCACATCATAATCTGAAGGCGGAACCGACAAATGAAGTACAGCAATAGGATGAAGCTTGGCCGGAATAAGAGTGTGATACCCTTCGGCCAGGGCACGGCTTAAGAGCGGTGAGCGAATAATCCGTCCATTGATCATAAAATATTGGGCTTGTCTGGAGGATCGGACCAGGCTCGGCGGACTGATAAAACCCTGAAGATGCCATTTTTCATGATGCACGTTGACGGGAATAAGTTGCCGGGCGATAGCATGGCCAAGGACTGCAGCTATGGCTTCCCGCAGATCTCCACGTCCGGAGGTTTGCAATACAACCTGATGAGGATGGGTTAAAGAAAAGGCAATATCCGGGTGGGCAAGGGCAATTCGCCCGACTGTATCGCTGATCAGGCCAAATTCAGTGGGTGTGGATTTTAGAAATTTTAAACGGGCAGGTGTATTGAAAAAAAGATCCCGGACAGTCACGCATGTTCCGGCGGGGCAGCCGATTTCTTTCATCTCTTCTTGTTCTCCGGCGTTAAGGGTCAGACTTAATCCGGCAGGTTGATCAGCAGGACGTGACGAAATTTCCAGCTTGGAAACCGAAGCAATACTGGGGAGTGCTTCCCCCCGGAAACCGAGAGTTCGCAATTGATCCAAGTCTTCAATCTGAGTGATCTTACTTGTGGCATGCCGGATGACAGCTAAAGGCAAGTCTTCACTTCCAATGCCATTGCCATCGTCCCGCACCCGGATTAAGGGTACCCCGTTTCCTTCAACGGTTATGTCGATATGGTTTGCCCCGGCATCTAAGGAATTTTCGACCAGCTCTTTGACCACTGAGGCGGGACGTTCAACCACTTCTCCGGCAGAGATTTGGTTTGCCGAGTGAGCATCAAGTATATGAATTAGCGCTGTCAAAACTCCCTCAGTCCTTCTTTCCTATTCCAAACATAGTATCTATCCTGCAGTTGATTCTGGAGAAAACCACTTTTGATATCATCTTTGGAATGCTGCAGCTGTTCCCAAAGGTCATAGCCTGCTTGCTCGCAGCTTGAGCAGGCCTGAAAAGGGATTCTCACGAGGATTGATTTCTGAGTATACCGTCTGGTTTCTATATAGACAGTTCCGGCACAATTACGGCACTCACGAATGTAATCTTGCCGGGATTCCTGGAATCCATCTGTATCATAATAAACCGAATGAGGTATAGAAATCCATTTTCCGTCAGGAAAATCGGATTTCTTCCGGACTGTAAACGTCGGTTTAACGGCTTGCTGCTGCTTTTTCAACTCTTGAATGTAGGGTTTAAGAGCATCTAAGGCTAACGTAGGCCGTTTCTGTTTCTGAGGTTCACGAACATGGTGATAGTCTTCTCCGGCAAGGGCCAGCAGGATGGCCAAATTGACATACGGCAGGGCTCCTTCAATGGAATAACCGCCTTCAAGGACGGCCAGATCAGGCTGAAGAAGTTCAGTTATTCGACCGTACCCGTCCGCGCTTAGGTTCATGGAAGCCAGGGGATCTGTAAAGTGATTATCCTGCCCTGCCGAATTAATAATAAGTTCAGGCGCAAAAGCCTGCAGGCGGGGCAGAACCCAATTTTCCAGGACATAGTGATAACCCTCATCCCCTGTACCCGGCGGAAGGGGAATATTTAAGGTCTGATCCCAGGCATTAGGCCCTCCTTTTTCATGAACAAATCCGCTTCCGGGATAAAGTGTGCGCCCATCCTGGTGAAGAGAAATAAAGAGAACATTGGGATCATGATAAAAGATATCCTGGGTTCCGTCCCCGTGGTGAACATCTGTATCAACAATAGCTATTCTCTTCACCCCGAAACGGGCCCGCAAATGGTTTACCAAAATAGCTTCATTATTTAGGGAGCAAAATCCGCGGTTTCCCCATACCGTAGCTCCGGAATGATGACCGGGAGGGCGTACCAGCACAAAGCCATTTTTTATCTCCCCCTTCACTTGCGCCTCTCCCAGCAGGATTGCACTTCCTGCTGCAATGAGATGGGGATCTAAGTTATCGGTATGCTCCCCTGGTGTAGGTAATATGGCCTGCGCTCCGAGGACATTTTTTATGGTGGCTACACGGGGGGAAAACTGTTTGATTTGAGGCAAATCCAGAATCCCTTCTTCAAAAAGCTGTTCCTGAGTATAGAGAAGACGTTCCTCACGTTCCGGATGAGTGTCACCTAATGACCAGTCAAAGGCTGGAAAAAATAATAGTCCTGTTCGCTTCATTCGTGTACCCTCCCCACGACACCAGGCCGCAAATGAACCGCCCCGCGGACAATTTGGCCTACGGTTTGATAATTTTGAACGATGGGAAAGAAATCAAAAGGTTCCTTTTCCAGATCTTGAATCTCAATTCCATAGTGTGCAGCTTGCTGCTGAACAAGGGTTGCCAAAAAATCGTCAATTTCCCGGTAAGGCCGCAGAGATCCTGTCCACTTCCCCTGTTCTCCGGTTTCTTCTACGCGATACTGTTTCATATAGGTATCCAGATGAAGAGTACAGTCAAAGGTAGGTCTGGCTAAAGCTGTACCGAGGGCATTGGAAACCTCCGGGAAAGCGCCGAGGCGAACGGGGGTTTTCAGACTTTTTCCTAAGGCACCTGCAATTCCTCTTGCGCCCCCGCCGGTGACTAAGGTGTTAAACTCCTTGCTTTCATGAGGATGAAGAACCTCCCAGACTTTATAGGCCGGTTCTTCCTCCCACTCCCGCTTAAGGGAATGAACGGCTTTCGTGATTCGGTCAACCATTCTGTCGATAATTTCAGTCGAGAGATCATGCAAGTGCTGAGGGGTTCTTTGGTCAGGGGGTAATAGAGCGGCCAGTCCTTCCTCCGCAAGCTGTGGGTTTCCATAGTCAATAAGCCCCAGATAACGCATGGCATCCGTCGGAGTCGGTACATCTCCGCCCAGACAATAAGCCGGACCAAGCCGGTAGTTTTCTATGCTGAAGCCTTGATCGTTTCTGCGCAGCACAGAGTCTCCTCCCACTGGGATGGAACGGACCGCAAGTGAGCGGACAAGAGTAGCAAACTCGCCGATTCGGGCTCCTTTTGAACTAAGTAAGGGAACTCCGGATAGACTAAGACCAATATCTGTCGTTGTACCGCCGATATCTACGATAATTGTCGAAGAAGCAGGGTCGGTTTGGGTCAGAGCTGCCAGCACACTTGCAGCGGGTCCGGAATAAATGGAATCAATGGGCCGCAGCTTGGCAAGGGGTATACACCCGCCGTCTGCTTTTAAAATGAAAATCTGAGCCTGACTATTCCGAGCACCTATTGCCGTCTGCAGTTGACGGGCGAATTGCTGATAAAGATCAGTTACGCCTAAATTCAGATAGGTCGTCAAACTGCGGCGATAAAAATTGGCCTGTCCCCATTCATGCCCCAGGGCAATCTTAAGTGAGGGGGTGTGTTCTTTTAAATAGGCAGCCAGTTGTTCCTCGTGAAGACGGTTTCTGTGGGAAAACTTACCGACAATTGCAACATGATCTAAATGATCCTGCCCCATCGACACTTGGAGTCTCTCCCATTCTTTCAGATCGGGAACCTCAACTTCCCTGCCCCTGAAGTCCATTTCTCCCCTTAGTTCTGTATAGCTTACCGGCCAGGGAAGTGCATTGATGTTCATCCCCTTGCCTGAGAATAAGAGTAATTCAACCGGGGAAATACGATTTTCAAGAATTGCATTGGTTACCAGTGTCGTACTGACCGTGATTTGATTAATCTCCTGCTCATTTGAGATCTTTAACCCATCAAAAGCCTTCATAAGGGTTTCTACTAAGTTCTCTGATTGGGTGGGTACCTTGGCAGTGGTTTGGATATGTCCATTGTTAATAAACACTGCATCCGTATAGGTGCCTCCCACATCAATACCGACCCGGTTAAACATAAGTTCCCCCCCTTATTCGATGTTCGAAGTTCGAGGTTCGAGGCACGACTTTTAAACTGAAACGTCGTACTGCAAACTTCGAACGCGAACCTGTATTTTAGACTCTATCCCACTAATTAATATTGGATCACTTAACTCTGAATTCCAATTAAGAACTCAAATCTTCGACCTTCGAACATCGAACATCGAACATCGAGCCTCGTACCTCGCGTACCTACATGGTTTCTTTCGAAAGTATGCGCTCACGTAAATCAAAGAGATATTGAAGGGCTTGGCGTGCTGTCATATCGTCCAAGGGAAGAGTTTCGATTTCTTGTAATAATGGATGGGTTTGCGGAACATCAAATAGGGTGAACTGAGTAATAACTTCGCTTGGTTTTGCCAGAGTATGCGCAGGCTCAGAAGACTCTAATTTTAATAATAAGGTTTTAGCACGCTGAATCAAATCATGAGGCAGACCGGCCAGCCGGGCAACCTGTATTCCATAGCTGCGGTCTGCGCGGCCGGGTAATATCTTGTGTAAAAAAACGATATCTTCCCCTCGTTCCTTGACGCCTACATGAAGGTTGAAGAGTCCCGGAAATTCATCTTGCAGCTGGGTCAGTTCATGATAGTGAGTGGCAAAAAGGGTTTTAGGGTTGAACTGAGGATCTTGAACAAGATGTTCAGCAACAGCCCAGGCGATACTAAGTCCATCGTAGGTAGCAGTCCCCCGTCCAATTTCATCGAGTATAATCAAGCTGTTTTTGCTGGCATAGTTTAAAATATGGGCGACTTCCTGCATTTCAACCATAAATGTGCTTTGACCCGCCGCTAAATCGTCGGATGCCCCTACCCTGGTAAAAATCCGGTCAACCAGAGCAATACTGGCCTTGTTGGCCGGAACAAAGGATCCCATATGAGCCATAAGAACAATCAGAGCGACTTGGCGCATATACGTTGATTTTCCAGCCATGTTCGGACCTGTGATAAGAGCTAAATGCTGGCTTCCGGACATGTGAGTGTCATTGGGAACAAAGGCACCCTGTTCCAGCATTTCTTCAACAACCGGGTGCCGCCCCTCAATGATGATAATTTGACCGTCTTTTTTGAGCTGAGGGCGTACATAATGGTTACGAACTGCTGCTTCCGCTAAACTGACAAATACGTCAATTTCGGCTAATACCTGAGCTGCACGGATAATTCGCTTCGTATTCCTGCGAACCTCTTCCCGCAAAGCTAATATCAGTTCATATTCCAGGTCTTTTAGTTTTTCCTCAGCGCCGATGATTTTTAATTCATATTCCTTAAGCTCGGGGGTAATGAACCGTTCCGCATTGGAAAGAGTTTGTTTGCGTTGGTAATCCGACGGAATAAGATGGGCATTGGCATGGGTTATTTCGATATAGTAACCAAACACTTTGTTATACCCTATCTTTAGGGAACGAATTCCGGTACGTTCCCGTTCGGAGTTTTCCAGCTGAGCCAGCCACTCTTTGCCGCCGGCTGAGATCAAACGCAACTCGTCAACCTCTTGGGAATACCCTGTTTTGATAATATTGCCCTCTTTTAAAGACAGGGGGGGATTAGAATTCAGCGCACTTTGCAATTTAGTGACAAATGGCTCAAAGCCATCCAGATCAGGAAGCCTGACTTTTAGGGATTCTGCGGAACTTGAATCGAAAAGTGTGCGTATTTCAGGCAGCAAGGCTAAGGTTTGGGTTAAGGATAATAAATCTTTGGCATTGGCGGTTCCATAAGACACCTTCCCCATCAGGCGTTCCAGATCATAGACTTCTGAAAGAAGTTTTTGTAAATCTTTACGCAGAAATGAGTCGGATACTAATTCTTCAACCGAGTTGAGCCGTCCCTCTATTTCATCTTGCCTAAGCAAGGGCTTGTCAATCCAATGTTTTAAAAGTCTTCCTCCAAAGGCGGTTTGAGTTAAGTCAAGGACCGAAAGCAAGGTTCCTTTCTTTCCGGCTCCCCGGAGGGATTCGGTCAGTTCCAGGTTACGCCGGGTCCATTGGTCCAGGAACATCCAGCGTTCGGAACGATAGGTTTTTATTTCCACGATATGAGTAGGATCAACCCCGGGCAAGGTCTCTAGTATGTAATTCCATAAACCCGCAGCGGCTTGGGCGGCTATGGGAAACTCTTGGAATAACTCCCTTTGCCCTTCAAAATGATCACGCATGGTTTGGTCCTTAAATGTCTGTCTATCCCGCACGGTACAATAATATCCCGCCCAAAGTTTAGGTTTTTTAGTTAAGTCGGGCGGCAGCAATACTTCAGCAGGGTTGATCCGGGCTACTTCGGTGAGAAGAACATCCTGATCCGTCGTTTGAAAAATGGTAAACTCTCCAGTGGATAAATCCAGAAAAGCCAACCCCCAGTGTTCAGCATAATAGACACTCGCTAAATAACGATTTGAACGTTCTGAGGCGGATTCGGTCAGTGTACCGGGAGAGACAATCCGAATAATATCACGTTTGACAATTCCTTTAGATTCTTTGGCGTCTTCCACTTGTTCGCAAATTGCCACTTTATGACCCGAATTAACAAGCTTAGACAAATAATTATCGACGGCATGATAAGGAACTCCACACATAGGAATTCGTCTTCCTTCTCCCGCGTCCCGTCCTGTCAAAGCGATTTGCAGAATAGGTGCAGCGACTTCGGCATCTTCGCCAAACATTTCATAAAAATCACCCAGCCGAAAGAAGAGAATGGCATCGGGGGCCTTTTCTTTAATACTTCGATATTGCTGCATCATCGGGGTAGTCATATGGTTTTCTCCCCTTTTAGTTTGTGTTCTGGATTATGGGGTATCTTTGTAAATAAGTAAACTAATATAACCCTAAAAGGGAAGAGCTTTGATTCAGCCCTTCCCTTTCCTAAGGTTCGGTAGGTTGTCAGGGATTAGTTCCCGCAACCACAACCTCCGCTTCCACAGCCGCCTGGACTGCAGCTGTCATCCGCACAGGAACAACCGTTTGAGTCGCCTGCGATAGCACCGGCGAGGATAGCGTTAACTCTATCCAGCATTACTGTGAATTCGTCTTGCGCTTTCATATAAGCTGCAATGGCGGCATTCGCCTCTACTTTAGCTTCAATCTCATCGACCGCTTGTTTATCAGCTTCAGAAGGCTCTTCACCATTTTGTTGGGCCAGCATAAACCGTTCTTGAGCTTTCTGTAATTCTGCAATCAATTCTTGTGCTGAAGGATCAGCAGCCATTGCATCTTCCTTGCTGTGTAATTCGGCAAGTTCAGAGCTTCGTGCAATAGCATCAGCCAATAGTTGGGCATTTTCAATAATTTCGTTTGTCATCTTCACACCTCCATTTATTACATTCTACATAGAATAGCATGATTCCTGCTATAAAGTACAGGCTCAAACAAATTCTAAAATTAGCTTTCAATAACTCCAAACAATGTCCATGAGCCGGCTTCTGTGATCCGGACATTAACTAAAGAGCCGATTTGTTCCGGCTGTCCCTCAAAAACGACAAGTTCATTGCCGCGGGTTCGTCCGACTAAGCGCTCAGGGTTCGTCTTACTAGGTCCCTCGGCCAAGATTTCAAAGATATTGCCGATCATCTGCTGCCGCCATTCCAAGCTTTTTTGGTTTTGCACACTCATTAATCTCTGTAAACGCCGCTTCTTAACGTCAAGAGGTATTTGATCTTCCATTTCGGCTGCCAGCGTACCTGATCGTTTCGAATACATAAATGTGAAGGCTTGGCTATAATGGATTAAGTCCATTGTTTCTAACGTCAGTTCAAAATCCCTTTCACTCTCGCCTGGAAAACCAACAATAATATCCGTTGTCAAACTCGCCTGGGGCAGAAAGGCATGAATCTTTTCAACCCGACCTAAATAGTATTCCCTTGTGTATTTTCGATTCATGCGCTCTAAAATGAAATTACTGCCTGATTGGATAGGAAGATGAAAATGTTCGCAAAGCTTTTTCCCATGAGCAACCGTTTCAATCAGCTTATCGGATAAATCCTTGGGATGAGACGTAATAAAGCGTATCCGTAAAAGGTCCGGTATTTGATCGACCTCTTGAAGTAAATCTGCGAAGTCATACCCAGGAGAAAATTCCTGACCATAAGAATTAACATTCTGACCAAGCAACGTTACTTCCCGGCAGCCGCTGGAGACAAGGTCTCTGATTTCCTGAATGATTTCTTCAGGTTTACGGCTTCTTTCTCTCCCGCGTACGTGAGGAACAATGCAATACGAACAGAAATTATTGCAGCCGTACATGATATTTACATTAGCTTGCAGCTTGCCTTTTTCGGCTTGCGGCGTCGATTCTATGGTCATCTTCGGTTCTTCCCAGACTTCCGCAACCTTTTCTCCCTGTTCAGCCTGATGCAGAAGTGCGGAAAAATCATGCAAATTGTGAGTCCCGGCCCAAATATCAATATGAGGGGCTCGTTTTTTCAAACGTTCCAAGGCACCAGGCTGTTGGACCATACACCCACTAATCGCAATTTTTAAGTTTGGATTTCTTTCTTTAAGTCGTTTTAGTTCACCGATTTTCCCGAGGATTTTATTTTCGGCACTTTCTCTTACACAACAGGTATTAATGATGACTAAATCGGCATCCATAAGATCATCTGAACTCGTGTAGCCCTCTTGCCTTGTAATTTGGGTCAATGTTTCGGCATCACGTTCAGACATCTGACAGCCGTAGGCCAATGTCACAACCTTTTTGTCCTTCTTCAAGAATGTTCAACTCCCAATGTACCCATAATTCATATATCCCATTATACTGGTTTATTAATGCAAGAACAAATTCTGATCAGTTCACCAATCTACTCACTGCTTTTCAGCGTAATAAGCAGGCTACTTTTGGTCACCCTGAAAAAGACCTCAAAAACATTCAAAGAATCTGTAGACCTCAAAGGAAGGCAGCTTCTCCCACAGAAGTGAACTCATTGCATGGAGAGACGTTAAAATCCCACAAGCCGGCGCGGGGAAACGTAGCCACGGGTTCACATCAAAGGTACTACCCGGAGGTTTGGCACGAAAGTGTCCGGTGGACAGTTTCGCCGAAGCGGCTGTCTACAAAGAATACTTATCCGCTGAAGGTAGCTCCCACGCCGGTGAGTGGGCAAGCCTCGGAGTGCTGAGGTACGAAGACACTGTCTTCGCACGAATTAACTAATCTTGCACGGATGTGGGAGAAGCTGCCCGACCCAAAGGACCTATTTTCATCATCTGATGGTGCAGTAGGCGGTATGGGCGGCTACACTGAAAAAGGCCCTAAAGACACGCAGAAAAGTCCCCAGACCCGCAAGCAGGGCAGCTTCGTCCACAGAAGCGAACCCATTGCATGGAGAGGCGATAAAAGCCCACAAGACGGTGCGGGGAAACGTAGCCACGGGTTCACATCAGGTACTACCCGGAGGTTTGGCGAAGTCCCGCACCGGCAAGTGGGCCAGCCTCGGAATGCTGCGGTGAGTGGATGTGGATGAAGCTGCCCTACCCAAGCGCACTCACGTTTTCATCCTCTGATGAGGAAGACCAAACTTTCTTCCTAAGAAGATTACTTCAGCCTTGATTCATGTGAATCAAAATTACCGGATAAATTCCTTCTTCTTGTTGAGCGCCTTACTTGCCGCCGCCAATAACGAGTCCTGCGTCTTCTTTGATAACTATTAACCATAAGTGCTATAAACGAAATAGTAAGAATTGAACCGATAATCCAAGCCAGATGAGATGAGCCTACCGAATCAATTCCGGATTTCTCCTCGACGCCCCTTGAGGTTTTGAGGGGCAATGTGTTTAAGAGTGTTTCTCCCTCCAGGATTTCAACATGGCCAACCACCTGCCCCTTTTCTACAGAGGTTAATGGATTAGTGTCTTGAGTTACACGCAGATTCAGCGAGGCTTGAGGTTCGTTTAGTTTCTGGGTCATATAAATCGGATCGTCAAGAATAAGATCTACTGGTTCATTATTAACGATAATTGATGAAATAACTGACCCCCTGGACTTAAAAACCGTGCTTTTATACTGGGAAAAGCCATAGTTAAACATAGCCTGCATATCAGTCCAAATCTCTTTTCCCGGTGACTTGAGAATCACGCCAATCAGCTGACGTCCATCTTTGGAGGCTGAGGCAACAAAACAATTTTGAGCGGCTTGTGTGTACCCTAATTTGATTCCATTGATTGAAGGGTCTTTCCATAATAATTCGTTTTGATTAACCATTAGAATGGGAACATTCTCTTTGGATCTGGAGATAGGATGGGTTTTGGTGCGAACATACTCTGCGAACATAGGATTTCGATAAGCGGCTCGTGCTATAAGCGCGAGATCGTGAGCGGTGGTGACATGCCCTTCCTCTGTTAATCCGCTTGGATTCACAAAATGAGTTTGGGTTGCCCCAATATCAAGAGCCTTTTGATTCATCATTTCGACAAAGCTTGGTATATCACCGCCGCCAATATGCTCGGCAAGGGTAACTGCTGCATCATTAGCAGAGTTTAACAAGGTAGCATAAATCAGATCTTCAAACCCTATTTTTTCCCCGGGCTCCAGGTATATCGCAGTACCATAAACCAACTTATTGTTGAGCATTGTTGAGCTGACCGTTACAATATCACTAAAATTTCCTTTTTCGATGGCCAATAGTGCTGTCATAATTTTTGTGGTGCTTGCGGGAGCTAATTGCGTATTTGGATTTTTCATAAAAAGAGCTTGTCCGGACATTACGTCTATCAAGTAGGCCCCTTCTCCGCGTATGACCGGCGGAGGTTCTTCTGCATAAACAGGGGGCGTAACACTAACCAGGCTATAAAGCATAATAAAGACTGTGATGATCAATTTCATTGACGAAAATGCCTCCTAAAATGAAAAACTACCTTTGATAAAAAAGTGCCAGGGTTCCTGGTCCCGTATGACTGCCAACAACACAGCCGACTTCACTGATCAAAATATCCTTTGTCTGGACACGCTGCCGAATTTCATGAGCTAAGAGCTGGGCATCTTCATAACAAGCGGCATGAGATATTCCTATCACTTGTTGCTCCGGGTGAACGATCTCTTGTTCCATAACATCAACTAATTTACGAATTGCCGCCCGACGGGTGCGAACTCTGGTAAAAGGCTCGATGGTTCCCTCAGGAGTAAAATGCAAAACAGGTTTAACATCAAGCAGGCCGCCAATAAATCCGGCTGATCGGCTGACTCTTCCCCCTTTAACAAGATATTCAAGGGTGTCCAGGGTAAAAATGTAACGCATTTTCTTTCGGTATTCTAAGATTGTCTCTTCAGCCTCTGCCCATGACGAGGCCGTTTTTAAGGTATCTTGGGCGAATAGCGCCAGCAGCCCATGTCCGAATGAAGCACCTAAGCTATCAATAATGTGAACCCTTTCCGGAGCTGAAGTCATTTCCCGAATCATTTGTGCGGTCGAAGCGGTTGCACTTATACCCGATGAAAGATGAATAGCTACTACCTCATGCCCTTCAGATAAGGATTTTTCATAGTGCTCCAACAGGGAATTCGGATTAGGCTGAGACGTTTTGGGCAGCTCTTTAAAGGCAGCAAATTGAGCATAAAAATCTTTGGTTTGCAGGTCAATCCCTTCCAAGTAAGTCTTATCATCGATGGTTACCGGCATTGGAACAATAATAATTCCTGCTGAGGACGCAAGGGCACGGGGAATATCTGATGCGCTGTCAACAATTACTTTGAAGGACATAGTACACCTCCAACTTAAGTATAACTTAATTTCTATTCGTGGATGAGCAGAGAATATCCTGCCATTCTGTACAAAAAAATAAAGCCTATCGTTGCGATAGGCTAATCTACACTATTATATATTCTAACCAGGTTGGGAATAGAACGAGCTAAATCTGTTGAATGATTGCATGCTGACCAAGGATAGCCATAACCTTTGGAAGTTCTTGCTTCTTTACGACCCGATAATTGACTTCTTCTCCTTCGATCCAAGTTACAAGAAACATAGAATCCCTTCTCTCCTTGTATTATGTATACATAATACCATGGGAAATAGGATAATACAATCACTGCATCAATAAATTTTATTTATGATAAAAGCACCCCGGATTTTTTTTGTTTAGCAAAAATAGGCTGTAACCGCTGCCAAATTTCGAATTTGCGGACATCAGCAGGACGACCTTCCCGGTTAACAAAGACGTGGAACGTCTTCCCTTCCGCCACAAGGGTTTCATCGTGATAAACGTGATAAGTAAAGGCAATACTTCGCGAAGTCATTTTTTCGACTTCGGTGACTATAACAAGCTCCTCATCGTAATGAGTAGATTTACGATAGCGGCAATTAGCTTCTACTACAGCCAATCCTAAACCTTGTTTCTCAAACTCCGTATAAGGAAGGTTTAACTCCCTGAATAATTCCGATCTTCCAACTTCGAACCAAATCAAATAATTGGAATGATAGACAATTCCCATTTGATCTGTTTCCGCATAGCGAACCCGTAAACGTGTATTAGATGACAATCCCATTATCTATGACCCTCTTTCAGCAAATTATTGATTACACACAATTTGTATACATTTTATCCAATATGGTATAATGTGCAAAATTCAATTTTAGACAGGGTATATAGGAGGTATCTTTCCTTGAGCATTTCACCCATGCAAGTATTTATTGAACGTATTAATGAGTTGTCCGGAAAGCAGCGTTCTATTGGCTTAGAAGAATGGGAGCGCGCTGAGCAAGAGGCATTGCGCCAGGAATATTTGACTTATATTCGTGAACAAGTTAAAGATACTTTGAGCAAAGCTCAGGCAGCAAAGGATTCCCCTATCCAATAGCTATGGAGTGCAAGAACTGTCTTGCACTCTTGTAGCAGCCTAATACTTTAAATCCCTTTAAATAGTTAATGATTCTCCAGATCTTGAAAAACGTATTTGTTTTAATCATTGGGCAAATAATAAGAACGGATCAAAAATCTAAGTTTAGATTAAGGAGGAGGATCATCTTTGCCGGAACGCATTATAAAGTACGGAGGAGTAAAATTTCGAAATCTTGTTCCCCCTGTCAAGATAAACCGCTTTGTCAACAGTTTACCCCGCCATAAACGGGAATCGCTTTTTGAAATTGCCAGTGAACTTCAGCATGCGGGACTAATTAGAGTATTTAATGACAGGTCACATAGTACAATTGACAAAGATATGATGGATGATCAGATGACCAACACCGGGAGCTTTTCCCATGAACTCCAAGGATTCAAACGACATAAAGATGACTCACTAACTCTTCCCAAATAATTGATTCAGCTAAGCATAACCAGATAAACGCGAATAGTCAAACTTAAGACTATTCGCGTTTATTAATGTAAAATTTTTTTATGGAATTTAAAATCAGAGAATACTTACGGAGCCCTCATACATCATGCCGGTTAAAGCGTCGACTGTCAGTGTCTTACCGTTTTCAACCTTGGAAAACGCCTCAACAGCACCAACAATTGTCGGAATTCCATACTGTAATCCTGTGATAGCAGCATGGGACGTTAAACCTGCTTCTTCAACAACCAAAGCTCCTGCCCGGGAAATCAATGGTATAAAGCGCGCATCGGTTGACTCTGCAATCAGAATATCTCCCTCATTGAAGAGATCCGTTTCCGGATATTTAATCGTTCTGGCAAAGCCGGAATACGACCTGCGTCCAATTCCGGTACCTTTGGCTAAAATATTGCCCATTATTTGAACTTTAATCATATTTGTTGAGCCTACCTTGCCAATAGGTACGCCAGCTGTAATGACTACCACATCACCGGCATGAATTAAGTTTTGTTTTAATGATGTATTCACAGTAATTGACAACATTTCATCTGTTCCTGTGCTTTCAGGAACGATGATGGGTTTTACACCCCATTGCAATGATAGCTTTCTGGCCGTAGCCTCAAAAGGGGTTGCAGCCACAATCATGGCCAGGGGCCGGTACTTTGAAATCATCCGCGCCGTTAGGCCTGAATGAGTTGGGGTTAGTATCGCAGCAGCCTGGAGATCTTTTGCTATTGTATAACTTGCAAAACTAATGGCTTCCGCAACGTTAAGCTGAGAATTCCGGGAAGATTGATTGTTGGCACATGTCTTCTCAGTACGTTTGGCTAACTTATCCATCATTTTTACCGCTTCGATGGGGTAAAGGCCTGCCGCAGTTTCTCCGGAAAGCATAATTGCATCCGTTCCATCCAGAATTGCATTGGCGACATCACTGGCCTCAGCTCTTGTTGGTCTTGGCTGGCGAATCATAGAGTCTAACATTTGAGTCGCAACAATAACCGGTTTGCCCAGCAAATTACACTTGCGAATCATTTCCTTTTGTCTGATCGGGACTTCTTCGACAGGAATTTCAACCCCCAGGTCCCCGCGTGCAACCATGAGTCCATCCGCGACTTCAAGAATATCGTCTAAATTATTTAATCCTTCTTGACTTTCAATTTTGGCAATAATATGGACATCCGCACCCATTTCTTCAACGACTCTGCGTACGTCCAGAATATTTAAGGCTTTACGGGTAAACGAAGCCGCAATAAAGTCAATACCCTGTGAAATCCCAAAGCGTATATCATCGATATCTCTCTCAGTAACGGCGGGCAGGTCTATGAGCGCATTGGGGGTATTGACTCCTTTTTGTGATTTCAGAATTCCGCCATTACGAACAATGGTATGAATCATTTCTTTGGCGACGGAAGTAACTTCTAGATCAAGCTGACCATCATCAATGAGAATGTGACTGCCTGCTTTTACCTTGGTCCATAGATTGGTATAAGTGATTCCAACTCTTCGTTGATTTCCGATGGTCTTGAGATCGGTATCCAACACAAATTCAGAGCCGTTTTCCAGAACAACCCCTGCTTCAGGAACTATCCCAGTCCGTACTTCAGGACCTTTAGTGTCCAGAAGTATGCCTAAAGGCTTCCCGATCCTGGCGGCTTCTTCTCTAAGAATCGCGATTCTTTGAGCATGTTCTGCATGAGTTCCATGAGAGAAATTAAGTCGGGCAACATCCATACCTGCGGCTAGAAGAGCTTGAACCTTTTCTTTAGACTCACTTGCCGGACCGATTGTACAAACAATTTTCGTCCTTCTCATAATGCGCCCTCCATCTGACTTAGAATCCTTTTGTTACCATTAATTTTACTAAATCCAAAATCCGGTTTGAATAACCCCATTCATTATCATACCAGGCTAATACTTTTACCATTCGATCTCCCATCATCATTGTCGATAATCCGTCAACAATTGCACTGGCCGGGTTACCGTTGAAATCATGAGAAACCAGAGGTAATTCTGTATAAGCGAGATATCCTTTCATTCGACCATCGGCTGCCTGCCGCAGGGTAGCGTTTACGTCTTCCTTAGTCGTGGGCTTGCTTAAAAGTGCCACAAAATCAACCAAGGAAACGTTTGGAGTCGGCACCCTAACTGCGAGGCCATTCATTTTACCTTTTAATTCAGGTATGACAAGACTAACGGCTTTAGCGGCACCTGTGGTTGTAGGAATCATCGATTGATAAGCGGCTCTTGATCTGCGCCAATCTTTATGTTCTAAATCTAAAATCCGTTGGTCATTGGTTACTGAATGGGTTGTTGTCATCATAGCATGTTCAATGCCAAAGGCATCCAACAAAACCTTCGCCAGCGGAGCAAGACAATTCGAAGTACAAGAAGCATTGGAAATGATATGGTGTTTTTGCGGATCATATAAATTATCGTTAACACCCATGACTATCGTAATATCTTCATCTTTTCCCGGAGCGGAGATAACCACTTTTTTAGCCCCTGCCGTAAGATGTTGTGCAGCAGCGTCTCTTTTTGTAAAGCGTCCTGTTGACTCTATGACGATATCAACTCCCAGCTTACTCCATGGCAAATCTAAGGGGCTTTTTTCTGCGAAGATTTCAATCTGCTTACCATCAATAATCATGGTTCTTCCATCTATTTCGACTGAATTAGGAAGAACTCCATGAACTGAATCATGCTTGAATAAATGGGCCAACAAATCAGGGCTGCCTAAATCATTAATAGCAACCACTTCGAAGGGCAGAGTTTGGGTAAGGGATGCTCTGAGCGTAAGTCTACCTATCCGGCCGAAACCATTTATTGCTACTTTCATACTTGTTACCTCCTCTTAATACTAACTAATTAGATCTGTTTACGGACAGAACATAACTTATACTATATTCTCCGACCAGGAAATTAATTCCTGCGTTATTAGTATCTGCATAATAATTTAATATTTATGAATATTACTATAAATTACAATGCAAGTTGATCCCTTATATACAGTTGATTACCATTATACTTCCCAAAAAAGAAAAAAACTTGCAAAAGCTTGGCACTGCAAGTTTTAACAAAGTAGTCAATTAAGAAAATGTTATAGTTTTGATGTCTGCTGTGAATTTACAACCGCTACTGCTTCTTCTGACGCGTACGATATAATCGTTTCGAGCACGGACTTGAGCTTGTTTTCAACTCCTGAGAAGTCCATAGCCGGCACATAATACCCTTCCAGTAAATCATGAGTCGCTTTCGCACTTGCAGAATGCTTGAGAGCTCTCGCTATATGTTGGTTAACCCGAACCTGACAATCTTTAATTTCATCACCGCAGTTTTCCATAAGCTGGCTCTGATTAAGGCTTTTTTCAAAATCTAAATTGATAATTTCACCGTTGAAATTTGGTTTGTATACATAGGGCTCACAGTCAATTACCAAAGCAATTCGAAGATCAGGAAGGATAATAAGATCCAAATGCTCAGGGTCAAGTGTATTATGATAGTATTCAATATCCAAACCATACATTGCAGCACGCTCGGCAATTCTGGAAAGGAATGTCGACTTACCGGCCCCCGGCTGCCCTTTCAGTATGTAGAGTGTTTCAGTTTTATTAAGTAATGTATCGATAAATTGTGTCTTACCTTGCGGTGTATGCCCCCATGCAAATAAATGACGTTCTTTGCCATGCTCTTTAGGTGTCATTCTAAAGATTTCTCTTTGAACTTTTAAGGTCATTTGGTTAATTTGATTCCAATCCTGATATTGAGATGTATAATATCTCCATTCATCCAAGGCATTCTTCGCTTCTTTTAAGGCAAAGTAAGCGCGGGGATAATAACTGGAAGCCTTCGAACTATAGGTTGTTATTTCTTTTCTTGATTTTTTAAGGATATCTTCGTTCCAATATTCACCGAGGTTAATGATTTCATCCACTGCACCCGGGTTTTTCGGATCCACCACATGAGGAGCTGTGCCATCTAATAATCCAATTTTGAGTTCAGGAATAACGATTCCATCAATAGAACCGTTATCAGAAGAACAACAATGATATTCCAAATCGTAACCTCGATCCAGCATGGCTTGGGCAATTTTCTTCATAAATGACGATTTGCCTACTCCAGGTCCTCCTTTAAGTACAAATATATGGTTAGCATCTTGCTGTATCATGTAATGATAAAATGAGTAAAAACCTTCTGCTGTGACGGCGCCCGGAAACATCTTTTTAATATGTGCATTTGCCATATAGAAATTCCCCTTTCTACTTTTGAGTCCGACACACCATTTTTATTCAGATAAACTAGTATTAGTTCCGGTTTTCAAAAATATTCATTGTGCGACTGCTCCTACCTCCTTGAAAAAAATGAAAGCCCAACTGATTCTATCAGCTGGACTTTCGCCATCCTGCAAACTCATATTACAAGGATTTTTCTAAGATCTCGGCTATATCTAAAGCCTTCATTTGTTCACCGACTTCACGAGCTGCAATTCCATCAGCAATCATAGTCAGACAGAACGGGCAAGCCGTACCGACAAAATCTGGTTTTATAGCGATGGCCTCATCTGTACGCATTTCATTAATACGTTGTCCTTCATGCTCTTCCAGCCACATTCGGCCCCCGCCGGCACCACAGCAGAAACTCTTCTCACCGGTGTGTGACATCTCTTTAATATCCAACCCGACCGCTTTAAGCAATTCGCGAGGTTGTTCGTAGATTTCATTGTAACGGCCGAGGTAGCAAGAATCGTGATAGGTAACCGTTTTCCTGTCAGCTTTAGTCAGTTTAAGTTTTCCGGACTTGACCAGGTCTAAAAGGAATACGGTATGGTGAATAACTTCAAAGTTTCCACCGAGTTGTGGGTATTCATTCTTTAAGAAATTATAACAGTGAGGGCATTGTGTAATAATTTTCTTAACTCCATACCCATTCATAACTTCAATGTTTTCAGATGCTAAGGAATAGAATAAATACTCGTTTCCTAATTTACGAGCGGAATCGCCGCAGCATTTTTCTTCATTCCCCAGTATAGCAAAGTGAACGCCTGCAGCTTGAAGTAACTTAACAAGGGCTGCTGAAACTCTTTGATTGCGTGCGTCAAATGCTCCGGAGCAGCCGGGCCAATACAGATACTCAGCATTGGGATCCTCTTCAAACGTCTTAACCCCGAGACCTGTGAGATAATCTGCACGTGTACTCCAGCCGATTCCCCAAGGATTACCGTTATTCTCCATATTACGGAAGGCTAATTGTGCTTCACCTGGGAAGCGTGTCTCCATGAGGACAAGGTTACGTCGCATATCAATGGTTTTGTCAACATGTTCTACAAAGACCGGACATTGTTGTTCACAAGAACGACAGGTCGTACAAGCCCAGAGATCGTCTTCAGGGATAACTTCTCCAATCAGGGCCCGTCCTGTCCACTCTTCCGCTTCTTCAGTCTCACTTGCAACAGCAGCTTCCTGGCCGGCAGTCTGGTTCATAAACTTGTTTTGAGTTTGGAGAGCAGCACCCGTTTCTTCCATTAATACACGCATATCTTGAATAATACGCTTCGGATTTAAATGCTTGCCGCTTAAGTAAGCGGGGCAATTATCCTGGCAACGTCCGCAGCGCAGGCAAACATCGGTATTAAATAACGTCTTCCAGGAAAACTCTCGTAATTGACTTTTTCCAAAGGTTTCAAGACTCTCATCTTCAAAATCAATAGGTTCCGGAATTCCGATAGGTCCGCGATTACGGAAGAACTGGTTAAGAGGACCTAATAGGATATGGAAAAGTTTTGAATATGGGAAGTAAGCAATGAACGCCATGGCGAGGACAAGGTGCAACCACCACAAGAAAACATGTAAGGACAAAAGTTGCGCTTCATTAAGCAATGCTTTCAGTGGAACAGACATCCATTGTCCGACAAAAGCATACCCCGCCCATGGATCCGGCAAAACAGCGATGCGTGCCCCTTGAATAATAAAGCCGGTTAATAGGATGGCAAATAATAGAGCGAGAGTGATAGCATCATCAGGTTTATTGTCTAAACGGTCCGGACGTTGGATATACCGCCGATAAGCGGCAACGACAATACCAATTAGAGCAGCAAGTCCAAATAAGTTAGCGGTAACTTTGATAAAAAGATACAGCCAGCCATGGAATAAATTGAGGGAAAAATCAGCTTGGAGAGTAATGATGGCCGTAGCAAAAGCTAAAAATAAAAATCCAAAGAATATACTTGCATGCATTAACCCTGGATAACTATCTTTAAAAATTCGTTTATGGGCAAAGGTATAAACAATAACGTCTTTAATCCCTGGCCAAACGTCTTTCCAGCGATTTTCTGGCTGCCCTAATTTCCAAAGCTGGAGTCGTTTGTATACTCCATACCCAAAGATAGCTAGTGAAATGATAAAGAACAGATATAGCCATATATGACCTTCAATGTTCCAATACACTTGACGTGTTGCCATTCTTTTCTCTCCTTACCCTTTTATTTAAGGAAGCGCCTTGGAGAGGCGCTTCGCTAAATGCTATTCCTTATTCATTGACTAGTTTCTTAAACTCTTCAGTCAATAAGGGAACGACTTCAAATAGGTCACCAACAATACCATAATCGGCAACATTAAAGATATTTGCTTCAGGGTCTTTATTAACTGCAACAATGAATTTTGAGGACCCCATGCCGGCTAAGTGCTGGATTGCTCCAGAAATTCCGCAGGCGATGTAGAGTGTAGGCGCAACCGTTTTTCCTGTTTGTCCGACTTGGAACTTGTGCTCTTTCCAGCCAGAGTCTACAGCAGCACGAGATGCTCCAACAGCGGCACCGATTACATCAGCCAATGCTTCAAGGATGACATAATTTTCGGGACCTTTCATTCCGCGTCCGCCGGAGACAATGATATTTGCTTCAGTAAGCTCCGGACGCTTGGAAGCTGCCACTGCAACTTCCTTAAGGATAGCAGCTAAATCAGCGGAATCGATCTCTGCAGCTTCTTTGACGACTTCGGCCTGACGGGCAGCGTCCGGAGGAGCTACTGGAAACGTATTGGGACGAATCGTTGCCATAATTGGGCGAACGTTTGATGTAAGGTGAGCGAAAGCTTTACCTGCATAAATCGGACGCTTAAAGTTTAAGAAGTTATTCGAATCAATTTCCATGCCAGTGCAGTCCGAAGCTAAGCCAACTCCAAGACGTTGAGCTAAACGTGGAGCAAGGTCCTTACCTACAGCTGTGTTGCCAAGTAAAACAGCTTGTGGCTCTTCTTTACGGATGAGTTTATTAAGCACAGATGTATAGGCGCCTGTCGTGTATTCTGCCAGCTTAGCATCATCAATTAGTATTACTTTGTCTGCTCCGCTTTCGGCAACGGTTTTAGCAAGTGCCTCAATGCCCTGACCGAGTATTACAGCTACTAAGGGTTCACCTGTTTCATCCGCAATTTTGCGGCCTTGGCTGAGAAGTTCTAATGAAACCTTACGAATTTGTAAGTTGCGTTGTTCGACAATTACCCAAATCCCTTTAGCCATGTTTAAATCCTCCTTTACAGAACCTTAGCTTCTTCACGCAAGAGTTTTGCTAATTCACTGGCGGCTTGTGCAGGTTCACCAGGAATTACACGTCCCCCCTTGCGAGGAGTAGGTAAGCTATATTCATTTATTGTCATTTTTGTGGCCAGATCTCCAGCGCTTAATCCAAGATCAGCAATGGTTAAGGTTTTTAATGGTTTCTTCTTAGCTTTCATAATGCCGGCAACGGATGGATAGCGAGGTTCATTCAGCCCTTTTTGTGCAGTAATTACAGCCGGTAGGCTTACTTCTATTGTCTCAGTTCCACCATCGATTTCGCGGACTACTGTTGCTTGTGTTCCAGCAATATCAAGCTTCAGAACACTGCTGACTGAAGGAATATTTAATGCTTCTGCTAAACGGACGGCAATTTGACTTGCACCGTCATCAATAGCAATACGACCAGCCAGAATTATGTCATAAGGGATTTGGGCAACTGCTTTAGCCAGAATTGCTGCTCTGCCACACTCATCTGTATTTTCTACTTCAGGATCATTGACCAATACACCTTTGTCAATCCCCATTGCTAATGCAGTGCGGACGGCTTCTTGGGCACGTGGGCCTCCCATACTTACAACGGTTACTTCACCGCCAAACTTTTCTTTAAGCCTGATTCCTTCTTCAATGGCAAATTCATCGTAAGGGTTGATAATTAAATTAACCCCATTGGCATCGATTTTACCGTTACCATCTAGTACGATCTTAGCCTCAGTATCAAATGTTTGTTTGATGAAAACGACAATATTCACACTGTTTCCCCCTTACTGCAACAAAATTAATACTCAAGAATGACGATAATTAAGTCTCACCGGTACCTTTGATAGACGAGGTGACGAGCCTCCATTTAAGATAACTACGTCTTTGACTACAAAGTCCTCCTCCAAGAGACACCTAAAACACTTATCTTGTTCATAACACCCCCTATAAATGCGTGAGAAGGAATTTATTTCCAACACAAGTATTGTAGACTCTGACTAGTCCCAGGCTAAGCAGAGTTCCCAGCAAAATCCTTGGACAACCGCATAAATAAGATAAATTTCACATATTGTCGAAATATGTGATTATAAAATATGTAATTATCAATACGACCTTAACTCAACTTTGAACGTAATAAAATGCACAAGCTGTTATAATCTCTCTCTCCCACAAGTAAAGACTAGCATTCAGCGCTCAATAAGTCAATATGGCCATAATTAATAAATCATATAGTACATTTATCCTACTAATGACGGTTTGGCATTGTTGGAATTTTTCTGTGTTATCAGACTATTCGACTAAAATCCTACAAATCCTCTTTTTACGACTAAACTTATTTATGATTGATACATTACCAAATATTATAAAGGAATAGTTGACCGATAAAAAGGAGTGCGCCTATGCACACTCCCTCTTTAGCGATACTTATGGGCTTTTATGGCTTAATCGTTTCTGAATATTACGCTCTTTATGCGTATCAAACTCCTGGTAATGCGGATCTCTTACGGTTACCGGTGATTTTGGTCGCGATACTTTCTTGTGAGCACCCATTATTGATCCTCCCTTTCCGTAAGTCAAGCTAAACCTAAACCTAAACCTAGTTTTTCCTCTGGAAGTACTAGCTATGCTGCTTTTTTCTGTTAAATAGTGTAATTAATCATTCTGCGGATTCCCTGACGTGCTATAATATAATAAGGAAAGCATGACCATAAATTACAGAGAAACTTCCCGAGAGGCTGGAGGGATAGAATGCTGAACGAGCAGCAACTTCGTGACATCTTAACGACTAAACTATTCTCAGGTAACATGCCCCCTGATTTCATTAATTTCTGTCTGACTCATGGAAGAATTCGTTATTATGCTCCCAAACAATATCTGTATTTCTCCGGGGATGAGGGAAATACGGTTTACTTTCTTATTTCAGGAAGAGTTCGGCTCTACTTAATGGGTGAGTTTACGGAAAAGATTATTCGCGTACTTAAACCACCTGTTTTTTTCCCTGAAATCATACTGGACGGAAAACCCTATCCTCATTCTGCGCTTTGTATTGAGGATACTGAAGTATTATCAATCGATCGGCACACGTTTATGCGCTTTATTGAAAGCAATCCATCCTTACTATGGATCTTTTATCGTGAACTTGCTTTGGATCTGCGTCGATCCTACCGGCAAATCAGAAACCTATCACTTGGGGATGCACGTTTACGTTTGGGCGCTAAACTCTTTGCTTTAGCCCATGTACATGGTTTGAAGTCTAAAAACGGGATTTTGATTACTATTCCCCTTTCCGCAACGGAACTTGCAGGCATGTGCAGTCTTGCCCGGGAGTCTGTGAGCCGCATATTAACTGAATTAAAAGAAGTAAAAATTATTGAAATTAATAAAAGAAATATTACCGTCTTAGATATGCAAACTCTGCGGGTGTGGATCCATGAACGAGCTGCCCGCTCCCGTTCACTAAACTGAAGAAGCTCTGCTTTCAAGGAAGTGTGTTAATCTCTCTTCCGGCTTGCTTTTCTTCATATAGTCGAGAATTATATTGCAAACCCATTCTACCACTTCTTCATCCGTCGAAACTTTTTTATCGAACGTTGCGAACCGGGGGTGTCTGCCTACTCGGCCACCAAGGCGTAAAATCCAACCGCTTTCTCCATTTGTTAAGGTCCCTGAAGGGCAAACAGTTTGACAGCTGCCGCAAGAAAGACATCGAGCTTTATCTATGCTTATTCCGCTCGGCTGCATTGATATTGCTTCTTCTAAGCAAGAGCGAACACAAGAGTTACATTTTAGACACATTGCCTCAGTGATTAGCGGAGTTACATATCCGGTAATGCTAAAGTCTTTAATATCAGGTCGGGAGCAACCATTTGGACAGCCGGCTAAACCAACTTTCGGAAAATGGTGATGCAGCAGTGGGCGAAACCTGTTTTCAAATGTTTCAAGAATATTTAACTCGGATAAATTGGTTGTTAATGCTTCATGAAGATCATTCCATTTACGGGCAGATTTTTGACAATCCGGCCGACAATGTTCAATCTGAAATCCTGTTTGCTTCATTTCCATTCCCCCAAAAATCTCCGATCATAATGAGCTTATTTTATCCTTCTGAGGTAGTGTAGCAAATATACTGAAACTAAAGTGTGGCTTAAATCACACAGTAAATTATTTACAAAAACAAATCGCTATGGCAGAAGAGGAATCTGCCATAGCGATTTGTTTTATTTTGTGTATCTAATACTTTCCAGTGACCGCAACTACTAAGGGTTTTGTGTTCAATGCCATGAATTAATTAGTTTTCTGGATATTGGCACACAGGCAAGTAACTTACGCTAGGAGACCCAAATGAATTATAGTATTGACTCAAGCTGGCCGCCCAAAGAGGGAAATACTTTACTTAAATATGAAGATGCCTTCTACTCTATTCGTTTAAATCCATTCTTTTCCCATTACAAATATAGACAATTTCTTCAGCAATATTAGTGCAATAGTCCCCTAACCGCTCTAAAAAGCGACTCGCAAAGAGAAGATAATTAGCTTGTGTTACTTTATTAGGGTCTTCCATCATCAGATCCTTAAGTTCCCCGAAGACTCCCGAATAGATTTTGTCAATCTTATCATCAATCAATGACATTTCTGCTGCAGTACCGCAATCTTCATTAATATATGCTTTAAGTCCAATATCAATCATTTCCAGAACCAAAGCACACATGAGCGGAATATCAGTTAACGGCTTTATGAATTTTTCCTGACCTATTCTGATCGTTATCTTTGCCAGATCAACCGACAAATCGCCCATTCTCTCCAGGTAAATAGAGATTTTAAAGCCAGCCACCAGCTTGCGTAAATCACGGGCAAAGGGCTGCTGAGTAGCTATAAGAAGAATGCATTTTTCTTCAATAATTGCTTGCAAATCATTAATCTCCAAATCCTTCACTACAATAGAGTTGGCTAATTCAAGATCTTGGTTCAGCAATGAACTTACAGCATTCGAAATTTGTTGGCTGACCATTTCCCCCAGGTTTAAAATATTTAAACGAAGTTCCTCTAATTCATTATCAAATTTCTGCCGGGTTGGCATTACAGCAGTCCTCCTCTCGATATCTAAAATTATTATAAGCGTGATTTCCACAAAAATATAGCGGTAAGCAACTTCCTCAAAATCAACAATAACAATAGACAGAGGTCATTAACCAAAGCGTCCGGATATATAATCTTCGGTCTTTTTCTTAGCCGGCCGGGTAAAGAGGATACTTGTTACATCCTCTTCGATTAAATCGCCACTTAAGAAAAATGCGGTTCGATCCGAGACACGGGATGCCTGGTGCATATTATGAGTAACAATCATGATCGTATATTTATCTTTCAACTCTGCAATTAATTCTTCAATCTTCATGGTGGAAATTGGGTCGAGTGCGGATGTAGGTTCATCCATCAATAAGATTTCCGGACCCACTGCTAAGAGGCGTGCTATACAGAGCCGCTGCTGCTGACCACCTGAAAGCCCTAATGCGGATTCATGCAAACGATCCTTGACTTCGTTCCATAAAGCTGCATCCTTTAAACTGGCTTCAACTATTTCACTCAGTTTTTTCTTATCGGTTTCTCCATGAATACGAGGACCATAAGCAATATTTTCAAAGACCGACTTTGGAAAAGGATTCGGATTTTGAAATACCATGCCTACCTTTTTGCGAAGTAATACTACATCCGTATCCGATGCATAGATATTCTGTCCGTCAATATTCACTTGCCCTGTAATTCTGACACCTGGGATTAAATCTTGCATTCGATTGAGAGTTCGTAAAAAGGTCGATTTACCGCAACCTGAAGGACCAATCAGGGCAGTCACACTTTTTTCCTTCATCGATAGACATATTTTATTTAAGGCTTGTTGATCACCATAAAAAAGGTCGAGATTATCAACCGCGATCTTATCCATATTGAATTCTCCTTACATCCCTATTGAGTATTACGCCTTATTTTTCCCTTGATGCCGATATTGCAGCCAACGACTGGGCAGGGTCAAACAAATGTTAAAGACGATCACCATGATGATTAACAGCGCAGCCGTTCCATCGGCAATTTGATCCGGATTTGTCCCTGGCAACGGATTTGACTTAACGGCGAATAAATGGACCGCTAATGTTTCTCCGGCCGCTAAAGGATTAACATCAAAGGGTATTCGTGAAACATTCATTCCCGCAGTAAAAATTAAAATAGCTGTCTCTCCCAACGCCCTGCCGGCGACAAGGGTTATTCCGGTAATAAGACCAGGAAGGGCTGTCGGCAGAATAACTTTTCGCAAGGTTTGCCACATGGTAGCTCCTAAGGCTAAACTAGCTTCTCGATAACTTCTGGGTACTGCTAACAAAGATTCTTCTGTAACACGAACTAAGATTGGTAAATTGAGTAAGGCTAGAGTAGCCGCTCCACCTAAAATAGTGAAGCCAAGACCTAACATGTTCACAAAGAGAATCATGCCGAAGAGACCAAATACTATGGATGGAACGCTCGCTAAACTCTCTGTGCTCAAGCGAATCAGGTCTGTAAGTTTATTTTTAGGGGCATATTCAGCCATATAGATTCCAGCACCCAAACCGACCGGCAGAGAAAAAATCAGCGAGAGAAATAAAATATAAAAGGAGTTGAAAAGTTGACCTCTTACGCCATCCGGACCATTGAAGAACTCAACTGTAAGATGAGGTAGACCTTTTCCCAAAATTAGAGCTAAGAAAGCAACTAGTAAAGCGACAATAGCTAGAGCTCCTAACCAAAGCAAAGCACTGGCAAACCGATCCGCTTGATGAGCTTTCAACGGGCTGCCCCCTTTCGTGAGGCTGTTCGAACAAGAATAATCATAATCAGGGCAATAATCAGAAGAATAAAGGCCATCATAAATAAAGCATTATTCCAAGTTGATCCAAAAGGAGTGTTGCCCATTTCCATAACAATATCACTGGTCAATGTGGATGTTGGACTCCCTAAAGAATCAGGGAAGCGCGGAGAATTGCCAATAACCATCTGTACCGCCATTGTCTCTCCGATAGCCCTGGCCATTGCCAAAATGATAGCGGTTAATATGCCTGGGGATGCCGCCGGTACAAGAACTTTGCGAATAGTTTGCCAGCGTGTCGCCCCTAAAGCTAGTGAAGCTTCTTTATAAGTTTTTGGTAAAGAGCGTAAAGCATCTTCCGAAAGACTAATAACCGTAGGCAAAATCATAATTGCTAATACGATGCCTGCAGCCAACATACCATAACCGGTCGGCGAGTTCGTCAGTTTGCCTGTAAAGCTCACGATGACCGTAATACCTACGTATCCGTATACTACTGAGGGAATTCCGGCAAATAAATCCGTGGCCGGACGCATAATAGCGCGTACCCATGGCGGAGCAATCTCAGCTAAAAATACAGCTCCCGCTAGTCCAAGGGGTCCGCCAAGCAGGATCGCGATAAATGTCGTTCCTAGGGAGCCCGCTATAAATGTAAGAGCTCCGAACTGTCCATTATCAGGGCTCCACTTGCTGCTGGTAAAAAACTCAAAGATGCTTACTTCTCGAAACGTGGATAAACCCTGCATGCCTACAAACCAAATAATACACAAAATAATCAATGAAACTAAAACTGCGCTGCTAATAAATAAATAGCGTGACAGACGATCATTGAAATATACCCAGGACTTAGGGTTAGTCAACCTTTTACACCTCCGCCAATCTTAATCCATATTATCAACTGCTGAATAGTCAACCTGGCACCGTTGAATTATTGAGCATGATTTATTCTAACTTATCTGTGTAAACTAGCAATTAAGGGAATGTAAAGTTTAGGTTAACTTTGTGGGATCGTTTAATTCTAATTCTTCTTGACCACAGAGAATAGGAGCAAGGAAAAACCTTGCTCCTATTCTCTGTGGCTTATCTATAGTTCTGTTAAACTTAAACTTGCGTATAAAACCGGTCTTATTTCTTAAGCATACTGACAGGGATAAATCCAGTTTTTTCAACATTCTTCTCTTGGAATTCTTTGCTCATAATATAATCTAAGAACGCCTTTACAGTTCCTGTTGGCTCTCCTTTAGTATACATGTGTTCAAAGGCATAAATAGGATACGTTCCGTTGGCAACTGTTTCTACGCTGTATTCTACACCATTATACTTCAAGGCCTTAACAGTGTCTTTCAAGTAAGCGGCATCACAATAACCGATTGCGCCGGAGGTTTGTGCTACACCAGTAATTAAGTTTCCGGTAGAATCCTGAGCCGCTGCCGCATCTGTAAAATCTTTTCCATCCATCACAATTTTACTGATCGTTGCACGAGAACCGGACGATTTAGCACGACCGATAATTGATATTTTGGAGTCACTGCCACCAACGTCTTTCCAATTGGTAATTTTTCCGGTGAAGATATCGGTCAATTGTTCTTTGGTCAAGTTATCGACTGTGACATCTTTATTAACAATAATGAGAAAGGGTGCAACTGCAACTTGATGATCGACTAAACCTTTATCTTTTAGTTCATCCGTAACTTCTACATCAGAGTTTCCGATATCTACAGAACCGCTGGCAACGTTATTCAGACCTGTAAATGATCCGCCGCCGCTTATGTTTACTTGTACGCCAGCATTCTTTGACATAAACTCATCGGCTGCTAATTTGACCAGTGGCTGGAGGGCTGTTGAACCAGCAGCGGAAATAGTTTTCTTTTCAACAGTTTGTGCAGGTGTTGTCTCCTTGGTTGGTTCTGCGGTTTGGCCGCAGCCCACCAAAGCCAGTAAAGCAAATAATGTGGTACCTACAAATGCGATCTTAGATTTCGTTTTAAACAAGTTTGTTTCCCCCTTAATTTTTTCTTGAGTGCAGATTGATTATACAAAATGTTTGTAAAGTCTTAATGAATTCAATGTAAACTTTAAGTTAAAGTTTTAATTTTACTCCCGACGGGTAAAAAGATAACCTACTCCCCTTACTGAATCAATAACCGGTCCTAAAGGCTTTAATTTATTTCTTAAATGACTAATATGCACGTCTAAAGCTCTGGTCCCTGTGCTGGAAAGATTGCCCCAAATCTTCTGTATTAAATATTCCCGGCTAAACACCTGGTAAGGATTGGCTACAAAGAGAACTAAAAGTTCGAACTCCTTTACTGTAAGGCTTAGAGGCTGTTCATCTAAAGTAACCAGGTAATTTTCTTGCCAAATCTCTAAAGTTCCCCACCTTAAAGGACTCTTTTTGGCTTCAGCTTTTCGTTGAACTTCTCTAAGCCTCGCTTTAATTCTCGCTAATAATTCTCTGGAATTGAAGGGCTTTGTTATATAATCGTCAGCTCCCAGTTCAAGGCCGATGACTTTATCTGTTACATCATCACTATCGCTCATTATAATTATTGGAACAGATCCAAATTCATTGTGTGATCGAATGGATTTACACACATCTAATCCATCAATAAACGGCAGAGTTTGATCTAAGATGATGATATCCGGACTTTCCCGCCTGGCCAGATCTAATCCTTGTTCACCGTCCGCAGCGATAAGTACAGTATGCCCTTCCCTTTCTAAATCATTGCGAGTAAGTTCTTGAATTTTAATTTCGTCGTCTACGAGCAAAATTTTGGCCACATCTTAACTCCCCTCAATAAATTTTCCTCCCTTACGAAATTTGTATCTAAAAGATCACCTACACATATCATAAGCTTTGTATGTAAAGTCTAAATGAACATAATGTAAAGTTAGTGTTAAATATTGTAATCTCAGTCAGAAAGGTAAGATAAATAACAGCTGTCTTCTGAAATAAATTCGAAGACAGCTGTTATTTATCTTACTTTATTCATAGAACCTGTTTCCAGAAGGATCGCTATCGCAAGAATCAAGTATGTCATAACCCCAATTTCCCCTGCTCCGGCAACCACACTCATGGAAATTGCATAAGCGAAGTTAATTTGAAATCTCATGTAAGACCAGGCTATCAAGTGGGTATTAAAGCATACTCTTCTATCTCTATTCTGAAAAAGCTCAAAATAGGGCTTAGATAAATAGCCAATCGAGTGAAATGTCATGCCAATTAGTGCCGCAGCACTGCCGAGTTCAGTAGATACTGCAAAAATAAATACCCATAATATTGTAGGAACTGGTCGGATAATAGTGACAAGTCCTTTGATAATATTGCTAATATATTTAGAATACATATCTTGAGCGGTTAACAACCCCAAGCCCAGAGAAATTAATCCACCGCTCAAGGTCGCGAATAAAGCCAGTCCTAAAGTCGTCATAATTTTCTGAACAGCGTTCCATAAGGTAAAGCTATGAGAATACGGGTACAGAAACATCATTTTAAAATGATCAAGTTTATCAGACAAACCCTTGAAAATCTCAATACTCTTATAATCCATCCTTAAACTAATGTAGATTGTCAATCCCGTAATAATTAGGGCTTGCTAACCGAATCCTTTTTATTCGTTCGATTACGCAAATACACCAATATCTGTAATTTGAAAATACCTCTTCAAAATTTGGACAAAAAGAACCCTGAGCTTATGCTCCAAGTTCATGACAAAGAATTGCATGCTAATCATGCACTCTGCTGTTTCTTTCAATTTAGCATAAACACGATCAAGGCCATATTTCCTTTTACCCTCGCCAAACTTGCCTTCTACAGCATTACGCATCTTGGCATCCATCCGTTCAATGGCCTTCTCTACTTTTTTCAGGGCATCTCCTGAGGGCCTGCCTAGTTTGGGACCGCTGAGCCGGATGTTGTGGTTTTTGCAATACGCCAGATTTTTGCGGTTACGGTATATCTTGTCGGCCAGCACCGCCTCAGGATAGCATCCATTACGGGCTCTGTAACGCTCTACGCTATCTATCAATGTTTCTGCTTCATTAAACGCGTCCCAAGACAATTTTTCGATGCGGCAGAATCCCTTCTCGATGCTTATGGCTACCTTAGCCCCGAATTCTACTTTGGCACTGGCTTTGCCGCGTACAATCGGTCGGACATGATCCTGATAGAGGTTGACGATTCGATCCGGTATCTGATGTTGTTTTGTCTTATACATTGTTTCCTGCTGCTCAATTACGGTTCGAATGGTTTCCAATAACTTGACTTGTCGGTTGCTTAAGGCTTCAAAGCCTGAGGGAATTTCTTTCAGCATTTGGTCAACGTGGCGAAGGTTTCTTTTACAATATTGCAATTGCTGCTTGATGCCTTTTCTAAGTTGCTTCTTTCTCGGACTCCGCTGTTTAGACACACTCAGATAAGCTTTTCTCGCTTTTTCACGGTAAGTTCTCGGCCGTTTGGTTGCTTTACCCTTCGCTTTATGAAGCGTATCAATGATCTCATCCAGTTTCTCGCGGGATTCGTTAAGCAGTCCGAGGTCTGTCGGATATTTTATATCGGCCGGTGTGCAGGTGGCATCAAGGATCAACATACCTTGATTCGGTTTGGATTCTTCTGAATCAGAGTCAGCAGGGGTTTTCTTCTCTTCCTTATCCGCATCCGGAAGATTAGGTCCTTGTTGATCATCATCGTTCTTCTCGGCTTCCTTTTCAGATGTTTTTGCCGCCCGCTCAGCTAAAGCAATGCGCTCGTTGATTTTAGCCATGCGGTCTTTCTTAAAGCGCTTGCGAAATTTCACCAGGGCGACTGGAGTCAAAGGACGAGTCAATTGAAACTCCTTGAGGCCTATGAACCATTGGAGATAAGGATTCTCCGTAATCTGCTGAACCGTTTCACGGTCAGTATAACCGCAGCGAGCTTGGATGATTAACGTACCGAGTGCCATACGGACCGGTTTGGCCACATTGCCACGATCACTCGGAAACATATGGGCGTATTCTTTTTCATACTCATCCCAAGGAATTATATTAGCTAATTGAACCCAACGATTTTCGGGATCCAGTTTCCCCGAAAAAGGCAGGATGAAATCATCTATGGTTAGCTGGGGACTCGGTTTACGGTACATTTTCAACCTCCAAGTGCACGGTTTTTTTAATCTAAATTCATATTTCCTTGCACTAAAGATTCGACGTAAATGCCCAAAAACCCTTGTTAAATCAGGTTTTTCCCTGGCGTTTAGCACTCGTTAGCAAGCCCTAATTAATAGTATTAATTGGATAATGTAAGCAAAATTGTGCTGCTCACAAATAGTTTTTGATTCATGTCTTGTTTCTTCTTTGACTCGGATCACAAAATCACCCTTCTATGATCTAGGGCCTCTCTTTTAGAGAAGCCTCCATCCTTCTTTTCTGGCTAACAGTTCATAAAGACATTTTACTTCCAACTCAGGACATCCCAATTCAACAGGTTTTTCCCCATAAAAGCCATGGAAATCCGATCCCCCTGTAATGACCAGTTTGTGCTTTTGCGCAAATTCCAAGGAGATTTGGCGATGATCTTGATTGTGAGTGGGATGAAACACTTCAATTCCTTCCAATCCCAACTCTACCCATTCATCAATTCCCTCGAAATTCGCAAACTGGCCCGGATGAGCAAGGACGGGAACCCCTCCGGCTTTTCTGACAGCCAAAATCGCGGCCCGAACGTCCAAGTATACGAGCGGAATATAAGCAATTCCTCGAGATTCAGGCGGGTTCCCTCTTTGGAAAAGAGTTTTGTATAGATCACAATAAATACTCTCACAATACCCTTTATCCAGTAAGGCATGCATAATATGCTGTTTAAAGACACCCGTTCCTCCTCTATAGTGCTGAACATCCTCCCAGGAAATATCATAGCCGGCGGAGCTGATCCTTTGAACCATTTCCTGGGATGTTTGGTTTCTGCTCTGAAGAAGTGGCGTACAAAGCCGATCCAAAGCGGGATGTCCCGGTTCAATATACAAGCCGAGGATATGCACTCTCTTATTTCTGCGGAAATCATAAGCAGATAGTTCAATCCCCGGCACTATCCCTATTCCTATCTCCCGGCCAAGGTTTATGGCCTCAGGTAAACCTATCGTTGTGTCATGATCTGTAATGGCAATATGAGTCAGTCCCTTTTCCTTAGCCAGTCGAATTACCTCTTTGGTACTTAGGGAATTATCAGATATCTTTGTGTGCACATGTAAATCAATCATTGCTGCCAACCTCTACCATAAAACTTATTCCATGCTGCATGAAGCCTAACTGTTCATAAAATTTGTGAGCTGAAACCCTCTTTTTATTGCTGGAAAGCATTAATTTATAACATTTTTCCTCTTTTGCTAATCCCATAATAAATTGCATTAATTCTTTTCCTACACCGCGTCCTCTGTACCTCTTACTAACGATCATACTTTCCGCAACAGCAAGTTTAGTTCCAAGATGCCCTAAGTTATCAAGCATTATGAGACTGCATGTGCCGATAAGGACTTTCTTATCTTCAGCGACAAAGATCTTATAATAGGGATATTCTTTCATCCTTTGCCATAGTTTCAACGCCTCATCGAGAGTAAGGACTTCTTCTTCGTCCATACCCTGCAAAAGTTCTATAACTTGAGGGAGATCCGTCTCTGTAGCCTGCCTGATCAACATACATTATCAACTCTTTCAATCTTTAACTCCTGAAAATCTGATTGAAAAACAGTCTTTCCGCCAACCAGAGTTTTTCTGAGAATGGGATAATTCTGATGTATCTCAACAATTATTAAATCCGCAGATTTTCCTACCTCTATAGTTCCAACATCACTATCAATCCCTAAGGCCATAGCCGGATTTAAAGTCACCAACTTGACGGCTTCAGTCAGCTTAATCCCTTCTTTAGTCAAATGAAAAATAGCCGGAAGCATTGCGCTGGGCAGATAGTCGGAACAAACGATATCTGCCGCATTATTATTAATAGCGTCGAACGCTCTCATATTATTACTGTGGGACTTACCACGGATAATATTAGGCGCCCCGACACAGACATGAATTCCTTTAGAACGAGCATAAAGAGCCGTTTCCAGATTGATAGGAAATTCACTGACAGTCCCTTGGCAGGCATAAAGAGTATCTATTTTCCCTTTTGAATCATCATCATGGAAGGCCAATCTAATTCCTTTACTTCTTGCGATTTTAGCCAAAGCCATTAGCTTTAGCCAATCGATCCTGGTCTGGTTTTCAATGGTTCTATCGATCATATCCTCAACTTCCCGCTCATTTTTACCATGCTGTTGTATGGTAAATTCCTTAAGTAACTCCGCATCTTTAAACTGGCCTTGACCAGGAGTATGGTCCATATAGGACATATAATCTATGCTCTTCTCCTTGATGAGACTTTCCAAAGCACTAACCCCAGCCAGGAAGGGCAATTCATATCTGAGGTGTATTTTGTGATGAATCATCGGACGAGTTCGCTTAAGCCGGTTTATGCTCTTAATGATATCCAGGATCGTGCTGATGTTTCGCACTCCCCATTCATCGCTCAAGGTCAGGGAATGATACATGGTCGTAATACCACTTACCACAAGCTTTTTTTCCAGTTCATAGAAAGACATATCTATCGGGAATAACGTATTGGGCCTGGGTTGTATCTCTTTTTCAATGGCATCACTATGCAGATCAATCATGCCGGGCATGATATAACAACCTTCCCCATCAATCATCGTGATATCTGAATAACACTTGACCCTTGGGAAATCACTTTCCTCTATCTCTGAAATCTTATTACCATCGATTACAATATGTCCCTTGACAACATCATTAGGCAAAATGATCAATGCATTATAAATACATACCCGCTCAGTTCTCATGTCAATACTCCTTCTATTTATTGTGAGCTGCCTGATTAATCCTTTATCAATCTCCAGTGAGCTTGTTCGGCGAACGAAGACCTTACGAACTCTTTTGGAGTCTGCGTTTAAACTGAGTTGAAACTACTTCGAGAACAATTGCAATAGCAATAATCAAATAGGTGATAAGGCCTACTTCATGTAAATCGAAGTAGAAATCCCCTGCCATAAACAAATCAAATCCAATTCCGCCTGCTCCGGCCGCAGCCCCCATCGCAACTGCATTAGCAAAATTGATTTCAAACCTCAAGAAGCTCCAGGAGAGCAAATAAGTTAGAGAGGAGGGCAGAACCGCTTGAAAAACAATCTGCCACCAATTAGCGCCACTCGCCATTAACGCTTCAATAACACTTCTATCCAGATCTTCGAAGGATTCAGAATAGGCCTTAGTCAAATAACTAACCGAATGAAAACTCATACCGATAATCGCCGCAGCACTGCCCAGTCCGGCAGCAACCGCAAAGATTAAAACCCATAAAATTGTAGGCACTGCTCGAATAATCGCGACAAAACCCTTAATTATATGGGTAACTTGTTTGGGCGCTAAATTCTGAGCAGCCAGCAATCCTAAAAACAACGCGACAATTCCGCCGATTAAAGTCGTCAGAAAAGCTAGACCCAAGGTCACGACAACATTATAGAACGCCTCCCCTAAGGTAAAACGATGTGACGAAGGGTGCAGAAAGATTGTCATAAAATTGACAACTGTATCGGCAAAACCCTTCATTAGATCAATACCCTGATAATCAATCGTCAAGAAGAAATAAATTGTTATAGCACTTAAGGCAAGCAAGACAACCCGCATGGCAATACCGGATTTGTTCAGGGGTTTGATAGGCGCAATGCTTATACTTTTTAGGTTATGGCCTACTTGCTCCCATCCGCGGATTGATTCTTCAAACTGCATCACAAAATCACCCTTCTGATTTTATTTGATATAACTTCAATGGTAATAACAGTAATCACGATAAAAAGTACGACTAGACTAGCTTCGTGATACTCGAACCTTTTGTAATACAAATCAAACAAAAACCCGATACCTGTTCCGGTAAGTACTCCAACCAAAGTAGCGTCACGAATGTTGGTTTCAATCATGTACAATAACCAGCTAATCATTTGAGGCATGCCGGCAGGTAACACAGCTTGAAAGATAATATGAAAATAACTGGCTCCGGACGCTTGCAGAGCTTCAATTGAGTTATTGCCAACTTCATCAATCGTTTCCATAAAAGCACGTGTCAGAAACCCAAAAGAACCCAAAAACAAGGCCAAATAACCAGTCAGCGGGCTTTGGTTGAACGCCAGCATTAACACCATGGCCCAAGCCACCAGGGGTATGTTCCGAAAAAGAGAAGCAATTCCCCTGCTAATAATACTAAATGCCCAATTTATCCTTGTTGTTTGAGAACCTGCCAAAGATAAGCATAAGGCAAACAGGGCAGCAACCGTTGTTGCCGCAATAGACATCAACACGGTTTCCTTCAATTTAGGCAATATCTCAGGTACGATTCTCAATGACTCAACATCAGGGTAAAAATTTGCTCCTCCCCAAGCCATCGCTTTCCATATGCTGAAAAATCCTTTCCTCACATCGTACTCAGTAATGATAATTGAACCAAAGGAAAGCACTAAGAGTAATGAAACAAAGACCAGCATGTTATTTCTTCGTTTGTTGAAAATGTCATCCCGCATGTCGTTCTCCTAAATCCGGCATCAAATCATCGGACTCTGAGCCATAAATCTCACGAATCTGTAGAGGGGTCAAATTCTCCGGAAATCCATCAAACACAACCTTTCCTCGATTAATGCCGATAATTCTGTCCGAATACTTCAGAGCTGCCTCTACTTGATGCAAATTCACAATGACCGTTATTCCCATTTCCTTGCAAATAGTTCTTAAGTGATCCATGATAATCTTTGCAGAATTAGGATCCAAGGAGGCAATCGGTTCATCGCAAAGAATTATCTTAGGATTTTGCACCAAAGCGCGGGCAATGCCAACCCGCTGTTTTTGACCGCCACTTAACTGATCGCACCGCTTATAGACTTGCTCCTCCAACCCCAAAATCTTGATAATGCGGAAAGCCTGAGCTTTTTCTGTTTGACTGTACTTGCCAAAGATCCCCGCCAATGTCGATTTATACCCGAGCCTGCCGTGGAGCACGTTCTCGATCACTGTCAGCCGGTCCACCAGGTTATAATGCTGAAAGATCATACCGATCTTTGTTCTTAGCTTTCTTAACATTTTCTTGCTCAGACTTGAAGTAATAACGCCGTCAATGGAGATTTGGCCTTTGTCTATTTCTACCATCCGGTTAATACAGCGCAGAAGAGTGGATTTCCCCGCTCCGGAAGGACCAATAATGGATACAAACTCCCCTTCATCGACGGAGAAACTAACATTATCTAGAGCACAAAATTGGCTGTTATAATTTTTTGTGACATGGTTCAATTCTAATAAAGCCATACAATCTTCCCCTGTCCATCAGATTATGAGTGGCAGCATCTAAGAAGTTGATTGCTGCCACTCCTCACCTATACAAAAGACTAATCAGGAATGGTCATCCCGCCCCTTTATTTGCTTAGATCACGGATAGGCTGATAAAAGGAATCTTCTACTGTAAGAAAACGCTGCGGTGCATTGAAAAACCCTTTCATTTTAGAGTCTTTAGGGATAAAGATCTTTTCATTATTAGTAACTTCATCTGAAGTGAGCGCCTGAATCATAGCGTCGATGGTTGCCTTGCTTAATTCGCCTGAATTAACAGCAAAGGGTGGGTTAATAACCGGGGTTGAGTCAATGACCACAAATTGCTTTCCCGCTAATTTGCTGAACGGATCTGTAGCATCTTTTTTAACAGTATAGACTGCCCCGGGAGTGTTGTCTTTTCCCCCTGCAAGCTCTACATAACTGATTACATCAATATCATCGACCGCAGAGACTTCGGATTTATCTGTGAGCACGTTGACTAAGGATAGTTGGTGAGACCCTCCAAAAATTACTTGACTAAAAAGTTTATCACTGCCGCCTTGAAGCAGGTTTTCTGCTTTGAGGTCCTTCCACTTGTCTTGTTTTGAGAAATGAGCTACGATACCGGCTGAAGGCACTTTAAAACCAGATGTTGAACTCGTTGAAACAAAGGAGAACCTTTTCCCTGCTATGTTTTCCAACGAATAATCCATACCGGATTTGTATTGATCTTCATTGCCTTTTTTAACAACAATCCGACTATAATACATGGCATCTTGCAAAGTACCCGATGAGCCGCTGTTCACTACAAGCGGAATAACCTTACTATTTTTTTCATGAGCCTCTACATATGATTCCCCTCCGAGAAAGGCAATTTGGGCATTACCGCTGGCTATCGCCTCAACCGCAATGGCGTAATCTGTGGTCAATTTGTCCGCCACTTTTTTGCCTGTAGCTTTTTCGATAACCTTACCGATTTCGGCCCGGGTATCCTTGAAATCTTCTGCAGCATTATTCGGCAGCCAGGCGATAGTGATAGTATCCGGTTCTTTTGCCCCACACCCTACTAAAAGGAACGCAACCAGAATGACAACCAGAGCAAATACTCCTGCTTTTTTCACGTCTATTCTCCTCTCAACTTTAAAAATGATTATACCCTTGGATAACCGCACTCTTATTTTACCTGAGAATGATTAAGCCCCTATTATGTCACTGTAACTATTAGGTTAAATTTTCAATATCCTCCAATTTCCCATTTCGCATCGTGTATTCCCGACTGCAGAGATTTTCCATAAACTCAAGATCATGAAAGATTCCTATCATGGTTGTTCCTTCTCGTTTTAATTGCTCGATCAGTTCTCTTACTTTTAATTTGGAGGCATGGTCCAAACTTGCTGTAGGTTCGTCCAAAAGCAACAGCCTTGGACGCTTTACCATCGCTCTGGCAATATTCAAACGCAGCTTTTCCCCTCCGGAAAACGTGCTCGGATAGCAGTCCCATAATCCTCTGTCCAATTCAAAATGCTCCAGCATACTATTGGCTTCCCATTCTGCGTACTCTTCTTTGTGTCCCATCTCCAAGACGGCATGCTTGACCAGCTCCTGAGCCGTTGTCCGGGGCATAGTGTTTAAAAATTGAGATACATAGCCAATCTCATGTTTCCTGAGATAAACCATTTGTCGTTCAGATAGTTCCGCTATGTTTACAAGTCCAAAGTTTTTGGATTGATACCATATACTCCCTTTTTGCGGTATATAAGTACGATAAATGCACTTAAAAACAGTTGATTTCCCGCTGCCGCTTTTCCCTGTGATTCCGACAAATTCACCTTCTCTCAAGTCAAGACAAATATCCCGCAATGCTTCAATTTGCTTGCCTAAATTATGGATCATAAAAGATTTCGATAAGTGCTTAATGGTTAGTATCTCCTGCATTTACTCACCCGCTCTATAATGCTTGTCAATGAATTCATTAATAGGAAGGCAAAAGTCATCAAGCCTTGCTTTAATGGTCTCATAGGGCCAGTCCCACCACTTAATAGCTTCCAGTTTGCTTAGGATATCCTCAGCAAATCGCCGCTTGATTGGTTTAGCCGGCACTCCAACTACGACCCTATAGGGATCAACATCTTTCGTCACCACTGCACCACTCCCTACAACCGCTCCATTGCCAATCCTCACACCAGGCATGATGATCGCACCATGTCCAATCCAGGTATCATGTCCAATATAAGCTTTTTGCTCTCTTCGCCATTGATAGAACAACTCATCATCTGATTCAGCCAAACCATACTTTATCCGCCGGTAAGTAAAGTGGTGCAGAGTCGGCCTTTCTACAGGATGAAACACCGGGCCGATTCTTACCATGTCGGCAATATTAGAAAACCTGCCGATTTCAACGTTTTGTAAGGTACAAAAGCGGCCGGTATAGGAGAAATCCCCCAATACAACATTTTCGAAAACGTTATAAAGTCCAATCTCGGTATACCTACCTAACTCAGCATTGTACAATTGACAGTTCTCATGGATGGTTGGAGCTTCGCCAAGTCGAAGGATCATTTTTCCTCAGTCCTTTCACATTTATCCAATCCTACCTGCAAGCGGGCATAACAGCCTCATATTCTGTCTTTTCATAAGGAACATTTTGCAGCCTTGGCTAATAAAATTCCCTTCTATAAAATTAAAGGAGGGATTGTACTAACTGCTGTGTATAAGGATGCTGAGGATCTTCCAGGATCTGGTCGGTCAAACCTTGTTCAATAATCCTTCCATCCAACATCACAATGGTTCGGTCCGCCAGCATTCTAATCACGCCTAAATCATGGGAAACAATGACTACTGTAATCTTCAACTCTCTCTGGATACTCTTGATTAAATCAAGGACACTGGCTTGTACCGACAAATCCAGCCCCGTTGTTACTTCATCGAGCAGGAGCAGGGAGGGATTATTGGATAATGCTTTAGCAATTTGAACCCTCTGCTGCATTCCGCCTGAGAAGTTCTTGGGAGCTTCTTTCATACGGTAAACCGGTATGTTGACGTGCTCCAGTAATTTTTTTCCTCTCTCTTCCATCGTTCCGACACGCCTGTTTCCGGCAGAAATTAGTTTCTCGGCGATATTGCCAATGGATGAAACGTTCATCTTTAAACCCATACGCGGATTCTGGTAGACTTTTCCCATCCTATGATTTCTTATATATCGTTTTTGTTGGGACAATTCTGCCAAGACATTCGCTTTTCCGTCCTTGTGGGAGCTAATATAAACCTCTCCGCTGCTTACCCCCTGGTCGAAATACAGACAATCCATTAAGGTTGACTTGCCGCTGCCGCTTTCACCGACAATTCCTAATATTTCTCCCCCATACACCTCAAACCGGATATCCCTGCAGGCGTAGACCGTACCGCAGGCAGGACAATAATTTTTTAGCAGATTGTTTCTTTTTGAATCTCTGCAGGACACACACCCGCTGCCATATTGTTTATTTAGATTGCGGATAGACAAGACAGGCTGTTCAAAAACTTCCATTTACGCTCCCTCATCCTCTTGATTTTGGTTCAATTTCTGCAAACAATAGCTGGAATCGTTGCATTGATAAAAGGTTTCACCCGTTGCATCATTCAGTATTTCATCTAGAAATACTCCTTCCGCCCCACACAATCTGCAGCACTTATCCCGGAATGATTCAACTTCAAAAGGATAATCTTCAAAATCAAGTGATACAACCTTTGTATAGGGTGGCACAGCATACACCTTCTTTTCACGGCCCGCACCTAAAAGTATCAATGCCGGAGAACTATTCAGCTTAGGATTATCAAATCTCGGGATAGGGCTGGGAGCCATAACATACCTGTTATGAACCATAACCGGATGGTCTGCACCCGTTGATGTTGTTCCATAGTTCATGATTTGCTCAAATAGCATGAGCCATCCGCCACTATACTCTTGTTCGGCATGAAGCTTTTTAGTTTCATATTCACTCGGCTCATAATATCTCAAGGGTTCTGGCAGCGGTACCTGAAGAACGAGAATCTGACCAGTTTGCAGTGGGATTTCCGGTATTCTATGTCTTGATTGAATAATGCTTGCTTCTGATGTTTCGTTGGTTACTGCGATACCGGTTGTCGCGGCAATGAGCTTCTTAATATTGACGGCATTAACGGATTCATCTGAGCCTTGGTCGATGACTTTAAGAACATCCTCTTTGCCCACAAGGGAAAGGGTCAACTGAAGTCCTCCCGTTCCCCAACCTCTGGCAATGGGCATCTCTCTTGAAGCGAATGGAACCTGGTACCCGGGAATAGCAATCGCTTTTAAAGTCGCTCGTCTAATTTCCCGTTTTGACCCTTCGTCAAAAAAGGCAAAATTATACTTGTTATTCATTAATTCAGCTCCTAATGGTTTTCACAGTGTTCTCGCTTTTTGACTTACGGACACTGTCAAGTTTAGACTGAAAGGTCACATAGTGAGGTAACTTAAGATGGGAAATAAAACCTGTCGATTCAACCGAGTCAATATGCAAAAGGACAAATTCCTCGTTATGAGTCGGGTACTCTTGATTACCTGTTTCCAGACAATGGTCCAAGATACTCATGGCAATCGCCTTAGTTTCATTTTGTCCATAACAAATTCCATACCCCAAGCTGAACTCAATCTCTTTTTGCCCATTTAATCTTTGAACATCTTTCGGAAACACCGTCTCTACTTCAGTCAGTTTGATTTCTCCGATATAATAAGCCTCTCCGTCCTCATTCCGTTCGTCGAAGGGATTATCAACATAGATGGGCAGGTTTCCAATCCGTAATTCTCCTACCGTCGGATGCAGTGCCCCATAACTGCGCAGGGCTGCATACCCTAATGCAGCAACAGCACCCGTCTGCCCCCGCGTTAAAATCTGAAGTCTCTCACTGCGGCTGGCAGGAAACTGCAAACTCTCTTTCGTAACATCGTCGGGCTCGCTATCATCATTTTCACAAGCTGAAATCAGACCTTCCTCCCGCAGATAATCCAAAACTTTAGGGAGATTGGCTAAATCAGCCGTTTCTTCGTCACATCCACTTTCCCAGGCATAGTCGCGTACCCAGTTAATGACCTCTTGGTCTGTTTCTTCGCTTAACTTAAAGTCGATTAAGCGATGAGTATAATCATTGGCCGCACCTAAGATCTGTCCACCGGGAATGTCTTTAAAACTTGCCGATATTCTTCGTTCCACCAGCATATCTGAGCCCTCAAGCGTCCGCGAATAATGCTTGCGCGGCAAGGTCGAACGATAGGCCCTCATGAGAAAGACTGCTTCCTCAGGACTTCCTTCGGCCTGCTTAATCGCCAGCGCTGCCAGAGTCTCATCGTAGAGACTGCTTTCCGACATAACCTGGTCAATCAGACAGCGCATGCCCCCTTCAATTCTGTCACAATCCAAAACTATGCCCTTTTTCAGCCGTTCATATTTAAGTCGTTTGATGGACTCTTCAATAGCAGAAGTTCCACCTTTTATTGCTACATAGCCCATCTATTGAACCACCTGTTTGAGGATTTGTGTTGTACGCGGAAGACATAAAATGTTGTCGTTTGGATCCGTAAAGATAAGATCGATTCCCAAGGGATATTCAGAATTTTTCTCAGACCGTAAATCTACCCAATCATCTATCGTCTTTACATTAATATAGCGTTCATTTGCGATGCCCGGACCTGTTAAGGTTAGCATTCGATCATTGCTTAGAGATTCCGCTTCAACGATAATAGTTGCTGCTGCATGAGGGTCCAGCAAATCTCCCGGATAGGCCTTTCTAAAGGCCTTCTCAAAATCCTCTGGTTTAGAATCCTTCAAAACCAGAATATAATTTGCACTCTCAGCTTCTGTCGCTTTAGCATAGGTTAACTGGTTAATGAGCTTATTAATTTCGGCTTCGCGTTCGGAATACACCTTAAACTTCACTTCGGTATCTAATAGCATCATTACCATCACTAAGGTTGAATTTAAACAACCACTCTCTATATTCACCTTGTCTGCCTGATTACGGATATTACTGATCAAGCCCGGCCTTGACATCGAATCCAGCGTTTTACGATAAGCTGCTTGTATATCATGAACTAAATCGAGTTTCATCGGCTTCCTCCTCTTACCTAAACCTTCATAGTGTCAAAGTTGACTTTTGTTTTGAGGACTTTGTTCTTTAGCCCTTCACATTCTTCATTAATGCAGGCTTCTTCCCGCAATAAAATCTCTGTCCAAGCCTTTGTCTGTGGTAAATTCGCATTATATGCTGCATCAATCATTGCCAGATTGTAGGCAAGTGCGGGTTCATGTCCCTTGACCATACCGATTCCTAAGGATTCATTGATCATAACCTTACATTCCGTAATCAATATCTCACCTAAGTAGAATAAACTTCGTTTAGCACTTTCCCGCACTTTAACCATCACCAGACTCGTATTGGGTTCCTCAATGATCTTTACATCATAGCCGGTTTTTATTTCTTGGGCTAACTTTCCTGAAACCTCTGCCGAACCTTTGATTAATATCTCAGTTCTTTTATTCCTAATCATTAATCAGCCTCCCTTGGCATACGTCTGCCACAAAAACATCATAACTTGTTGCCAAGTTGGCGTTGTTAAAGCTTTGTATGTATTAGGTTAAATCTCTGTAAACCTAAAAAACCAGGGCTAATAGCTTAAAATAGCCCTATGCATAAGCATAAAGCTATTTCCTGAGCGAACCTTTATCCATTTAGGGTATAACACACGAAAAACAATCACTTCTATAATAAATCCTTACATACTCCAATACTCTGCCGGTCTTTTTATCCGTACAGCCCGATTCCAAGACCAAAAGCGGTATGAATGAATTACAATTCAACACTTGTCGTTGCAACTTAGTCGGCAAGGAAACGCTAAGGATGCTGGGTTTTGAACAAAATTCTGTATATCCTTTGCTATTGTAGTATTTGAACATAGACGAAATTTCCATACCCACTGCATCGATATCGTTAAATACTGATTTTGCTACATAGGAAATATGAAGTGCAATGGGTTGTTGTTCAATATACCTCAGTCTCCCTATTTTGAAAACTCTTTCCTCTTGCTCTGTTTCTAAATAGTTATAAATCTTCTTGATATAATTAATCTCCCGACAGAATAATGTTTCCGATTGAAAATCATACCCTTTTTCTATCATTTTCTGACTGAAACTCACATCCCCGGATAGAACAAGCTCGATTTGCTTATTTCTGTCTTTGACATAGCTTCCTTTGCCCTGCTTTTTATAGATATATCCCAATTCTTCGAGTCTTTCATAGGCCTTCCGGGCAGTAGTTCTAGGCACCTGGTATTGATCTGCCGCCTCATTTTCCGACGGCAGTTTATCATGAGGGTTATATTTACCTGAGAGAATCTGAGAAACTAACTTATCTGCTATTTCAATTGAATTTGACATTTTTAATGCTCCTGCAGCCTCTAAGCAATGCTTCGCGTATGCTTGATCGATCGTTGGTTGGAATCTGTACGTTGTTTACGCCGTAAAGCCAAATACTCCAAAACCCGTTCAGGCGAAGTGTTAAGAATCAGATAGTCAGAAATCCCGACCTCACGAACTAATTCTACCGCTTCGCTAAACTCACCGACCCGATCCCAAAAATGAGCATCACTTCCTAAAACAACCGGACCTTTATACTTTGCCATATAACGGGCAATAGAACGGCAATTATCCCGCGCTCTGGCCTTTTCTGTAATCGTCGCTAGTGAACTATTATTAATTTCGAGCGGAATATTCAAACGAGCCGAAGCGTGTGCAATCTTTTCAAGATCCATCTCGAAATCAGGTCTTCCAGGATGGACCATTATATCTGTATAAGGATTTTCCATTGCCTTTAGATACGCTTCAGTATTTTGTTCGCTGGTCCCACCCTGATAACAGATCGGATGCAACCCAACAAGTATGAGCTTCAACTGCTCCAAATATCTTAACGGCATATCCAACTCGCCTTCATGGTTCGTGATATTAGCTTCAACACCTGGTAATATCCTTACTCCGGATATTTGATCAGGAATAATGGACAGGTTGCCAAAATGGTAAAGGTCAGGAGCACCCGGCATGCTTGGGCCGTGGTCTGTCATACCTAATAATTTGAGTCCTCTATTTGAAGCCGCAAGTGCATTTTCTGTCAGCGTACTGTACGCATGTCCGCTTGTAATAGTATGAGTATGCAAATCAACCAGCAATTCCATTTCGACATACCTCACTTACTTCTTACTAAGTATTACCCCTTGAATCATCATATGGTACTTGTTAACAAGGAGATTGAATTCCTTAACCTTCTTACGCATGTTGATAGTGATACCCTTCCTTAATCAACATCTTCTTAACTTTAGTCAGCTCCGCAGGATCGAAGAAATGTACTTCTTTTCCGCTGCGCAGAGTCCAAATCTGTGGATTCAATTGCCCTTCTTTAATAAGCTTTTTAAATTTAAAACTTGACACTTCGAGATAATAGGTAGCTTCTTTAGTGTTCAATAAAGAATATTTATATTGCGGGGTCATTATCCAGCCTCCTTTTAATTAGTCTGGTATTCACTTTGGAAAAATGAATCTTTTGAACCCTACGCGTCAATGAATTAAATTATAACACTATTTATCCGATTTTTTGCTCTATTCTCAATTCTGGAACTAATTGCAGCAAAGCCTCTACGGCTCGTTCTGCAGACCGGCCGGGCAGAACTGCCGCTGCTTTTTTCTTCAATTGTTCTCTACCCTTCGGATAATTTGAGAAACAATCCAGAAGCTTTTCCAATTCCTCTTCACTTCCAGCGACAAGCCCCGCGCCTTGCCGCTTCACAAACTGTGCATTTTCTACTTCCTGGCCTGGAATCGGCTTAAATATTACCAAAGGCAGGTGCTTCGTTAATGCTTCAGTAACCGTTAACCCACCGGCCTTTGTGACAATCAGATCGGAAACCTCCATTAATTCCTCAACATTATCAATATACCTGAACCGTACGATGAGGTTACGAGCCTGTGCACTTAGATCTTCTAAAGATTGATAAAGCTTTTCATTCTTTCCACAAACGACCAGAGACTGAATTGGAACCTGAGAATCTGTAAGCTGCTTGCAGATTCTTTTTACTATTTCCCCCTCGTACACTCCGCCCATTACTAAAAAGGTTGGCAGATCCGGATTCAAGCCGAATTTGGAAATGATCTGCCCGCGATCTATTTTCCTCTCGAATTTCGGACTGACCGGGATCCCCGTAACACGAACCCGCTGCCCTTCAATTCCCCAGGACACTAAGCTGTCCTTTACTTCCTTACAAGCCACCATGTAACGATCAACCCCTGGATGAACCCAATGACTGTGAACTGCATAATCCGTGATTACCGTAATCACAGGAACGTGCAGGATACGTTCCTGCCTAAGCTGCGCTAATACTGAGGAAACTGTGGGATAAGTGCATACAATAAGATCCGGTTCAAACCCTTGAATATATTTAAGAAAATCACTGCGGCCCAGCTGATTCAGAAAACGCTGCATTATAGACTTAGGCTGCAGCTTGGCTGTTTTATAATAAAACGTCCCCCAGAGCCTCGGGGTATGTTTAATCATCTCCATGTATAAACGCTTAGCTACGGTGTTCAAACGCTTATTCAAAAATTCGCCAAAATCCAAATGGATAATTTCGGCATCAGGCTCCTTTAACTGTATCCCTTCAACCACAGCTTCTGCTGCCCGAAAATGTCCGTTTCCAAACCCTGCAGAGAATACAAGAATCCTTAACTGCTTCAACTCTGTATCTCTCCTTTCAACATCCTCTCCAAAAAATTAAGGAATCCACTCAAGTCGTAAATCTTAAATCGAATAACCGTTTACCCGCAAAATCCAAAAATCCGGCTGAAGTGGAAATTGTCAGAGGAATCAAGACTTTAGAAGCCCTTCTGTAGCTCTCTTCTGAACACCCCTTCTCAAGTGATACCAAGTGATAGAGCGGAGCGGAGACTTTGGCATTATGATCTATCCATTGAGCGGGGTGAGATAATGGCAAATACATACCACTGGCTGCAGGAAACTTGCTCCAATTGTCAGTAGCCCAGGTCTCGAACTCCTTATGTCCATCGAAAAGAATTCCCTGAGAATGGTGCGGTACACACATGTCTTGTACCAGATGCAACGCCGCTCCTAAAAAAAACATGCCTTTATCGATATTCTTTGGAAAGAGGGTGAAAGCCTTATTGAAATAATACTGACACTCACCGGTAGCCCCAGGCCATCCTATAAAACCTTGTTTGCCTGGGTCGGTATAAAAATGATTGACATTTTTCCAGCCCCGGTCAGCCCAAAATAATCCTTTCGCCAGCGCAGAATGATGTGACTTGAATAATCTTGCCATATCCTCTTTGCCATCTTGCTTCAGAACAACGTAAGTTTGTTCCAGGCAATGAACATGAGTTAAACCCGGGGAATCGAAAAAGCATTGCAGTGGGCCTGCCGAAGCAAGAAGCAGCTTAGTCATCTTAGACAGTGTCTGACCAATTATCCTTTCATTCAAGTTAAGTCAACACCTCTCCTTCGTTCTTGAGATAATTTTAAGACATGATTGTAAAGAACGTATTATTTACAAGTTAAAAATAGAGTAACTCTTGTTAAATTTACGTTATTTATTCTAAAGTTTTTAAAACTTTTCAAATTACTTTATATCCTAAGCCTTTTGGCTCAAGGAAGACAGATTTAACATTATATTAACATTCAATTCATTAAATCTTTACAGTCGTGAGTTACTCTTAGAATTGTAGGGATATACATAAAAACAGACTCGGGGTCAGTTTTCAGGCTTGGTCTCAAGAAGGGGTTTTCAAATGTTTAAATCGGTAGATATCAGACAACGAAAGCTATACCGTCTACTGAAGGAAGAGAAAACTATCTGGGTGCTATATCTTGATATTGTTAAATTTAGCGAAGTGGAATTTCGATACGGTTACAGGATCTGCAGACAAATCTTAGACGAAATTGAAAAAGAGATTCATCATACGATTAAGCTGCAGCGTAATCTCTATCTGTTTTCTCATTACGAAAGCAGAGGCGGGGACGACTTTGTTGTTTATTTTGTTCCGGGAAAAAATACGGACTGGACTATTACAGAAGTCATTAAAGAATGGGTTCTCCCTCTGGAAGAACGATTCAATCAGAGGATTAAGAAACTAGTATACGAGAAAATATGCCTGCGTTCCGGGCTTGCTCAATGTGTCAGCGAAATCGGCCGAAGTGCAGATTATCTGCTGTATGCAGCTGTGAAAGAGGCCTTCCTTCTGAACAAAGCAGAACCAGATCCAAATTTCTTTGCTCGCCGTGAAGAAATTACCCACCTCATCGAAGAACCCGACAAGTACCTTAAAGCAGCTTTTCAACCAATCATTGAGACTCGAAGCGGCGAGGTGTTTGGTTTTGAAGCGTTAGCCCGTATACCAAACTCCACTTGTTTCAACAATATTGCTGACCTCTTTCCATTTGCCGAGAAGATAGGACAGCTTTATCCAGTCGAAACACTCTGTCGGCGCCAGGCAATTACATCCTACCCTCCGATTGCCCAAAACAATGAGAAACTCTTCCTTAATATTAACCCCCTGGTCCTCATCGACCCCGAGTTTGCTTCAGGACATACCAGAAAACTACTCAATGAACAAGGACTGGCTCCAACCGATGTTGTGCTGGAAATAACCGAACGAAGTGCCATCGAGGATTTTTCCACATTCCGAGATGCCCTGGAACATTATCGTAATCAAGGTTACCTTATTGCCCTGGATGACGTTGGTGCGGGCTACTCTTCTTTACAGTCTGTAGCCGAACTGCATCCCGACTTTCTGAAAGTGGACCGCTCTCTAATACAAGGTGTAAATGCCGACTCAATCAAATGGGCCATGTTGGAGACATTTGTCACCTTTTCCAAGCGTATAGGCTGCCGGATAATTGCCGAAGGTGTGGAAACTATCGAGGAAATGCGCACAGTGATCCAATTAGGGGTAGATTTCATTCAGGGGTACTTTATAGCAAAACCCTCTTTTGAACGTAAGTCCATTAATCCCGCCGTTAAGGAAATTTTAGATCCGAAACGCCGGCTTAAATCCATAGAGAAACACCCTATTCTTTCTATGGTAGAACCCTTGCCACTCTTCAATACCCATACCCTGGTCAATGCCGTTGAAACTTACTTTCGTGAACATCCCCATCAATGGTTAGTAGGGATCACTGAGGACTCCCGTCTGGCTGGTGTAATGCAGCGCGACAGACTTTTTGCAGCTCTAGGCACGCGCTACGGTAATTCTCTTTATTTAGAACGCACAATTCCAATTTTGATGGATAAAAATCCTCTCATAGTAGAAGACACCACTCCCATAGAAGTGGTGTCTAGTTTAGCTATGCAGCGTACGGATGCTCAGTTGTATGACGGAATTATTGTTGCTAACCAGCGCAAGCCGATTGGTATGGTCTCAGTCGCAAATTTAATCAAAACCATGTCTGAGAGGCAGATCCAGATAGCCCGAGGTGCTAACCCCCTTACCGGGTTGCCTGGCAATCTGCTCATTGATCAGGAAATCCGACAACATTTAGAACGGAATATAACCTTTGGCCTTATTTATGTCGATTTAAACAAATTCAAATATTATAACGACTTATATGGTTTCCAGCAAGGAGATGCAGCCATCAAGACCTTAAGCGATGTTTTGCTGAATGTCTCCTATAGTGCCGCCGAGGAAACCTTTGTTGGGCATATTGGGGGAGACGATTTTATTATAATCTCTACCCCCTCGGACCTTGAAAAATTAGCAATTAACATAATCACCCGGTTTGAACAATCTTGCGAGCAGCTGCCCGGCACCGGGAACCTAAGCATTGCTCTGGCCGGCCTCATTATAAACCCCCATGACCAGCTTTGGACTCCCTTGCTCGTCTCTGAGCGAGCCGCCCATATCAAAAAAGAAGTTAAGGCAATGGGAGGCAACTCATTTTTACTACGCTAGAGGAGGAATTCAAATCAATGAAGTGGTATAAGTTCGAATGGTTTAACTTTAAGCGGTTTAAATTTAAATGGCCTAAATCCAGGGGGATCAAATTTAGTTGGTTTAATAACTGGAAGATGTTCCATAAGATTAACGCTTTAGTCTTTGTCATGGTCGTCTTTATGCTCGGATTAAGTTCGATGGGTTATTATTATTATCGGCAAGCCAACCTGGCCATGAATGAAGTCTATACAAATTCCCTGATGTCTGTAAAACTCATCAATGAAACCAATGCCAATGTTCGAATGATTCGTAGTGTCAATATAGAGTTTCTCTTAGCCCCTCTTGACTCTTCAAAAAAGCAAAGCCTGCTCATTCAGGCCATAGTCCTCAAAGGCTTTATTATGGAATCCCTCGATAATTATTCTCCCCTTGCTCAAGATCCATTTAAAGCCGCCAAGCTGGCACAAGTAAGAGATACTCTCCAAAGATACGATGAGGGATGGCAAAGGATTGTTGCTTTAATGGAGATGGGCGACAAGGAAGCTGCCTACCTATATTTTTCCGATACCCTTACCAAGGATTTAGATGAAATTAACACCTTGCTCCCTGAACTTGTAGACTATAGCAATCAGGAGGCTAAAAGCACTATTGCCCGCGAAAATATTAACTTTCATAACGCAGAGAAAATGCTGTTCGGACTCCCGCTTGCCGCTGCAATTCTGGCGATTTTCATAGGGGCGCTAGTGGCCCGTGCGATCTCCAAACCACTGCAGATTATGCTGAAAAAAGTACTGGAACTTGCTGCAGGTGACCTCAGAGTGACCGAGATCAAAAATGAAGCCAAGGATGAGACCGGACAATTAGCGCAGGCTTTTCACAGGATGACAGTCAGTTTATCCACTCTGGTAAGAAGAGTCTCAGCGTCATCTGAAGAAGTAACTGCTTCCGCCCAACAACTCCTTAATATTACTGAACAAGGTTCAAAGGCCTCCGGACAAATTGCCCTGGCCGTGGCTGAAGTGGCAGGCGGAACAGAAAAACAAGCGGCAGCAGTCAGCGAAACCGTAGCTGCTATAGAACAAATAAGCGCCAATATCCAAATGGCGGCCGAGGCTGGTCAGCTAGTCAGCACCCTCACAACAAAAACAGCTCTTACAACAGAAGAAGGGCAGCGGGAACTCTTGCAAGCAATTGAACAAATGACCAACATCAGCAAAAGTACTCAAGTCGTGAAAGAGACCATTACTTCCTTGGCCGATGGCTCTGAACAAATCGCTGACATTGCCAGCCTGATATCCGGTATCACAGAGCAAACAAACCTTCTGGCACTAAACGCTGCTATTGAAGCTGCCCGAGCCGGTGAACACGGACGTGGTTTCTCCGTAGTAGCTGAAGAAGTTCGTAAATTAGCAGAAAAAGCGAAAGCTGCAACCGGACAAATAAGCGCTTTAGTCGCCTTAAACAGGAATAATATTCATCATGCTATTGTTGCTATTGACACAGAAGAGGGCCACGTCAACGACGGGATTAAAATGGTGAATAAAGTAGACGATGAGCTGAGTGAAATTCTGAATATGATTAATGAAGTTGCCGAAAAAGTAAGCGGTATTGCCTCTTCCATTCAACAAATGGCAGGCGGCAGCCAACAAATTGTCTTAGGAGTTCAGGAGATTGGTGCAGTCAGCCAGAGCACAGCTGGACAAGCAGCTAGTGTATCCGCGGCTATTGACGAATTCACAGCTTCAATCGATGAGATTAACCTTTCTTGTCAGAACCTGACAAACTTAGCTCAGGGTTTACAAATTGGGGTTAGCAATTTTAGGATCTAAGAGCGCTCCTTCCGAGGAGTTCCAAACTAATTTATTACTGGAAACGCACATTCCGTAACATCATTGCTTGGAGAATCGGCTGGCTGTGACACTTGGCAGCCAGCCTGTTATTTCATTTTCCATTTAAGCAATAAGGATGAATTTATGCACCAATGGGGGTATAGGTAAAGCATACCCGTGGGTATGCTTTGTCAAGAAAAAAAAGCTGTTTTTTTACAGCTCCTTTATAAAGACTATTTTATTCAGTTTATGTCATTCTTGAAAAGTGCTCAACCGCCTTGGCAAATTCAGCAATGGTTTGCTCTGCGTTGCCATGTTCAATTCCCTCACGAACGCAGTGGTTCAGATGACCTTCAAGCACAACCTGCCCCACCTTTTGAAGCGCTCCCTTGGCAGCATTTATCTGAATTAGGACATCCTCGCAGGGGATATCCTCATCAATCATTTTGTCGATGGCTCTTAACTGTCCCATAATTTTATTCAGCCGTCTGTGCAGATTTTCACTGTCCATGCATTGTTTCATAATTTTTCGCCGCCTTCCCATACCTATAGGGGTATAGATCAGTATAACACGTTGCGGCAAGAGCGTCAAGATTGATTTAAGAAAAGCTGCGGAAGCATGGGTTTTGTACATCTTCAATCTGCTTTCTCTGGAAAGATCCAAATAGCCAGATGGGACTTTAATGATGGGACATGTAAGGTTCTGCAAAGGAACATAAACGATTTCTCCAGTTTGACCGTTATTAAGCAGAACACTGGCTCCTACCAAGTAAGATGATAATCATTCATACCTTCAATCATTTCATAACCCCAAATGGTGTGCTTCTTAATAACTTCATATTCCTCCTTGGTTAAGATAGTCAATCTAAATGTGTCCTGTGGAGATTAACCCCAATCTCTGCAGAACCTCAAGCAACTTTGTAATGTCTATGGGTTTGGCAGCATAAGCTTCACAGCCAATTTCGAACGCATTCTGTACAAATTGTGTTTCAGCCAAAGCAGTTGTCATAATAACTTTCGCCCGCTTTTCCGGAAGAAGCCCCTTTTGAGTTTCCAGATCCCTGATTGCCTTCAGTACTTTTACCCCATCCACCTTAGGCATCATAATATCAAGGCAGATGAGGTCGTAGGGTTTTCCTTCCTTTAAGGACATCAGGAAAGCATCGAGGGCCTCCAATCCATCCACTACCAAGTCACATTCTCCATATTGAGAAAGGAACTTAAATAAAAATTTTCTGCTTGTCAGATCATCTTCAGCGATTAGTATCCTCATTTTTCGTTCTCCTCCAATAAAATAGTCGATTCTTCAAAGAGCTTAAACTGTCGGTTGATTCTCTCTACGTATTTAGCAACATCCACCAAATTACACCGTCTTGCCGCTAGTTCGATTTTAAATGCAGCATCTTTTAGTTCAACCGCTTCAATCTTGTTGGAAAGAGTTTTTATTTGATGCGCCCTTTCTTCAATGACCATAAGATCGTCGTTTTCCAGAGCTAACTGAATTTCTTTAATATAGGTCGAAATCATAGCAATTGCCGGGCTCATCTGCATAGTCGGCTGATGCGGTTCTCTTCTGGCAAATGTGACTTCTCCTTGATCTGAGAGCAGCACTCTATCCGGCAGGCACTCTCCCCACTTTCCCTGGAGTGATGCGAGTCTGTCAATCGTATAAAACAATTCTCCCATCTGTATAGGTTTTGAAACATATCCGTCCATACCTAAAGCCAGAAATCTCTCCCTATCACCTTGTAAGGCATAAGCTGTCATGGCTATTATTGGTATATAGTTTCCGGGGTCTTCCATTTCTCTTATCTTTTTTGACGCTTCGATGCCATCCATCTCAGGCATCTGGATATCCATCAAAATCACATCATAGACTCCCGGCTTAAATAATCCTAAGGCTTCCTTGCCGTTGCTTGCAGTCTCTACCCTATGCCCTTTTTCTTTAAGCATTTTCGCGATTACCTTTTGATTGATAGCATCATCTTCGACCAGCAGAACACTGGTGGGGTTTGCAGCTTTCAGAATAGGCGATTGCCTATTATTCTCTGCCATAGGGCTGCCCATCTTGAATTTCAGACTGAAATAAAACGTACTGCCCTTTCCCTTCTCACTCTCCGCCCATATTTTTCCGCCCATTATCTCTATAAGCTGCTTCGATATAGCAAGTCCCAGTCCTGTACCTCCAAATTTCTTGGTAAATGAGCCGTCTATCTGAACAAAATTTTTGAAGATCTGTTCAATATTTTCCGAAGCAATCCCTATTCCTGTATCAGATACGCTGAATAGTAATTCATGCTCCTTGCCCCTTTCCTCAACCTTCCTGACTTTTAGGGTAATGTCACCGCTCTCAGTAAACTTCATAGCATTACTTATGAGATTATTCAGTACCTGGCGGAGCCTGTTTGGATCTCCTACCAGGAATTGTGGTATGGTAGAGGAAAAGGTATAGTTTAGCTCAAGCCCTTTTTCTTCTATCCGGGGTGAATGCATCTTGACAATCCCTTCTATGAGTTCCTTTAGGTCAAAATTAATCGTTTCGATAGAAAATTTACCAGCTTCCATCTTAGAGAAATCCAGGATATCATTGATAATTTCCAAGAGTGAATTGGCGCAAGCTTTAGCGGTAATCAAGTTATCATGCTGTTCATAATTCAAGTCGGTCAGTAAGGTAAGATCCAGCATTCCTATCATGCCATTGAGGGGAGTGCGGATCTCATGACTCATATTGGCTAAAAACTCACTCTTGGCTTTATTGGCGGCTTCAGCCGCTTCTTTCGCTCGTTTAAGCTGGTTTTCCGACTCCTTCATATGCGTTATATCCGTTATAATCGTTACAATGTGATTATTCTCAGGACTGTATACTGAAACTGAGCACCATCGATTTGCAGCATCTAAGTAAATTTGGTCAATGTAAACACTCTCTCCCCGCAAAAGATTATGAGCATATTTTCGGATGATATCAGTAAACATATTATTGTTTAGGTGAAAAAGATCCGTATAAAGCCTGCCTATAATGTATTTTTTGGTAATTCCAAACATTTTCTCATAAGCTTCATTGACTTCTATGAATTCCAAATCCGTCGGAATCTTGTACTCGTTATAAATCACTTTACAATAAGCATAAGCGCTGTGCATATTCATAAAGAGTGAGCGGTATTTTGCCTGGCTTTCAAATATCTTCTTTTCCGTTTTCTTCCGGTCGGTGATATCCCTGATTATGCTTAAAAGTATACGCTTATTCCCCATAGTCGTTCCTCGGGAACTCACTTCCACCGGAAAGCGGCTTCCATCCTTACAATAATGGACCGTTTCAAAGAAAAGTCCCGTTTGATTGGCCTGTTCCATCTGCTCTTTTGTATAAGCCCAGTTATCTCTGATATCCCGAATGTTTATTGAAGACAATTCTTCGTAAGTATAACCATAGGCGTTAACAGCTGCTTTATTGGCTTCAATAATCCGCCCATCCATATCGATAAAAAGGATAATATCGTTGGCATTTTTCGAAAGCAGCTGATATCGTTTTAAACTCTCTAATGCTTCTTTTTGCTCAGTTATATCATCAACCGTTCCTATGTAACCGGCATACTGTCCATCTAAATCAAAATAAGGCGTTCCTGAAACCAAGCACCAACGATAGATACCATCATAACGGCGGCAACGAGCCTCCAGTTGAAATGAAACCTTTTTAAGAGCGCTCTTACTAGCCATCTTTAAGAATTCGTCAAGATCTTCCGGATGAACAATATTGGTCCAGCCGTCTGATACAGCTTCAAGACCAATTCCCGCAAAATCTCTCCATGATTTATTGACATAATTACATAATAAACTCATATCTGACTTCCACACCAATGAAGGAATCTGATCGATAAGATTGTTACAATAGTCCCTGGCTTGAATGATACGAATCTCTTGCTCTTTTCTCTCAGTAATATCCAATAACGCGACAATTGCCTGACGCTTTCCACTTACTTCTATAGGATTGACGCTAGCCCTAAACCAAAATTCTTTTTCCCGGGCATCGGTTATAAGAGTCTTATTGAATTCAACATTACTGGTTGCTTGTCCATGTCCAATAGCTTGAACAACTGCTTTTCTGAGTTCGCAATTATGGCACTCTGATCCATAACCACAACCCCACTCATTTTCAGTTCCAACAACACAGTTAAAACTTTCTCCAAAATGCTTTCCGATCACCTGTTCCCTTTTCCCGTTATTCAGAAGTAAAGCAGCGTCATTGACCTGATTGATGATAGCCCCTTCATTCAGAATAAGCATCCCTATCGGGGCATTGTTGAATATGATCTTTAAATTATTTTCTTCCTGTTGGCGTTCAATCTCCAACATTTTCAGCCTTGTAATATCCCGAAAAACGATGACAGCTCCTATTGTCGAACCGTCGGCCGCCTTTACCGGAGAGCAAGTCGCCGAAACATATTTTTTGATGTAGTCCTTTGAAATAATAACACTGTTATTCTCAAGGCCCGTAGTTGTATCATTTACAAGCACATGGGCAATTGGACATTTTACAGGTTTTTTCGTGTCTACGTTAAAGATGGCGAAAACCTTTTCAAACTCTTTTCCGACAGCTTCATTTGCTTCCCAACCAATAATTTCTTCCGACGCTTGGTTCAGATATCTGATTCTGCCTTTAACGTCCGTTGTGATAACCCCAATTCCTATGCAAGACAAGGCAGCTGCTGCAAACTCAAGATTTTCCCCCTTCAATATCCTATTTTGCATTGTTGATCACCCCTTATATTCTAAATAGGTTGAAAGGTTATTCCTTCCTGTAAACTGCAGGCATAACATAGTTGAAGTTAGTTTCATCCCGGTTAAGAGATTCTGAATGACCGATAAATAGATATCCTCCATACTCCAAAGAGTCATAAAACTTATTGACTAATTCAGATTTTGTTGGGGCATCAAAATATATCATCACATTCCTGCAGAAAATCACATGGAATTGCCGTTTAAATGGAAAGGTGCTATCCATGAGATTAAATTTCCTATAGATAACTTCATTCCTTATCCTATCCACAAGGACCGATTTTTCGTTGTCAATTTTTTCGAAATAGTTAAGCCTCCACCGGGCCGGCAAGGTCGAGATCTCTTCCTTTTTATAGATCCCTTTTTTAGCCTCTTCCAGTACATTGCTGGAAATATCAGTGGCCAATACTTTGGCATCCCACCACATTTTTTCGTTCCCGAAAAATTCATCGATGATCATCGCTAAAGTATAAGGCTCTTCCCCGGAGGAACACCCTGCACTCCATATTCTTAAATCCTTATCTTTCACTCTGCCTCTAAAGTAAGGAAGCACCTTTTCTTTGAAATAATTGAAATGATCAACTTCCCTCATAAAGAAAGTATGATTGGTGGTTATTTTATTTATGAGTGTCGCCGCCGCATTTCCTGTTTTATCTGAAAGAAGGTACTCATAATATTCCGAGAAGTCCCTGAAGTTGTTTTGTCTGAGCACATTATGAAGTCTGCCAGTTACCAAAGTCCTCTTTTCGTCTTTCAAGTGGATGCCGTAATTGGCTTTGATATAGGCTGCTAATTGGCAGAATTCTTTAGTGGTAATTCCCAGCATAGGTCACAACTGCCCTTCAAAGGTATGGAGACTTGCTCCATACCTTTTATGTTCAACTAATTTAGTATTTACCGAATTCCCTATCGCTTAGGACAATCTTCGTTTTCGCGGCGGCCGCCTCAGCATAAGCTTCCTGCATCGGACTTAGTTTTAGGTTTCTCGTTTCGGACATATTCTTAAGCATGGTTAATACTTCCGGACTTAATTCATCCAACTTGCTGAACGACCGGCCGTTTTGTCTTAGTTTAAATTTGCTAACCATTTCTTTTAAAAGTGCAGCCTGACTTGAAAGTTCTTCACTTGCAGCTGCACTTTCTTGAGAAGTAGCCGAATTCGTCTGCACAACCTCTGATACCTGCATAACTCCCTGATTAACCTGTCCGATGCCTGTTGCCTGTTCATTAGAGGCAACAGCAATGCCATTGACAAGGTCGGCTACCTTTTCAATGCCGTTGACTATCTTATTCAGAGCGTCTGCAGTATCTTTTGCAATCTTTGTACCTCCTTCAACCTTCTTGATAGAGCCTTCGATCATATCCGTTGTTTCTTTAGCTGCGTTGGCTGAGCGGGCAGCAAGGTTTCTGACTTCCTCTGCTACAACCGCAAAACCCTTGCCATGCTGACCTGCCCTTGCGGCTTCAACTGCAGCGTTAAGTGCCAGGATATTTGTCTGGAAGGCAATTTCATCAATCACCTTGATGATTTTCGAGATATTAGCGGAAGCATCATTGATTTCTTCCATAGCTATCAGCATTTCTTTCATCTGGGCATTGCCTTCAATAGCATTTGACTTGGCATTTTCCGCCAGTTCATTGGCCTGATTGGCATTCTGAGCATTCAGCTTTGTCTGGGAAGATATTTCTTCAAGGGATGCTGTCAGTTGTTCGATGGAACTCGCCTGCTCAGTAGCACCTTGGGAAAGAGCTATGCTTGAATCAGATACTTGTTTCGATCCGGCCGCTACCTGTTCCGAAGCAGAGGCAATGTTGGTTAATACTTCATTATTATTTCGTACCATTTCAGACAGCTTTTTGCCCAGCAAATCATTTTCTGATTTTACATCAACCTCTACCGTCAGGTCGCCGTCGGCTATCCTTTCAGCAGCCATTGCCTGGGCACGGATATTGGCGATCATCCTGCCAAAGGCTTCTGCAAGCCTGCCAATTTCATCCTTGGTGTCCGCTTCAACATTTACATTCACATCTCCAACAGCAAGCTTATCAGCAGCTTCAACCATTTGGTTGACTGGCTTGCTGATAATTCGGGATATAAAAATGCCAAGCACTATTGCTATAATCACACCGGCAATGATTACGATGATCATTGTGATAGATGCTGTCCTTGCGGCATCTGAATTCACTTGAGCGCTCTGAGCCGCCAAGGCAATTTTAAGCTCAAGCAATTTATTTAAAGAATCTTGTACCCCATTTACAATATTTGTTCCTTCGCTATACATGTATGCAGCTGCTTCATCATCTCTTCCTTCCCGAATGAGTCTGATTACATTATCTTTATAAGGTATAAATTCGTTCATAATTAGCCCGTTGATTTTATCGTATTCCACCCGGACTTGTGAATCATCAATTCCCTTCTCAAATTCATCAAGGCTGCTGCGCTCCATTTTAACTAATTCATCTATGCTGTCGGCAAGTTCTGCTCTTTTGTTAGTATCTTTGTTGATTACCATATCTTTCAATGTTCCGCGCATTCGCTGAAACGAATCTATAAATACCGCAAGATCATCCATCGTTGAGGTGTGCTTCTGAAACATTTCAGTGTCTAAAACATTCATCCTTTGGATGTTTACAATCCCTACCGCTCCTACCACACCCGCAATAACAGCTACTATTATAAAGCTGCTTACCAGTTTCGCAGCAACTCTCAAATCATAAAACCATTTCATCGTTCAAACTCCCCTTTACAGATGAATTTAGAGTTTACAATGCCTCACTTAATCCTTCCAGTTCATCTTCTGTTAGTAATTTTTCACAGTCAAGCAGCAGCTTAACATCGTTTCCGACTTTTCCGATGTTCTTTACGTATCTGTTATTAGACTGCTTATTAATCCTTGGCGGTTCAACAATCCCTTGGTCCGGAATTGTCAGAACTTCTGAAACGCTGTCAACGATAAGCCCTATTGATACATCCTTGATATCGACGACGATCACACAGGTTCTATCGTTATACTCTCTAGGCTCTTTTTTGAAGCGAAGCCTGACATCCATTACCGGAATTATCTTGCCTCTTAAATTGATGATACCTTTCACATAGTCCGGGAGTTCAGGTATCTCGGTTATCTCTTGAATTCCTATAATTTCCGTTACGTATTTGATTTCGATACCATAGCTTTCTCTGCCTAATGAAAAGATCAAAAATCTGCCTTTTTGGGTGTCTTCCTCTAGTTCCATTGTATTTTCAATGACGTCTGCCATCGTTTCATCCCCTTCTGCTCTATGATCTATCTCAAGCACAAGAATCCCTTACAAATTTATCAGCCCTCCAATATCGAGAATCAAGCTGATACTGCCGTCACCTAACAAGGTGCAGCCAGCCATTCCCTTTATTTTCTTGAATTTTCTTAGATAATCAGGCAACGCTTTTACAACTACTTGCTGTTGTCCTATAAGTTCGTCCGCAAACACACAAAGGGACTTGGTATCCTGTTCAACCCTGATGATAATTCCATCAATAATGTTTGCAATGCTATTTTTAATCTTATACAGCTCATGCAAGCGCAGAATTGGATAGCACTGACCTCTTACCATAATCATTTCATGACCATCGGGGTCGGTGATAATGTCTTTTTCCTTTGGTCTGAAGGATTCCTTAATGGAGATGATGGGTATGGTATAACGGGAGTTTCCTACCTTTATATTCATCCCGTCGATGATTGCCAAGGTCAGAGGAATCTTCAAGGTAATGGTCGTCCCTTTGTCCGGAACGCTATCGATCGAAACAGAACCACCAACCATCTCAATATTCTTGGTTACTACATCCATCCCCACACCACGCCCCGAGAATTCGGACACACTGTCTTTTGTTGAGAAACCCGGCAGGAAGATGAGATTAAAAATTTCCTTGTCTGTCATATCAGGTTCAGACTTATGTAATAAACCATTTTCACTAGCCTTCTTAAGAATCCTCTCCTTGTTTAGTCCCTTTCCGTCATCTTTGACAATAACAAGGACATCACTTCCGGCGTTTTTGGCTTCCAATTTGATGGTTCCGACGTGTGGTTTACCCTTGGCCAACCTGTCTGCAGTAGATTCCATCCCGTGGTCGAGAGCATTCCGTACAAGGTGCATCAGCGGATCGGATATATGCTCTATGATATTTTTATCAACTTCAGTTTCTTCGCCAATAATCTCAAGCCGCACTTCTTTATCCAGTTTCTTGCTCATATCTCTCACGATCCGATGCATTTTATGGAAAGTAGCCGAGAGAGGGACCATGCGGATAGACATCACCATATCCTGCATTTCACCGGTTATTTTACTTAACTGCCGTGCTGCCTTTCGGAAGTTGTCCAGCTCCAGTCCTTTTAGATCAGGATTCTGTATAACCATGGCTTCAGCGATCACCATTTCTCCTACTAAATCCATCAGCTTGTCCAACTTAGCAACACTAACGCTGATAATACTCTGCTGGGATGAGACCGCTTGGATTTCCTTGTCAGCAGCTTCCTTTTCCTCTTTAGCTTGCGCATCCAGATTAGGTACTTTAATGGGATACTTCAGAGGAGCAATCTGCTTCACCGGGGAGAACTGTTCAAATTCATCATTATCTTCCAGTTGAATGAGCTCTAAATCCCTGAGAAAGATAGTCTGCATGAAGAATTCATGCATTTGTTCGTAGGAGCGGTCTGCTTTAAGGTATAACTTGAAGCCTTCCCGCCTTATGATTTCTCCGCTGTCTTCATTTTCGATCAGATCTTCCGGTATATAGAAAACCTCGTCAGTGATATCTTTGAGATCATGTATAATGGAAAACGCACGCATACTTTCCATTTCACAACCGTCTTCAAAATATATAACCGCTTTAAACGTATGTTTATAATTGGAAGTTACTGACTTATCCTGACTTATGTAATACTGCTGTATGATGGTGTCGTTTGGTCCCATATCCTTCCTATGGGCAGCAGGCTGATTACCCTGCTGTAATTCGGCTAAAAAGTCTTTTATGCTATCAATTAATGCCGCAGTATCTCCATCTGCATCATCGCCGTTTTTGATCTTCTCGATTTCTACCTTTATGAAATCAACCCCTTCTAATACCAAATCAGAAAGAGCCAGGCAATCGGGATTATCGGGTTTTTCCTCGCGTAGAAAATAAAATAGATCTTCAAGCGTATGGGCAAGAGTTGAAATATTATTAAACATCATCATTGCTGATGAACCCTTAATGGTATGCATGATGCGAAAAATTTCATTAATCGCTGCTTGTGTATAGCAGCTTGTCTTTTCGCTGGTTAATATGGATTGTTCAAGCTGTTCCAGCAACTGTGAGGTTTCAAATATAAACAAATCAAGCATTGGCTCATTTAAAAATTGATCTGCCATCTATATCACCTCCTATAACTTAAGGTTTTATTTTTGTTTAGACCTTATTAAGTGTCTGCAACACATGGTCTTCCGTAAAGGGTTTCACAACAAAGGATTTTGCACCATTTATAATTGCTTGCTTAACTAATCTTTCTTGCCCCATTGCAGATACCATAACAACTTTAGCTTTGGGATCAAATTCTCTTATGGCTTTTAACGCCTCAATGCCTGTCATTTCAGGCATTGTTATGTCCATGGTAACTACATCAGGCTTCAACTCCTTGTACTTCCGAACTCCCTCGATACCGTTTTCAGCCTCTCCTAATACCTCAAACCCACTTTTCTCGAGTATCATTTTAATTGACATTCTCATGAACGCTGCATCATCAACAATAAGGACTTTTTTCACTTGCTTCACACTCCTAATCTGATTACCCTCAAACTTAACTAAAAGCCTTTAAAACCATTTCCAGGGTTGATAGAGTTCTTTCCTTCAATGAATAACTTTGGCCGTTAAGTCTCCAGGTAAGGCATATCTCCCGACATAAGCCCCAGATCACGTCCGCTAAGTTCTTACTATCCATATCAGGACTTATTTCTCCAGCCTTTTGTGCCTCTTCAATCAATTGCTTCATGAAACTTGAACGATCATTTAATATACTCTTAACTCTGTCTGTCAGTTCAGATTCATGCCGCAAAACATCAAACACCTGCATGATTGAGGTAATAGCCGGATAACTCTCATAATATTCTGCATAGGCGCGGATAAGGTATGTAATAGATTCCTTAGGTCTGAGTTCTTTTAATTTGATAGATTGATATATATCAATATCAAACTTTGAGAAGTCTTCCAGAACTACGAGCAACAGTTGGTTTTTACTTTTAAAGTGCCGGAACAGTGTAGCTTCTGAAACGCCTTGCCTTCTGGCAATCTCCCTGGTCGATAACCCCTGTATGCCAAGTTGATCAATGATCTCAATGGTTGTTATAACAAGTCTATCTTTTCTATGTAATCCATAACCGTTATTTTCCATACATTACCACCTTAAGGAGTGATTGTTTACTTATATTATTATAGTAAATCAGGAATATATTGTCTATATTAATTTTTTTATGTCGTATTATGGTTTTAATAGAGAATAATTGCAAAAAAGTAAAAAACCTAGTGCTAAGAAATTGGGACTTCTTAGCACTAGGGCCTATAAACGATCCTTCTATTTTGTTAAACATAACAAAACAAGCGTCTCAGTAACCTGAAACGCTTGCTTAACAAACCATTTTTGGTGCGCCACCCAGGATTCGAACCAGGGACCTGCCGATTAAGAGTCGGATGCTCTACCAGCTGAGCTAGTGGCGCGCGAGCAACAATTATTAGTATACATATAGAATTTAGAACTGTCAATAACCTTTTGTTTATATTTATCAATATCTCTTTGATTATGTTTTGCTTAGTTCTCTAATTCAGCCGCCAAATTAAGAATAGCTTGCGCATATACCTTGGTTGTTTTAAGAAGGTTGTCAATGGAAATGTATTCATCCGGACAATGAATCACTTCCGGCTCACCCGGAAAAGTCGGTCCAAAGGCAACTCCTTGGGGAAGTGCTTTAGCATAAGTTCCTCCGCCAATAGCAAAAGCAAATGGCTCAAGTCCGGTTACATCTGAATAGGCTTTCAGCAGAGATTGAACCAATGGACTCTCTTTAGGGACATGATGAGCTTCTTGATGGCTTAGGATTTTGATATTAAATTGCTCATTTCGGGCAATTTTTTCAATTGGGAGAAGAACATCGTCCCGTTGGTAGGTGACTGGATAACGAATATCAAGTACGAAACGAATATTATCTGCCGTCAATTCTAAAATGCCAAGATTGAGGGAAAGTTTACCGGATGGTTCATCACTTAAAGCAACTCCAAAACCTTCACCATAATAGCCTGTGCCAGGGTAAGCCAAGATAAAATCCAGAATTTGCTGTTCTTCCGGACTCAGTGCTAACGTGCGCAGAAATCGCAAGGCATAGAAGACCGCGTTTTTTCCATTCTCCGGGAGACTTCCATGTGACCCTACTCCCTTGACGATAAGCTTGATCTCTTGTTCTGTTTCCTGACTCACTAAGGAACCGCTTACCCCTTCCGGGAAAGAGAAATCATTTAACTGCTTAACTAAATCACCGTAGGCTATTCCCTGCAAAGCAACCTCACAGCGATCCGGAACGACATTCGCTCGTTCGCCGCCCTGAACACGAACTAGATGAGAAAGAGAAGCGGGGTGATATTTACTGAATTCCAGGTGAAGAATTCCTTTCTCAGCATGAATGACCGGAAACTCGGCATCAGGTGCAAATCCGATCTGAGGAACTTCTTCTTTCTTCAGATAATAGTTCATATCATCCCATCCTGATTCCTCATCTGTCCCTAAGATCAGGCGAACTCTCATCTTCAAGGGTATATTGGCATCTTTAATGGCTTTCATGGCAAAAAGAGCAGCCAAGGTTGGCCCTTTGTCATCTAATGCACCTCTGCCGAAAATTTTTCCGTCCTTAATAGTTCCGCTGTAAGGAGACACAGACCACCCGTCCCCTTCCGGAACGACATCAAGATGACCTAGAATACCTAATAATTCGCCGGCGCCCATTTCGATATGTCCTGCATATCCTTCAACATTTTTGACAGTGAACCCAAACTCCTTTCCTAATGCTAAGGTCCACTCTAATGCTTCTTTAATGCCCGGCCCAAACGGCGCACCAGGGACAGCGTTTTCAACATCTTTGACACTCTTAATTTGGATACAAGCTTGTACTGCAGATAGGATATCTTCTTTCATTAGGTCAATCTGTTGATTAAGACGCATATTTGAATCATTCCTCCGTAGTTTAATGTTTGCTGAGTTATTCTAGCATACCCTGATTGAGAAATGAATTTGCATATGGCAGATTACTGCGCTAAGGGAGAAAAATTCACCTCAATTGGCGTACCGCGAGTTACAATTTTTCCTGGTGCAGGTGATTGTTGATTGACCAGGCCGCTGCCGGAAAAGTTAAAATGCAGCTCTGATTTGGCCAGGGTTTCTCCTGCCTGCCGCATTGTCATACCTGTTAGATCCGGAACAACAATTTCTCCTCCAACGGGTGTCCGTTCAGGAACAACCGGTTGCGGGGATGGTCTGACAGCAGAATCAGTGGGTGAAATGGTTACAGTACTTTCAGTATCGTTGGCTACAGGAAAACCATAATATTGAAGGGCACCTTCGATAATAGCTTTAGCCCTTGGACCTGCCAATGTACCTCCTTGATGGCCTTCTTCAGTTCTAGGCGTATCAATGATGACAAGAACCGCAATTTTCGGATCTTCAGCCGGCGCAAAAGCCACAAACGAAGCAATATAGTCTGTTGAAGAATATCCTTTTGTGTCCGGGTCTACTTTCTGAGCGGTTCCCGTCTTCCCTGCAACCCTGACACCAGGAATAAGTGCGGTCTTCCCTGTTCCATCAGTAACAACCTTTTCCAGGATATTGGTCATTTGCTCCGAAGTTGATTTGGAAATCACCTCTCGTACAGGGGTAGGTTTTTGTTGCTGAACAAGTTGGCCATCAAAGGACGTAATCTTGTCAACAATATAGGGGCGATAAAGAGTTCCGCCATTAGCAACAGCAGAAATCGCAGTCAATAATTGGATTGGAGTGACAGAATTAGCTTGACCGAAAGACATTGTGGCAATATCTATTTCCCGGATTTTATCTTGGGGCAGGAGTACTCCAGCTTCTTCACCTAAAATGTCTATTCCTGTTTTCGCACCAAAACCAAAGGCCTTCAAATAAGTATCAAAGACGGATTTACCCATTTTCTGCGCTACTTGGGCGAGTACGACATTGGAAGACAGCTGCATTCCTTCTGTAAAAGTAGGGTTGCCATGGGGTCTTTGATCAGAGTCCCAGTTTGTAATTATACGGGGTGGAATATTTAGGTATCCGGGATCAGGAAAGGTATCATCCGGATTGATTATTCCTTCTTCCAAAGCGGCTGCCCCCGTAATAATTTTGAAGGTAGATCCCGGTTCATAGGACATTCCAATCGCTAAATTGCGGCGAACTTCGGGTTCAACATCATTATAATTTGTCGGATCAAAGGATGGACGAGAGCCCATGCCTAAGATGCGTCCTGTCATTGGGTCCATTGCCAGAATCGTGACACTGTTGGGGTTGGTTGCTTTGTATGTTTCTTCTAATTGTTGTTCAACATAATATTGAATTGTGGAATCTAGGGTTAAGGTTAGAGAATTTCCGGGTCTTGACGGGTCACCGTGACTCAGGGCATCAAGTATTGAGCGTGCTTTGGTATCCCGTTCCTCAGATTGGAACCCAGGCTTACCGAATAACTCCTTATCATAATAGTATTCGACTCCTTCCATGCCATGACCCTCTAGATTAACAATCCCAAGAGCGGAGGCCGCAAACATTCCCATAGGATAGACTCGTTTTTCTTCTTCATCAGTGCCTACACCAGGGATTTTGAGTGCCATTATTTTATCTGCTTTCTCAATATCTACTTGGTGCGCTATGCTACTCCAAGACGAATCTTTATTAAGTTTATCGAGAATTTGCTGGCTGTCTATTTCTAAGATACTTCCAAGTTCCAACGCTGCTTCTTCTTTTGTTTTTTTATATTGTTTATCTTCGATTGAAGTAGTTAATAACCTGGGGTCTGCATGGATTCCCCTGACTGGTATACTTTGAGCTAAGACATTTCCCTGGGCATCAAAAATCGCGCCTCTGTCCGGTCTTAAACTTTGATCAATCGTTCTTCGCTCTATCCCTTTTGCCTTAAGGTCGGACGCTTGAACGACTTGCAGGATTACAAGCCTGCCGGACACAAGAAAGATCATAAAGAGCAATATTAACTGAACCCATCGATCACGAGAAAAATAACTGGAATTACGTTTGCTTTTTCTCAAAGCGACCCTCCTCTCTGGCTTAAATTATAGCATTTCAAGCATGCTTCCCGAACAACCCTTTTTATGTGAAACAATGCATAATTCTACATAGAATACCTCCAAAATACTTATTAATATAAAGTCACTCTTTAATCGAGTTAATTGCCGAAAAGAACTTACGCTTTCTTAACTAACGATGACTTCAGGAAAGCCACCTTGCTAAGAAACCGCAAGTTCTTGATTCTATTTTGTCCTTTGCAGGCCGAAAAATACATTTCAAAACGAAGGTATTTTTATGAAACTCTGGAACAACTTAGACTCATTTACTGTATTATTGACTGTATTAATCAGGTTTTGTTAAGAGGATACTCGTAATTATTCCTGTAAGGAGTCCCCCAAGGTGAGCGAAATTATCAATTCCCGGCATAGTGAGTCCAAACCCCAAATTGATTAAGAGGACCAGTACCAGATTCATACCCAAGCCTGATTTCCAAAGCGAGGGCCGCTTTATACTATAATAGAACAGTGCTCCTAAAAGTCCAAAAATTGCCCCGGAAGCTCCTGCAGACAACGCGGGAGAAAAGAAAAAGCTGGCGATTGATCCTCCAAGTCCACTCAAACTATAGATCGTAAAAAATCGCCAATGCCCAAATCGTTCTTCGATAAAAGGCCCTAAGGACCAGAACGCATAAAGGTTAAAGATAAGGTGCATAAACCCGATATGAATAAACATACTCGTAAAAAACCGCCAGATCTCACCTGCTTGAATCAAGGAGTTGACCTTTGCCCCAAACTCTATAAGGACACGCTGATCGGTTGATCCTCCGGCTAAGGTCATAAGTAAATATACAATGAGGTTCACACTTATAATGATATACGTAAGAAATGGGACAAAACGGTTCTTTTTTCGGATGTTTGTCTGCTGAAGAATAGGATTGCCACTGGCAAGCTGCCTTAACCAATCGGGAATCGATGGATCATTCGTCGGAGGAAATGGAAATAGGTTGCCTTGTTGAGTATCCCAATACCAAAGTTGAACACCAGAAAACCTGTTATCCCTCAAGTATGACGAATCAATTCCTTCAAGGCACAGGACAATAACGTCCCATTGGCGAATATCAGCATTATTTTGCATCATGGGCGTAAAGCTTTTAGGGATCTGGCTGATATTTCCGAACAGAAGCCCTCGCTTTAACGACTCGTGAGTAGCAGCCAGCCAGTTTCCGTCAAAAGTAACTAACTTCCATCCGGATTGTTGAAGAGTACTAATAATGTTTGCGAACATATTTCACCTCTGTTTCTATATATCCCCCAAAACTGCTCGCAACAAACTCGGAATGCCATAATCATTTTTTCCGGATCCATATCCGACATTGAGCAAATTCATTTCCGGAAAGCTTGATTGTTCAGCTAAGGCACGAAGGAGAGCCGCTCCGGTTGGCGTTATAAGTTCGCCCGTAATTCCGGATTCACGGAATTTATATCCTTTTAACAGCATCAGGGCGGCAGGTGCGGGCAGCGGTAAAGTTCCATGGGCACACTTTACAAAACCATGAGACCAAGGCAACGTAGAAACCTTAACTACATCAATATTTAAGTGGTCCAAAGCAATACATGTACCTACGATATCAACTAAGGAATCTACGGCCCCAACTTCATGAAAGTGAACCTTATCAATAGTTGTTCCATGAACATGAGCTTCCGCTTCAGCTAAAACATTAAATACCTGAAGGGCGTTTTTTCGGGATCGTTCTGATAAATTGCCGCTTAGAATCATTTCTTGAATATCCGAAAGACAGCGGTTTCCTTTATGGTCATGATTATGATTGTGATCATGCTTATGGTTATGATCGTGCTGGTCTGAGATCTGCGCAGAAACTACTACATTAATATCTGTAGCCTGAATACCATGGATTTGGCGTAGATTAACCTCCAACACAAATTCGGTTAGTCCTATGGAATGAAGTTGATTGACAATAATTTCAGGATCAGCACCTAAGGCGATCAATGACCCGAGGGCCATGTCGCCGCTGATACCCGCAAACGTATCCCAATATAAAATGTTCAAGTAACTATTCCCCCTAGCGGTCTCTCGTTATGCGCCGGACTATCGCAGAGGCTAAAGAGGCTGCCCCGAATCCGTTATCGATGTTCACCACACCGATTCCCGAAGCACAGCTGTTTAACATGCTAAGTAACGCTGCCAACCCTTGGAAGTGAGCACCATATCCCACGCTGGTCGGCACAGCGATAACAGGTTGTTCCACAAGTCCTCCGACCACGCTTGCTAAAGCGCCTTCCATCCCTGCCACAACAATTATTACTTCAGCGCGGTCCATCAATTGGCGCTGTCCAAGCAAACGATGTATCCCTGCAACCCCTACGTCAAAAAGTGTGTCCACGTCATGGCCCATATAACGAGCTGTCAGCCAGGCCTCTTGTGCTACGGATAAATCTGCCGTTCCAGCTGTCATGATCAAAATCTTACCTGGAATTGCAGGCTCCTTAAGCGGTCTGAGCAAGAGGCAGTGAGCCTGTTGATCATAGTATGCCTCCGGAAAATGGGGCAGGATTGTCTCAGCATGATGTGGGTCAAGTCTCGTAGCCAAGACATTTTCAGCCTTTCTGCCTAAGTGCTTTAAAATAGAAATAATATGGTCTGGTTGTTTTCCCTGACAAAAGATCACTTCTGCTTGCCCTGTTCTTAGGGCACGATGATGATCTAACCGGGCAAAGTCTAAGTTTTCAAAGGGAAGATCCTTTAATTGGTGTAATGCTTTATCTGGAGAGCAGGAACCTTGGTGAACCGATTCCAAAAGCGCTCTTATAGTCTCCTCATTCATATAATGCCTCCCGGGATATGGGATTAAGACTTCCTGATCGCAGTCCCATCAAGTCTAAGGTAACGAATTTGAACCCCAATTCTGACAAGAGGGCACTGATTTCTGTATGTTCCTGGATTAATTTCGAAAAATTACTGACCGGAATTTCGATACGCGCAATTTCACCGTGCACTCTTACTCGAGATTCTATGTATCCTTTTTCATAAAGTATAGCTTCGGCCTGGCCTATGCGTTGAAGCAATTCAAGACTAATTGAATCTCCATAGGGGATTCTGGAGGCAAGACAAGCCATGGAGGGTTTATTCCAGGTCGTTAAATTCCGAAGGTGTGACAAACTACGAATTTCGGCTTTTGTAAGCCCTACATCATGAAGCGGGCTAATAACCCCTAATTCCTGGAGAGCAATCCTACCTGGCCGATAATCAAGAACGTCGGAAGCATTTGTTCCTTCGATGACTGTGGCGTTATCTTCTTCCTGATTGTATTCGATAAAGGCTTTAAAAAGCTTTTTCTTGCAGAAATAACAGCGATTGGGAGGATTGTTTCTGAACTCCGGGAGGTTTAAGACATCAACCTCAATTATCTGCACTTGGAAGTTGTTTCGTTCAACTAAAGCCAGTGCTTCTTTCTCTTCTTGGGAAGAAATCATAGGCCCGCGCGCAAAAATTCCCTTGCAATTATCTCCTAAAGATTCACGGGCGACAGCTAAAAGATAAGTAGAATCAACTCCTCCGGAAAAGGCAACCAGGACTTTCTTAAAGGATTTTAGTCGTTCTATCAGTAGGATTTCTTTTTTTTTGGCCTCTTCTAGTTGAATATTATTCATTCTGGCATAATCCCTTCCTTCGTTTCTATTCTACCTATTGTAGAATGGGCTGTCAAAGAAACTTTAGAAGTAGCCCTCTATGACGCTGCTGCGGCACCGGCAGAGGATGAAAATCGGGTCGCTTGGGCCGGGCAGCTTCGCCCACATCCGCTTACCTCAGCATTCCGAGACTCGCCCACTCGCCGGTGCGGGACTCCGCCAAACCTCAGGGTAGTACCTGATGTGAACCTGTGGCTCCGTTTCCCCGCACCGTCTTGTGGGCTTTTACCGCCTCTCCATGCAATGGGTTCGCTTCTGTGGACGAATCTGCCCTGCTTGCGGGTTTGGGGATTTTTCTGCATGTCTTTGGTTTTTTTTCAGAGAGACCCCCATGCCGCTGACGCAGCACATCAGAAGATGAAAAAGATTCCACGAAGTCTTACCAGCCCCCCCCAAAGTTCTGCTTACATTCCCAACAAACTGGCTGAAGGAGCGCTTGTCTGCTAAGCGAATGCGTCAGTGGAGCCGCGCTAAGGCGAGCGCAGACGGTTCGCGTCCCCGTAGCGCGCCGCAGGTTCACATGCAGAAATACCCAGAGGTTCGGACGCGCTCGCGAACCGTCCAGCGAACCAGCGGCGGAACTCGCAGACGCGTGCAGACCGAAGACACCGTCTTCGCACGAGTTAACACAGCTGAAAAGCGCTCCGCCCCAGAGCCAGACAGTAGAACTGACCCCTGTCTAACACAGGAGGCTTTTTTTAGGGTAGCCGCCCATGCCGTTAAGGCATCACCAGCAGAGGATGAAAGGAGGAAGTGATAACAAAGCAAGAGAGCAGAGGAGGTTATAACTCCTTTCTGCTCTCTTGCAACAGTATTATCCATTTTTCCAGGAGACTCCAAAACCACCTCTGGGATACTTCCAGTCAATATTGCCAAAGGGACAGCCGATCAGGCATGTGCCGCACTCCAGGCACCCTTCGTATCCAACGGCAATGCGTTTTTCCTCTTCATCCCAATCGTAAACATGGGCCGGGCAAAAACGGGTGCAAGGTTTATCCTGGCACTGCTGCAAGCATACGTTAGGATCAGCGATCTTAATATGGTTTAATTTATCTGTGTTAAAGCGCACCAAATAGAGTTTATCATCTAATTTCATAAGAGCGCCCTCCATGCTCCATAAATATCTTTGATCAAACCACCTTTAGAACGGTGTTCGAAGGCCATCTTGATGATTTCCTTTTGACGCTGTTTCTTAGGCGTCCCATCCGCTGTTAAATACATCTTAACGGCTTTAGAGAATAACTTGGGATATACTTTTAAGAGATGGGTATTTTCTTCGAAGAACTTACCCATATGGCGGTAATGGTGGAGATCTTTAAGGACAAAGGAATCTCTCAGGCGGGTTTCATAAACTGACATAGCATGATCACTGACATCTCCGGCTTTGATAGCCTGAGCCGCGACTTCCCCAGCTATTTTACCTGAAATCATCGCCAGGTTTGAACCTTCACGATTGAGCGAATTCATGAGCATTGCCGTATCCCCTACAACCATGACTCCTTGCCGATGAAGTTTAGGTACATGTGTGTATCCGCCTTCGGGAATTAGGTGAGATAAGTATTCCTTCGTTTCTCCGCCTTGAAGAAGCCGCTTAACATAGGGCTTTGATTTTAGGTTTTCCAAGAGATCATTAGGGGTCCAGTTATTGCGAATCAAAGGCTGAAGAATTGAACCTACACCAATAGAAATAGATTCTTTATTCGTATAGATAAAACCTACACCCATCATCCCGGCTGTGGAGTCCCCATATAGTTCGATGGTAGCGCCCTGTCCTTCTTCAAGACAAAAACGATCTTCGATCTTTTCTTTAGGCAGAGCGATTACTTCTTTGACAGTAACTGCTACTGATTCAGGTCTTAAGGGCTTTGCCAGGCCGGCTTTTACGGCAATAAAGTTATTGACCCCTTCAGCTATAATAACAACTTTAGCCCCCAGGTCTCCCTCAGCACGTCCTGTACGAACTCCGACAACTTCGTCACCTTTATATAAGAGGTTTTCGACAATTGTTTCAGGAATAATCATGACACCCGCTTTTTCAGCTTGTTGGGCAAGCCAGCGATCGAATTTGACTCGAAAAACCGAATGGGCATTATAGGGCTCGGAACCCCAAGCCGGATCCCGGTAACCAGCCATGATAGACTCATCACCGCTTAACATTGCGATACGCTGCTCAATAATTGGCCGTTCTAAGGGCGCTTCTTTCCAAAACTCCGGCACAATCATGCTGGTTGCTTTTGTATAAAGTATGCCCCCCATTACGTTCTTGGTTCCTGGATAATCCCCGCGCTCAATGACTACGGTTTTCATGCCTGCTTGTGCAGCACTAAGCGCGGCGGACAGGCCAGCAGGACCACCGCCGATGACTATTACATCAAAGTTTTCCATGTTTGCCCCTCCTTAATTTGCCACGCCATGCTGTAGGCGTTTCTTAAACTCTGCAGTCAGCGCAGGAACTATTTGAAATAGATCTCCGACAATCCCATAATTCGCTACTTTTAGAATCGCAGCTTCAGGGTCGTTGTTAATGGCAATAATGAAGTCCGAAGTTTCCATGCCGACGAGATGCTGTATGGCACCGGAAATCCCGATAGCGATATAGACTTTAGGACGAACCGTTACCCCGGATTGCCCGACTTGCTGATCATGATTCAGCCACCCTGCTTCTACAGCTCCGCGGGTTCCTGCTATAGTAGCTCCCAGAACATCCGCTAACTCTTCAGCAATTACGAGGTTCCGTTTGGCAGCAAGACCTAAACCAACTGCTACGATAATCTCCGCCTTGTCTAAGAAAGCACTCTTAGCATCGGTATTGATAAATTCAAGCACTTTGGTCCGGAAGTCACTTTCGTTTAAGGTGAATTCCTCCCGAACTGTTTCACCCTCACGTCCGTCTACACGATCAGGCATAGCCATTACTCTGGGACGAACTGTCGCCATTTGCGGACGACGAGTGCGGCAAAGAATGGTCGCCATAATATTTCCGCCGAAAGCGGGCCGGGTTTGTTGTAAAAGCTTAGTATCCGGATCAATTCCAAGGACTGTACAATCAGCCGTTAATCCTGTTTGCAACTTTGTGGCAATTGCCGGAAAAACATCCCGGCCCATAGACGTTGCGCCCATCAAAATTATCTCAGGCTGATATTTTTTAACGAGATCAGTGATGGCTTCAGCATAAGGTTCAGTTCGGTAATCTTTAAGAATGGGATGATCAACCACGTAGACTGTTTCAGCCCCGTAAGCAAAAGCTTCAGGAATAACACTGTCAACCTGATGCCCAGTGATTACTCCGCTGAGTCCGCACCCTATTGCATCCGCTAATTTACGCCCTTCACCCAGCAATTCCCAGGATACAGGAGCGACTTTCCCATTCATATATTCAATAATAACCCAGACTCCGCTCCATACATCTCCGCCTGCAACCGGCTTCGCCTGAGCACTAATCGGCTTTTTGTCATTACCCTGAGCATAGTCTTTAATCGCATCGGGTTGTGGATCTTTTATGCTGAGCTTGGAACCGGCTTCAGGATCAAGCTCTTCTTTGGATTTTGCGGGTTTATTGGGTAAGGCAAGGGCATCGGCCGGACAGACGATGACGCATTTGCCGTGGTCTTCACACTTATTCGGATCGACGACTGCCAATCCATCAATCAGGTCCATAGCTTCCACTGGGCATTCCACGACACAAGCCCCGCACCCGATACATTTTGTTTTATCTACCAAGACTGTCATTAGCGCTTTCCTCCCTTCGCCAGGGGACTAACCATAATAATATTCGATTGAAATAGTTTTTGCACGACCGTAGCGGCTATTCCTGCAGGATCGTTTGTAGCATCAATTATTTCTCCGCCGCTGCGGCCCGGTGGTGCAAAAATTCGGGAGACACTGGTGGGGGATCCTTTAAGCCCCATTTGTTTGACATCAAAGGGAAGGGCTTTAACATCCCATACTTCCGGCTCATAGGCAGCCGCTTTCATCATATTGGGAAGTGAAGCGTAACGCAAGTCATTCAACTCTTTTTCCACCGTAAGTAAGGCCGGCAGCTGAGCTTCAACAATCTGACGCCCACTCTCTGTTTTGCGTTCGGCCGTTACGGAAGTATCGGTGACTTCTCGTACCTTTATCACATAGGTTAATTGAGGGAATCCAAGTCGTTGAGCTATACCAGGGCCCGTTTGAGCGGTATCTCCGTCAATAGCTTCTTTTCCCGCAAATACAAGGTCGATAGGTTCAGCTTCATGTAACTTTTTGATAGCCATCGAAAGTATGTAGGCCGTGGCTAAAGAGTCTGAACCGCCGAAGGCACGGTCACTCAGAAGAATTGCACGATCAGCCCCGTAAGTCATAGCTTTTTTCAGTGCCTCTTTGGCTTGCGGGGGCCCCATAGATACAATGGTAACCTTCCCGCCAACCTTTTCTTTAAGGCGAATTGCTTCTTCTAAACCATGCGCATCATAGGGGTTAATGATTGACGGTACGCCCTCTCTCATTAGGGTATTAGTAACCGGATCAATACGCACTTCAGAAGTATCTGGAACTTGTTTAAGACAGACGACTAAGTTCACAAAAAATTCCCTCCTTTATGTGAAAGTTTCGGACTTATCCAAATTAATTTAGAATTTGAATCACTTAAATATTTTAGTCTAAATTTTAAAAAATTTCAAGGTTTTATTCGTTTTATAATATTATTTGTTGAATTTTGTAGATTTAACGATCTATTTGTTCTCTTCGAGATACTTTTCAACTTCGACCGCGGCCAAAGCACCATCCCCAACAGCGGTTGCCACTTGACGCAGAGGAGTATTGCGAATGTCTCCGGCTGCATAAACACCTTTAATATTGGTCTCTAATAGTGCATTCGTCAGAATATACCCCCGCTCATCCGTTTCAATCTCCCCTTGAAGGAATTGAGCATTAGGATCCGTTCCTACATAAATAAATACGCCATCAGCAGAAATTTCTCGTATTGCCCCACTTAGGACATCGCGAATTCTTACACCTTCTACATGGCTGGAACCTAAAATTTCCTCTACCACAGCATTTAGTTCGAAACGGATTTTATGATTGTCTTTAGCTCTGTTCAAAGCAGTTTGGGAGGCACGAAAGCCGGTTCTTCTATGGACAATAGTTACTTCCTCAGCAAACCTGGTAAGGTAGGTACCTTCTTCGATTGCTGCATCTCCCCCGCCAACAACGATAACCTTTTTACCTTTAAAGAAGGCGCCGTCACAGGTTGCACAATAGGATACTCCACTGCCTATAAATCGATCTTCCCCGGGGACACCTAATAACCTGGGCTTCGATCCCGCAGTGATAATAATGCTTCGTGTCTCAAGTACTTGATTGTTTGTATGTACTTTTTTTACAGACTCCTGAAGTTCGAAGGTTTGTACTTCCTCGAAAATAAACTCAACACCAAAGGCTAAAGCCTGCTTATGAAATAAATTCATAAGTTCATACCCATTAATTCCATCCGGAAATCCAGGATAGTTCTCAATATTCTCCGTCGAAGCAGCCTGCCCTCCCGGCATTGCTAATTCAATAATCGCTGTTTTCAGCCCTCCCCGTGCAGCATATATCCCGGCTGTTAGACCTGCAGGACCGGCACCGACAATAAGAACGTCATACATGACTTTCGACCTCTCTTTATTCAACAATTTATACCCCTTAAGGGTATTGCTCTTTCATAGTATAACATAGTTTATCCGGAATTTAAAAGTAATTGGCCCAAATAGATTAAATTAATGGAGGGATTTTCAAATGTTGGGAAGAATATAATAAGACTGTCTTAACTAGTTTCAATGTTCCAGTCTTAAAAGGAGGAATCATACTTGCGCCGTTTCCTAAGAATACTTATTGGCTTTATTATTGTGATCGCAATCCTGACTGCGTCGAGCGGTCTATATGAGGATTGGTTATGGTTCAATGATCTTGGTTATTCTCAATTATTTTGGACCCCATTATTAAGTAAATTACTTTTTCAAGCCGTCAACGGAACCATTCTTTTCCTATTTATCGCCGGCACCTTATTGTCTATTCGCCATGCTATTGTGACCTCCGTTAACGAACGCCTGCGTCTTCGTTTGCGTTTGGTACAGGATATGAACCGCCCGGTTTTAAGCCTGAGCCAACGAAGGGTGACTATATGGTTATTAATTATATCGGCAATTGTAAGCTTTGGCATTAGTTTTGTGGCTGGATTCACTGGCTGGCTGGATATTCTCTCCTTTACCCATGCTACCCAATTTAGTCAGGTCGATCCGATTTTCGGCAAGAATTTAGCGTTTTACTTTTTTCGATTGCCTTTCTTGGTAACCATATATGAGGCTTTTTTTGGTCCTCTGTTTTTACTCACCTTGTTTACCATCATTTTCTATATCGTAACCGGGGTTATTCGTTTCCATTCGAAAAAGCTATGGCAAAATGGGGCTGTCTCCATGGGACCCAGTTGTCGGAAGCATTTAGCCTTTTTAATTGGAATCCTCTTTGTCTTAAAAGCCTATGGATACTACTTGAATATTTTTCAGTTGCTTTATTCTACTCATGGACACGTAGTTGGAGCCGGCTTCACGGATCTAAATGCTACTCTGCCCGCACTCAAAATCTTGATTGTTATCAGTATTATAGGATCTATTTTGGCCTTTGGTTCCCTTACTTTTAGAGATACCCGCTTATTAACCGTTCCAGTTGTCGGAAATATCCTCGTCGGAATCCTGATTTACAGCATTATACCAGCGCTCATTCAATCCTTTATTGTTCTTCCCAATGAACTTAGTAAAGAGCGCCCCTATATTCAGCATGAACTCGAACTAACCCGCTTCGGGTATGGCCTGGACCATATTAAGGAGATCGATTATCCTGGCGACACCCCTATTACAACCGACGCTTTGAAAAATGATCTGGGAACACTCAACAACATACGGCTTAATGATGCCCGTCCCCTGTTGCAGACCTATAACCAGAAACAGGGCATACGACTCTATTACAAATTTAACGATATTGATATCGACCGCTACCTGATCAATGGTGAATCACGTCAAGTTATGATAGGCCCCCGGGAAATATCCACTTCCGATTTAGCTTCAGAAGCAAAAACCTTTGTTAATATTCGGTTTAAATATACCCACGGTTTTGGCGCTTCCGCATCCTTTGCCAATGCCGTCACCTCTGAAGGACTGCCCTCATTCGCCATCAAAGACGTTCCTCCTGTCAGTGAGTTTCCTGAATTAAGACTTACAGAGCCAAGAATCTACTATGGTGAACTTACGGACGACTGGGTCGTCGCCAATACTAAGGTTAAGGAATTCGATTACCCCTTGGGAAACTCCAATGCTGAAAATTCTTATGAGGGTAAAACCGGAATTCCTTTAACTCCGCTTAATAAATTTATGCTTTCTCTTCGCCATGGGACCCCACGTTTCTATCTTGCCAATGAAGTGACTGCAGAAAGTAAAATGCTTGTATTCCGCAATATCAATGATCGGGTTCAAAAACTGGCACCCTTTTTGACCTATGATACAGATCCCTATATGGTCATTAATAATGGCCGCATAAAATGGATTATCGACGCCTATACCACCTCCGAGGCTCTTCCTTATTCACATCTTCAGCCAAACTTAGAATTTAACTACATCAGGAACTCCGTAAAAGTAATTATTGATGCCTATGACGGAACGGTTGATTTTTATGCTATCGATCCCGACGATCCTATTTTACAAACCTACATGAAAATCTTCCCAGGCGTTTTCAAGGACGCTGCAAGCATACCTCCCGGTCTGAAGAGTCATTTACGCTATCCGGAAACACTTTTTAGTGTTCAAAGTAATATGCTTAAGAACTTTCATATGACAAATCCCTCTGTTTTTTACAATAAAGAGGACTCCTGGGATATTGCTCAAGAACTCTTTGAGAGTAAACCTCAAAGCGTAACCCCCTATTACACCATAATGAAGATTCCGGGAGAAGACAAACCGGAGTTTGTGCTGATGCTTCCCTTTACACCGGCTTCCAGCGCCACAAATACACGAAATAATATGATTGCCTGGATGGCAGCGCGGATGGATGGAGAGCATTATGGTGAGATATTGCTTTACAAGCTTCCTAAGAATATTGAGATTTACGGACCCTTGCAAATCGAATCTCGAATTGACCAGGATCCTGGGATTTCCGAACAGCTTTCCCTGTGGGATCAAAAAGGATCAAGTGTCATTCGCGGAAATCTCTTAGCTCTTCCGATTGGCGGAGGCTTCCTCTATGTAGAACCTATTTATCTGCAGTCGGATAAAGGCGGCAGTATTCCGGAAATGAAACAGGTCATTCTTGCCTATCAAAATCGTTTAGTCATGGCTGGAACTTTGGCGGAAGCCTTAACTCAACTATTTGGAGAAGGAGTACCTCGGCTCACAACACCCGGACAAGGTGCTGTGCTGCCGCCTGGTTCTCCAAAAGAAGCAGAAGTAACGGCTGAAGATTCCCAAACTATAACCACCATCATTGAGCAAATGAATCAAATCCGAGCCTTATTGGATAATTTAGAAACTCAACTCAAAGGCCTGCAAAGCACCTCAAGTGATATAATCTCAGAGTAAGAAAGGGCTGCTGCAAAACAGCTTTCGGTAAATAATATGCACAAAAAATCAGCCCGAAGGACGTTTTTTAACGCCTTTCGGGCCTTTTTATTACCTTATCCTAAAAAATACTAGCAAATTGCTATGGCCTAATTCACTTTGGACTTAATAGGGGATAATTCTACAAGGGTCGAGGTCCCTGATCGATTAAGCTGAATAAGCTCAGCACCATCATCAGAGATGTAGTTCTCATCCCCGAGCAATTCAAACTCTTCAAGCTGCCCTCCAGTGATAATAGAGACTGTTTTCTGATTATAGATGACTATCTGGCCTTTTGAACCGATAATAGTCCTTACCTCGCTAAAGGGAAGGGAGCCTTCCCATTCTGTTACCAGAGACGGATTATTTTTCATTTCAGAAAGGTCCTCTGTCGTTTTGATCTTAACAAGCTGATTATTTTTAATTTCCCCTATATACACCTTGCCATTTCGTATTCCTAAGACCCTATCATTAGCATTCTTAGAGATAGTTTGACGATTTCCAACACCTAAAGAAACGACTTGCTGAGTCCCACTCACTTTGCTATTGATAAATAATGTTCCATACCGATCAGAGGCAGCCATTCCATCAATGATCTCCCCAGTTCGATTCAAGGTGCGTACGTTTTTCATAACGTCAATTTCCATAAGTTTTTCAGTTGATCCGTTTTTAACGGTAAGATAAATAAGATTCGTAGTTGTTGAAACAACCAATTCGTCGATTTTTCCGTCGGCCGGAAACTCATTAATGGTTTGATTAAAACGATCATCTGGTGAAGTATCTTCATCACTATCAGGAAGTTCAAGTGTATAGAGTTCTGTAATTTGCGGATTGCCGTACCGGGCTTCGGTTTTAGTCTGAGGTACAGTTTCTTTTGGCTTTTCTGCGGGTTTATTCGGCTTTTGATTGGGATCTTCAAGATCAGGTTCATTGACAGCCGGCTTAGTTGGAGTCTGTACAGGTTTCACGGGTACCGTCACGTAAGTTACAGGATTCGGGTTCTTTTTAGCATAAAAATAGAGTAGGGTATCCCGGTCAGGCAGCCATTGATAAGAGAGAACCCCCTTTGTTTTTTCGTTGTCGGGAGCTTTCTTTTCAAAAACTATTTTTTCTTTTTTGAGATTGAAGATTTTTAAAGTTCCATTTTCCATATACGCTAAATAATCTTTAGCATAAGATATTTGAATGTTTTCCAGATTTGAACCGGGTATAGTCGCTTTTAGTTCCTCCGTTATCGGTCCATTGTCAGCGACAGGCCCCAAAACTTTGGCCACTTGATGGTCAAGCAGAGAGTAGGCTCCGAATTGGAGAAAAAGTGAGATTAAGGACCAAACTAATATAATACGCAGCTTTTTCTTCATGCGTCATTCATCCTCCTTCAGCAGAGATTCTCGTTTCCTATGGGGTTACTACAAAAGCAGTAGGAATATAACGTTCACCAAAAATATTCCAAAGCTTATTCATGACTTTTCCATCATAAACAAGTTCTGAAGAAGAACCGCCATCGAGATTGACAGCATTTACGGCATCATAATCATCAAAGACATTCATGAGATCCCGTAAAGTTGCGCCAATACTCCATGTAGGCTGGCGTCCGTCAATGACAACAAATATCACCGTTCCGTCCGCCCTTTGCCCGATGCCTGTCCGGGGGGCAATTCCCCACCCGCCATCGCCGCTGATTTGCGGCTTGCCATTAACAATCAAATTCGGTTCAAAGGTAACGACTTCACGCATGTTTTTCTCTATAAGTTGCTGAGCATTCATTTTACCGAGAACGAGTTTCCCTTGGTCATCAAATCCAACAATATTAACCGCCTTATCCCCCACATTGTTATGGACAATTTCCCCGTTATGCATTGTCAAACCATCCGGAAACGCTCCGTTTCCTTTGCCATTAGGGTCATAGAACCCTCCGGCATTGATCCCGGCAATTGCTCCCATATCCTTGACGAGATCAGTTACCCGTTCTCCGGTTACCCCAATCTCCTTAGTGACAGCTAACTTAACTCGTTTTGGGTCCTTAATCAACATCACTTTACCTTTAAAACTTCGACCTTGAATATCTTCGATTGTTATTCCTGAAGCCTTATCTGTAATAACTTCTGTTCGTCCAAAATCTTGGTCGCCCCCTGGAGAGCTATTCGAATTCATAATACGGCTAATTTCTTCTTGAGAGAGAAAAGCCTCTACAACCTGTGGATGTCTGGAGGTAGCTACTGCTCCCACAGCAACGGTTTTGAGTGACTCAAATGGTCCCCAAAACAATATAAATGGAACAAGAATCGCTGCAAAAATCATATTATACATAAAAAACACTAGGATCATTCTTATTCTTATCTTACTTTTTTTTCTCATCTATTTTTCTCCTTCCGATACAAATTGATATAAAACACACAAGGATTAGAGTTAGGTAGTGCAAAAAAACAAGCCGCAATTTTGGAGATGCGGCCACGAATCACTTTACGACAGACTACTCATTATAGATCTTCCGTTATGAAATCGAATTTCAACGTCCTTAGTATAACAAAACATGTATATACTATCAAGGATTGTCTCTAAAGTATCTTGGTGTCTTGATGGCAGGAAGTAAAAAAAGAACCGTCTTAGATAAAGACGGCTCAAATTATTATCGTTCGTTAATTTCAATTTGATAGGTCAGATTAGCAGCTTTATCGATCATATTAGCAACACTGCAGTATTTCTCCATTGAAAGTTGAACGGCACGATCAAGCTTATCTTTTGGAAGAGATTCCCCCCAAAACTTATAGACTATTTCAATATCTTTGAAGACACGAGGATGATCGCTGGCGCGTTCACCTTCGACAGTTGCTTCAAAACGCTGGTATTTAACCTTCATCTTCTCAAGGATTAAAACAATGTCCATACCACTGCATCCGGCAATTGTCATCAGGAGAAGCTCCATAGGACTCGTCCCATGCCCGGTTCCTCCGGCTGTTACGCTGGCATCCATATTGGTTAAGACTTTTGCACTGCCTTCACCTTGGAAATGCATTCCTTTTATATGTTTGACTGATACTTTCACTGTTATCCACTCCTTCCTACTTGGCGACCGCGTCAAGCTGCTCTTCATCATCGGGATACTCCTGATCTTGGAGTATAATGGATTGACCATGCAAATGAGTCTCAAACCTTAGTGGGAATATAAGAATCATTAATGCCAGACCACCTACGGCAAGTGAAAGATATTGCAGCGAAAGAATGGAAAAGACCAGAGAGGTTAATTTAGACGATGTACCGATAGCATAACTAAACGGTTGTACAAGCTCCAAGTTAGATTTTAGCCTTTGCTCAAGAGAAGCATCGGAACCAGTTATGTTGCTGATCCAAACTTCCTTTTCTTCTGTATCTACGGAATTAATCAACTGCTTTCCCGTTTTAGAGAAAGGATCTAACGAAGACATATAGATAAAACCCTTGGTTGTATATACCTTATACAATTCTACTGGTGCACCCGTAATTGCAGCCTTAGTATAGGTTCTCTCAATTCTTAGAATATCATCCTTGCCAACATTCACAGGCCCCTTATTTGTAATTATTGAGTATAAACCACGATCAATTAATTCAATATTGATTACTTTAACATCTAACAATCGAACCCCAACCATTGATATTAGTATTAGAAACAGACTTAAAAATATTACAACTCCCGCTATGCGTTCGCGATCTATCTGACTTCTTTTAAAAAGCACAGTCACACGTCCTTTACGTTTACTATGAGAAACTCTCTCTGTCTCTTTTTTAAATAGTTTACCCCCAAAACACATTGTACTATAAATAATTTAGTGAAACAAATCAATAAATACCTATAACACACAAAGGAAAGGCATTTTTCCTTTCCTTTGTGTGTTATCTTGTTCTTTCGAGTGTTTAATGCCATTTTTAACCACATGGCTAAGGGGCTCGAAACTTATTTTGTGCCAAAGTGCGTCCCAAATCTGGTAAGCAATTGCAGGAGATCGCTCGGAGTAAAGGTAAGAGGAGTATTATTATTCGTCTCTTTAACCGGTTTGCGTAGGGGTCTTGAACCCGTAGTTTCAGGCGGAACAACCGCTCTGACAAAAATCGTAGCCAACAATCCTACGATTAGAAGCGGAAGTGCTCCTCTGAGACCAGGGAATATGAATAATGGAATCGTTAGACGTATATACGGTGTGTATAATTCATTAGAATAGTCCGCATTAAAAAATATAGCAAATACAAGTGGCGCTTCGGGGCTTTCGGGAGTAGGAAACCCCCGCTCTCCTGTTCCCACGCCAAGCGCTCCGTTCGAATTAGTAAGTGTCCCATTAGTTGTGGTATTAACGTTTGGAGAAGAGTGGGATCCGCTGGCCATCCATTTCAGGAAGTCTTGAAGCTCAGAAATTGGCATTTGTACGGTTTGTTCATTCGTCACATCCAGAATAGGGATACTTTTAACCTTGAAAAATCGTTGGGCAATAAAAAGGATGGTTTGGGCTCCGATGCTAACAGCAGATGCCGCGAAAACCCTTCCAGTTAAGAGAGTCTGAGAAAATATAATCGTCGAACTCCCAGCAACTGAACTGATAGGAGCAAAAATAGTAATCCCCATGTTAAGAGATTCTTCGCAAACTCTTTCAGGTTCTCTGCCGGGCATATCTATACCTCCCCTTCCTCCTTGTTACAATATATGGAATAGGGAGATGCTGTGTACCTTGGCTTTAATCGCCGCTATAAGCTCACTGTGAAATCTAAGTATGTGTAATGATTGGACGGTTTTTACGACGGCTTGCCAAATAATCCATAACCCGATCAGGAGAAGTATTAAGAACCTGCTGCTCCTTGATTCCCACTTCGTTTACTAAAGCAAGAGCATGGCCGAATTCTCCTACCCGGTCTGTAAAGTGAGCATCACTTCCTAAGATAACCGGTCCATTATAGTGAGCCATATAACGGGCAAAGCGCCGGCAGTTTTCCCGCGCCCCCCTCTTTTTGCTTGACAGGGAGCTGTTATTAATTTCAACCGGTATATTTAATTGTGCGGACATATGAGCAATACGTTCAAGATCCAACTCAAATTCCGGGCGTCCCGGATGAACCATCATATCTGTATAAGGATTTTTCATAGCTTTGATATAGGCCTCTGTGTTTTGCTCAGAGGTTCCGCCAGGATAACTAATAACATGTAGTCCCACCAGAACAAGTTTCAACTTGGCTAGATAACGTATTGGGATATCTAGTTCCCCTTCATGAGTTGTGATATTGGCTTCAACGCCTGGTAAAATTTTAACTCCATATAACTCGTCAGGAATAATTGCCAAATTTCCAAAATGATATAGATTTGGGGCACCTGGCATTGAAGGACCATGATCAGTCATCCCCAATAATTTAATGCCTTTATGCGAGGCCGCTAAGGCATTTTCTGAAAGAGTACTGTAGGCGTGTCCACTTGCAACGGTATGTGTATGCAAATCTACTTGTATATCCATTTCATTCACCTCACTAAATTTAATTATAACGCCATTGAATAAAAAACAAAAATAAGTGCTTATTATGGCACTTATTTTTAAGTTCATATAGGATGATTTACTGTTTATTGACTGTCGCGGGGACTTTAACCGTCGTATCCACGTTAAAACGAAAACTTGCTTCAGTTGCCTGTTCCAGCCCTCCTTCGGGATTTGGATTGATTTTAAAGGTAATCAAATGCTGTCCGTCAGTGCCGCTTTTACCTGATGCGTCCCCAAGGGCTTTAATCTGCCTGAATGCTACACGAGCAGTGGCGCCCGGTTCTAAGGTTTTCAAGCTCCCTGGTGAAATTACCTTTTTAGCTTCATCTCCGATTAACGATACTTGAAGTTCAACCGGTACATTGGTCATTTGCTTAGCTGTCATGTTCTGAACCGTTACGATAAGGTCAAACGTATTAGTAGAGATCACCTGTGAGCCTTTTAATGAGACACTGCCATAGGTGAGATCCTTAACAATTGAAGCTGGTTCCACTGCAACACCGATCATTTTGATTTCCGGAGTTCCGTTGTCTTTACTGACACTCGCCATTTTATTCTCCCCAAGCGAAAATGCGGCAAACCCGATCAAACATAATACGAAAACACTTACGACCATGACAATGTATTTGCGGTTAATTGTGATAATTTTTGCCATAGCTGAACACCTCCTATTTTTTTGGTTCCTTAAAAAAACCTATGCACGTCCTAGTAAGGACATGCATAGGTCTGAAAAAAATTTTAGTCTATTTTTTTATTTTTTACCTTCCCGTTCCTGATAAATTTGAAGGCGAATATCTTTTTGTACTGTCAGCCGAAATATCCGCGAAGACTGAATAATACGTGATGTTGTTCGTAATCCTATATAATCCTCCATTTCATCAAGAGAAAGGTTAGACGTAATTACAGTAGGCAACTGCTCATTCAGACGATAATTTATAATGGAATACAGTCTATTTCTTGTCCAATCTGTATAATTGTGGGCACCCAAATCGTCAAGAATTAATATAGGAATGGTTCGCGCTGTATCGAGTAAATCCAGCTCATTAAGTTCCGACTTGTAAGTTGCTCTCAATTCATCTAACAGGTCCGGAACAACTATAAAAAGAACCTTTAAGTCGGATTCCATAAGTTCATTTGCTATACATGCAGCCAGATATGTTTTACCTGATCCAACAGGCCCCGTAAAAACGATCCCAAGACCATAAGGGTTTTGTAAACATTCATCTACGAAGCCTCTAGCTGCTCTTAAGGCTTTAACAGCTCCGTCTCTATGATTTTGATCGATCAATTCGGAAGAATAAAAATCAAATCTAAATTTATCAAATCGGCATTTCATTAAATCTCTGGAGATTCGAGCATGCCGAAACTGATTTTCAAGTTTCTTTGTTTGCATACAATGACAGGGATAAGCTATATCCCCTTTGAGCACAATTCCCCGGTCATCACAAATAGGACACTTTACCTTATCAAGAGAATATGGCTGATCTGTATCAGATATCAGGTTTGTACATGACGTTTGGGATGGCATAACATTACTTCCTAAAATATCTTTTATACGTTTCATTTGGCATCCCCCTATAGACAATAAAGAAACCCCTATAAATAGAAATTTTCATATTTACTGGATGTCGTTTTTGTTGCTCTGGTTTTAGGTTTGGAGGTCTTCTTTTCCTGACGGGATTGAAAATAAGCATCTTCTGCTTCGATTTCAGCTCGCGTACGCAAACCCTTTTTCTCCCATTCCCTTAGTATTGAATCTAAGTAGCGGAAATTTCGAATACCTGCACTAACTCCTCTTCTTAAAGCCTCAATAATAAGTTCTTCAGAAAAGTTCGATGACAACCATCGATCGAGATTTTCACACTCCAGGCGAGTGAGCAAACGCCCCAATTCCTGCTCAAAGGTTTGAACTAAGTTATCCAGCGCAGGATTTGTTGGAGTAAGGGGCAGATTTGATGATACTTGACTTTGCATAAGCACCCGTTCTTCTTCTAATTGTTGAGAACGCTCAATCGCCCAAAGCTCTGCAAGTTCATCGATCAAACCAACAAGGCTATAACTATTTCCCCACTTTTGCTCAATAGGATTCCAATACCTTTCTATAGCAAGAAGCTTTCGCTCCACTAAACTACCCAAACTCTCTTCTATATCAGAAGGTGAAGCCGTCAAACGACTGGCTAAAGTCGTGATTGAAGGATAGGGGTTTGAATCAGATTCACATAATATCTGAATCAATACCATCATTTCAGAATCATTAATTCCAATTTTTTTATAGTGCGTTAACAAATATTTTGGAATTGAAACGACACCGGAAAAGAAAAGAGCCTGTGTAAAGCTCCCATAGACACTAACTTTATTCATTGACATTCATCTCCCATGTACCGTTCACTCTCACATCTTTAAATAATTTCTAATTTAAACAGGATTCTTTCTCAAGATCCCCAACCAAGCATTTATAGACAACTTTAAATAAATATGATCGAAAAGTGTTTATTGTATATCCCATATTATGGAAGGATTCTGGCGGTCATTTGGCGTATATAGTAACAAACGAACTCTAAGGAGGACAATGTAATGGATTGTAGGCAAGAACTTGTTCAAATCGTAGAAAAATCAGGTGCTCCCTCTGCCTGGGGAGTTAAACATTGCTACAGAGTTTACTATCTATCTAAAGAATTATCCAGTCATCTAACCTTAGATGATGAAGTCCTTTATACGGCAGCTATGCTGCATGACACAGGCAAATACCCGGTCTATGCCCTCAAGAACGTGGACCATGCTTTACGTTCCAAAGGAGTAACCGCAAATCTTCTCCAACAAATGATGTTTCCTCCAGATAAAATACCCATAGTTTTAGACGCCGTTGAAAACCACATGTATTATTCTGAACCCGGACGCAGTGATGAAGCAGTGTATTTACGTGAAGCGGATATCCTGGATAATTTAGGAAACATTGGCTTAATGCGTCTCTTCAGCTTGATTGGACATGATGAATTAATCCAGACTCCTGAAGATGCTATTGAGCGTGCCCGTCTTTTTGCGGAGGCACTTCCGGACAAAGTATCTACAAAAGCGGGAAAACGTTTAGCCGTAAAACGACGGGAAGAAACTCTCCGCTTTCTGGCCGGTCTTAAACGCCAATCCTCAGAATATGCATGGCTCTAAGCCCTAAAGCTTTAGCGCCGTGTTTTCCTCTCTTGCTCTTCAAGCCATCGTGTCAGGCTATCAAGGACGTTAATAACATGTCCAAAGTTTCGGGTTCTTTGTCCTTCGTCAATAAGTCGCTTAAGATGGTGTCGAAATCGGACATAGGCTCTATTGACTTGTGACCGGGATGCCTTGGCAGTTGCAGTCTTAGCTTTCTTGTAAGCAGGCGCAACAGGATGCAGGGGACGATCGCTAATGGATGATGAAGGAGCTGGTGTAGATTCGCTACAGATTTCTGTCTTTGGAGCCGGCGCTAACCAAGTCTTTTCAGGAGCAACCCGTATGATGCTTTCGTTATGGAATTCAATGGCTTCTCCAAGCTGAGGTATCAGAGGTGTTTTGCCGAATGTTTCATAAACTTTCTCAGAAAAGGCCGTCTGGGATTCTAATTCACCGTGAACAAGAATAATTTGCTCAGCTTCTTTTCCAAGCAGAGAAAGCCAACGAAGCAAATCTGCTTGATCTGCATGAGCAGAGAGACCGTCCATATGACTAATTCGGGCATTTACGGCAACTTTCTCACCGTGTATGGTTACAGTTTCAGCACCGTCTGAAAGAAGTCTGCCTAGTGTCCCTTGAGCCTGATACCCAACGAATAGAACCGTTGCATTCTCACGCCAAAGATTATGTTTCAAATGATGTTTGATTCGACCTGCATCCGCCATGCCGCTGGCAGCAATTATGATCGCTCCGCCTTCTATTGTATTGAGAGCCATCGAATCCTGGGCAGTTTGACTGAAATGTACATTAGGCATTTTGAGAGGATTGTTGCCCGTTCTGATTAATTCTTGAGTAGCCGCATCAAAATTTTCGGTGTTTTCCTGAAATATTTTTGTAGCGGCAATTGCTAAAGGACTATCAATATAAATCGGCAAAACCGGTATGCGTTTTTCATCCTGTAGTTTTCGCAGATAAAACAGCAGGTCTTGTGTCCGTTCAATCGCGAAAGCAGGTATTACCAGATTTCCTCCAGCCTCATAGGTTGAACGTATTGTTTCAGCAAGCTGCTCATAACGGTTATTTTTTTCAGGATCGATGTTATCGGAATGAAGACGATTCCCGTAGGTGGTCTCCATTACGACAACATCGGCTACAGTCAGAATACTAGGATCTTCAATATAAGGCTGGTTGACATTTCCTATGTCACCGGAAAAGACAATCGACTTGTTGCAATCAGGTTCCTTAATTTGAAGCACCACATGAGCTGAACCAAGAATATGACCCGCATCGAAAAATTGAAACGAAATCGTAGGGACAAGATCGACAGAGTTTTTATAAGGCACCGCATTAAAGTGCTGGATGGTATCAAGCGCATCTTGAACAGTATAGATTGGAACCAGGGGCGGAAGTCCTGCTCGATTTCGTTTTCGATTTTTACGCTCAATCTCCATTTCCTGAATATGACCGCTATCAGGCAGCATAATTGAACATAACTTAATTGTCTCTGGTGTCGCCCAAATAGTTCCCTTGAAGCCTGACTTAATCAGTTTAGGCAACATACCGGAATGATCTGTATGGGCATGAGTTAATATGACAGCATCGAGACTTGCCGGATTGTAAGGAAATTCCCCGTAGTTTAACTCTTTAAGTGCTTTCGAACCCTGAAACATTCCACAATCAATCAACACTCGGGATTCTCCCGATTCGACAAGAAAGGATGATCCAGTGACGACTTGTGCAGCGCCGAAGAAGCTGATTTTCATCTAATCAATCCTCCAAAAATAGCGTCTCTATTGCTTCCTTTCAGAGTTATTCTGAAAAATAGCATTATGGACGCTTTATTAGAACAATGCTATTGATAATTTTAAAGTTGTTTATCCCTGCTTATCTCTTTTATTTTAACGTTTTATGTCAGGTTTAGCAATGACCTTAAAGAACCTTATCAACTGCTGCCCATTTATTCAAGTTTGAAAAAATTAAGTTTGACAGCTTTGAGAGCTGCTTGAGTCCTGTCTTCAACACCCAATTTACGATATATGCTTGATAAATGGTTTTTTACAGTCTTTTCGCTAATAAATAAAGAAGTCCCAATCTCACGATTTGAAGACCCCTTCACAACATAATGGAGAATTTCCATCTCGCGGTCACTAAGACCACATGTATCCTTCAAAGGGCTCGATTGGCTCAATTGGTCAAGCAATTTTCCAGTCACGCTTGGAGATAATATCGGCTCTCCGGAATAAACCTTACGAATCGATGTAATAAGAGTTTTTGAATCAACATCTTTTAGCAAATAACCCGCAACTCCAATTTGAAGTACCTGAAAAACCTTTTCATCCGAATCATCAACAGTAAGCACCAGAATCCCTATATTCGGACGTTCGCGGCGAATAACCCGTCCAGCTTCTAAGCCATTGACTCCCGGCATATTAAGATCCATTAATAAGATATCAAACTTCATAGTTCGGGCAACGTTAATGGCCCCTTGGCCGTCCCCTACTTCCGCAACGACTTCAATCCCATCCTCAAATTCTAAAATACGGCGAAGCCCCTCTCTTATGAGGGGATGATCATCTGCTATTACAATTCTTATCAAGTTACCGTTCCCCCTCTTGGCTCGATGGAATTGAAAGTTCTATCGATGTTCCTTTGCCAATAATTGATTGGATGGAAAAATGCCCGGAAAACATTTCAACTCGTTCACGCATTCCAACGAGTCCAAAATGTTCTCCAGGATCATTCATAGCGGATTTTACTTCGAATCCTCTTCCATAATCTCGTATTCTGGCAATCGTCCAATCGTCTTTATAAATCAAATATATATCGACTTTATCTGTATGGGCATGTTTCGCAACATTTGTCATTCCCTCTTGCACTAACCGAAAGAGCGCCGTTTCCATTGCTGGAAGAAGCCTCTTTTCCCGTCCTTCAATTCGCAACTTACAGGTTATCCCGTAGGTTTCTTGAAAATTATCCAGATATTTCGAAATTGCAGGCACGATTCCCGAATTATCTAAGGCCAATGGTCGAAGATCAAAAATAATCCTGCGAATGTCCTGCAAATTTGCTCGAACTAAATTTTTAAGGTCCTTTAGCTCCGCTTTAACTCCACTAGGATCTAATTCAAGTAGCTTTTCAGCAATTTCCAGCCGCAAAACAATATTAGCAAGGGTTTGAGCGGGACCATCATGAATTTCCCTTGCTACACGTCTACGTTCTTCCTCTTGAGCTTTAATGACACGCAAACCCATTTCCAGACGTTGTTCATGATTATGAGTTTGAAGTGCCTCAACGACACCGCCTTGTAATAAGCTGATTGCCATACTTACCTGGGTCATTAAATTTTGTGCTCGCTCTATTGTAACTTCCATTTGACTAAGAGATCTCTCAAGATCGTCACGACGCTTACGCAATTGAACTTCTTTTTGCTGCAAGAGCTGAAGCTTAATTTGCGCATCTTGTGCTTCTGCGTATGTTTTCATCATTTCTTCATGGGTATATACTTGATAGGCTCGATTTACTTCCATCAGTTTCTGACGCATACGTCGTTCCACTTTTTCTTGATAATCGACTTGCAAAATGATTTCCGTGATATCCGATTTAAGCTGAGAGAGTTCATTAATCAGCCGATGCGTCTCAGTCCTGGATGTTTCTGCGATTAAAAATATTTCTTCCTTTCCAGATTCGATCGCTTTTAAGGTTTTTTTTAAAATTTCTCCCAACTGATCTGTCAAAACGTTTTCCTCATTTCAATGGCTTAAATAGTTGATTACCTTTCTAAGAATAATTTATTCGACATAGAACTGCTATTTCCTACTCCTAATCCCAGAAAATTAAGATGGACGTCCTAAACGGCGGATGTTTTTAAGTTGTCTTTCTAATCTACGAGGATAAAAAAGGTCTTCCTCCTGGCATAGCAGAACCTTCCATCCATTTTTTTTGAACGTTTCTGTCTGACATGGATTTGCCGAATCATACCGACAGATTAAAATATCGTCAACTCGGGCTAGAAAATCGCAGCCTAAAACATTAACGTTCCAATCGACAGGAGTGTTGGGAAAAACATAATTCAGTGCTAAGCTAAGACGATCTGTATTTTCAGAAACATCGCTAAGCCGTTTTACTCCCGAGTCAATTGGATCATTTAACTGATCTTGAGTAATAACTGCTTTATGCTCCGACGAATCATCTATGATGGTTTCTTCTGATATATGGTTATGAATAGGGGCTAAGGCCGGTATGGGTATAACATCCTCCCATTGAGTATCGATCGCCTTTGACATACCATCGATCAGCATTCTATTCATTGTCTCTCGAAATTCAGGAAAGTTATTAATAACCCTTGAGTCCGGAAGCTGCTGCTCGAGGATTTGGTGAAGTCCATCCGCTAAATACTCAGAAGGCAACATCGAAAATTCCTTTAATAATGATGTAAGATTTGCAACATTTTTACATCCGTTATGATACTCTGCTTCAGCATCTTCCCCGGTTAATAAACAAGTCGAAAATACTTTTTCGATAACTTGCTGTACCCACTCTTCAATTCTCGGATCGTTATGATAGAAAGCCTCCACAAACATCCACCTCCAGATAATAGTTCTCTAGATAGCTATGCTTGTTTCCTTGAGGATATGATTTATTATCAAAAAATACTAAACCATTCTATTATTAATCTATAGTACTAAATAGATGTTTAGTTTTTTATAGTTTTCATAAAGCATTCTTTTGAAAAAAAGAAATACCCACCAAAAAAAGGTGAATACTTCTTAATAAAAATACAACTTAGATACGGAGATGAAACAAACTTGAAACGTATTGTTTCATCTCTCGTATATTTATCAGTATATTGGTTTATCTTAGCGGGCGCGGAAAACCTTAAGATAGGAATCAGCGTAGATGCTTCTATTCAGAAGGATTTGGCAAGTAGCAGCTACGTCGACAAGGTCATCATCATTGGCGTCCATAATGGCGGCATCAAGTCCGCAGGCAATTGCCATAGCCATATATGTCCGATTAATTAAGTTACGGTCTGGTGATTTCTGGGATACATTCGATAATCCTAGAACCGTACGTGGTGCTGGGTTTGCCAACATTTTAACTTGTCTTAAGGATTCCAGAACCTCAGGAGCATGCTCTTGAGCGACATTGACAGGGAGAATCAGCGGATCAATGAATAGATCTTCCATAGGTACACCGTACTCATCTGCTGCAGCAACTAATTCCATAGCAAATGCTACACGATTCTCGGCGTCTTTAGGAATACCTTTCTTATCCATGGTCAATCCGATAATTCCTGCGTTATATTTAATAGCCATCGGGAATACGCGTTCAATTTTAGCTTGTTCTGCAGGGCAGGAGTTAATAATTGCCGGGCGTTTGCAAACTTTTAAGCCGGCTTCGATGGCATCGTAATTAGTTGAGTCCAGGACAAGTGGCAATTCGGAAACTTCCTGAATAACGTTAACCATCCACTCATAGGCTTCCACTCTTTCATGAGTTGGAATAGCAGGACCTGAGTTAACGTCGAGATAGTGAGCTCCTCCCTCATATTGCTTAACTGCCCAATATTGAATCGGCTTAGGGTCTTTATTACGAAGTGCTTCTCCAATATCAGTAAACATACCATTAATCCGTTCGCCAAAAATAAGCATTCGGTCACGTCCTTCCATATTTTATAAACTTAAAATACTAATTTGAAGGGTACTTTACAGATAAATGTATGAAGTTAAGGGATTATTCGCCCATCATATCAGCAATGTTCTTTTTGACCACAGCAACTGCTGTTGGGTTACGCATGACAAGAATACTAGCTCCAACTTGAAGAACCCCAGAAGCTGTTACAGCCTCCCAAAGCACGCTGCGGTCTGCGAGATCCCCCCAGCCGGGAAACTCTTCGACAGATGCATAAGCTTCTTTACAGCGATTGGCTTCATATCCGACAGTACAAATGATTGGCATAGATAGCATTTTGTCATTTGCTAAGGCTCCAAGACGTGCTCTCTCCATGATGGAATATACATACTCAATACCGAAACCAAGACCGGCGACCGTAGGATCAATGATAATTTTGTTTAAAGGCAGGCCCATTTCATTGATTAAGATATTGAGCTGTTTGCAGATATTAATATCAAGAGGGGAACGTGCTATTAGAGTGTGTTTGTGGACCATCGCAGCAGCAGTAATGGATTTGTAGTTATCCTGCTCAGCAATACCGATCAGGAGGTTCTCTCCGGAAGCTGCTTCAGCAATAACCGCCATAATTTCATTATTTTTCTCAGCATTATCGCACCCTTCTACAATAAGGGGTACCCCGACAGCAGCTAAAACATCCTTTACGATACGGGCACAATCTTCAGGGGAACGGTTTTCACCTTCAGGATCTGCACCGTTCAGTTTTAAATAGATGAGATCAGCGCCAAACTCATCAACGCATTTTTTAGCCCAGGCAGCTGGATCGTTAATGACATCCCCAATTTGGTTCTTGATTATATCACTCCAGGTTGGCACAACATCTGTGACCTCCATAGCGATCACAGGACGGTTCTTCGTTTCTCCTTCAAAGTGGAGAAATGGTAAGGCAGCGTCCCCTCCAACCGTAATGGTGGAGGTTCTTGTTCCTCCTTGTTCAGCAGTCGCGCCAAGGACTACCTCTCCAACTTTACTGGAATACTTTTCTTTCACTAACGCTACGGACATGAACTTCTCTCCTTTCTAGTTAAAGATTCCGGCACGGTTCAGAATGCTTTCCACTGCCTGGACCGAGACGGCATCATCCGGCAAATCAAATAATGGTTTGCCTGCCAAGTCATATTCCACAACTAAAGGATCTAACGGAATGTCTCCAATAACAGTAAGACCAGTACGTTCGATCTCTTCTCTCAGGGATTCCATACTTCCTTCACTAGTCTTAGTTACAATTAAATAGACAGTTTGTACCGCAGACTTTAATCCTCGAATAAGATCGTGAACTCTTCCTGCAGAACGGATTCCTCGAGCCGAAGAATCGCTGATGACAAACATGACCTCAACACGGGGGATTGTTCGTCGGCTGATATGCTCTAATCCCGCTTCAGAATCCACAGCCACAAAGTCATAATTTTCGCCAATGTCCTGCAGATGTTTGCGCAAGATGTCATTAGGATAGCAATAACAGCCAGCCCCTTGGGGGCCTCCCATGACAAGCAGATCGATATCATTGGATTCAACTAAGGATTGCTGGAGCTTGTATTCGATAAAAACGTTTTTTGGCATACCCTGGGGAATCGCTTTAGGATCTTTACTCTGTTCCAGCAATTCAGATATTGTTGATGTGACATCCAAGCCTAAAGCTTCTCCTAGATTCGCATTTGGATCTGCATCGACTGCGAGTATTGAAGTCCCTTTTTTATGACGTACCATCTGCCTTAATAATAAAGCGGTGAATGTGGTTTTCCCTACTCCACCTTTACCTGCAACAGCTATATATTTTGACATAATTGCCCTCCAAAATAACGTTATTGAAAAGATGGAAATAAGTTCATATCCGTATGAGGTAAAAACAAGGCAGCCATATATTCGTCCATATAGGTCGCTCCCACTGAAAGCTCGACATAGGTCATTTTCCGTCCCAATTCTTCTGCTTCCCGCCACGCATTCTGAGAAAGTAATGCTAGCCTTGCACCCTTGACGGATGCATTTCCGATAAACTCGAACCGCTCTGGTTCAAGATCTGGAAGCAGTCCAATTTGAACAGCATCATGGATATTAAGGTAATTGCCAAAACCGCCGGCGATGACAATCCTGCTGATCATATCAATATCCACTGCGACCATATTCAGTAATGATCGGATTCCGGCGTAGATGGCGCCTTTAGCACGAATAACATTCTTAACATCATTTTCAGTAATGACCACATCTTTTTCTCCACCGGCTTGATGAGCCCAAGCCAGGACAAACTCTTTATCATCAGCGGTAGCTCGTATTCGCTGTGAGCCTGATTTGTGTCCTAACTGGAAATTCCCTGCCCGGTCAATAATACCCGCGCCGAGTAATTTGGCCATACAATCCACAAGCCCCGATCCGCATATACCTACAGGTGTCTGGTCATTGATCACTTTAAGGGATACATCCAAGGTTTCAGGATCAATGAAGATCCGTTCAATTGCCCCTGGCATAGCTCGCATACCAAAGGTAATACCGCCGCCTTCAAAACTTGGACCTGCAGAACAAGCGCAAGAAACAAGCCAATCCTGATTGCCGAGCACAATTTCCCCGTTTGTTCCAATATCGATAAACAGTATAATATCTTCCCCATTGGCTAAATCCGTCACCAATGTTCCGGCAACAATGTCTCCTCCAACATAACTTGCGACTGAGGGATAACAATGTACCAACGCCTCTGGCAGCATATGGAGACCAATCTCCTGAGCAGAGAATGAAGGAACGGTTGTCATAGTAGGAATATAGGGTTCCAGGCGAATATAGCGCGGATCCACACCCAGGAACAATTGAGTCATAGTCGTATTTCCGGCTACCATTGCGCTGGCAATATCCTTACTACTTAAGGACTGGCGAGCGAGAATCTTATCCAGCAGACCATTGACGGTTCCAACAACAGCATCCCTGATCTCTATTAAGTTCTGTTCGCTTTCAACTGCATATACAATCCGAGTTATAACGTCATCCCCATATTTTGCTTGTTTATTATAGGTACCCTGCTGATCAACGATCTCTCCCGTCAAAAGATTAATAAGATAGACAACGACTGTCGTGGTACCAATATCAACAGCAAGCCCATAAGGGGGGACATCATTTCCCTGCTCAATGTGTGTAACAGTTAACTCAGCTTCTGTATCAGTCATAGTTACAGATACATCCCAATTTGCTTTGCGAAGTGATTCAGGCAAATGTTTGAGTACGGATAAAGGAATATGGATGGGTTTATCTCCAGTTTTTAGCGCGCGGCGAAGTTCTATACTCAGTCGTGCCCAATCACTGGAATTTTCCGTCAAAGTAGGTTTGGAAAGTGAAATTCTTTGCTTTAACGCTAAAGGTTGACGCCCAAATTTCTCGAGTAAATCATGTTCACTTTCCTGTATGATGCCTTTTGGGGCATCCCCCAACAACACTTGGTGTTCTTGCAACCTAGATTCAGGAGGTACTTCAACGGTCATATCTCCTTGAACCGACGTTTTACAGGCCAGACGAATTCCTTTAGAAAGCTGCTCAGGCGTTAAATTACCTGTGCCGTTTACTATGGGGTCCCCACTTATAATTTCAACTTTACAAGCTCCACAAGTTCCCTTTCCACCACACCCGGATTTGATCATGATTCCGGCTTTTGCGGCTACACTAAGCAGGGATGCACCATGTTCAGCTTCGATGACGCGGTTCTCAGGCATGAATTTAATTTGAAATTGGGACATCGCTTTCACTTCCTTACTTCACCAAGAAATCCCATCGAGATATTATTTGCAAGTTAAACAGCCTTTTCTCAACATAGCATTTAGAGTAATGTATCCACCAGAATTATTAAGATAAAGTTTTCGAGAATGATACAATTCCGCTGGACTCACGAGGCCCAACAATAGTTTTCCAACCGGACAGTTCAGAAAGTTTTCCCGAAATTACGGCAACATAGCCTGGAATGATAATGTTGCGATGTTTTACCCGATCTGCAATTCCGCTGGCATTCATTGCTTCAACGATTTTCTCTGGTTCAAATTTACCAGCAGCATAAGCAGTGAGAACAGAAGTGCCATCAGTATCGATCGGTAAAATATAGCTGGGAATTTTGGAGGTTTCAACTTCGCCTTCGACGCTATAGTAGGTTAAGGAGAAGTTTGTCGTAATATAGAATGGTGAATTTTCATCAACATTACCCACACTATGCAGTTTTGGTTCAACCTGAATTGGTTTTTGAGGGTCAGTGTAGATGTTTTGTCTCAAAGTCATTAATGGCAGAACATGAGCTTTGGCGCTGGTCTTTAACACAACAGCACTGGCATATTTAGCCACATAAACAGTAGCTTCCATGATTTCTTCCATTGGCTCTGCTTTGGTTGTAAAGGCAATAACAGGGAAACCTAATGGGCGGAATTTTTTCTTAATAGCTAAACGCCGTATATGAGTAAGATTTGCTAAGGTATCAACAGGTTTTCTCGAACCAGGATCCAGGACGAATTCTTTATACCCCAAGCCTTGGGCTTTAACGACAAGTTCTTCTAAAGCATCTAAGCCCTCTGCTTTAATAATAACCGGAACTGAGTTTTCTTTAGCCAGGTTGACCATTGCTTCGTAGTTATCGGCAGTTGCTGATCCAATTAAAGGCTTGCGGGATGCCAAAGGCGCAAGAGCTGCTTTCACTGCTTCCGGATCGTTGCTTAATAATACTAAGGATTTATCAGTAGCTTCTGCCACAGTTGCCGCTACTTTTGCAAAACGTGCAGCATCTCCGGATTCTTGAACAATGGCTACACCATCCATAGAGTATTGAAGACCGACGCGCTCAAATTCCAAGCCTTTGATTTCCTGAATTTTGGCAGTTAACTCATCATCACTTAGGCTGTCAGCAACATAAATCAATAATGTCGTTGGGTGATAGAAGGTCTTATCATGACGGAAAAGAACCGTTTCGTCTCCGAGAACAGAATCTTTTCCAAATTTTATGGCTTTGATCGGAGGAGCCGAAGCGGAATCCAAGTTCTCGCGGGCAGCATCAGTGACATATGGACAAGAGTCTAAAGATGCTTTCCCCGAGGCCAAGGCCATAGCAAAAGCTAAGCAAGTTGGCACACCGCATTCTCCGCAGTTTTTCTTAGGCATTTGTTTATAGATTTCTAAACCTGTAAGAGCCATTTTAAATCCCCTTTCTAAGTCGATCTAGGATATCGCAGACAATCAAGGCCCCTGGAAAATTATCGTGGGACCTTGTCGTCTGGGAAAAATTACATTAGTGGGTCAAGGGCAAAACATGGATGTCCATTTTCCTCAAGGAAAGGAAGGATTTCTTCTACTGTACTGCCGACTGACTCATCAGCAACTTTGTCTATGAAGTCTGCTCCCAAACCTTCGTCGATGGATCGTTGAATAAAGTCTTCCCGTATAAATTCTTTTAATTCTTTGGGCATCCAAACGATACGGGCAATCCCGCCGTCTGCAGGGATGAATTTTTTACTAAGCAAATAAGTTCTTCCAATTCCCATGAATCCTGGGGTTTGCATCCCACCGCCGCAGGTTCCTGCTAATGAGGAGAATGTCATACCACAAGGAGTCATTCCCGAGTGTTCACGTGTTGTAAGCATAAGCCCATTAGCTTCCGGAACGATAGCCATGATCGCTTCGAAACAACCGCATGAGGTCATTGGTCTATCCATTAATGTATAAAGGTTAACTTCCTCTAAGGTATTGTTCGAAGCTTTATACAGATACTCATTACAGGATTGCCACATACCTCTTAATTCATCAATAGCCGGTCCTTTAGGAATAGGTTGGTTTGGTCCATTTGGAGCGATCTCATGAGATGCTTTAGCATCTAACCAACTCACTGCACCGCACAAACCGACACGTTCAGGGGTAACAATACAAACGTGGTTTGGTGCAAAGGATTGGCAAAGTAAGCAGGAGTAAAAGTCTTCGACAGACTCATCGGTTAAGCTCCTCATCCGGTCGTCACGCGCACGATAGCGTTCACGTGCCTGGACAAGGCCTTCCTCTACCGCAGCCTGGTCAAGCATGATCGTTACTTCGACACGGTCAATAATAGCCGGGAATTCCTCTTTTAACTTAGCAATCAATAGTTCCCCAAAGTGTTTCATTAAGAAGCCTTTTGCTCTGGCGTCTTTAGAAATCCGCACCCAGCACAAATCACGCTGTGCAACGTGCCAAACTCCTTCACCATAGTTTGCGAAATAGTGAATTCGACGTTCAAAAACCCCTTCAAAGTCTGCCTGCATTTTTCGTCCATAGATATCAATTTTAATACCTAAAGGAAGTTTGGTTCCTTCAGGAACAGTATCAATATCGTTACCTATTACCGTGACCTGACCGTCAACGATATTTTCAGGTCCAACCATTTGGACAAGTTCGAAAGCTGTGGTACGTCCGCCGCCAAATTCGACGTAAGTATCCCCTTTACGAATGGTCTCACCCTCAAATGCCGGACCGAAGTTAACCGGAATTGGCAATTCAACGTTCGTAATTTTAATTCCGCGAATTTCTAAAGCTAATGGAACAATTTTCTCATAATCAGGCTCTGAGACATACCAATCAGGAATTTGCATATCGTCACTGAGCACTTGATCGGTTAAGACAGGGAAGCCCATGAAAATTGCACCCAATGAGGCCGCAATTTTGACATCGTCCAGCTCACCAAGGTTAAGAACGAAAGCCCGAATCCGACGGCGCTGATAATCACGATGGTTTTCACGTTCTCCGGCTGGAATACCACCGAAAGCAAGACCTGCACGGAAAGCATAGTTAACAGCATGGATAATCTGCGTAAAGTTGCCTAGAGGGAAAGCAATATAATCCTCACCAATTTTAACGTTTACTTCGAGTAATTGCTCAATAACCTCATCGCAGAGGAAGATCATAAATCCTTTGCCCATTAGATTATCAACAATTTTCTTAGCGGATTGAGAATCTTTTGCGCGGCCAAGAATTACAGCAACACCAGGAATGGTCCAGTCAACCATCTTAATCCCATGTTTCCGTACGATCGGATCACCTAAGAATCCAGTCCAAGGCTTGACTTTTGGCTCATCTCCACGCAAATAATGAAGTGTTTCAATAATTTCTGCAGCATATAATACAGATTCACCCCAAAGCCGAGCGTTTTCAAAGGTGAGATCTGTGCGGATTTGACTGCGCATGCGGTTCAGAATAGGAACCAACTCACCCAATTTGGTCACCTTTTCTCCGGAAAGACAGGTGATAACCGGGAGATGATATGCAGTATCCGGATAGCCAACCTCTTGCTCCGTACCATAGTCTTTGATTGCACGATTCAATAAAATTTCAGCATAAGTCATAGCAATAGTGGTGCCGTCAAACGCTCTGCGTAAAAGTTTTTTGGGTTGATTATTAGGATCCTTAATTGCGCCTGCGTAAATTTCCTCCATAGACATATACATTCCTCCTTTCTTACCAACCTTGGGCTATTGCTGTATCGTTTTTCTCCGCTGCTTGCTTGTGAATACCTAACTTCCAGGTTCTATACTCTAAAGCATCTATGAGTTTAGTCGCACCAATAACAGGATCGACTTCAAAAATGAAGTTCCCGCCAAAGACATCATGAGCGATTTGGGTCGTAATTCCATAGATAAGGTCACTTCCCTCAACAGGAGGCAAAGAACCAACATGAGTTGGGAATCCCATTGTGACAGCCCAAGTTCCAATTGCTATAGCTTTTTCATGCATAGCCTCCGGAGCAGATGCAACAAACGGAACTTTAGGGATATCGACCCCTAGTTCATTCGCCATTGCAACAGCTAAATCTACAGCGCGGCTGTTATCCACACAGGAGCCAACATGGAATACCAACGGAAGACCAGTTGCCAATTGCGGGTTTGCGGCTTCCAAGGTTTGAATGAATGATTTTAGTCCTTCGCCGGCATAAGCATCGACCGCTAAGGGCGACATTAGACCGAATTTAGCAAAGGCTCCTGAAGAGCAACCCGTCGAAATGACTAAAACGTCATTTTTGACAAGCTCTTTTAAGACAATATTATGGGATTCATCTTGAGCTCGTTTAAGGTTGTTACATCCAGCCATTAAGCAGACCCCTTTGAGTTGTCCGCTCAGGATTGCATCTGTTAATACGGAGATTGGACGTTCAGGATTTATCTTAGAGAAAATTTCCGTCAGCGCTTCTACGCTGAAACCAGCCACAAGCTTATGCTTTTCGTTCGGAATAGAAACTTTCTTAGGATCACGATTCTTATAAGCTTCAATAGCGATTCTAATAAGCTTCTTGGCATCCTCCATAGCTGAGGTGGTATTAAAGGCGATGTGTTGAGCACCGGGAACTTTCATAATCGCTTCGGTAGTAATAACTTTAGTATGATAACATTCGGCAAGGGTTTGAACTGCAGGGTAGATACATTGAATATCCACAACCATTGCATCTAAGGCACCCGTCAAAATAGCCATTTCCTGTGAAGCGGACGATGTTGCTAAATACACGCCTTCACGCATGAGCAATTCATTACCGGTACAGCAGATCCCGACGATATTGACTCCTTCTGCCCCTGCTTTTACAGCATCTTCTTTCATTGCTCTTGCGGCTGCAACAACCATTTCACTAAGAACAGGGTTATGACCATGAACGGCAATATTTACCATTTTCGGGTTTATTACACCTAAGTTTGCTTCTGAAACGATAGGCTGTGGTATTCCGAACAACACGTCACTCAGATTTGTTCCGATATATTCCCCACCTAAATCTGCAAGTGCGCTTTTCAGTCCTCCGAAGATAATATTTACCGGATCACTATCAACACCCATAGCTGTTTGGGCAATCAGCTCTGTAATAGAACCGTCAATATTCCTGGGCATAACATTGGTGTGCTGGAATTTTTTACGGCGTCCCTCTGTCATGAAGGAGTCTAAAAAGGCTAACGGCCGATCCTGGTAACGTCCAAAATCTGCGTAACCGATCTCTACAACGTCTCTCAGAATATCCTTATCTTCACGATCAAGAGTGGCGACACCAAGCTTTTCAGCTAATTTATGAAGCTTCGCGGGGGATTTGATTTCGTAATCGTCGGCATGTCCGTCGACTAACGCATGAGCTGTATGCAAAACATGGCGAGCATGTTCGGAGTGAGATGCGGCTCCTCCTGCAATCATTCGAACAAGATTACGTGATACAATGGTATAAGCAGAAGCTCCGCAAATTCCACGACTTCCAGGACCGTCATCTTTTTTGACCCGACATGGACCTGCTATACAAATACGACAACATATTCCTTTGTATCCAAACGCACATTGTGGTTGTTGAGCAACTACCCGATCATAGACCGTCTCAATATTTTTATCCTTAATCATTTCTAACATTTGCAGGGCACCGGGGTCAGTTGTACGAATGGGATTCTTGGCATCGACGACTCTTGGAGCGTCTGATGGTCGGGCGGTATGGGTTAAATCCCGATATCTAGGCATATTACACCCTCCTCTTTATTAAGATCTCGTTACATACAAATACTCACATCTCTACTACGAAAACCTCTGTCATCTCCCTTCATCGACAATTCTTTGATAAATTGTATTGAGCTCGACTCCCAGAGACCCACCGGGCAATTCCACACATCCTGTATTTAAGGACATTTCTAACAGCTCGTCACTGTAAGGGATTATGCCAACAAGCTGTTCTGAAGGAATGTGGTCTCTAAGAAACTTTTCATCTTTAGAATTACGAACTTTATTGCCCACCACAACTACACGAGGAATACCCAACTCCCCTGCCAATTGTTGGATAACTTTTACTGTTTGAACACTTACCCTAGACGGTTCAGTAACAATGACCAGAACATCGACACCCAAGGCTGTTCCGCGGGTAAGCTGTTCAATCCCTGCACCCATATCTAGAATGACAGTATCTTTTTCCCCCAGTATTAATGAATTGACCAAGGCTCGAAGGAAGCTGTTTTCCTTGCAGTAACAAGAGGTCCCTCCCCCTTTAATGTTACCCATCCGAAAAAACCTTAGATCTCCCAAAGGAATGCTATAATCATCTAATATATCATCGACATTAGGATTAAGCGGATAGTAGGTTCCACTCCCACCCATACGCTCTTCAATTAATTCTTTCATATCAACGATCGGCTTAAGATTGGCAAGAACTTCATCGGAGATTCCCAGGACCGTCCCCAAGCTAGCATCTGGATCAGCATCAACTGCCAAGACTGTTATTTTTTTGTTTGATAGCCATTGGGCAAAATTTGCAGCAAATGTGGTTTTTCCGACTCCACCTTTGCCAGAAATTGCTATTTTCAACGGACCTCACTCCTTTATAGCATTTAAATTTACGACTAATATAACAATCTTGCTATTTTATTAATAATTATATATTCTTTTTTTCTTTGCTAAATCCTGCAAAAATTTCTGAATTTAATATTTATTTTATTCTAAAAATTTGAAATTACAAGATTAAAGAAACCTATAACAAGCCCCGAATTTTGAATATTTAAATTTGTTTAATTTTCAGTATATTCTGAAGAATTAAATTCTTCTCAGATGTAATTTACCGGCCATTTATTTTTGGGTTTCCTACCAGGCTATAATAGTCCTTGTGACTAATAATTAACTTTCTCCCATTCTTTTCTAGTTTAGAATAGGATAATTACGAATACTATGCAATAGAGCATAGTAAAAGGGCATAACAGATACCCCCACTTTTAGAGTGAGGGTATTTTTAAGATTAACGTTTAAACTTTTAGTTAATTAAAGGCCAAGGATGAAATGTAAGTCCAAAAGCGCCTGTACCTACATGAGTTGCGATGACAGGTCCAGCTTCGAATAAACCTATTTCATGCCCTGGAAAACGATCCTTAAGTTCGTCGAGTAATTCCATTCCCACATCAGGAATATTAACATGCATAACGCAAATTCGATAACGTTTTCCTGTCGATAATGCCCGGGTTAATTCATCAATGACACGCTGCCAAGCACGTGACCGTGAACGAACCTTGTCAAAAACATCGATTTGGGCATTATTATTAAAGTAAAGAATCGGCTTTATTTGGAGCAATGTTCCCAAAAGAGCTGCCGCTCCGCCAATCCGTCCGCCTTTTCTTAGGTTTTCTAATGTATCGACAATAAAATACATTTCAGTCTGTTGCATCAAGCTCTGTAACCCTTCCATAATTTCAGAAACCTTCTTACCTTGCTGAGCCCATTCAGCTGCAGCCCATGCCAATACACCAAGACCCAGAGCAGATGATTTAGAATCAAAAATATGAATATTTGAATTAGAGGCAAGTTCTTTCGCCATTTGGGCTGAATGCAGCGTCCCACTTATAGCCGAAGAAATATGAATACTTACAATATCCTCGATCCCCTCTGAAAACAGGGACTCATAAGTTTCTAAGAACGTACCCACAGAAGGTTGGGAAGTAGTAGATAAGCCTGAAATCCGACTTAATTTTTGAAAATAAATCTGATTGGTTAATTCCGTTTCAAAGAAGGTTTCGTCCCCGATATTAACATTAAGGGACACAACACGAATTTGAAATTGCTCCAAGATATTTTTTGGCAAATATCCGGTAGAGTCCATCACGATCCCTATTTTACTCAATTATCTTCTCTCCCTCATGAATCAAACACCTTGGAAACATCTGTATATGCTTGTATAAAGTATATCTTAAAATAAATTCCGTAGCAATCTAAAGCCCATCAAATGACAAACAATTTCATAGTGAAAATATTGTTTATCAAGAATAAAAGTTTATATATTGGTTGACAGGCTAAGCGTGATTTGTTAATATGATAATCGTTCTTAAATATTCGGGGCGTAGCGCAGTTTGGTAGCGCGCTTGGTTCGGGACCAAGAGGCCGTGGGTTCGAATCCCGTCGCCCCGACCATTGCAATTAAAGGGTTTCCGGCAAGGAAACCCTTTATCTTATCCTGTGGGCTAAGCTGCCTGGCTTTGAGGTCTGCATATTATTCAAATTATTTTTTAGAAGATCTTTTTTCAGATGGTCATAATCTGAAAAGAATGATAGAATGTCTGTTATTGAACATACTAATTATAATTGAGGGAGTTCTTCATAATGATACGAGGCCAGAAAACAACCATTCGTCCTATTGAAGAAGATGATATCGAAGAACTATACCAGTGGTATAATGATCCGGATGTTAATCTTTGGGCTAGTGGAGCTTGGCCGTTAAATACTCTTCTCAATAAAGATCAAATAGCTCTTAAATTCCTTGATGGATCTCCGGACATTTATCGTTATTCTGTTCTGGATGAAAATAATCTCCTTATTGGTACCATAGGTTTTAAAGACATTAATATCCCCGGCCAATCAGCTGCTCTGTATATAGTAATCGGCAATAAATCCTATTGGGGGAAAGGATATGGCACAGATGCCTTAATTGTATTCGTGCGCTTTCTTTTTAACCAATGGAATTTTCATAGAATTTCCTTAGATACTTGGGACGAAAATATCCGGGCAATTAAAGCCTATGAAAAAGTCGGTTTCAAGATCGAAGGCCGGCAACGTGAAGCTCGTTTCGTGCTGGGAAATTATCATGATGCCATTCTTATGGGTTTATTGCGGGATGAGTTTCTCGCTTTACACGGAAAATAATAGGGTTGCGTAAATCGATCGCCTGGAGTAAACTATAAACAATTCAATAATCACAATACTCCTCTGGGGTTGGGTGAAATTCCCTACCGGCGGTAAAGCCCGCGAGCCTTTTGGCAGATCTGGTGAAATTCCAGGGCCGACAGTAAAAGTCTGGATGAGAAGAGGAACAGCTAGTTTTATTTTATAGCGTGATGAACGCTTATTTAAGCTGCGTCCTTGTTTAAGACACCTGGAGAGAGACAGGTGTTTTTTTGTTTCTATTTTTTTCTTTGGGAGAAACTAAATCTGAAATTAAAGAAAGGAAACTCTAATGCACGAATCAAGTCCTTCAATTCTTAAAGATGAACAGTTCATGAGAAGAGCGCTTGAGTTAGCAGCCAAAGCAACAGGCAGAACTAGTCCAAATCCTTTAGTAGGATGTGTTATCGTTAAAGATAATGAGATTATTGGAGAAGGATATCACCACAAAGCAGGGACTCCTCACGCAGAGGTACACGCCCTTGCTGCGGCAGGAGATCAAGCGTCCGGCGCTACGGCTTATGTAACTTTAGAACCATGCTCACATTTCGGCCGAACTCCTCCCTGTGCCGATGCCTTGATTCGAGCCAACGTCAAGAGAGTTGTTGTAGCCATGCAAGACCCCAATCCATTAGTATCGGGTCAGGGGACAGAACGACTGCGAGAAGCCGGAATTCAAGTTGACCTGGGAGTTTTGCAGCATGAAGCTGAACGTACCAATGAAATTTTCCTTAAATCAATTACGACGGGTTTACCCTTCATTGTTTACAAGACAGCAATGACCCTCGATGGGAAAATTGCCACCGAGACCGGAGACTCGCGCTGGGTAAGCAATGAGTCCTCCCGCCATTATGTACATCAGCTTCGGGATGCATATGATGTTATCCTGGTTGGGAGTGAAACCGTCATTCAAGATAACCCTGCTCTTACCTGCCGTCTTCCCCATGGAAAAGATCCTGTTCGACTCATTGTTGACGGAAAATTACGGCTGGAGGAGAAGGCACAGGTACTGACCTCCTCTAAGCACAGTCCTTGTATTATTGCGACCACACTGGCTGCATCTTCAGAGAAAGTTCAACGCCTGCAAAGCCTTGAACGGGTTGAAGTCTGGCAATATAAAACTGAACGTCATGTCCCACTTGAAAAACTGCTGCGTGATCTTGTACTTCGCGGCTGGATAAGTGTTTTACTCGAAGGAGGCGGCGGGCTGGCAGGTACACTCCTGCAAAATAAGCTGATAGATAAAGCAGAACTATTTATCGCACCCAAATTTGTTGGCGGAACCGGCCCTTCTCCCCTTTCGGGTCTTCATATCAAAGCCATGTCGGAGGCTGTAACCTTGGACAATCTCAGTTTTGATATGCACACAGGTGACCTTCATGTTACCGGATACATTTCAAACTTCAAGCAATGAATGTATCAACGCACAGTGCGAAGATGCATTAGGGAGGAGATATATGTTTACTGGAATTGTCGAAGAACTGGGCACAGTTCGGGCCCTTCGTCTTTTACCAGACTCAGGACAACTTACCCTTCAAGCCCAAAAGGTTTTAAACGGCACTCAGATCGGTGACAGCATCGCCATTAACGGAGTCTGTTTAACCGTCATTCGGTTAAGTGATCGTGAATTTACAGTGGATGTAATGGCTGAAACATTAGTAAAAACCAATCTGGCTGAACTAAAGAGCGGCAGCCATGTTAACCTGGAACGGGCTTTACAGCTGCAAACTCGTTTAGGCGGACATTTAGTTAGCGGGCACGTCGACGGGGTTGGCAGTATTCGCCGGATTGTACCCTGGGGCATTGCCAATGTTTACGAAATCAACGCCCCCCCTGCACTTCTTTCATTTATGCTGCCGAAGGGCTCCATTGCAATTGATGGAATATCCCTGACCATTATAGATGTAGAAGCAGATTATTTTACAGTTTCTCTGATTCCCCACACATTTAAGGAAACCACACTTGGCTTAAAAGGGTTAAGTGACAGCGTTAACCTTGAAACAGACCTCATCGGTAAATATGTTGCTCGTTTCATGGGGCTTAATGGGAAAGCAGACAATAAAAAGCAGGATCTTTCACTAGGTTTTTTAGCTGAGCATGGATTTATTTAAACAGGTTGTTAGCAATGAAATTAATTGAGGAGTGAATGATATGGCATTTAACACGATAGAAGAAGCCTTGGAAGATATTAAACAAGGTAAAATGGTGGTTATGGTGGACGACGAGGACCGTGAGAACGAAGGAGATCTGGTTATGGCTGCCGAACTGGCAACCCCGGAGGCCATTAATTTTATGGCTACCTATGGACGGGGATTAGTCTGCGTTCCGATGACAAGAGAGCGAATCCAAGCCCTGGAGCTTCAACAAATGGTGAATAACAATACCGATCCTCATGGTACAGCCTTTACCGTAAGTGTTGATTCTGTTATGAGTTCTACCGGAATTTCCGCCTTTGAACGTGCGCAAACGGTTAAAGTTTTGGTGGATCCTCAAAGTAAACCCACCGATTTACAGCGCCCCGGACATATTTTTCCGCTCCAGGCACGAGAAGGCGGAGTTTTGGTTCGCGCCGGTCATACGGAAGGTGCCGTTGATTTGGCCCGTCTTGCCGGACTTAAACCGGCAGGTCTGATTTGCGAGATTATGAATGAAGATGGAACAATGGCCAGAGTGCCGGATTTACAGATTTTTGTAGAGAAACATAATTTGAAATTAATAACGCTTAAGGATCTGATTAGTTATCGCCGACAATCCGAAAAACTCATCGAGAGGGTTGAAAGCATTAACCTTCCCACTGGTTTCGGGGACTTCCGTGCTATAGGTTATCTCAGCGTTCTCGATAAAGATGAACATATTGCCTTGGTCAAAGGGACAGTGGATGACGGGAAACCAGTACTCGTTCGGGTTCATTCTGAATGCCTGACCGGGGATGTTTTCCACTCACGACGTTGTGACTGCGGCGATCAACTCTCTGCTGCGATGGAAGAAATTGAACGTGAAGGACGCGGGGTTTTGCTCTATATGCGTCAGGAAGGCCGCGGAATCGGATTGTTAAACAAACTAAGAGCTTATAAACTTCAGGAAGAAGGAAAAGACACGGTCGAGGCTAATCTTGCCTTAGGATTTCCGGAGGACTTACGCGACTACGGTGTAGGTGCCCAAATTTTAGCGGACCTCGGTATCTCCCAAGTCCGTTTAATGACGAATAATCCACGGAAAATCGTTGGCCTTGAAGGATACGGGCTGAACGTAGTGGAACGAGTCCCCGTAGAGATAGGCTGCAAGCCTGAAAATACTAAATATCTATGCACAAAAAAACAAAAGATGGGACACTATTTGACAGGTGTTCAATAAGATCCCTGTACCTGAAGCATGGTTAGGTAAGTGATATCAACCTCTGGCATTATAGAAAGGATGATTTAAGAAATGAAAACATTTGAAGGAAATTTAATTGCTCAAGGACTAAAGATTGGTATTATCGCTGCTCGTTTTAATGAGTTTATTACAAGCAAATTAGTAAGTGGTGCAGTCGATGCTCTCCACCGTCATGGTGTTCTTGAAAATGATATTGAACTGGCTTGGGTCCCGGGAGCCTTTGAAATCCCCCTGATTGCACAAAAGATGGCACTTTCCAAGCGTTATGATGCGGTAATTTGCTTGGGAGCCGTAATTCGGGGTGCAACTCCCCATTTTGAACTTGTCAGTAATGAAGTTAGCAAGGGAATTGCTCAAGTAGGCTTACAAACCGGGGTACCAGTAATTTTCGGCGTCATATCAACTGACAGTATTGAGCAGGCGATTGAACGGGCAGGAACAAAAGCAGGAAACAAAGGTTTTGATGCCGCTATGACAGCCATTGAAACTGCAAACTTGATCAAATCATTATAAAGGTAAGATCATAAGTTTATTAATTTACTGGAATAACATGGTTTACTGTCCACCAAAATATCCTTGTCAAATGGCATAATCTTTATTACACTCTATAAGTAATTGCCTATTCTTTGACAAGGAGTTGAGTGCTATGACTTCGAACATTAGCGCCCAAGACATGGAAACTAGCATGCTTGAAGCAGCGCGCTCGGGTAATAAGGATGCCTTAAATGAGATAATTCAACATTATGAACCCGAAGTTCGCTTGATCGCGTCTAAATATTTTTTGCCTAGAGCAGATTATGATGACCTCATTCAAGAAGGACGGATTGCGATATATCGGGCCATAAGATCTTACGACGATGATTCAGGAATTCCCTTCCTTCATTTTTTAAGAATGGTCATTAAACGCAAACTCATTGATAGCCTGCGCAGGTATACTCGCCAAAAACACACTAATCTCAATGAAGCTTATTCCCTTAATAATGTTATTTCTGAGTCTGAGGAAACAAGCTTCCTGGAATTATTGCCAAACGCTGAGGACCCGGCATCAACGGTTATCGCCAATGATGAGATCAACACTATGATTCAAGACTTAAATAAAAACATGTCGAATCTTGAACGCTTAGTGTTTGAACACTACTTCATACAAGGGTTTAAACAACGCGAACTGTCAGAGCATTTAGGGCTTCATCCCAAGTCATTAGACAATGCTCTCCAGCGCATTCGCCATAAAACAGCGCTCTACCGCTCTCAACAAGCTGCCGGTTAAATGCCATCCGTAGGGGCAATTCTGACCAGCAAAATAAAGAACCGGGAACTCTATTGTTCCCGGTTCTTTATTTACGCTTAAATTTAGGCAATACCACCGCTTTGATTAATCAATTTGCTGACTTTACTATGGGCATTCGTTGCTTCGTTGGCTAAGCGTAAGTATATATCTCTTAGATTAGCATGATGAGCACGCGTGGCTAAGGTCATGTATCCCATTGCCGCGGCCGCAGCATCTTTTTCGTAATCATAAAGCATATCTAAATCCGTAAATTGACTAGTCATTTCGAACCCTCCTTTCTATTGAAGCTCTATCATACCCTTTTTAAAGTATCCTACTACATCGTCCAAAGCTTTAGATTGTTCTTTAAAAAATCCCTTTACAGCTGGGTCTTTCGCCAGTTCAGTATACATTTGGCACTTTTTCCTAGCGGTATCATTTTCAATGATACTTCTGGTTAACATACCTTGGTCAAGGACTTTTTTCATTTCCATCTCATTCAGTTGCATCTAGATCCCTCCTTTTTAAAAACTAATTTACATAACAGTTTCAGGATGTGTAAAAAAACCTCAAATTATTCTATTTTCATAAATAAACTCGTTTAAAGATTTCAAAAGCGTATTATCTGGACAGATAGGATCTTAATAAGTTAAACTGGAAAGAAAAAGGAGGCAATTCCTATAATTGAATTATGGAAATGGAGGAAATGAATTTGGAGGCGCCAGACTTTAAGCGGGTTTTCCGTGGGTATGATTCAGATGAAGTTGACCAGGCATGGGCTGAAAATGAACGTCAATTATCCGAAGCAAATGCTGTCAATAAAGAATTACGTTTACAAATCAATAGTTTAAGAGAACAGAACTTAGAATGGGGAAATCGCCTCAAGGACTATGAACAGATCGAAAAAGACCTTAGAGATGCGCTTGTCAGTGCTCAAAGAATCGCTAAGCAGGTTAAAGAGGATGCTGCTAAGCAAGCTGAAGAACTTTTGCAATCAACTCGCAACGAAAGTGAAACAATCCTTAAGGAAACAACACGTCTTAAGGAAGCCGAAGAAATGGAAACTGAAACATTACTCATTGAAAAGCGCAAGGAGATTGTCCAACTTGAGGCACAAATACAAGAATTAACCGAGCAGAAAGCAGAGCTCCAAACTATTGTTGAACAGGCTGTTCAATATTTGGATATGATAAAGGACTTAATCAAGTGAACCAACTTCCGAAAGCTTTTCAGATTATAGAATAGTAAGGCAGAATTCTTGATCTAGGTTAGTGATCAAGTAATTCTGCCTTTAGTGATATAAAAATTGATCTTAAAGACAATCAGTTAGTCCATACTCTTTCCAGCGCTGATTGACAAGGTTTACTGTCGCTTCGTCGGGAACGACTTCGCCAGGATATCCTGGTTTCATCCGTGCATCAATTAGAATCGGACCATGGTATACCAGACGATGATTAAGCATCTCTGTCGAAGCATAGATATCATGGGCTGGATCAAAGCGGGTAAAGACTTGCCAGAGAAAGCCAGGAGTGTTCAGAGCAAGAGTTAGGTCATCGACTAAAATCGCCAGCGGCCAATCTTGGAAAGGAGCCTTTTGGAGATGCTGCAATACATCATCGGCAAGCCCAGGCGAGCTGGTAAATGAAGGAGCCTCGATGAGCAGGCAGCCTGCACAGAATGGCTTGATCCCCAAGACCCCGGGTAGTGTATTTTCCCTGACCTCACGAGGCAAATCTCTTTTAGAAGGCCCCAGGCCCAGCATTATTGCTTTGCTTCCATGATTGAGCCGCCGGCCTGTATAATCCAAGGTATCGATGGATGTTTCGTTTAAGATTAAGAGATCAGTTTCCGGTTCAAAGCGGGCCAAAACAGTTTCGAGAAGGTTTCTAAAATCTTGTAAGTCAAGCTGAACATCCGTAATGATCAAGAACTTGGTTAAGGTGAGCTGCCCTTCCCCTAAAATACGAAAAGCATGAGCCAGTGCTTCACGGTGATAACTTTCTCGTACTATAGCAGCCGCCAAAGCATGAAAACCTGTTTCGGCATACGTCCAGAGTGCTTTAACTCCCGGCATAACAACTGGAAACATCGGAGAAAGCAAGGACTGCAGGTACTCTCCAATAAAATAATCTTCTTGCCGGGGTTTTCCTACAACTGTAGCCGGATAAATAGCATCCCGGCGGTGGTAAACAGTATGTACATTAAAGATCGGGAAATCATGGGTTAATGAATAATAACCATAATGATCACCAAACGGACCTTCCGGTCTGCGGACATGGGCCGGTACAGTTCCACATATAGCAAACTCAGCTTCAGCGATCAGAGCATGGGAATGGGTAGGCACTTTAACTTGGCTTAGTTTTTCTCCCATTAAAAAAGAAGTGAAAATTAGCTCAGGCAGCATTTCCGGGAGTGGTGCTATGGCAGAAAGAATCAAGGCCGGCGGCCCCCCCAGGAAAAGCGTTGTAGGGAGATCCTGCCCCAGAAGTTCGGCTTCATGATAGTGAAACCCGCCCCCTTTATGAATCTGCCAGTGGATACCGGTTTGGGATGGTTCATGTATTTGAATACGATACATTCCCAAATTATGTTCTCTTGTCACAGGATGTTCTGTGTAGACTAAGGGCAAGGTGACAAACGGGCCTCCATCATCAGGCCAGCTCGTTAGTACCGGAAGCCGGGTTAAATCGACTGAGCTTTCCCGTATCTCAAGAACCGGAGCATGCTTCGGATTAATCGTGCGCAGTCCAGTCTTAGCTAAAGAAAGCATCCAATCTTTTTCCTGCCAAAGTACAGAGGGCTTCGGCGGCAGCAAGCGATGCAAAGCCGATACTGCTCGTTGTACTGTGTCCTCAGGCTTTGGCCCGACAGCGAGATCGACACGCCTGCGGGTTCCGAATAGATTTGTAACTACCGGAAAAGGGCTTCCCTTAACTCGCTTAAAGAGCAAAGCCGGCCCCTCTTCCTCAATGACACGACGATGGATTTCTGCCAATTCAAGGTATGGGTCAACCTCTGTTTCTATTTCCACAATCTGCTTTTCTCGTTGGAGGGTTTCAATAAACTGTCGTAAATTTGCGTGCACAGTGTCACCTCTTATTAAAATCTTAACCCTTACTTCAGGGCAGCTAAGGCATCTTGAGTCAGTGTTTCACAATGGCAAATTATCTGGCTCAGTTCTTCCGGGGAAAGATTGTCCGAATGAATTCCAGCGGTCACAACGACTGAGCAGCGGAGTTCACATGCTAATAAAGCTGCCACCTTTCGTGCAACATCGACATCTTTATGACCAGGCACCGGTGTGATATAAACGTCTGCGCTCCACCCTTCCCCTCTGAGACTGGGACGGGGAAGCGCCAGAACGACTCCGCCGACATGGGGTTTTTCTCCGCCGGTCAGAAGGCCATTCAGCCCATTTCCAGTATCCTGGAGAAATAATGAAATCTGACACCGCCCTTCCCCTGCTTTTCCTTGCCAAATGGGGAAATTAATCAATCTGTTATGGGGCACCTAATTCTCCTCGCTTTACTTTTTGACTTAGCTAACTACATTATACATTCAGTGCCGAAGAGAAGCCAAGTTCCAGATCAAAGTAATCTTTCAAAGGCTGGAATTGAGATTTTAGTACAAAAAAGAGAAGAGAGGCCGAAATTCCAGGCTCTCTTCTCTCTTTTGCGTTTCAATCAAATTAAACTCCTTCAAATGTCACTGACTCTTTTCTGACAGTAAACGAGTAATTTCCGAATTCATCGATATCGACCAGGATTTCCTGCCCTGGCATAAATTCTCCTTGCAAAAGTTTGAGGGCTAAAGGATTCTGCAAACGTTGCTGGATCACACGTTTAAGAGGTCTGGCTCCGTAGATAGGGTCATATCCCTCGTTGGTAAGTTGTGCTTTGGCCTTTTCCGACAGTTCCATCGTGAGTTTGCTTTCACCTAAACGTTGACGTAACTGACCAAGCTGAATCTCAACGATTTGCCCAATATGCTCACGTCCAAGGGGATGGAAGACAATAGTTTCGTCAAGACGGTTCAGAAATTCCGGACGGAAATAGTGCCGAAGTTCTTCATTGATAGCGGTGCGGACTTCTTGCTTCGACGCGTTGCGCTGGGTCAGTTCCTGAATCGTCGGGCTGGCAATATTGCTGGTTAGAATAACAACCGTATTCTTAAAGTTGACAATACGACCCTGACCATCGGTCAATCTTCCATCATCTAAAAGCTGCAATAAAACATTATAAACATCACTATGCGCTTTCTCTACTTCGTCAAAGAGAATGACGCTGTAGGGTTTACGACGAACAGCTTCTGTAAGTTGTCCCCCCTCTTCATACCCTACATATCCGGGAGGGGCTCCAATCAAGCGTGAGACAGTATGCTTTTCCATATACTCGGACATGTCAATCCGCACCATTGCTTGTTCATCATCAAAGAGAAACTCTGCCAATGCTCTTGACAGTTCAGTCTTTCCAACTCCCGTAGGGCCTAAGAAAAGGAAGGACCCTAAAGGGCGGTTGGGGTCCTGCAGTCCGGCACGAGCCCGGCGTACAGCATCGGAGACAGCTTTAACAGCTTCTTCCTGCCCAATAACCCGTTGATGAATTCGTTCTTCCATACGGACAAGCTTTTGCATTTCACTTTCCATAAGTTTGGAAACCGGAACATGGGTCCAAGTTGCTACAATTTCCGCAATATCCTGCTCGACCACTTCTTGCTTTAATAAACTATTCTGCTTAACTTGCAGCTTTTCTTCCGCAGCTTTCAGTTCTTTCTCTAAATTAGGGATTATGCCATACTGAAGCTCCGCCGCCTTATTATAATCTAATTGCTGCTGGGCTTGTTCCATCAACGTACGAGAACGATCAACGTCTTCTTTAAGTTGTTGAATCCGAATCAGAATTTCCCGTTCCCCTTGCAGCTGAGCTTCCATTCCAGAACGCTCTTCTTTAAGGTTACCTAACTCTTCCTCGATTTTTGCTAAGCGCTCCTTGCTGGCGTCATCCTTTTCCTTTTTCAAAGCTTCTCGTTCAATTTCCAGCTGCATTATTCGACGTTTAATCTGATCTAACTCATAAGGATCACTGGTAATTTCCATCCGCATGCGTGCCCCAGCTTCATCAATCAAATCAATGGCCTTATCCGGGAGGAAACGATCACTAATATAACGATCTGAAAGAACAGCAGCAGCAATAATTGCTCCATCGGTTATTCGAACTCCATGATGGGTTTCATAGCGTTCCTTAAGGCCACGCAATATTGAAATTGTATCTTGTACTGTGGGCGCTTCCACCATAATTGGCTGAAAACGCCGTTCGAGCGCAGCATCTTTTTCTATATGCTTGCGGTATTCTGCCAAAGTGGTCGCCCCAAGCATACTGAGTTCTCCGCGAGCAAGCATCGGCTTAAGCATATTACTGGCATCCATTGCTCCTTCGGCAGCTCCGGCCCCAACAACCGTATGCAATTCGTCAATAAATAAGATGACATCATGACGATCTTGGATTTCTTTAAGCACTGCTTTCAGACGTTCTTCAAATTCTCCCCGGTATTTCGCTCCGGCAATTAAGGTTCCCAGATCAAGGGCAATCACCTGTTTATCCTTGATTGCCTCCGGAACATCTCCCCTGACAATCCTCTGGGCTAAACCTTCGACGATGGCTGTTTTACCAACCCCCGGTTCCCCAATAAGGACGGGGTTATTTTTGGTACGCCTGGATAGAGTTTGGATCACTCTGCGGATTTCCTCGTCACGTCCAATCACCGGATCAAGCTTTCCGCGCCGTGCTTGCTGCACTAAGTTAAGTCCATACTGTTCCAAAGCAGCGTAGGTACCCTCAGGATTAGGACTTGTAACACGTTGGGTTCCTCTGACTTCACGTAAAGCCTGAAGTAACTTTTCCCGATTCAAACCGACTTTCTTGAAGATTTGTTCGACAAACCCTCCGGCCTTTTCTAAAATACCGAGCAACAAATGCTCAGTACTAACATATTCATCCCCAAAGGGAGCCATCTCATCATGAGCTGCTACTAAGACCGTTCTTAAACGGGGGGAGATGCTTAATTGCACATTTCCGCCGCTGATACGGGGAAAGCGGTTAATTTCCTGCCGCACAGTCTGGATGAGTGCTCCTACTGCGATCCCTATCTTAGTCAGTACCTGAGGAACGACACCCTCTCCTTGCTCTAATAAGGAGAGTAAAAGATGTTCGGGCTCAACCAGGCTGTTCCCGTTGCGTTCCGCCATTGTTTGGGCACCTGTGATTGCTTCCTGGGATTTCTGGGTAAAACGGTTGGTATCAAATGACATAATCTTTCACTCCTTTTCAAGCTAGTTAAACAGATGAATTTTTCATTTCTTTAGACAATAACTCCTCTTTTAGCTGCCAGGTCATGCAGGGCAGAAATCTCTTGATCGCTCATGTTTTCAGGTAATACAATGGACACGACCGCGAAGAGATCTCCTTGCTGACTTGGTTTTTCTAACTTTGGCATACCTTTTCCCTTTAGGCGAAACTTTTTGCCACTTTGGGTATGTGGTGGTATCTTGAGCAGGACCTCCCCGCTAAGAGTCCGGATACTTACTTCCCCTCCTAAAACGGCTCTGTAGAAATCGACCGGAATTTCAACCCTCAAATCATCTCCCTCTCGGACAAAATGAGAATGTGGACTAACCGTTATGATCAAATAGAGATTTCCCGCCGGTCCCCCTGAAATCCCAGGACCGCCTTGACCTGTCAGGCGTACCTTGGAACCGGTCCGAACCCCTTTTGGAATCTTAGCCTCGATTTGTTTCTCACCGCTTCGAATTAACCTGGTCGTTCCTGTATAAGACTCTTCAAGAGTCACTTGAACATCAACTTCAACGTCCTGACCTGGGCGTGGCCGTCCTGCATGAGGACCGCCTCCTCCAAAGAGAGTTGAGAAGAAATCCGAGTATCCTTCCCCGCCAAAGTTAAATCCACCCGAACTCCCCGTCCCGCCAAACATTTCGGCAAAATCTTCCGGAGACATGGTGTAGGTAAAACCCCCGCCGCCTCCACCTGGATTAGACTGCCAACGATCCCAATTATAATTTCCGCGCCCTCCGCGAGCCTGCCATTGTTGATAATCCTGTCTTAATTCATCATACTTGCGTCGTTTTTCGGGATCACTAATCGCTTGGTAAGCTTCCGTAGCCTCTTTGAATTTTTCTTCAGCGTTTTTGTCCCCCGGGTTAACATCCGGATGATACTTTTTGGCTAGTTTCTGGTAAGCTTTCTTGATAGTTTTATCATCCGCATCCGGTGAAACACCCAGGCTTGCGTAATAATCTTTAAAATCCATACTCTCACCTCATATTACTGATGGTTTATAAACATACTATCTTTGTAAACAGACATAAAATCTCAGCTTATCTAATTCTGATTATATAGAGTATTTTCCTTGTTATTAAAATTATAGTCTTTTTTAAGTCGAAGGTCAATATTGGTCAGACATTTTCTTGACCAATATTGACCTTCGACTCAAAACTATTTACCACTATTCCAAACCTCAGGGCACTCTCAGATTCCCACTGAAAACAGCGTTAGAGGATACTCTGCTGAAACAGGGATAGTTAATTCATAAGCCCTATGAATTAACTATCCCTGTTTAATTATTCTTTATCATCCCCATAAACGAAGGATACCCGGTTTAAGTCTAAATTCAATGGGGCCTTGACCGGGTTGTTCTCCGTCAATATCCAGTAAAATCCTTTCATCTGAAGTAATGACAACAGAACGGCCGCGCTGCACACTGACCCCGGGGATTCTCAGATGAGTTCCCCTATAGATCTTTGGAATATGCCGCAAGATGGTCCAGGCAGAAAAATCACCCAATACAACCACATCAAACAACCCATCATCCAGCTCGGCCTGCGGCGCAATCATCATCCCGCCGCCAATATACCGGCCGTTTGCTACCATAATACTGTTGAGCCGACCATGACAGATTAGTTTTCCATCAATTTCACAGCTCATAACTTTATTGCGATAAGAAAGGATGCTTAGTACGGATCCAATCAGAAAGGATAATTTACCTCCGAGCAGCTTGCTTTGCCGATTGACGCGCGCAACCGTTTCTCCGCCTAAACCTACGTCTCCTACATTGAGAAAGTAACGCTGAACCTGCTGCCCCTGGTCATTATAAAACAAGACTTCTCCCAAATCGACCATCCGTTTTCGACCTTGTTTCAGAACTCCAACAAAACCCTCAATCCCTCTTGGAATTTGTAATGAACGAATAAAGTCACATCCGGTACCATGGGAAAAAACGGCAAGTTCAGCCTCCAAACTGATTAGTTGGTCATTAGAGAAGAAACCATTGACGACTTCATTCATAGTCCCGTCTCCACCGACCGAGATGATATGGGTACATCCGTTATTCAAGGCCTGTTGAGTAATTCGGGTTGCATCTCCAGGCTTAGATGTATAAACAAAATCAATAAGATAGCCTTCATCCTGTAGTCGTTTCAAATAGTGTGGCCATCGTTTTCGAGTGCTGCCATTGGCAGAGTGCGGATTAACAACGGCGAACCAATGGTCCCTTATATGCATTTGAGAAACTCTCCCTTTTTGGCAGACATTTTAGAGATCTTTCAGCACATATCTGCCCATCCCGGGATTATTCGACGTTTAGAACGAAAATCCTTTTCGCAGATCCTGCCCTTTAAGCAGACCTTATTTTAGCGATCCGTTCCATAAGCTCTTTTTTAAGTTTGCAGTTGAGATCATCAGCTTCTGTTCGGGTATCAGCTTTTACTGAAATGTAAAATTTGATTTTAGGTTCCGTTCCAGAGGGTCTTACCATCACAAATCCCCCGTCACTAAATGAATATCGCAAAACATTTGAACGTGGAAGCTTGAGCGGTTCAGTCTGCCCGGTTCTTAGATTTTTGCTGATTCGTTGCTCATAATCGTCAAATCGTTCAATCGTCATTCCGCACAGTTCATGGATCTCCTCTTGACGAAGTGTATTCATGATTAATGCCATTTCTTCTTTACCACGTTTACCTTCGAGGGTAAGGGACTCCTGATCCTCAACGTAATATCCAAACTGTTGATAGATACTTTCCAGTACATCAAAGAAAGTGCGTCCTTCAACTTGTTGATAATAAAGGGCAGCTTCAGCCAAGATGACAGAAGCAATAATTGCGTCTTTATCCCGAACAAAATCTCCCGCCAGGTATCCATAACTTTCTTCAAAACCAAATTGGAATGTCCCCCAACCGCCTTCTTCCATTTCTCTTTCTTTTTCAGCTATAAATTTAAACCCTGTCAGCACGTTTTCAACACGAACATTAAAATAACGAGCAACCTCATCTGCCAAATCAGTTGAGGCTACTGTTTTGATAATCGCCGCATTATTGGGGAGAGTTCCCAGGGACTTTTTCTGAGATAAGATATAGTAGGTCAGGATTATCCCAATCTGATTTCCGGTCAGCTGTATATAATCCCCTTGAGGTTTCCGCAAAACCACCCCTAAACGATCCGCATCCGGATCTGTCGCTAAGAGCAAATCTGCTTTCATCTCGTTTCCGTAGTTTCTGGCTAGTTCAAAGGTCGCCGGAGCCTCCGGATTGGGGTATGGGACAGTTGTAAACTCCGGATCCGGATGTTCTTGTTCATGTACGACCTGGACTGAACTAAATCCCAGTTCAGATAAGGCCCTGCGGACAAGTATATTCCCTGCTCCATGCAAAGGAGTATAGACGATTTTAAGCTCCTTCCCTTTCTGAGCATCAAGATCCGGGTACAGCGCAAGTTCTTTGACACGAGAAAGATAGAGTTGATCAATTTCCTCGCCGATGATTTGAAGTAATCCGCTTCTCTTAGCTTCATCTAGAGACATGGGTTCGATTCCCAGCCAGTTCTCGCGGGCATTGATACGGGCAAGAATTTGATCCGCTTTGACAGGAGGTACCTGCCCTCCATCATCCCAATAAACTTTATAACCATTATAGGTTTTAGGGTTATGACTCGCAGTTACGACAATCCCCGCTAAAGCCCGCAAATGGCGAACCGCAAAAGAAAGTTCAGGTGTTGGGCGAAGGGCATCAAAGAGGTACACTTTAATACCATTTTTGGCAAGTATTAACCCAGCCTCCAGCGCGAATTCCGGTGAATACTTCCGGGAATCATAAGCAATCACCACCCCCCGCTGCATACCTTCCGGCCCATGATCACAAACACATTCCGCCAACCCTTGGGTTACTTTACGAATCACATATTTATTCATGCGATTTGTGCCTGCCGCGATAATTCCTCTTAATCCACCTGTTCCGAATTCTAAATCAGTATAAAAACGGTCCTCAATTTCCTGTGGATCCGTGATCTCTTTCAGTTCTTGCTGTATTTCTTCCTCGAAATAGGGATTTTCAGACCATAAACGGTAGCGTTCTTGAACATTCACCTTAATACCCTCCTTTATTTGCGCGAAACTCAGTTATAGATTATTGATTGATATGGATAATATTACCTTTAAAGCTAATTATAACATATAGCATATAACATTCAAACTAAACACTTAACTCATCAATTTAATCTTACATCATTTATTCAGAAATCAAAAATTATATACTTTCCTGAACAACAAACAAAAAGCTCAGTCTAAGACTGAGCTGTAATAACAGGAGATATAATAACACCCACCAGTCCGGGCCCTGTATGAACCCCCATGACCGGGCTGATCTGATTAAATAACAATTCCTTGATATTGGGAAGTTCTCTAGCCTTTTGCCATAGTTTGCGAGCTTCCTGCTCTGCGCCGCCATGAACAACGGCTACATTATATTGTCCGCCTTGAGTAGATTCAATAAGTATATCAAATAATTTTCTGAGAGATTGATCCCGGCCACGGACTTTGGCATATGTAATATATTTGCCTTCGGAATTTATAGAAATAATGGGTTTTATGTTGAGAAGCTCACCAACCGTACCTGAAACATATCCGATCCGGCCGCCACGTTTAAGATATTCCAATGTAGACAGGACAAAATATAATTTAGTCCGCTGAGATGCGGTCTTTGCTGCCTTAATCACTGCCTGAAAATTCATTGAACGGCGGAGTTCACGAGCTGCTTCCAATACAGGAAAGCCAAGCCCCATCGAAAGTGCTTTAGAGTCCAACACTTCAATATCCATTTCTTTATAGTCTTTCGCTACTTGGCAGACTGTTTCATAGGTACCACTCAAGCCGCTTGATATGTGCATCGAAAGAACGTGTGTAAACTTTTCATCTCGAAGACGATTCAATAAAGCGGAAATTTCCGCTGGAGAAGGTAATGATGTTGTGGGAACTTCAATATCCATATGATCATAAACCTCATTTGGACTGATATTAACCCCATCGAGATACTCCCGATCTTTATACACAACGTGCAAAGGCAGGATCTCAATCCCAAACTCCTTAGTCATTTCTGAATTAAGATCACTTGTACTGTCAGTTACAATAGCAATTTTAGGCGGCGTTGAAGTTTGTTGCATGAGGCAAGTTCCTTTCCATCAAAACTTAAATACATTCAAATTAGTATATCATAATAGGCAACAATTCGACTAGTAAGTTTTTTTAAACTATTTAGAACCCCAAAAGACTTTGAGTTGTTTTTCGTACTTCTTCAAATGATTCGGGAAATTCATCAATATCCCCAATTTTATCCACTTTGCTAAAAACACAAGATTGCTTAAATTCAATATCCAGCATATGAAAAAACGTCTTCACAGAACCTTCGGCGCAGTCGAAAACCTTCGGTAGTTGTGTCCCGGCCGTTGATATGAAAATACCGCTTCTCTCAGGCCCAGATGGTCTGATTAATGTTTGATTAAGCAAGTATTTGCGCGCCCAGAAGGTTTGCATTCGGTCGATCATGATTTTCGCCTGAGCATTTATACCCATAAAATAAATGGGCGCTGCGAGGATAAAACGGTCAAAACTAATCAATTTTTCCTGAAGTTTTGGGATATCATCCTTGATTACACAGATTCCTTTAGCCGAACATGCACCGCATCCCTGGCAGGGGCTCATATTCAGGTCGGAAAGATACACTAGCTCAGTAATGTGACCCTCAGATTGAGCAGTTTTCATTCCCTCTAAAAGTAATCGTGTCGAGTTGCCATTCCGCCTTGGGCTGCAAGCAATGCCTAGTACTGATAATGCCATATTCATACACTCCTGTCCTTTATTCGATTAGTATTGCTGCTTCCAATCCTTACTATCATTCCAAGTATAAAAGCGAGGTTCTTAACTAACATAAGAATCTCGCTTTTATATTTGGCTGTTTCCGAATGGTTTTAAGCAACTTAGGTTACACTTTAGGATTAGAATCCGGGTCAAAATACCGCTCCCTTTCTGTAACTACTTATCCTTCATTATGAATTTGCCTTTTGGGTTTGAGTGGTCTTAATGGATTCCAGTCCTATAGACTCTAAAATCGCATTAATCATTAATGTTTCTTTTTGCTTCATAAATTTCTCCTTTCCACTTACTTGATAACTTACCAAGTATATACCTTTCTTTCTGAATTTACAAGGCTTTTCGAAATAATAATTCTCAACATTCTGCCCATAGTATTCACCAAAAAGCGACCCTCTTTTTGCATCAATTCATCCGGACTTTATTAACTTATGTTCAGAGAATCAAGTTTATGACAGTTCTACACACATTTCTATTTGTTTTGCATTTGGATTAATCCCAAGCTTTCCGAGCAATGCTGCTATCCAATCATTGGGTTGGTTGATGAGTGTCAGGGGATCGTCTAATTTGCGGAGCAGAGTCGATAGCACTTCCTCAGCTCCCGCAGAGTCAGCGCTCCAAATATCGAGTAAGGGCCCCCATTTATCACCGGCAAACAAAGCCCCCGCTGTTCCATTTAGATTTATCAACGCTCTAAGATTATTATGACGTCGCAAATATCCTTCTCTTCGCTGCCAGGCTGGATTAAAAAAAGCTTGGCTGCGGTTTTTAAAATAATGTTCTACTGGAATCAATACAAGAGGATTGCCCTCGAATGGTTTATTCTGTAAAAGTTTACGCTTTGAACGGTAAACATTCAGTTGGCGCACACACAGGAAGCCGACGGACTGATATACCAGACGAGCAGGATTCTGTTCCAGTACCTCAAGGAAAACCCGTTTTAGCTGAATATAATTAGCCATATTCAGCTGAGTACGCATTAAAACTTTAAAGAGACCGTTTCTTCTATACTCGGGGTCTATACAAGCCCCGGCAATCCATCCATCTCTGCCATCGATTGATAATAGAGAGAACCCCACAATCTGGTGATTTACATGTACAGCAATCGAATGCCGTAAAGAAACATGACTTAATTCAAGCCAAATTTTCATATGCTCATGGGTATACGACATATCGTAATAATATCCGCGCCAACATCTGTTCCACATCTCTGTAATTTCATATAAACTACTATGTTCAAGGGTTGTAACCCGAACACGTCTCATGTCTATTTCCAATTAACATCCCGCAATTCTATTTTTTAAGTTGATCTTTCAAAAACTTTCTATATAATATGTCTAATATCCTGCTAACCTTCAATGATCTTACCTGAAAACTAAAGAGAAACCCATAAAAAGTATCCTTCGAAATTTCTTGAAAGGCGGTCAAATTCATGAGTATTTCATATATCAACAATGCTGAACTATTGTTTGCCGGGGAACTTCTAAAGTTTATCGAGGCTAGTCCCTCTTCGTTCCATGCCGTAGAAAGTGTTAAGAGAATGCTCGTTCCCAAAGGCTTTCGAGAGTTGAACTTCAACGAGAAATGGTCCTTAACTCCTGGAGACAAATGTTTTGTTACTCGAAATAATTCTGCCCTTCTGGCTTTTGTGGTTGGCCAGGGCGAACTTGAAAATCACGGATTCCGCCTGATTGCAGCCCATACAGACAGCCCCAGCTTTCGTATTAAACCACTGCCCGAGATCTCTGTGGAAGGTAGTTATCTGAAATTAAATACTGAAACCTATGGCGGCCCCATCCTTAATACCTGGCTGGACCGTCCTCTTTCTTTAGCGGGTCGAATAATCCTAAAGGGAGATTCTCCTTTCTCTCCACAAACGAGGCTCTTCCACAGTGATCGTCCTTTACTTATAATACCTAATTTGGCAATTCATATGAACCGAAAGGTTAATGAAGGCTTGGAATTAAATAAACAAAAGGACATGCTCCCATTGTTGGCTCAAATCACAGAGAACTTACAAACAAAGGGGGTATTAATGAATCACCTTGCTGAAACCTTGCATTGCCCTGCAGATGATATTCTTGACTTTGACCTTTTTCTCTATGAATCAGAAAAAGGCTGTCTTATTGGGTTTCAAAATGAATTCATCTCAAGCGCGCGTCTTGATGATTTAGCCATGATACATGCAGGTACCTGGGCGATTACAAAGGCTAAACCAGCTTTATCAACCCAAGTTCTGGTCTGCTTCGATCATGAAGAATGTGGAAGCACTTCAAAACAGGGTGCTGCTTCCCCACTTCTGGCCCATGTTCTGGAACGGATTCTCTTAGCACAAAAAAAGGACCGGGAAACCTATTTCCAAGCCTTAGAGCACTCTTTTCTCATTTCGGCAGATATGGCCCATGCTCTCCACCCCAACTCAAATGAAAAGCATGATCCTATTAATCGCCCCATCCTCAATGGCGGTCCGGTAATAAAAATCAGTGCAAACCAGAGTTACACTACTGATGCTGAATCTTCAGCAATAGTTAAGGCACTCTGTCAATTAGTAAATGTACCTGTCCAACTATTCGTTAATCGCTCCGATGAACGAGGGGGTTCCACGATCGGCCCAATATCCAGCACTCACCTCGATATTCGTTCAGTTGATATTGGTAACCCTGTACTGGCAATGCATTCGGCGCGGGAGCTTGGAGGGGTTAAAGATCACCTGGCTATAGCGAAGGTCTTTTCGGCATTCTTTGAAACCATTTAAAATTGAGCTAACAAACATCTATGCAGGAATTCCGGAGCATGACTCCGGTGTACAGCCATGGCCTGATCTATGGATGAACTCAGCGGCAAAAAAATTGCTGCAACTTCATCAAAGTTATAGATCCGCTCTCCGCTGGACTGGCAGATCAAATATCCGTTCTGTTTAAATATAGCCTCTAGTTTCTGCATGCCGAGAATTCGTTCCGGCAATATCTCAACATCATTATGCTCCAAAGTGTCATCCCCTGTCTTGAGTATTTAATGTCTATAGGTTTATTGTTATTCATTGGGGCCTGAATTATGACGCTGAAAATACGACTAGTGAATTCTGCGGTTTTCTAAGCTGGTAAAATATAGCACGATTCCGGTTGAAGCATTGACTAATATTTTCTACTTAGTTATAATTAAGATGCTCGAAGTACTTGAGGATTTCCAAAAAGCTTCTCGATTGCCTAAGGCTCTGGGAAGATACTGAACTTCCCATGTCGCGGGTAATAAAAAATCGGAGGTTTTTTAATGTTTAATGACAAGATTTTAGTTTGCAAAGAATGCGGTCGTGAATTTGAATTTACAGCTTCTGAACAAGAATTCTACGCAGAAAAAGGCTTCACTAATGAGCCTGGACGCTGCCCGGAATGCCGTGCTGCTCGAAAAGCTCAGAATAGAAATAACGGCGGTGGCGGTTATTCCCGCCAACCACGTGAAATGTTCCCAGCAATTTGTGCCACCTGTGGAAAAGAGACTACAGTGCCTTTCCAACCATCAGGTGACAGACCGGTTTATTGCAGAGACTGCTACCAACCACGTTCACGCAACAATTGGTAATAAGGTAATAATAAAAACCTTCCCCGACTTTGTCGGGGAAGGTTTTTTACTTATTTTTCAGGAATCTCTAATTCCAGTAATTCACGATATAGTTCCTTACGCCGGTCCGCCAAAAAGAAACTATCTCGCATCGAGGAACGCTCAGGCCGGCGTATATGATTAATCCGTTCTGCCGAAAGATCAGCGGCCAGAATACCGTCATTACTCATTCGCGCCTGATCAAACAGGTCTCCCTTTGGTCCTATGACTAACGCGCCCCCACTAAATTCTTTAGACTTACCATTACTGCCGATCAAATTGCACGCTCCAAGATAAACCGAATTATCATAGGCCCGGGCCCCAAGATAACGCAGCCATATTTGCCTTCGATCACCGGCCACTTTAGGAGAAGCATGAGGCGCAAATAAGATCTCGGCGCCTTTAAGCGAATAGATAGCAGCAGTTTCAGGAAAATGCCAATCCCAACAGATTCCTACTGCGAATGAAGTCCCATGGGCTGAGAAAATAGGAAAACTATCTCCGGGCGTAAAATAATCTAATTCGCTTCGCCCCAAGTGAACTTTACGATAAACCTTAGGCACTTCTCCCGGAGATAAGATAACCTGAGAAATGTAAGGCTTATAAGGTCTTGTGCTTTGTTCAACCATACCAACTAAGAGGGTTATCCCAAGATCTCCAGAGCACTCACTCAACTGATTAATCCATTTATTATCGATAGTATTGCCGATTTCAGAAGCATCATGGGGGGAATACCCATCTAAAGCACATTCCGGAAAACACAAAATTGAGATTTCTTGTTTTTGTGCAATCTCCGCCAAATGAGTAATGGTCTGCAGATTCCGTTCAGTCTCCCCTACGATCGATTCCATCTGAACGAGTCCGATCCGGCAATCCTTTTCCATATTAACTCGTCCTTCCTACAATTCACTGTACAGAGGTATCTACTCCAGATCCAAAATTTCGTTATAGTCTCTGCTTAGTACATCAGATAACAACCTATGATCATGGAGTAAGTTGATTAATATTCGTTCATCTTTCGTTTGAGTCGTTCGAGCATTTGTAAGTATACTAAGGGGACGATAAATCGGTGCATCTTGAATTTTTAACGTTTTAAATAATTTTTGATCCCCTTCCCGACTGACTGTCAATGAAGAAATAATCGTAATTCCCAGTCCTGCCGAGACCAACTGTTTAATTGCCTGAGTACTACCGAGTTCCATAGACACATTTAATTGATCCGGATCAAGTCCCCTCTCTAAAAGGGCCATCTCCATGACCTTACGTGTCCCTGAACCATCCTCTCGGGTCACAAGACGCTCATTTGGAAGCTCAGCCAGGGTAATGCTCTTCCTTGATGCCCAAGGGTGTAAATTAGAGATTACTACGACTAACTCATCTTCCCAAAAGTTTTCAACATTTAAATCCTTATGCTGAGGGACAGGTCCTTCAATTAAGCCAATATGCAATTTTTTCTCAAGGACATCTTGAGAAATTGATTCTGTGTTGGCGATTTTAACTTTAAAGTCAACGTCAGGGTGGGTCTTAAACAAGAATGCCAGAATATTGGGAAGGATATATTCTCCAATTGTTAGAGTTGCACCAAGGTAAATCAGCCCTCTTTGATCCTTTGCCAAGGCACTTATCTGCTCTTTTGCATTTGATAGAATATCCAATACACTACGAACATGAGCATAAAAAATTTTGCCTTCTTTTGTTAAAGTAACACCTTTATTAGTACGGTCAAAAAAGCGTGCACCATATTGGTTCTCTAAATTCTGAATCTGTAAACTTATGCTGGGTTGACTCATGTGGAGCTTTTTAGCTGCTAACGTAATGTTTCTGGTTTCTGCCACCTCTTTAAAGACAAGAAGGTGTTGTTCCATGATGATGTATCCCCTTCCTAGATCCCATATATGATTAGCTCTCGGGAAATGAGAGTGATTGTGGATCGTTTAAGGTTTAACCAATCTATCCTCCCTCAAATAGTTCTAATCTTTTAATAAGCCTCAATCATAAAATAATATAATGACCAGTAAAGATTATGCTCCTATTTTCCGAGTGCTCAATAGTTGTTTATGATTGATACACCTTAATTAATATAATATCACCCAAAGGATTTATTAGCCAGATAGTTACTCATTTTTTTCGGGTAAAAGTTTAATAAACTAACTCAAACATAGAAAATGATAGTAAAAAGATTTCCCATCCAGAAAGCTATTTACTATCATTTAACATAGCGATTTTTAATATATAAATCATTAGAGTTCAACAGGTCATATTAACCTGACATCTTCTCTATCTGTGTCCATTTCGATTGACTGTAAGCAGCAGCTAATTTAATCATACCTTCAGCCCATTCCGGGCAGCCTAGAGCATGAATATGATTATAAGCGGCGAATACATTCTTATAACATATTCCATCATGCTGGCCATCAATCCCATAACCCCGCTTAACTTTCAAGCCAAACTTTGCATAAGGCGCTAAGTTAATAACACGGGAATTATGAAATTCGTGACCCTTTATTTCTGTCTTTTCGTCAAACCAAAGTTGATCAGCATTCGCTTCCATAATTGTATAGCCATGGCCTTGAGGTTTGCTTTCCATTTTAGTATCGAGTGGAAGTAAGCCGACCATCTCATAGCTTTGCGAGGTCGTCTGAATTGAGCGGCCAAGATACATGAGCCCGCCACACTCAGCATAAATCGGCAGTCCTTTTTCTCCAGCTAGTCTAATATCTGTTCTCAACGATACATTATCCTCAAGTTCAGCGGCAAAGACTTCGGGGAAACCTCCGCCAATGTAAAGACCGTCAAGATCACCCGGGAGCTGCTGATCTAAAAGAGCACTAATAGGAACTACCTCAGCTCCTAAGGCTTTTAATACCTCAATGTTTTCCGGATAATAAAAACTAAAAGCAGCATCTTGAATAATTCCGATTTTAGGCTTCGAGCCTCTATTTTTCAAGGAGTATTCAACTGTATCAGGAATAATAGATTCCGAATATCTTGGGAGTTGTGGCGCACTCTGAGCTAAGGTTAAGATTTTATTTAAGTCGACATGTTTACTGATAACATCGGCAAAATAGTCTAACAACTTATCTATTTCATCAACTTCACCATTAGTAATAAGTCCGAGATGACGATCAGGTATACATAGGTTAGCATCTTTGGGAATCGCTCCAACTACAGGAATTTTGCAAAACTCTTCTATGGCTTCTCTAGCCATTTTCTCATGTCGAGCTCGCGCCACTTTATTAAGGACAACGCCAACTATTTGGATACCAGGATCAAAGTGCTGATATCCCATCACCATCGCTGCAATACTCCTGGTCTTTCGGGTAGCGTCTACTACAAATAAAACCGGCGTACGAGTTATCTTGGCTATTTCAGCAGTAGAGCTGCTGCCTTGCAAATCCAAGCCATCATAAAGTCCCATGGCACCTTCAATAATCGTAATCTTCTTATCTGTGGATTGATCGAATACGGAACTGCATATTTCACTTTTTTTCATAAAAAACGAATCCAGATTTCGGCAAGTGTTACCTGCAGCGGCAGTATGCCAACTAGTATCAATATAGTCAGGTCCCTTTTTAAAAGGTTGTACAGCCATCCCTTGCCGTGCAAAAGCTCTGAGTAATCCCAAGGTAAAGGTTGTTTTCCCGCTTCGCCCCTGAGGTGCTCCAATTACTAAGCGAGGGACATTTTTGATATTCTGTTCATTTTGTGATAATGATAACATAATACCCACACCTTTCTTGGAGAATTTAGTCAGGAGAGAATATTACTTACTGCTAATAGTCAAAGATTTGACAGAAGAAAAATTGACCACCCTGAAATCCCGTTCCTATAATGCAGAAATGAATCGGCAGCAACAGGAACATCGGGCATTTAGGATGGTCTATATACATGATTAAAATCTTTATATCCGGCCCATCATAAGGTCAACTCGATTAGTTTGGAGTTTTAACCTTACCTTTTAAGCAAATGAATGTAGTCGTAATGTAGAGATATTCAACGAGGTCCTCAGCAGTAAGTTCTTTTACTGCGTTATCTACATCGCTTTTTTTCTCCCCAATAGCAACTGCAACATCTCTACTCTTGGCTTTTTCAACTTTACCAAGATACTCAAGAATCTTCGCTTTGATAGCGGGATCAGCTGGTCCTCTTGCCATTTTAAAATACCAACTTTCTACATTATTCCTTCAGATTTAGAACTTGAATTGTGCTGAAGTACGGAAAGTCTCTCTGGAGAAGATATAATCGTCAATCAACATTTCTGAGAATGGAAGCTCAGCCATGGCGAAGAATTTCTCCCAGCCAATCCGTTCAACCCACTCACCCACACGCTCTCCTTGACGAGCATTAGCAATCCAGAGTTCAACAATTTTGCGAATTGCTTCGGTCGTCTCAGGCCAACGAGGAGCGGTATTGGGAAGGAATGGAATGACCATACGTGAGAAACTAGGTGCGGTCCGGGCATTGGAGGTTTTACCGCCAATAAGGATCGCAATACCGTCATTCTTAGGATCATAAATTTCCATAGCAGGAGACATTGTGTAGCAGTTACCGCAATACATGCACTTATCTTCATTAACGATAACGCTCTTGTTCTTCGGATCTGGACGAATAGCTCCTGTCGGGCAGCTAGCTACAAGACTTGGAATCTCAGTACCTTTACGAATTACATCGTGGTTGATACGAGGAGGAGTTCTATGAACACCTACAATTGCGATATCACTGCAGTGTGCAGCACCGCACATATTCAAGCAGCAGGCTAAGCCCATTTTTAATTTTGCAGGAAGCTTCATAGTATTGAAGTATTCATACAAGTCATCCATAACTGCTTTTACAACACCTGAAGCATCTGTAGCAGGAGTATGACAGTGTACCCATCCTTGTGTGTGTACGATATTGCTTACGGAATGACCTGTTCCACCAACAGATAGTCCTTCAGCTTCTAATTTAGCGAGCAAAGGATTAAGTTTAGCCTCGTCAGAAACTAAAAACTCGATGTTGTTACGGGTCGTCCAGCGAAGGAATCCATCGCAATATTCGTCAGCGATAACGCAAACATCACGGATGAAATCAATACTGACCAGACGAGGAGTACCTACACGTACACTATACAGGGCGGCGCCGCTTTCTGCAACATGTTTTAGGACGCCTGGACGAGGAATTTCGTGATATTTCCACTGTCCATAGTTTTCTTGTACAATCGGAGGAAGCATCTTTTTATAATGCGGAGGTCCTTGATCTAAAATTGCCATCGTTATCCACCTCTCGTTAGCTACTTATTATTTTAAATTAGAGCTTCGATCCGTCAAGTGCGGTTCCGCTTCTGTCAAGATCATCTTGATTCCAGAATACATACGGGTTAGCACGTGGGCGGAAGACCATTTGCGGTACAGGAGGAACGTCAATACCTTTGAGGAATTTTGTCATTCCTAAGCGATAAATTGTTTCACCAATACGCTCGCGGGACTTACCATGCTCATCCCACCACTCCCAAATACGACGCATGAGGTCTTTAAACTCTTCAAAATCGTCTTCAGCTTCCATTTTCATGAATGGAACAATAACCCAAGACATGAAAGCAGACTGAACAATTGTGGATTTACCACCGATTAAAATAGTAGCGCCCTTTTCTTTTCCTGGTTGAATTGCTTTAGGCATCATATTAATACAATGCATGCAGCGTGTGCAATCCTCGCCTACTACACTGAGCTCCTGTGTCTCAGCATTGAATGTGAGACATTTTGTCGGGCATTTGTCACAAACCAGTCCTTGAACATCGTATTTATTTGCAACATACTCTTTAACAGCATCTTGGTCAATTCTGATGGTATCACGCCAAGTACCGATTACGGAGCAGTCGGAGCGAGCAATAGAAGAAGTACAGTCGTTTGCACAACCAGAGAACTTAATTTTGCTCTTATATGGCCACATAGGACGATGAAGCTCATCCATGAATTCGTTCGTAACATTATAACATGCTTCGAGAGTGTCATAGCAAGCATGTTCGCAACGTCCTGGTCCGACGCAGCAGTTAGGAGTTCTTAGGCAGGAACCTGAACCGCCGAGGTCAAATCCAGCTTCACTAAACTCATCGAAAATAGGTTGAATATGCTCTGTTTTACATCCTAAGAGAATGATATCCCCTGTGGAACCATGCATATTGGTCAAACCACTTCCATGTTTCTCCCAAATATCACATACGGTACGAAGTGCTTGAGTATTGTAGAACCATCCAGATGGTTGAAGTAAACGGATCGTATGGAACTCAGCAACATTCGGGTAAGTTTGAGGCTCATCTACATAACGGCCGATTACGCCGCCGCCGTAACCTCTAACCCCAACAATTCCACCATGCTTCCAATGTCCTCTGCGCTCTACATAGGATCTTTCCAAGACTTGGAGCAATTCGCCTGCAGCTTCACTCTTCACTGCAGCACGCTTAATTTCCGTCACAAAACTGGGCCATTTACCTTTTTCCAGCTCGTCCAGTAGTGGCGTTTTCTTTTCTGTCATGGCACACCCTCCGTCTTCTAGTTTATGGGTCCTTACATTTCAGTAATGCTGATAGCACCAGTCGGACAAACTGATGTACAACTCTCACAGCCCATGCACTCTGATTCATCACCAGTTACATGAGCCTTGTCCTCACTAAAGCCAAGCAGGTGAGCTGGGCATCCTTCTGTACAAGAGTCACATCCTGAGCACAGATCTTCATCGATTGATACAATAAACACAAAAAACACCTCCTTAAACTATTAAAGAGAACAAACAAACATGGGACACTGGGAAACTTTTCACTTGTGTAAATTAACACTAGTCCATGTACTTAATTTAACACCTTGAGTTCCATTCGTACAATATATAATACAGATTGTACTATATTGAAAACTAATTATGAATCCGTTGCCGGCCACAATCGTTCATCCTGTGACAATGGCCTATTCTCTGCTTCATTTGATACCGGACATTATGAATACATGGTTTTTCCGGCACTTGCTGCGCCTAAATAGTCCTCTGGCTGTGATCCCTTTTAAAACCACTCCCGCAAAGGGGTTTCTGTTTTATAGCGGTTAGTAGGAGCGCATCAATAGCCAGGATAAATGGTGGCGTAATAGTGATTGTAATGGTGGTGTAATTCTGACATCATTACCGAACTATTGAAATGGGTGCGAATAATAAGGGGTTGAAAATGGACCATTCAGAAACTGAAATGGTCCATTCCATAAAATCTTGGGTTCCAAAATCGATACAATTATTCTAAAAACTCAAGAAATGGTTTTTTCAGACTTACGAGAGCATTTACCATAAGTTCGACTAAACCACCATACTGAAGGTTGAACTTTTCGGTTGCATCATAATGCTCTAAGATACCGCGCATTGCACCCTTGCAGTTGGAACATGGCGCACAGATATATTTGGGGGTTGAGGTGTCTTCCATAGTCCCCTTGAAAGCCCCCAGAATCTGGTTGAATTTCATCCGTGAAGCCACCTGTGTTCTAAACTCCGGGAAGTTCGCGTAATTCATGATAGCAAATCCACTTCCCCCGCCGCAACAGTAATTATCGACACCATGAGGAGTCATTTCCCTAAACTGCGGACAGATAGCTTTAAGTGTACTGCGCTGAGGTTCAACAATCCCCATTTGACGTACCACGTTACAAGGATCGTGAAGAGTTACCGGAAAATTGTTCTTACTGGGATCAAGGATCAAACGTTTAGTCTTCACCATATCCCAAAGAAGCGGCAAACAACTCTCCACCGGAATTCTGTCAGGCATCATACGATCACCACTAATCATCGAAGCCTTATGGGCATGTCCGCACTCCGCCACCACTAGTCTCTTTACACCAATTTCTTTGGCTACTTTCATCTGCATCATAGCAATTTTTTTAGCTTGAGCATCATCATACCACAGCCCGTAGTTTACACTGTCATACCCCATGATCTCACTGCTGAGAGTCCAATTTAAGCCGGCTTCATCAAAGAGAATGGCGAAAGCAACAGGATTTTCCGGCCAAGCCATAAACTCCCCCGCATTATGCAGCACTAAGATATCGGCATTCTTCTTATCGACGGGAAACTTAAGTTTAATGCCAAATTTTTCTTCCGTATCTTCTTCTAAAAACTCAAGGGTGTCCATAAAAGCGGGTTTACTTAATCCGGTTGAGGAACCGGTTTTTAATTGAAGCATTGTCCCCTTAGTATGAAGAGGCGTGGGGGCAATCCCCATTTCCTGGCTGAATATCTTCCTGATTTCTTTGGAGAGAATAGAATTATCCAAGCCTAATGGACATGTTTGAGCACAGCGGCGACAAAGATTACAGCGATACGCTAATTCACCCAGACGGGCAATGGTTTCCCAATTGACATCGATATCCGCCCCAACAAAGCCACCAAGGAGTCTGCCGCTCGTCGTGAAATATTTCTTGGCAATTTTTCGCAAAACCTCTGAGCGAAAGATAGGACGGTACATCTCATTGTTACTTGTGGCGGTATAAATATGACAAGCATCCGAACAGGTATTACATTTGGCACAGTATTCATAAGACAATAAAAGAGGCTGAAGAACTCCATTATTGGCATCAGAAAAGATCTTTTCCAAGCCGCTAAGGAATTTCCTGACAAATTCATCTTCTTCCTCTTTCGATTTTGGCCGGGTCAGAGTATCAATTCCCACATAACCATCTAAGGATGTACAGTATTTCTCTTTCCAAGCAGGTTTAGGATCGGTCAGAGGGGGTTCCATACCAGGCTTATCAAACGGGGCTAATAAAGGCATAAGATTATCCAGCTTAATGAGTTGATCATCGGATCGCCCCATATCTTTTGGACATAGATCGTTTTGATTTATCATTCTTTGATCTCCTTTTTCCATAAAGTTGACGCACAAGAATCAAAGCTTATTTTTCGGGTGTGGCGGGTGGATTAATATGAGGGGCAGACCAAGATGTCGTCGGACGGAAGGAGGATGCATTTTTTATTTGCTGCTCAACGTCACTACCCTTAAGATTGGGGTTATTATCCCACAAAACCTTATGGAACGTGAAATACTTTCCAACATAGTGACTCATTTTGCTGATTGGAATATAAATCAACATTATACCGACAAGGACTATATGCAGGGTAAGTAAGCCATTGGCATCAAAAGGAGTAAAGGTTACGAGGTTCGCCGTCACTTCTCTTGCATACCCAAAGGATAAATCATTGCCCCACGTAAAAATTCCGGTAACTATTGCCGCAAAGAGCAGCAGAAGGTTAAAATACTCCTGAGGAGTTGTATATTTCTTCAATGTATTATCCGTCAATCGGCGGAGAAACAACAAGCCGGAACCTAACGCACCAAGAGCCAGGCCTAAATATCCTACAAATGCCGACACGTAAAAAAGCAACAGCCCCAAGATATTTGAACTGTTTGCTGCAACTTGAATTCCGTCGAGTACAAAAAGCGCCCCAATAACCAATAAGATCGTCCAAGCCATTAATAAGTAAATTCCTAAATGCAGAGCGTAAGAAATCCACCAGAACGGGCGTTGGTTTTCAAATAACTTTTTAATAAATATAATTTCTTTGAGCATTTCTATGATTTCTCTCATGTGAGAAACCTCATGTGGTTTGCTCCACCAAGCTACCTCTTCGTAGTAAGAACCTCCATGTTCGTACCCTTTTTCTTTAGGGACAGGATAGAGATCCATTCGCCCGTGAAAGGGCATCTTTGCGAATTGGTACGCCTTGTAAATAGATATACCTAGGAAAAGAACTATGGAAACATAAGAAATGATACTAAGAATCACAACCCTAACCTCCTCTTCTTATTATCTATGCACATTTTAGTTTAAGATAGTTTATATAGCTTGTAAAATTATCATTTCTCATTATACTATCGCAGAAATTGATGACCATGAAATTTGAAATATTCAGAGTAAATTTAAGTTTTATTGTAGTAATTATTCGAATTTTAGCAAAAACAAAGAGCATCTCCGAAGGATACCTTGGCAGAGATGCTCTTTAATACTATCTTTGCTAAATAGCTGCTATTGTTCTAGAAGATTACTCCGAGGGCAATCAAAATAAGAATAGCAATCGCAATAATGCCTACGCCGACAAAATTTCCAGTGCTGCCACCGCCACAAACTCCATATCCGTACATACAGGTTCCTCCTTTCAACTCATGAATAAACCTTAATTTTAACTAGAATACAATCCCCATTGCAATGAGCAGAAGAATGATAACTACGACAACTGCAATACCTGATAACCAGTTAGATCCACCGCCACATGCTCCATCGCCAGTTCCGCCAAATGTCATTTTATATTCCTCCATTTCCTTTTAATTTATGGTTGATTTGCTTAATTTAAAATATGCCTTAGAAGGTATTTTGTTACATATTATGGAAATATTTTTGGATTTAATTTCCTCTTTCCGGATAATGGATTCTGAATGCTCTTAGGTTATCAGGGACACTTTATTATTCGTTGGTTTTGGTATAACATAAGAATAGCTTGTATTATGCCGTAAAAACACAAGGAGGAACTCTATGAAAGCATTGATAACGCTAACCTCAAGTGAATCGAAACGACTTATTGCCAGAGGAATAAAGGGAATGCCCAGTGTACAGAACGCCCTAGAAAAACATACGATTATTGTAGCCGGAGGGACATCCAACGCCTTTGTGGCTGAAGAATTACTTAATGTTCAGATTAAGGACAAAACAGGTTATACTATTGGCATCGTCACTAAAGGCGAGTTGGGAATTAGTCAATCTTCCCAAAAGACTCCTCCCTACGTTATCTGTAAAGGGCAGGCTCTGAACGTTTCCTGGAACGATTATTTACCTAAGCTGCAAAGCGGTGACATTTTTATAAAAGGCGGAAATGCTGTCGATCATACCGGCTTAGCCGCTGTCATGGTTTCAAGTTTAACGGGAGGAACGATTGGGGCTGCCCAGGGAATCCTTTATGCCCGGGGCATCGAATTAATCGTGCCTATCGGGCTTGAAAAAATGGTTCCCGATGTTCGTGCAGCGGTTGAATTCATGACTAAATCCACTGTAGACGAAGCAATTGGACTTAAGGTTGGGCTTATTCCCATGGTTGGAGCAACCGTTGTCACAGAATTGACTGCCCTGGAAACTCTTTATGATATTGAAGCCCGTTGTATTGCAGCAGGCGGCGTTGATGGTTCAGAAGGTTCTGTTACAATCGCTATTGAAGGATTAGATGAAGAAGTTCAACGAGCTCTCCAAGCTGTGAAGTCTTTAAAAGGTGAGCCACCGGTATCGGTTCACTACTAATTCCCGACCAGCCTGATAAAAACTCATTTAGCAAATTGCCTCTATGGCTATTCAAGAAACTTTAGTGATATAAGAGCCCGTTGCTGCCTTAGCGTAAGGCTCAAAACCCTAATGATAAACAGGGTCTGCCTATTAATGTATATTAATAAGGCAGACCCTGTTTATCTTTGGCTAAAGTTTAAATTTCATTTAAGCTTTTCTGTTCTTATCATCCTTCGTGTATGGTTCTCTGGGCGGACGCGGACCAAAAAATTGAAAATAATGACACTCCAGCCGTCCATTATAGAGCTTGCGACTTTTATCCCAACGCCGTCCGATTAACCGTTCCGGGAATTGGTGAGTCGTAAGAATATGTAAGGACCAATTATCTAAACCCTTAAATGTTTCACCTAATTCAAGATAAAGCCCCTCAACGTCTTTAGTATCCCCTAGTCGTTCACCATAGGGTGGATTAGCTATCATATGCCCGTATTTAAATCGGGACCTTACTTCAGCCACAGGCAGTTTCTGAAAATGTATAAGCCCTTCTACGCCCGCCTCGACAGCGTGGGTTCGAGCTAATGCCAATGCGTTAGGATCAATATCAGAACCGTAGATATGTAATGGAGCACTGCGTTCCCAAAGGTCTAACCCTTCTTGCCACGCTTCCTGCCAGGCTGCCTTAGGAATATTAGGCCATTTTTCCGCTGCAAAGCTTCTTTTAAGGCCTGGTGCCCGGTTTTGAGCTATCAAAGCAGCTTCGATGGGAATCGTCCCGGTTCCGCAAAAAGGGTCAATCAAGGCCCGATCCCTGTTCCAGAAACTTAACTGAATCATAGCTGCTGCTAAGGTTTCTTTAAGGGGGGCCTGACCGGCGAGCTGCCTGTATCCGCGTTTGTGCAATCCCAACCCTGAGGTGTCAATAGTTAAAGTCACCCGATTATTTAAAAGAGCGACTTCAATCTGGTAACGGGGTCCAGTCTCTTCAAACCAGCTGCGGCCGTATTTTTCCTTGAGGCGTTCCACAATCGCCTTTTTGACAATGGCTTGGCAATCTGAAACACTATACAGCTTAGATTTTATGGATTTTCCCTGGACCGGGAAATTTGCATCCTCAGGCAGCCATTCTTCCCAAGGAAGGGATTTTGTCTGTTGAAAAAGCTCTTCGAACGTCTGGGCTTCAAAGGAGCCCATTTTTAATAAGACACGATCGGATGTTCGTAACCAGAGATTTGTCCGGCAAATTCCCAACTCATCCGTTGTAAACGTAACTCTCCCATTTTCAACAACCAATTGATCATACCCAAGTTTTTTAAGTTCACGAGCAACGATGGATTCTAAACCAAACGCGGCCGTGGCGATAAGCTCGATTTTTGCCATCTGGATCAACCTCTCCTAATTAACCGGATATACGTCTATACCCTTTTGCTTAAAAGGACTTAATTCAGTTTGTGTTTTTTGAACCGCATCACTTTCTCTACTATCATAAGTGGTGTTCGTCCAAATGGCAAGTTTGATCAGATTGCGTCTTCTACATCTACGGTTATCCCCACTGTCATAACTTCCAGAATCTCCTTGGACTCTATAATCCTTTCGGAGGATTGAGTTACCCATGCTCCTTCTTTATCCTTAACTAAGCATCGGCGATTTTCTTCCACCCTCCAGGTATCTTCAAAAATTTTTTCAAAGTACTGCTCTCGTAAGGTTTCTTTCATTAGTTCAACCACATGGTTTAGCATTGAATCGTCATAGTCATCCAAGGCTACATTAACAAATGCACTTATTGTTTTTTTCACTCATTACCCTCACTCACGCTTGTCATTGATAAATGTTATTCTTTAGACGATATTTGAGCTGAAAAGTCACTTATAGCTTCATTGACCTGATCCGGCTTTTCCAGCATAACCATATGCCCTGCCTCCGGTATCCGCACTATGGTTGAATAGGATAATTCTTTATGAAGAAACTCCGAATATTTAAGGGGAGTCATTTGATCATCTTGGCCACAGATGATTAAGGCCGGATTAGAGATATTGTTAATACGATCTATGATATCAAAGTTATTGCATGCCCTGAAATCTGCCAGGTAAACATTCGTTGGAATAGTTTTCATTTCTTCGGCGGCTTTTACTAAGACATCCGGGTTAATCTTAGGGGAATACTGGTATTTTATTGTTTCTATTGGATGCTCACCTCTCGTTAAAGCATCCAGCATCCCGGGATTTACTCTTAACCGTGCCCCGCTGGCAACAATAATCAGGCCATAAGCTGCTTCGGGATAAGCCAGCCCCAGCTCTAGTGCGATCCCCCCGCCCATAGAATGCCCGGCAATAATAAACTTCTTTAAGTTTAAGGCTTGAGCAAAGCTCCAAACAAATTCACAATACGCTATTATGTTATCGGCGGCTGATCCTTCCGAACGGCCATGCCCCGGGAGATCAGGGGCAATCAAGTTGCAGCCTTGGATTCCCCCTAATTGATGCGTCCACTTTTTTCCTGATCCGCCGGCACCATGAACAAATAATACGGTTGGCAAGTCGGCCTGGAAATCGGAATTTTGGTCATAATACATGTTCTTTCCCTGAATATTTATGTATGGCACTCCTCTAATCCCCTTCCATTTTCTCAATAAGACTTAGCTCCAAAACTTTCGTAATATTCGGATTACTAATATTAGGAAATCATATAAAATTCCATTAGTCAAGCACTAATTACGTTTTGTCTCTTAAGCAAGCATTAGATTAACCATTCTGGGAAACCTAAATAAGTACATCCGTTCAATCCCTCATGCAGAATCAGTGACTTGAAATCCGGATGTTCCTAAGATTTTGGAAAAGGAGAGAATCACCTGAAATGAGTAATAAGAAAACTGACAAGTCGAGAACACATGCCGCTAATCTCGATGATAACCGCCAGAACTCAGATAATGATCAGAAACGATTTCCGACAAATCCTACCAACAAACCTAAGGACCGTTTCTAACGATAACATTATCGCAGCATTATTTTAAGGGCTGTTAACAACCCCATGGTTGCTAACAGCCCTATTAATGATAGTATCAATAATTTATGATTTTTCCCCTGAGTCTTCTTTGACCTTCTTCTGTTCCTGTTTAAATTCGGCACTTCGGGAATCATACTTGGCACTAGTATACCCCTTAGTATGCTTTTGTATCTCGCCTGACTTTTTCATACTTACCTCCAGCCTTTTAATTTCTGCAACCAATCTTATTATGTTTCGGGAACACAAATATCATGTAGTTAAGTACTTCTGTCACCTTTTCTTCTATAAATAAATATCATGCTAACAGAGTAATAAAGCCTTTGATATTACCAGATAGAGGTGATAGCGTGAATTTAAGTTTTAAATTATCCCGATCGAATTATAGGCATCTGGTTGTAGGTGTTGATACGAAAGTTCCCCTCCAAAACGGACAATACACCACCGCCATCAATTTTGACAACGCAGCTTCTACCCCTCCCTTTGTATCTGTTATGGAGGAAATCAATCATTTTGCACATATGTATTCTTCAATTCATCGCGGCACAGGGTATAAATCGAGGGTTTCTTCGAAACTCTTTGAAGAAGCAAGGTCTACCGTTCTTAAATTTGTAAATGCCGACCCCTTTAGAGATACTGTCATTTTTGTCAAAAATACGACAGAAGGGATTAACAAATTATCCTATCGACTATGGGATGGAAACAAAAAAAGTGTGATTCTGTCAACTTGGATGGAGCATCATTCCAATGATCTCCCGTGGAGAAACAAGTTTCAAGTCGATTATGTGCAAACAGATTCCACCGGAAAATTAAGCCTTGAAGATCTCGAGACCCGATTAATAAAGCATAAGGGCAATGTAAAACTCGTAACAGTTACCGGGGCTTCTAATGTTACCGGATATGTAAACCCGATACATAAAATTGCTGAACTGACCCACCGCTATCAGGCAAAAATTCTGGTTGATGGCGCACAATTAGTCCCCCATAACTCAATCAATATGAACCCGAAGAATCCGCTCCAACGCATCGATTATCTCACCTTTTCCGCCCATAAAATGTACGCTCCTTTTGGAACCGGTGTGCTGATCGGCCCACAAGAAACCTTTCAGAAAGGCGTCTCAGAGTTTGTCGGAGGAGGAACTGCCGAAACTGTGACCCATAATTGGGTAGTGTGGGAACCTCCCCCCCATAACGAAGAAGCAGGTACTCCTAATCTGATGGGGGTCATTGCGCTTGTGGCAGCGATAAAAACCCTTACGTCTTTAGGTATGAAAAATATCGATCATTATGAGAATCAACTCACGACCTATGCCAACTCTAAACTGAAATCGATTCCCGGTATTACTCTTTATTCTCATACGGACCCTGGCGAGCCTAGAATCGGTGTGATTCCTTTTAATATCAAAGGGATCGCCCATGAGCAGGTTGCCAGAATTCTCTCAAATCAAGCCGGAATTGCAGTACGAACCGGTTGCTTTTGTACTCAGCCCTATATTCAAAGGTTACTGTCAATTTCGCCAAAACAAATGGATTTCTATCGCAAACGCAGAGATGTTCCCCGCCCCGGTATCGTTCGTCTTAGCTTTGGATTATACAATGATTTTAGTGAAATCGATATCCTGACTCAATTGCTTGAACGAATCGTCCGTCATCCAGCATCTTACATTTAACGCACCTAATATAAATGCCCCTTTCTACTTATAATAGGATTTGTATAAACAATCCTAAAGGGGTGCAAGCATTGAATAAAAAAATGAACTTACTTATGTTCAGCGGCGACTATGATAAAGCTCTGGCGGCACTGATACTTGCTAATTCTGCCCGTGAGCTGGATGTTGATGTAACGATGTTCTTCGCGTTTTGGGGGCTCTGTCTGGTTCGCGATCCTGAAAAAGTGACCTCAGAGGATAAGACCGTTTACGAAAAAATGTTCGGGATGGCCACGCCAAAAGGACCGGAAGAGCTGCCTCTCTCGCGCATGAATATGGTCGGTCTGGGTAAACACATGCTTCTGGAAATGATGGAAGATGAAAAAGCTCCTTCTCTGACGGATTTTCTCAACGGAGCACGAAAAAAGGGCGTAAAATTTTATGGCTGCAAGCTCTCGGTTGATGTGATGGGCTTTAAAAAAGAAGAACTGCTCCCAGAAGTTCAAATCATTACCGCGAAAGACTATTTAGCCGATGCCCTGGAATCAGATATGCAGCTCTTTATCTAAATCAGCAAAACCCCCACCCATGGTGGGGGTTATTAATCGGGGATATTCCATTCTTCGGCACAGGAATCCGCCAACGAATCTACACCTCCGTCGATTCTCTGAAAAAGAAGACTCTCATTTTCATTATCAGATGATGCTGCGCCGGCGGCATGGAAGGCTACTCCGAAAAACTCATCCTTAAAAATACCTCTCAAAACCGCCCTGAAGAATCCCTAGACCCGCAATCAGGGCAGATTCGTCCACAGAAGCGAACCCATTGCATGGAGAGGCGTTAAAAGCTCACAAGCCGATGCGGGGATACGGAGCCACGGGTTCACATCAGGTACTACCCTGAGGTTTGGCGAAGTCCCGCATCGGCGAGTGGGCCAGCCTCGGAGTGCTGCGGTAAGCGGATGTGGGCGAAGCTGCCCGACCCGAGTGACCCCCTTTTCATCCTCTGCCGGTGCCAAGTTAGCGGCATAGATGGCCAACTCGGCAGAATCCTTTGGTCGTCAAATTGGCCTGCGCAGACCAATTTGGGACAACCAGGGGAACCCTACTGAACAAACCTTTTCACTTAGTCCTACTTATCCCTAAGGCTTGTTTAGCCAACAGATCAACATAATCATTAAACCGGTCTCCGCTATGACCGGCAACCTTTTGGAATTCGTACAGTCCGTGATGCGCCCGCATAAATGCCACATAGGCTTGTGTAAATTTATTTTTTGCCTGCCAATCTCCGGTAACCCAGTGGGAAATTCCAGAATAGTCGTGGTAGATACGAATACGCACATTAAGAGATTTCGCTTTTTCTACCGCATGGCACACAGCCGCAATTTCACCTGCCACATTCCTCATGCCGGCTGCTTCAAGGTCTTCCCCGACTCCGTTATTTTCATGAACAATCCGGCCATCTTTCACAAAGGCATATCCATAGGAATATTTGCCTTTTGCATAACTGCCGTCCGTATAAACATCAAAATCCACATCCCTTGCAGTCTTTGCCCTATCTTCGTTACCGCTGTCCTGGCGAGGGGTCGTGTCCTCACTCCCGTTCAGCCATTCAAGCGCTTCAGCTTTTGTTTCAAACCCTTTAAATACAGCTCCTTTGTACCCTTTAACAGATGCCTGGCATTCCGCCCAATTATCAAAAATTCCGGTCTTATGTCCCTTTTTCACTATGTAAAAATTTTTCTTAGCCAAGATTTCATCCCCCAATAGAATCTTTCCATACCCCTGTATGCCTGATTAGGAACTATTATTATACACGTTTGGATAGAAAATGTTAAATACCCATGAACACAAAATACAATCCATTTTTAATGGAATCTTATATCTCAAAATCAAATTGCGAGCATATAATTAAATATAATGAATATTCAAAATATTCCCTTAACCGTTTGTTAAGGCTCTTGTCACATTTGATCTTAACCTTATTAGATAAAAAATTCTTGAAGGAGGAGTATCTAAATGGAAACTTATCGAGTGAAGGTTGGCACCAAAGGAGAAATTGTTTTACCTGTTGAATTGCGGGAACTCTTGGGACTTGTTGAAGAAGATGCTTTGGATTTATGCATTGATTCAGAAGGTAAAGTATTTGTACGAACGGCTGAACGATCTGTCCGGCCACTTTGCGATTTCTTTGAAGACTTAATTGTAAATGACCTGCTTGCTAAGGGCTGCAGCGGGGATTGCCTGAAAAAGAAACTCTTGGAACGCAAATTGAAATTAAGTACCATCCTTGACCGTTTATCTGAAGACAGTTTCAGAGCACATAAAAATGGTCAAATAATCAAGTGCTGGGATGCCCAGGCCTTAACATCCTTAGGTATTCAAAAGGTCCCTAAGGGCACATACGATGTAAGAATTACCGCCCGTGGCATTCATGATCTGGTCGCCCTTCGCAAAGAAGAGCTTAGAGAAATCACAGGAGTATTTGAACGGTTAGAACAAGACCCGTTTGCTTATAAGAGACTAAGAGGGCCGTATTATGAGACTTATCGTGTTTCTTTCCGCTGTGGAACTAAGGAGTGCCGAGTTGTTTACACCATATTCGAACCTGAAAACTTAATTGTTATTATAACGGTTGGCGCGCGTAAAGTCATTTATGAGCGGCTCAATGGCATAGCCTAAAGACTTGAATTGTTTACTGACGAAAACAAGAAAATTAATTAACGTTTTGAGATAGTATAAGAGTAAGGAAGCCCGAAAAATCGGCCTTCCTTTTCCATTTCACATAAAACAATTTCATAAAACAACTTAGTTAGACCCGGCTCAGAATCAAGTTCGCGGTTTTAACAGTCGGCACATTCACTGCCACAATTAAGATGACTTTGATTGCTTCCGAACAATCGAATCCCTTTGCCAGTCATATCTTCAACTGCCATGGCTACTTTGTCTAACTGGCCAAAAATGCTCTTAGATAGTTTTTCTGCTCCGCTATAATGTTGTTGAGCCGTTTCTTGCCGACCCGCTTTAACTGCTTCTATACCCAGCTGCCCAATTTTATGAAACTCACTGTGAATAGTTTCGATTTTTCCCCACTCATCGGCGATTACGCCGTCAGAGATTTGAACTGCATGATAAAAATGCCCGAAGGCACACTTAGACGCATCAGTCTGCAGCGGATATACCTTCATTTCCTCGACCATTCGTTTAAAGTTTTCCAACCAATTGGCATGGGCTTTTTTCGCATTACTTATTGTCGCTAAAAATTCCTGATTGTCCAACGAATTGCTGCTGCCCTGCAGGGCCCGCATTTGTTCCTTAACAATAGTGGAAATATCATCATCAATTTTTGCAATCTCCTTGGCATAGTCGGCACTGGCCAAAGCATCTTTGTGAATTATTTGGGTCATTAACGTCAGCTCTTCCGCATCACGGCTGGACACATCCATTGCTTGATTTATCTCGTTTGTGGCAATTTTTATTCCCTCCATGGATTGATTAATGAGCTGAACATCACTAATGGTCGTATTCAGCATATCGACGTTTTTTTCCATTGTATCTGTGATCGTATCGATCTTCAGGCTCATTTCCTCAGTTAAGGACATAGTGTTATCCATGCTTTGTTTTCCTTCTTTGGCAGCTGTTTGAATGTTCCCGACAAACGACTTCATACTTTCAAGGCTTTTCTTAGTATCATCTGCCAATTTCCTTATTTCTTCGGCCACAACAGAAAAGCCCCGTCCATTTTCGCCAGCCCTTGCCGCTTCTATGGAAGCGTTTAGTGCCAAGAGATTTGTCTGCTCTGCTATCTCTCCAACGCCCTGAACGATTGTATTGACTCTGTTCGCCATTTCCACTAACTGAGCTATTTTTTCTCCCATAATATTAGCATCAAGCATAACTCGATCCTTTAATTCATTAACCTCTCTTAATTGATTTAAACTTACGTGATTGTTTTGAACGAGGTCTTCTGAAGCACCCGCTAATTGGGACAATGTGGTAGAGGTTCTTTCTACGGTAGAATTTACTTCGTTCATTCCGGCGTTGGTTTGTTCAACAACGGCTAGATTTGATTCGCTCAGCAAGGCCATTTTTTTAGCGAAATCAATCAATTGATGAGCAATATGGGTCATATTGACATCAAAACTGCTTAAGGTTGCCGCAATATTTAATAATTTTCTTGTTGACAAACCCATTTGTCGTTCATTATCAAACAGTTTTTTAAAGAAATGGACCATCTTCTTGTGAATTGGGTAGTCTACCTTGGGTTCGACAGCTTCTATCCCCTGTAACCTCTCTTCGACATAGTCAAAAATAAAGGTTGTTTCTTCGCATGGTGCTTTTTTAGAAAAGATGTTTAATACGTTTCCTATGCTTTTCATAGTACTATCTCCCTCTCTTTTTCTTGCAATTCTGCTTTTCCTGCGTACTAAAATTAACTTACGGCATAGGGTTCAGTCGCCATATTTCCATTACTTTCTACTTATTCAACGTATTTTTTAAAATTCCTTTGGTAATGGAAGTCATATTGAAGATTTTCTCTTTTAGTAGGTATTTAATTTGAGCTTGATCAGCATTAAAAAAAATGATTGCCTTTGTTTAGCCAAACAAAGGCAATCATTTTTTTAATAATGTGTATATTAGGTCCTTAGCTTACTTGGTTATACACTTGCAGCTACAATTGTGGCCGGTGAGCTCTCTGTCCACGGGGCTTTATCATAACTTCCCCACCAACCGGATATCTTCCAGCCGGTCTCCTGCATAGCTTTTTTTAAGAGGTCACTTGTAATAGGGAACAAAATGTTAACTCCGGATACTACCTGTTTAGTCTCTGGAAACTCGATCTTCATCGAGAAATCAAGTTTTCCATCCTCTCTATAAGTATAGTACCGGTAAAAGGTGAGCTGAGCAGTCTTGATAACAGGCAATTCCTGGACATGATCAGCTAATATCCTATCATAGTTCACGGTTTGTAATAATAAGCGGGTTCCTTTTTCCCTAAACTGAGCTAAAACCTGATTTAACTCTGCTTCTCCGGACACATGAGCTAAGGTATTGCCTAAACACAGGACTCCATCAAATTCTCCCTGTATCTCTCTGAGGTCCCGCATATCAGCTTTGGCAAAGGTCGCACCGCTTCCTCTCTCCCGTGCTTTTTCTTTGGATATTTCGACCATTTCCTCACTTAGATCCACCCCCAACACCCTTACATCCTTCCGGCTTATTTCCAAGGCAAATGTGCCCGTGCCACAGCCGATATCCAGTACGGATGTCAGAGCTTCCTGCTTTAAATAATCATGCAGGAAAAGTTTCTGGGGTTCTTTTAACGGAAATAGTTCATCATAGTATTCAGATAAGGCGCGGTAGAAATCCATCCTGTTTCCCTCCTCTCTCTATCCAAGGTGAATTCTCTTTAAACCCGACCCGCATAGCCGTTTTCAGGTTAGATCGTTAAACGAACCGTATGTGTCCGACCATCATCCTTCAAGTCAATGACAGGCTCAAGTAATTCTTCCTGATCCAAGGTAAGTTTTACGAACCCGGTCATCCTGGCGGCAGGATTTTCTACGTACAGTTCATAGGTTGTCGTTTTGTACCGGTAAACTAAGCTGAAGCCCGGCCAGCGGCTGGGGATACACGGTTTTAAGACTAATTTATCTCCCAGACGTTTAAATCCTAAAATCCCCTCCAGTCCCGCTTGATACATCCACCCCGCTGCTCCAGTATACCATGTCCATCCTCCTCTTCCTACATGTGAAGGAGTGGCATAAACATCGGCTGCCATAACATAGGGTTCCACTTTATAACGATGAACCTCATGTTCGGTACGAGCATGGTGAATAGGATTTAACATCTGAAAGAGTTCCGCCGCCTTATCTCCCTCGCCTAATGTAGTATAAGCTAAAATTGACCAAATCGCTCCATGGGTATACTGCCCGCCATTTTCCCGAACACCCGGAACATACCCTTTTATATAACCGGGATCGGGTAATAATTTGTCAAAGGGCGGAGTCAGCAAAAGAAGAAGGCCGTCTTCCTTGCGCCATAAATAGTGTTCTAAGGCCAGCATGGCATCCTTAGCCCGAGTGGGTCGCGCCGCCCCGGAAATAACCGACCAGGACTGTGCCAAAGCGTCAATTTGACATTCCGAATTTTGGGAAGACCCTAAGGGTGTTCCATCATCAAAATAGGCACGCCGATACCACCCTCCATCCCAACCATGGGCCTCAATATTGGTCTGAAGTTCTTCCGCCAGCTTTCGATACCGGACTCCCCGCTCAAGATCCTGACGCGCATCACATAATTCGGCAAAGTGGATTAAGGTCAGGTATAAAAACCAACCCAACCAGACACTTTCCCCTTTCCCCTGATGTCCAATCCGGCTAAAGCCGTCATTCCAGTCTCCTGAACCGATCAGAGGTAAGCCATGTTCCCCAAATCTCAGTCCTCTTTCGATAGCCCGCAGGCAATGTTCGTAAACAGTCCCTTGTTCAGTCGAAATCCTTGGAATTGAGTAGCGTTCATCTTCACCTTCTTTTAATGGTTCATCCTCCAGGAACTCAGTCACTTCATCCAAAACACCTATATCCCCCGTACGCTCAATATAATGAGCTGTAACAAAGGGCAGCCATAACAAGTCATCTGAGAATCTGGTTCGAATCCCTTTGCCTTTTTCTGCGTGCCACCAATGCTGCACATCCCCTTCGATAAACTGATGTCTGCAATGGATAAGAATTTGCCGGCGTGTAACCGGGGGATCAGTATAAACAAGGGACATCACATCCTGAAGTTGATCCCTGAAGCCATAGGCACCCCCGGATTGATAAAAAGCAGAACGTGCCCATAACCGGCAGACAATCGTTTGATACATCAGCCAGCGATTTATTAGTAAATTCATGGAGATATCCGGGGTTTGAACCTGAATGCTTCCCAACAGCTTATCCCAATGCTCCAGGACTTGATTAAATGCCTCATGGATCTTTTCCGGTTGTTCATAGGCGGAAATGAGCTGCCCGGCCTCCTGGCGATTGGCGGTTTCCCCTAATAGGAACGTAATCTGCTTGCTCTCCCCCGGGGGTATGAAAACCTCCAACTCCAGAGCAGAACATGGATCAAGTCCGGCTCCTACAGATTCGGACAACGAATCAAGCTTTAATCCCGCGGGATCTGCCAAGCTTCCATTGCGTCCGATAAATTCGGAACGATCTCCGGTATAACCGGTCACGTCCGCTCCCAAGACAGTTAAAAACCCAATCCTGCCCTGGTGCTCTTCTTGATAGGTGTTTTGAACATAGAACGTACTGCCTGCTTGATCATACTCAGTGACTAAATAAGGTGCGGTTTGATCGCGTACAACCCCCATCACCCACTCAACATAGTAAACTACACTTAGGTTTAAGGAACGATCTGAGGTATTGGTCAGGGTTAACTCAACCATCTTGACAGGGTCAGCCATTGGGACAAAAAGGCGGAGATGTTGTTTCAATCCTCGGCTGCAATGCTCAAAAATCGAGTACCCCTGACCATGCCGGATTTTGTATAACCCTTTTTCACGTTTTGGATTAGCCGTAACCGACCAAAACTCACCTGTTTCCTGATCACGCAAGTAAAGTGCTTCCCCCACCGGATCGAGAATCGGATCATTTGACCAAGGTGTAAGTTTATACTCCCTGCTGTTCTGAGACCAGGTATACCCGGCCCCAACTTCAGATACTTGAAAACCGAAGTTTGAATTGGCGATAACGTTAATCCAAGGCAAGGGAGTGTTCATACCTTCCTGCAGCTCGATGATATACTCTTTCCCGTCTTCGCTGAACCCACCATAGCCGTTGGAAAAATGCAGCCGGCTTCCGGAGCTTTCTCCTGCTGCTTCCTGAAACTCACTTCGGCTGTCGGTGTTATTTGGGAGGGGTTGGTTTTCTTCCTTGAAATGCACAGGCTCCCTCAGGCTATGCTTAGCCTTTTTGCGGACTTGAATAGTACAGGACCCTCCTTCTCCGGTAAAGGTTATACGGGCAACCGTACAGAGAAGATTAAGGACATCTGCCTGAACATGACCTTTTTGCAGCAGAAAGACACCGCTGGGCTGATTTAATAAATCCCGGGCATGCCCCATGGAGATGAAATCGCGCAGGTTATCCTGGAAAGCCTGAACATATCCGCTGTCATCTTCATTGAGAATCACAAGGTCGGCAAACAATCCTTTCAGTCTCCAATACTCATGGATTGTCAAAAGTCTGCGCACCAAATCTAAATGCTCTGTATTCGCGACCCGAACCAAAACAATCGGCAGATCTCCGGAAATGGCATAAGCCCATAAGGCTGACTGGCCTTTACGATTTTGTTTAATGCATTCCGCCGCATCTCTTCGGCAGGGACTAAGATAAAGCAAATGACCGCCCAGGCTTAATGCTTCATTAGCCTGTGCTGCTGTTAAGTTTAAATGACGGAGCTCCATTTTGCTATGTGTCCATGCCAACTCAAAAGCCCGCTTAACGGAAAGAGGATCTTGATATTTATCCGCAATACGGATTGCCTCTTCACGACTCTCCGCGTATCCAATGGAAAAGGATACCCTGGCTGTTTCTCCCGGACGAATCCTAACCCGCCGGCGCAGGCTCATAATAGGGTCCAACACAGCTCCTGCCGTATTCGACAAAGGGTGGTTGGCGTCTAAGGCTTGAGGCTTAGCAAGACTTCTGCCCCGTCCGATAAAGCGCGAGCGGTCTGTCTCATATTGGAGAGAACCAACCTTTTCTCCCTCTATGCAAACTGTGTGCATAAGCCATAGTCTTGCCTGGTGTTCACTCCGGGGTCTGCGGGACGCTAAAAGAGCCTCATGGGCAAATTCAGTTTGAATAAAGAGATTGCTGAAGGCGGGGTGAGCCAGATCTTCGCTTTGCCTGGCTAAAACCACTTCGAAATAGCTTGTGACTTCGATAGTTCGATCATGCTTACTATGATTTGTTAAGGAAATACGGCGCATCTCTGCTTGGTCTTCCGGAGAAACCACAATTTCGGTATGAGTGGTTATGTTGCCATCCTTGCGGCAGAACTCAACCTGGTCCGGGGCATAGGTTACCTTATAATCCTCGCCGGAATCCCGACAAGGCTGATAAGCTGCCGACCATACGTCCCCTGAATTTAAGTTTTGGATATAGAAGTATACTCCCCAAGCATCCTGAGTAACGTCTTCTCTCCAACGCGAGAGACTAATCGTCTTAAACCGGCTGAAGCCGGCTCCCGAGTTGGTCAGCATGACAGAATACTGACCGTTGGAAATACAGTGCGCCACCGGGATAGGGCTATTTACTGTGTTTAAAAGTGTAAACTGATTTTTCTCCAGTTCAAGATCTTTGCTTCGCTGTTTTGTAACCTGATATTCGTCTTCAGGCTGAGGAATTATCTGGGTAGCCTCCGGCAGACGTTCCTGGAGCAAGAGCTCAGTGGCCTGAATCAGCGCTTCACTATGCAAACGCTGCTGCATCACATTTTTAAACACGACATTATCGATGGCTAGTAAACTCATCCCCTGGTGATGAGCCATAAAACTCTGGACCAGCTTAAATGGCCGCCCAACTTGAACACGTTCGCTCGTAAAATCGACCGCCTCAAATAAGCCATAGCGTCCCCCAAAGCCTTTTTCTTCCATTGCGGAAATATTAGACACGGCTTCACGCGGAGAAACCATGAGAGCTAAGAAGCTGGCATAGGGCGCAATGACCAGGTCCTGAATGAGTCCCCGCTTCAAACCCAAGCCCGGCACTCCAAAGGCTTTATACTGATAATTGAGCTGCGGATCAAAGGCATGAAATCCTGACTCAGAAATACCCCAAGGCACATTTTTCTCCAGGCCATACTTTCTCTGGACTTCAACCACTGAGTGATAGGTTTCATCGAGAAGGGTCGCTTCATAGTTTTTCATGACCAGAAGGGGCATTAGGAATTCAAACATTGTTCCGCTCCAGGAAACTAAACTTCGTTTTCCTTTGGTCATGGTCAGCGAACGTCCAAGCTTAAACCAATGGCTGGGCGGCACATCTCCCTTGGCAATGGCAAAAAAGCTGGCCTGGCGTGCTTCAGAGGCCAATAAATCATAAAAAGACTTATCGAGTTTGCTTTCGGAAACATTATAACCAATGGAGAAGAGCTGACGTGATTCGTCATAGAGGGGCAGAAAATCTGTCTTTAAAGCGATCTCCTCCAGCCGCAGCTGCAGCTTTTCAGACCTGTGAATATAATCCTGAATCTTGCTGAGCGCAGGTTTTAGGATCTTATTGATCTCCGCGGGAAAAGGATCGTTTTTAAGTATCTCTCCATATAAGCCGGCAAGTTCACGGAGACCAAGGTTCAAAACCTGCTCATTGAGGATCCCCTGGGTCTCCGGATTTTCCTGATCCGTAATCCAGGGGAAGAGCTCTTGCAATTCTGCATGAATGTTTCGAATCATCCTATCCAGGTTGCCTGCCCAGTATCTGCCCTCCCGGCGTAATTCATGGTCCAGAATGCGGGCCGGCCATAAGGAGTGGAGATCCATCCAGGTTTTGAGGCTCCATGCTTCATCCGAACTTAAAATCCGATCCAGCTCCTGCCCGAATGGCTTAAGCACTGCCAAGGTATCCTCGCCCACGTCTTCTGCCAGGAGAGTATAAGTATCTTTCAGCCCGCCGGCATACTGCAGGTCAAAGACAGGCTTGTCTAATAACTCAGCTAACCCGGATTTTAAGGTCATCAGATACATCACATAGTTCCCGCTGTCAACGGTTGAGATATACCTGGGCTCTAAGGGGGCAAGAGTTTGAGTATCGTACCAATTGTAAAGATGTCCTTGCCAATGATCTAATCCCTCCAGGGTTTTAAGGGTTTGCTCTATATTTCCGTATACTCCGGCTAAAGGAATGTACCCGAAATCCCTTGCCGCCAGATTCGTTAACAAGGCAAGTCCGATATTGGTTGGTGATGTCCGGTGTGCTACCCCATTAGGCGGATCAATTTGCACATTATCCGGCGGCAGCCAGTGATCCTCAGCGCAGAGATAGTCTTCAAAAAATGCCCATATCTTTCTGCTATAGCGACGTAAAGAGATCAGTTCCGAAGATGAAAGTTCTATTCTTTTATGCTGAATTGGTAAACTTACCTTGTAAGCAACCCATAGGGACACAAGCCAGACAATTCCCACCGGAACAAACCGTCCCAACCTTCCGGGGAAAGCAACGGAAAGGGTCAATACCGCGAGAAAAACAAATAAAACGACCGGCCACATTGTCTTGAACATAGTTTTCAGGCTGGCATCTAAACGTTTTTCCGCATCTAAGGCCGTTTCCCATTCCAATAAGTTTCGATGTGAAACAAACTGCCGGTACAGGCTTCTTATGATCGCATCGAGCATTATCCAGGCTTGAAAGGGAATAAACAAAAATTGAAGTATGGACTGCAGGGTTAAGGTTAACAGGTCAGAGACCATATTCCCTTTGTCGGCACGTTCATTGAAGAGCTGACTGAGAAGATATAAAAGGATAGGCAAGAGTAAACTCAAAGAGACGATTCCAAGCCAAACTAAGGGGTCTCTCGTAAGAACTGTAAACCCTAACATAATAAGCAGTAACTGAGCGGGAGCTTCTAAACTCCTTCTCAAATTATCAAAAATCTTCCAACGGGCTAAAACCGGACCTTCCTTGAATAACCAGGGGATCAGCTGCCAGTCTCCCCTCACCCAGCGATGCAGCCGGCACATATAAGCCAGGTAGTTCGCCGGATAACCATCGATCAGCTCTACGTCTGTCACAAGACCGGCCCGCGCATATAATCCTTCAATTAAATCATGGCTGAGAATGGTGTTTTCAGGAAACCTATGATTGGTTACCTTATGGAAGACTTCAACATCATAAATTCCTTTTCCTGTATAGATACCTTCTCCGAATAAATCCTGATATGCATCTGAAACCGCTGTGGTATAAGGATCAACTCCAACTCTGCCGGAAAAAATGCGGGCAAACTTTGAGGCGCCGGCTTTGAGAATAGATACTCCCACACGTGGCTGGAGGATCCCATAGCCCTGGACTACTCTCTCTCCATCCGCACTAAGGCGGGGTGCATGCAAAGGATGGGCGATCGTCCCAATTAGTTTTTTGGCGATTCCCCTCGGCAGCTGGGTATCGGCATCAAGGGTAATCACATAACGAAAGGTTGGCAAAATTGACAAGTCTCCAATTTGCACATTAAAACTTGTCCTTCCTTCTTGACGCAATAGTCTATTGAACTCAACCAGCTTGCCGCGCTTTCTCTCCCAGCCCATCCATACCCCTTCAGAATCATTGAATAGCCGTTGGCGATGAAAAAAATAAAAGCGGTTATCACCATATTTACGGTTTAATCGTTCTATCTCGGAGGTGGCTGCTGATAGGATTTCGTTATCCTCTTCCCTGATTTCTGTCTTAGCATCGGCAAAATCACTCAGCAAGGCAAAATGTAAATTCTCATCCCGATTGGCGAGAAAATAGACTTCCATCTCATTGATAAGTTCATGCACCCTGTTAACATTGGTCAGGAGAGTTGGAATTACAACCATAGTACGCAAGTGCTGGGGAATTCCTTCCCCCAATGCTAATTTCGGCAGAAATGATGGACGAACCAGTTCTGAAGCAATCCAATTCACCAAAGGAATGACCATGCTGCTTGCCCAAATTAAGAGACCAATGATTAATGGTATATAACTAAAGAAAAGAGGTGTGTCCTGAATTGCGTATGCTAAAACCAAGCCGGACAGAAGCGCGACCCCAACCAACAAACTGCCGAAATAATATGAGCCAGGCTTCCTGCGAATCTCACGACGAAGCTCACCCCGGAAGTCCTGTGACTTTCCAAAGTCCTGTTCTAATTCTTGTTCAAGTTCATCACGGCCCGGACCCATCAAGTGGTAACCAACATGGGAGGAAACAGTCTCCCCTTGCTCAACCGCCTTCTGCGCCCTCGCTAACACTTTACGGGCAACAACCAGTTCAGACACTCTGAAGTTTCGGGCTATCTTTTCCACGCAATGCCGGTAATAATCTCTGGACTGAAAGTCCATTTCTCTATAAACATTACTTGGGTCCTGCTCAAAAACACGTTCTACTAAACTGACCTCTTCAAAAAAACGCGGCCAATCTTCCGAATTGACAAAATGGAGGCTGGCAATCGCGTGACCCATGGATACCTGGCACATGGTCTGATGCTGACGTTCAAGCTTTGCCAATTCTTCAATCGTCGTATCTTGTTTGGCTATGGCACGGTCTACCCACTGTAAAAGGGGTACTACGTCTGTACCAAGCTCGCGAATACGTTTCAGAATCTGCTCTGCATAAGCGGAAGAGTATTCTTCCTGGGCGGCAAGAGATTTTAAGAGTCTATCCCATTCTTCCGGCAGATGTTCGGATTCTAACAAAGGTAAAACCCAATGATCGGCTGCTTCACGTTCTGCCTGAGTAAATAGAATTTGTTCGGTCAGCCTCCGGATATTTTCCAGCAGAATAATGCGCAGCATAATGGGAATTGCCCATAATTCTCCGCTGGATAGGGGGACTTGGACCTGATAGGCGTTAATAAATGCTTTAAGGGTATCACTTTGCAATTGACTGTCCGTGTGTTCAATGAGTTCAATTAATAACCCATAAATTCTCGGGTATCCCTGGAAATCTCCGCTGGCGTTTAATGGCAATTGGCGTTCAAATTTCTCAGGAAGGCTGTTCTGAATCTCCGCTCTCAAATCCTTTAAACTATAAAAGTTATCCAGCAGCCAATCAGTGGCAGGCACAATATCCTGTGTTCTGGCATTATAATCTGCAATTTCACCATAAGCCTGCTCTAAGAATTTCATATTTTCTTTTACCCGGGGAAGCAAGGATTGTTTTAAGCGGGTTTTTCCCTGGTTGACATCGGATTTGGCAATTTCTTCAGCATGACTAAGTAAATCTTCACCATGAAGTACAATATCTTTATAGGGTTTATGTTTCGTTGTTGATCGTGTGAAAAACTTCATTCTCCGTCTCCGTCTTATTTTTATTTTCTATACATCATTTATGCATTATTCCCATTTCTTCTCACTTCATTCATGAAGAAACCCCCCTTGCCGCTTCGCGGCAAGGGGGGTTTCTCTATTCCATTAACTAAAACGTTCATTAAATTCCTCTAAGGTCAGGAGCACCTGCCTCGGCTTGCTTCCTTCGTAGCCTCCCACAACCCCTTGTTCTTCCAGCATATCCATTAGGCGGGCGGCTCTGGTATACCCTAATTTTAACCTGCGTTGGAGAAAGGATACGGAGGCAATGCCTGTCCTGATAAATAGCTGCCCTGCGTCTATAAACAAGGCGTCATCCGGGCCATTGCTCTCTTCATTTTTCAGTGTCGTTTCCGCAAAAAGCCTTTCCGGGTCAAGATACTCCGGCTTGCCCGATTCTTTCCAATGCATGATTACCCGTTGTACTTCCTCATCTGTTACCAAACAGCCTTGAACACGGAGGGCCTTATTCACTCCTAAGGGAGAATAAAGCATATCTCCCCGTCCCAGAAGTTTCTCTGCGCCGGTGGCGTCAAGAATCGTTCGCGAGTCGATTTGAGATGAAACAGCGAAGGATATCCGGCTGGGTATATTGGCCTTGATCACTCCGGTAATCACATCCACGGAGGGACGCTGAGTGGCGATAACCAGATGAATTCCTGCCGCCCGTGCCATTTGAGCCAAGCGGCAGATGGCTTCTTCGACTTCTCCTGCGGCAACCATCATCAAATCTGCCAGTTCGTCAATAATTACCACCACAAATGGTAAAGCCGGCCTATCGCCGGGAGTTTCCCCTGCCTTTAATTTATTGTAACGTTCAATATCCCGAACCCCTGAAGCCGCAAAAAGTTCGTACCTGTTTTCCATTTCTTTAACAATCCATTTTAAAGCACTGGCCGCTTTTTTAGGATCGATGACAACCGGGGCTAATAAGTGAGGGATACCGTTATATTGACTGAGTTCGACCATCTTAGGGTCGACGAGCAAAAACTTTACTTCATCCGGAGTTGCATTAAAGAGCAGGGAATTAATAATCGTCGTGATGCAGACACTTTTCCCTGAACCTGTGGCACCCGCGACAAGGAGATGAGGCATTTTTATCAAATCCGCAATAATAGGCTGATCGGCAATATCTTTCCCTAAGGCAACTTTAAGTTTGGAAGGGTATTGTCCAAAACTGGAGGTTTCCAACACTTCCCGGAAAGGAACCGAAAGTGCCTGTTTATTCGGGACTTCAATTCCGATGGCTGCTTTTCCCGGGATCGGGGCTTCAATGCGCACGTCCCGTGCTGCAAGCCCCAACGCTATATCATCGGACAAATTGACAATCTTACTGATTTTGACCCCTGGGGCTGGAGCCAGCTCATAACGAGTAATGACCGGGCCTCTCGTCACTCGAATTATTTTAGCTTTAACTCCAAAATCTAAGAGGACCTTTTCAAGCTGCCTGGTTGTTTCTGTATCCTGGATGATGGTTCTGGGCGGGATTGGTTCTAATAAGTCAAAATCAGGTAATCCCCAGGAGTTAACCCTTTCAGCGCTGTGATCAGTCTCCTCAGGAGCCGGCTCGACGAATTCCAAATTCAGACCGGAGGCGGCAGCGACCTGAGCCTCTGAAATCATCTTTGCCTTACATGCCGTCTCTGCCAGGACATCCATGGGATCCGACCCTGACAGGTTATCTTCAACATTCCGCCCGGATAGTACTTCACAGGCTGTTTCAAGTCCAAGTTCAGGGTTGGCTTCATATTCGGCTTCAGGCACTAATTCCGGGGTAGGTTCCAGCTCGGGTTTTAACTCAGGTTCAGGCTTGGGGCTTAGTTCAGTCTCTGTTACAGCTTCTTTCGATGTATGTATGGATATATTCTGTGCTTCAATCTCAGCCCCGGTCATTGAAGTCTCTATAACTGAGATTTTCGAGACATCATCGGGAGGTTTGTTCTCTGAATTCGATTCTGCCATTGAATCCGGTTCCTGTTCGACAGGGCTCACATCTTCCTTAAATTGAGCTAAGAATTCTTCCTGTTCCTTTTTAGATTTAAACACCGAAGAAAAAGGCGTTAGTTCATCGGGTCTTTTTTTAAATACCTTAACAGGCTCGGAGATTTTTTCCCTGGAGATAGGTTGAGTTAATCGTTCTTCTTGATCGACTTCCGCAAAGTAATGATTAAACCCTTTTAATAGGGTCAGATTGCCATGTTTTTTAGGTAAAACCGCTTTTCCTGTCCCAAAATAAGAAGGAAAATCTCTGCCAATTTCCTTCATTTCTTCAGCCATTTCAATATCCGTATTTTTCATTTCTACCCAATCCGGCGAAGAAAAATACTTATTAAATCCCTGTAAACTCACCAGTTTTCCTGGTGGAAGAGGAATCACCTTAGAGTTTTGGGACTGATCGGCAACCTTTTCCTCATAGTGCTTCCGCCTGTGATTCTTAGGCTGAATTGAATGATTCTTTTTCGCTGGTCTATCTGAATTTCGGGACGATATAGAATCAAAAATTGAGGAATTATGCCATACTACAAGAGCTGATACAAAACATATGAAGGGCCCTATCCAAGACAGACCTTTCATAAGATACTTAAACATAGAATAAACCGGCGCTCCGATGGCAAAGCCGAAAGCACCCATTAGTCCGGTCAAAGCTAAGACCATTAAAAGTACACTCAATAATTTAAGCCAAAAAGAACTTGTTGTATTTCTTCTTTTCGACACAGTTCCACCTCCCCATTTATTCATTATGGTAGATGTGCCAGGTGAATGTCAAAAGGTTTTTTTGGTTCATACGCCTAATAACTTAACAGCACACCTTTTTGGTTGGGCAAGGCATGGAATATTTCTTGAGATATTTCCCCATCCAAGTTCAAATAAACGTTTCCAGTGTATAAAAAATTCCCTTTGGCCCAATAGCGTAAGTCTAAAAACTCCACAATACATTCGTCCGTCTCCGAGGCATGAGCAATAATGTGGCAATAGGGTGTAAACTGACTAAAGATTTCCGCCAGATTTCCGGCTAAGGCATTGGCAACCGATGGGTTATCTCCCTTAAATTTGGGCAGAACACGACATATGGATGGTTCTTGATCCCGAATAATTCCAAAACGCACATAGTCCTCTTCAAAAAGTATAAAGTTCCAGGTAAAAGGATGATACATGGCCGGAATCACTCTTACTTGCTCTTCATCATTTAGATGGTAGATATCCATAAGGCGGTCTCTTGTTTTAATGCGCCCCAAGTGACGATAAGCTAAATATAACGCGCTTAATAATAAGGCCGTTTGTGAAGAGATATTTGCCAATTCGGGCTTGATCAGGGCAATCATAAAAGACACTAAGAGGGAACCAAATACTACCGGGTCAGTCAGCATGATCATGTCAACTGTAATTTTTTTGCGTGAAAAAGGCCATAATAGCTCTGCACCATAAGAATTCAACAAATCCATTATTCCGTGAGACATAGTCCCTATCAGGGTCCAGAGGATTACGCTCCACCATGAAGCCGTCGGAAAAATTAAATACAAGGCTGAACCAAGTCCTAGGGCTGAGGCGGTTAAAGCGATCAAGGAATGACTTGCTCCTCTATGGTTTAATAGATAATTCAAGCGTCCTTTTACATGAAATATAATATCTAAATCAGGCAGCATGGCGCCTAATGTACAGCCTAAAAAAACAGGATCATTCAGCTGCATGGTGTGACCCGAAAGAGTACTAAGGGCAATTCCAATTAAGCCATGGGTTATAGGATCCAACAAGGCTCACCTCCGCAATTATTTGGGCACCAATAACTGCCCTGCTTATCAACAATCCCCATTATAACATGACTCTGCAGCAAAATAGTTAGGTTATATTTTCTCCATTTTCCATTTTATGTTGATTGCAAAATCTTGCCCGCATTAGACAAAGAGCCCTTTAATCATTTTTAGATAAAACAATTAAAAGGCTCTCAATCATCTATTTAAGTTTGGATTATTTGCTGGAATGTGCCGCTACTTTGATTGAATTATTAACATCATGTATTTCAGGAATATGCTGAATCATTTTTTCAGCCCATTCACGGTCTTCTTCGGAATACACTTCCCCAGTCAGGAAAGCGATGCCATTTTGAACGAATGCCCGGATTTGCCCGGAATTTAAGCGATGCTGACCAAGTTTGGCCACCAATTGTTCTGTTAACCATAGATCATCTCCTTGGGATCTATGACGGGTAAATACTTCACTGACTACCGCTTTTACCCCCGGAACCTGATAAGCTGTCTCTACCGCCCATTCCATGTCTTCCTGGGTGTTAACAAGTCCGGATAAGGTTATTAAGCCATTCCGGGCCGTTGTTTTTATCTCATGTGCATCAACCCATGGAGAAGCAACCAACGCATTTTCTACACGGTTCACAAGAGTCGCATCATCTACGGCTTTTTCCAGGAACTGAATTTCACTTCTAACCTCTTTAACTCCGCGAACCTGGGAAGCCAGGCGTTTGGCTAACCGTTCTGTACTCTGGATCTCAAGATGCCCGAGCAGGGTAGCTATACCCCGGCTGACCCGGCAGCCCAGATGCGTAATATCTTCCAAATTTGACCCTTGAAACCGTTCTATAATCCCTTTTTCTATGTCCTTATCTTTGATCGTTCCATCATTAGCCACTGTTAAGGAATTATCCAGTTCCCGAACCCCGTCGATCCGTCCCACCCTGCTCCCAAAGAAATCTTTTTCCGCAAGACTATCGACGGTTCCCCAGATTATGGCCCGGTCTCCTTTGACCTTAACATGAATTCCCTGGCCGCTTTCCCCAAAATGTGTATGAATAAGGTTTTTGATGTCCCGAAGAACATCTATTTCGGCTCGTGAGTTATGCATAAATTCTCCCTCCACATGAAAACTCTTTGCGCTTTTCACTTAGAGGGTATTTTATCCCAAGTCCTGCTCTTTTACTCTGGCAGAGTTGTGATTGAATGCCAATTTATTGAAAGACTTAAATCCCTAAATAAGATCTTAATTCAAAAACACACTTATCCGGGACACCCATCTGACCCAGTTTTATATACCCGGAAGGGCCATGATAGTCACTGCCGCCCGTAGCCAGGAGAGCAGATTTATTGGCGACTTCGGTATAATATCGAATAAGTTCCGCTTGTCTTTCCCAGTATCCGTAATAAACCTCAAGCCCGATCGGCCGATAAGCTAAAAGCGGAAATACCATCTCAGGATCTCTGAGCAGTCCCGGATGGGCAACGACAGGGAGGCCGCCGCAAGAGAAAATAAGATCGACGGCATCCTCAAAGGTATGGTTCAGATAAGGCAGATGGGCAACTCCGCCGGGGCGGAAATGGGCCGCGATTTCCGGCCAGTTTTTCCGGCTATTATCACTTGATTGGTGATAAATCGCCCTCATAATATGCCCCTTAGTGACAGCCCCATTGGCTCCGACTTCTTTCTCAACATCCTCCCAGCCTAAAGAAATCCCGCCGCTGTTCAAACATTCGACCATATCATGGGCAAGCTCAGTCCGCTGGGCCCGAATCTCTTGCAAGCGGTTTTGCAGCACCGGATGATTTACATGATTGAAATACCCAAGGAGGTGAACCTCATGACCTTGATAACTTGTTAACAATTCAACACCCGGAATAACTTTAATATTCAGCTCTTTGGCAAGGCTTTCCGCCTCACTAACCCCTTGGGTACTTTCATGGTCCGTAATTGCTATGGTTTGAACATTATTAGCATAAGCAAGTTTAATGACCTCTTTAACCGAAAGCAAGCCATCAGATTCATGCGTATGAATGTGTAAATCGGACCTCAAAAAAACCCCTCCCTATCCCTATTTCTGTTTATCGTTAGTTAAACGAGTTCACTTAAAGGAATTTTAAAGTTCTGGCAAATCCCAGAAAGAGTCAATTATTTAACTATTAGTATAGTATGCCTATTCTTTTTTTACTTAAAAAATCCTGCCTGCTTTGGCTGTTTAAATATCAAAATCCTAAATGCTTGAATTCCCTTATTGACACATTTAGCTTTTTCCGATATAATTCATTTCGTTGCTAAAATTATAGGGGATTAGTTTAATGGTAGAACAGCGGTCTCCAAAACCGTCAGTGAGGGTTCAACTCCTTCATCCCCTGCCAAAACGGTAACAAGTCAATAATATCAGTGGTTTAGTAGAGTTGGTAAGAAATTACCAGCTCTTTTTGTATGAATTGTCCTCCTTATTGAAATTGATAGTGTTAAAGCTAAAATAAAATGAGAGAGAATCAGTGTTTCCTGGAGACCATCCACTGTCGTAAAGATATTGAATGAACTTAATACCATTTATGGTAATGTATGATACAATTGATTATGGATTATAAGAATGTTATTGCTCAACAAACGGGAAATGTCGATTGTTTTTGGCTAACTGTCTGGAGGTGAAATTCATGTATGATCTTGAACCCAAGTTCTGGCAGGAATTATTCCTCATGATCAATGATCTTGAACCGAAATTCTGGCAGGGATTATTCCTCATGATCATTATTTTATTATTATTGCTGGTTTCGTTTAATGCGGTAATGAGCAAATTACTAAAGGTTAAAAAGAAGAAATTTTTTTCATATAACTATGTTAATGAGAAACATTCCAAAATTGAATGGAAGATTAGGATGACATTTGTAGCCGCCCTGCTAATCGGCAATTTTGTCAATATGACGAGGGACCCTCTGGATTGGATTTGGTTTTTTAAACCATGGTTTTTAATAATAGGATTTGTTGTTGCGACTGAAGTAACCAGAGCTATTATGGAGTATAAATATGCAGAAAATCATAATGACTACAAATTAACAATTAGTCAATTAGCGTTTTTTGTTATTATATTTTTCGCTTTATATTGGACTAATTTTCTAGTGATGGGATAATAGTAGAAGAGATGTACATTAAAAATAAATGGAAAATTGACCTCAGCACCAATTTGCTGAGGTCAATTTTTTTCGCTGGGCAATCCTTTGGTTTAAACCGCTCGGGTCCGACAGTAAAGCGCCGGTTTAGGGAGAGTAGATTAATCTATTTTGCATCCGATAAACTTGGAATCTGTATTTAACATCATTGTCATTTTGCTTTCCATTAAATTAGTCTCTAAATCTATGGGTGGTTTAGGTTTCTCCGAATTGCCATTGAGATTTTCCTGAGCCACTGAAAGCATCAGTTTAATGCGGTTGAGTTGATTGACTTCACTTGCTCCGGGATCATAATCAATGGCAGCAATATTGGCTTTGGGGTAAGATCGTCTGATTTCTCTAATCATACCTTTGCCTGTGATATGGTTCGGCAAGCAGGCAAAGGGCTGCAAGCAAACAATATTCTCCACCCCGCTTCGAATCAGCTCCACCATCTCTCCTGTCAGAAACCATCCTTCACCGCATTGATTGGCAAGAGACAGATGGTTCTGCGCATACTTGGCAATCTCTTCGATAGGTTTTGGGGGTTCAAACCGTCTGCTGGCTTCAAGGGCCTTTTTCATCTCTTTACGATAAGCTTCAATTCTGTTAACCGTAAAATACCCGGATACCATCTCCCAGAAGCTGCCTGAAAGCTTTTGGTATTTAATGCGGTTATCAAAAGCACCGTATAAGAGAAAGTCGGTCAGATCCGGAACCACTGCTTCCGCCCCTTCAGCCTCCAGCAATTCTACGATATTGTTATTGGCTGTAGGATGAAACTTAACAAGAATTTCCCCAACCACTCCCACCTTAGGCTTGACCAGATCCTCTTGCAGTTCCAGGCTGTCAAAATCTGCCACAATCTGCCAAATATTCTCCGAATGCTCTCTTTTATCCCCTTTGTGCAAGGATTCATAGCAGCGCTTAACCCAAGATTCGTATAAAAGGTTGGCAGAGCCGGGGAATTTCTCATAGGGACGCACTCTATACAGAACCCGCATTAAAAGATCCCCATAGACCAATCCCCGCATGATCTTATTAAACATAGAAATCGTCAATTTGAAGCCTGGGTTCGTTTCTAAGCTTGAGGAATTTCCCGTGTTTAAGGCTATGACCGGGACCTGGGCCATATTCGCATCCTGCAATGCTTTTCTGATAAACGCGATATAGTTTGTCGCACGGCATCCGCCGCCGGTTTGGGTCATTATAACTGAAGTGTTATTTATATCATAATCACCTGATTTTAAGGCCTTCATTAACTGACCAACCACAATAATGGCCGGATAGCACGCATCATTATGCACATACCTTAACCCTTCGTCGATCGCCGACTTATCCACAGAGGGCAGGAATTCAATCTTATACCCCGTATCCTCAAAGGCTGCTTTAAAGAATTGAAAATGAATCGGGGACATTTGCGGAGCTAAAATAGTGTGAGTTTTCTTCATTTCCTTGGTGAAAAGGACTCTGTCCGGATTATCATAAAGTTTTTTAGGGATGAAGTTTTTCTTGTCCCGTTCTTTTATGGCCGCGATCAAGGAACGCACACGTATTCTCGCCGCCCCTAAATTATTGATTTCATCAATTTTTAAAACCGTATAGATCTTCCCATAGGCCTCAAGGATCTCTTTAATCTGATCAGTGGTTACCGCATCAAGGCCGCATCCAAAGGAATTCAATTGAATTAGTTCTAAATCCTTTTCCTGAGCAACATAACTTGCCGCATGATACTCTCTGGAATGGTACACCCATTGATCGACCACCCGCAAAGGCCTTTTTACTTTGGAAAGATGCTGGATTGCATCTTCCGATAAAACAGCAAATCCATATGAACTGATCATCTCAGGAATACCGTGATTGACTTCCGGATCAATATGATAAGGTCTTCCTGCCAGGACAATTCCTTTAATCTTAGTTTCCCGAATATAGTTTAGAGTTTCTTCTCCCTTTAATCTTACCTCTTCCTTATAGCGGTCCAGCTCTGCATACGCCTTGTCCAGCGCACGAGCCAGCTCGTTCTTCGGTATTCCCTCGGGTTCGAGCTCTTCAGCCAATCGTTTCAGCATCCTGCGCGGCATATCTATGGGCAAAAAAGGATGATAGAACCTGACATTTGGTTCTTTAAGACAATCCATATTGGCATTGATCGTCTCAGGGTAAGACGTAACAATTGGACAATTGTAATGGTTGTCAGCCTCAGGATCTTCCTGACGGGCATAAGGAATACAAGGATAAAATAACTTGGTAATCCCTTTTTTAATTAAGTCTACAATATGACCGTGCACCAATTTGGCTGGATAGCATGCGGAATCTGAAGGGATTGTTTCCATTCCCAATTCATAAATCCGATTAGAGGATCGCCCGGAAATTATCACTCGGTAACCCAATTCCGTGAAGAATGTGAACCAGAAAGGATAGTCCTCATAGATATTTAATACTCTGGGAATACCAATGGTTCCTCTGGGGGCCTTGTCGTTGCTCAAGGGTTTGTAGTTAAAGACTCTTTGATACTTATATTCATAAAGATTAGGAATTTGCTGTTTGACGACATCCTTACCTGCACCCCGTTCACAGCGGTTTCCTGAAACATAAATAGTTCCGCCTGGGAATTGTTTGATACTCACCAAGCAATTATTTCCGCATAACCCACAACGTTTCATCGTCGTTTCAGTGGTGAAGTTGAGCAGCTCTTCCCCTTGCACAAGACTTGTTTTGTAACCGGACTCATATTGATTTCTGGCAATTAATGCCGCACCAAAGGCTCCCATAATACCGGCAATATCCGGTCGGACCACCTCTTTATTGGTGATTTTCTCAAAAGCCCGCAGGACGGCATCGTTATAAAAGGTCCCCCCTTGAACAACAATCTTCTCGCCAAGTTCATCAATATTCCTTAAACGGATCACTTTATAGAGGGCATTCTTGATGACTGAAATGGATATCCCTGCCGAGATATCACTAATCTCAGCACCTTCTTTCTGGGCTTGTTTTACTTTAGAGTTCATGAAGACCGTACACCGGGTCCCCAGATCTACCGGATGCCGTGAGCTTTGGCTTAAACGGGCAAATTCCTGTACATCCATATTCAGAGAATTAGCGAAGGTTTCCACAAAAGAACCGCAGCCGGATGAGCAGGCTTCATTGAGGGTAATGGACTCGATTACTCCATCTCTGACTACTAAGCTTTTCATATCCTGTCCGCCAATATCCAGAACAAAGTCAACACCCGGCTGAAAAAAGTTAGCCGCCGTATAATGAGCAACGGTTTCAATTTCTCCAATATCGACTCTGAGTGCTGCTTTGATCAGATGTTCCCCATATCCTGTAACCGCTGAATTAATAATGTTGGTTCTCTTGTTTAGTTTTCCATATAAATCTTTTAAGGCCTCAATTGTAGACTCTAAGGGTTTGCCCTTATTGCTGCCGTAATAGGAATACAATAGACTTCCGGTTTCATCGACTAAGGCGATCTTGGTGGTTGTTGAGCCGGCATCAATGCCCAGATAAGCATTGCCTTCATAACTGTCCAGTTCAACCCGGCTGACTTTATGCAGACCATGCCTCGCTTTAAATTCCTCGTATTCTTCGTCATTGGCAAATAAGACGTCTAATTTATCCGTCTCGGAATTGTCTGTCTTCAGAATCCCGGGTACTTTTTCAAAAAGCTGCTTAAGAGTCATCGGCGGCATATCTCCGGAAGACAATGCCGCTCCGATCGCTACAAAGAATTGGGAGTTCTCGGGGAAGATTACGTTCTTTTCCTCCAGCTTGAGAGTTTCAATAAACCGTTGTCTCAATTCAGACATAAAATGTAAAGGCCCGCCCAAAAACGCAACATTTCCATTGATGGGACGTCCCTGAGCCAGCCCGCTAATCGTCTGATTCACAACAGCCTGAAGAACAGAAACAGCAATGTCCTCCTTGGCGGCACCTTCATTTAACAAGGGCTGCACATCTGTCTTGGCAAACACTCCGCACCTGGAAGCAATCGGGTAAATATGCTCATAGTTTTTAGCAAGCTCATTTAACCCCATAGCATCCGTCTGCAGCAAGGATGCCATCTGGTCAATAAAGGCTCCTGTGCCTCCGGCACAAGTTCCATTCATTCGCTGTTCAACGGATTCCCCGAAATAAGTGATCTTGGCATCCTCGCCCCCAAGTTCTATGGCAGTATGCGTGTCAGGAATAATAATTTTAATCGCCTTCGTGCAGGCAATGACTTCCTGAATGAAGGGCACCTCTAATAATTGGGAAACATTATATCCGCCCGAGCCAGTGACCATCAAGGTCAATAAATGCCCTTGCATGATATCTTTAGTATCCTCAAGTACATTAACAACCGTATTTCTAATGTTGGAAAAATGTCTTGAATACTTCTTATAAATAATATTTTTGTGATTATCTAAAACAACTATCTTAACAGTCGTAGAACCAATGTCCAAACCGATATTTAAAACTCTACTGCACATTTTCTTCCTCCACTATACAAAACGTCTAAAGAAAACCCGGCTTCGCCGAGCCTTTAAACGCATACTCTCGATTGAGGCGAACCGTTGGTTGCCCTTATACTTTCCGACAGTACAAAATAACTTATTCAGCAATTTTAGAATTATTATAACAGGCTATGCCTTTTGTAAATATTTTAACATAATTTGTAATACATGTCTGAATATCGGTCTCAAAAGTCAGCTCGTTCATAACCAAAGATGTAAAAAACAAACCAAAATTGGTTGCCAGAAAGTTAACAGCCAATGTTTCAGGATTTTCAGTGATAGCGCCTCTGCTCCACATTTCTTCGAAATACCGGATTAATAGTTTCTTAAATTCATTGGGAAACTCAGACAACATAGTTTCAAAATGAGGATGCAATTCTTCGTTTTTCAAATGCATCAAAATAATCTGTTGATTCCTATATAAGACATCTTGGAAGGAAGAACATATTTTATTCAAATCTGTTTCTAAGTTCCATTCTAAGCTTTCAAACAACGATTTAAATTTCGGTGAAAATGCAAATTTATCAAATGCCCTTTCAAATAAATTGTATTTACTTTCGAAGTGCCTGAAGATCGTCATTTCGCTTACGCCTGCTTTTTTAGCAATCTCCTTCGTTGTAACTGCAGGATAACCTTTTTGGGCGAAAAGGAGGATTGACGCATTTATTATTCTGTCTTCGGTGTCCAAAGTACTCATAGCCCTTCTCCAGTCATGCTCATTAGTTTATGTTAGTTCTTACTAACATGACCCTATTTTATCATTCTCTGTATAGAACTTCAATCGAACATCATGGGCTAATTACCTTTATTTGTATCATTCTTTAAGAAACTGCGGTCTGGCCATCAGATAGGAGACTGGGGATAAATAAAACGAGGCTGGAACAAACTGTCCAGCCTCGTTTTATTTATCCCCAGACTTCAACCTCAAAGGGGCAGCGCGCTCCCCTGCTCCGGGTAATCCCAATGTTCAGCTTTAATCTGACAAGTTCACCGCTTTAACGATTTTGAGCGGTTTTTAATTGACTTACCAGAGAATCACTGATTTTACCGGGAACTTCTTCATAGCGAAGGAATTTCATCGTAAATGAGCCTCTCCCTTGAGTTAAGCTCCTTAAATCAATAGCATAGCGCATCATTTCAGCTTGCGGCACATGGGCCCGGATTAATGGATTTTTTTCACCGGCCTCCATACCCAGCACTTTTCCCCGTTTGCCATTGAGGTCGGCAATCACATCCCCCATGAAGACTTCCGGCACACTTACTTCGACCTCAACCACAGGCTCAAGCAAAGTGGGTTTAGCTTGCTCTACCCCTTTGCGGAATGCCATAATCGCGGCAAGTTTAAAGGCCATTTCTGAAGAATCTACAGCATGATAAGAGCCGTCACACAAGGTAACCTTGATATCTGTCACAGGATAGCCGACCATCGTGCCCTCCATCATGGCCTCTCTGATCCCTTTTTCTACTGCCGGAATATATTGCTTGGGTACAGCCCCGCCAAAGATCGACTCAGCAAACTCAAAGTCACTTCCGTCAGTGGGTTCAATGTTTATCCATACATGCCCATATTGACCATGTCCGCCTGTTTGCTTCTTATGTTTTCCTTCCACTTTCACTGCTTTGCGAATCGTCTCACGATAAGGTACGCGAGGCACTTTCAAGGTTACGTCCACCCCGAATTTACGGTTTAGCTTTTCCTGAAGAATCTCCAGCTGCATTTCTCCCAGCCCGGTTAAGATCAATTCTTTCGTCTCTGTGTTTTTGTGAATTTGGATGGTCGGATCTTCTTCAATTAAACGGGCCAAGGCACCGCCCAGCTTATCCTCATCCCCTTTGGTTTTCGGTCCGATCGCTACGGATAGAGTAGGAACAGGAAAATCAATTCCCTGAAGTTCAACAGGTTGTTCCTTGCTGCAGAGCGTATCCCCTGTTCTAACCTCTTGTGATTTGGCGATAACCGCAATATCTCCCGGGAGCACTGAGGCCACCGGTTCCTGGGTTTTGCCCCGCAGATAAAAAGGCTGCCCGATTTTTTCTTCCAATCCGCGGCTTGAATTATACACGGAGGTTTCAGCTGTGAATTTCCCTCCGTAAACCCGAAAGAAGGACATTTTACCTACATAGGGGTCCGTGAGAGTTTTAAAGACTAAAGCCGCTTTTTCCTGAACCGCTTCAGGAGGAGGAGCAAAATCGACCAGGAAATTCATCATCTTGGAAATCCCGATATTCTTATTAGCTGAACCGCAAAGCACAGGAATCACAAGATCCTGCTTTAATGCTTTCCCCAAGGCAGTCTGTAAATCCGACTCAGTTAATCCTTCTCCTTCAAGATACTTCATCAATAGTTCATCATCAGCTTCGGCAACCGCTTCAGCTAAATGTTCTCTCAGACGTTCTGTCTCTTCTCTGTACTCGGCCGGAACCTCTTGGCTGGAATAAGATCCGCTTCCATCCGCTGCATAGACATAGGCTTTATTCTCGACAATATCGATGATCCCCTGGAAACTCTCTTCCTGACCCATAGGTATTTGTAAGGGAACGAGCCTGGCATCGGGATAAGCACTTTTCAGCTGGTCCATTACCTTGCCAAAATTGGCATTTTTTCGATCAAGTTTGTTGATAAATAGAATCTTGGGCAGTTTCTGCTGTTCCATTAAACCCCAGGTTATTTCCGACTGAACTTCAAGCCCCGCTACACCGCATAAGACTAAAACTCCACATTCGACCACGCGTAAGGCACTCTTAACCTCTCCTAAAAAATCCAGATACCCCGGACTATCGAGAACATTGACTTTAACTCCTTGCCACTCAATCGGAATAAGACTCGTACTAATTGACACTTTGTGCTTTACTTCTTCGGGCAGATAATCTGAGACTGTGTTTCCTTCAGAAACTTTGCCGATACGGGTGATTTCACCTGAATTAAACAAAAAGGTTTCCGCCAGGGATGTCTTTCCTGCACCACCATGCCCAACCAGACAGACATTACGAAGATGTTCAGTGTCATAGGTTTTCAAGACGATTTCCTCCTTGATTTGTTATTTAAGAAAAAAGACACCTGCCTTTTTACTTGCAACAGATTACTGGAGTTCTATGTCTAAAAGATCCTAGCTTTGTACTAATTTATTGATTAAAGTGTGTCAAGTATTCTCAAGTTTGATGATTAATTTCTTGCCTCGTAAGTTCCCCATATCTGGGTTTGCTTATTGCGGACCATACACTTCCCCATAGCCCAGACATCGTCAACCTGCAAATCGTCATCCAGGACCACCAGGTCGGCATCGTATCCGACACGAATCATCCCTTTATTTTTTAAGCGAAGAACATTGGAGACATTCGAAGTGATCGTACGCAAGGCCACTTCTAAAGGGACACCGCCCTGGATAACCGCTTTACGTATGTCACGCCACAAAACCTCTACAGAACCAACTCCCATGCCAATAAGCACACCGGCTTCGTTATACTCAGGCATACTCCCATTTCCGTCCGATGTTACCGTAACTCTGTCATTAAGGATCTGCCGTTGGTTCAACCTTTTTAAAACCGAAGGCACCTGCAGTTCAACCGGGAAATCGTCACACCCTGCCGTTAAATCAATATGCCCTCCGGATAATAAAAACTGAATCCCTTGGTCTAATAATGTATGAGTTCGATTAATATGAGTCGGCACAAATTGAGTAATAGGAATATCGCTCTGCTCAAGGATTGTCCAAATAGGTTCCAAGCCGCGTTTGCCGTCCCCCAGATGAACATGAACCACTCCCGCTTTGCCTCCGAGCATTCCGCCGACTCGTGCTTCTGCAGCCAGCTGCTCAAGATCTTTGATTTGGGGTTGGGCAGAACGATGATCCGATATAGCTATTTCTCCTGCACCGATAACTTTTGAAATTAAGACCAGATCTTGTTCTAAGGTTGGCAGCAATGTTTCTATAGGAACCCGGTAGGCCCCGCTATAAATATAAGTGCTGATTCCCTCTTCCTGCAGGGCGTTCGCTTTAACTAAAAGCTCCGCCATGGAGCGTGATACCGAATCTGTCCCCAGGCAGCCGACGACCGTCGTCGTGCCGGCCCGGGTTAATTGAGAAAGCTGAAGTTCCGGAGTACGGGAGGCCGGTCCCGCTTCTCCTCCGCCTCCGCATATATGTACATGGGCATCGATAAACCCCGGCACGATGGTTTTGCCTTGCAGGTCAATCTCTTCCCCCTCGATAAAATCAGGCAGGCTCAGATCGTTGCCGATCGCGGCAATACTCGTTCCCACAACCAACAAGTCGGAATGATCAGTAAATTCGGGACAAAAAAGTTTGGCGTTTTTAAGCAATAACCACATTTAGACCTCTCCCTCACGAGGTATCATGCCCTATTCCCGGATCAATATTCCACTTGTTTAATATTTCTCGATTGCCGGCCAAAATCCTTTAAACATAAAGAGCCAAACTGTAATTTCCTAAGCATTTCTTTTTTTCCCCAAGCATATGGTTATATATCACTCAGATTATGGAGGGCCGCATGTCGAAAAGGACGTTTGTATATGGCGCAACGATACTGCTGGGAGCCAATTTGTTAAACCGCATGTTGGGCTTCGCCTACCAATATTTAATCATGATTAATATTGGCGGTGAAGCCTATGGTTTGTTTAATATGGTTTTTCCGATCTACATGCTGGCTCTGGTTGTTACAACAGCGGGTATCCCGCTGGCGATTGCCAAGATGGTCTCTGAAGAAGTATCTCTCGGACGATTTGCGAACGCCCGGTCTATCTTTCGCTTATCTCTTTGGCTGCTCAGTATTTCAGGCGCCATAGTCTCAATTGTTCTTTATGTCCTTTCCCCTTACATAAGTCAGCGGGTTTTTTCCGACCCGCGAGTGTTCAATGTTTTTCTCATCTGCACTCCGGCAATTTTTGTCGTCTCTGTGTCTTCAGTTTTCCGGGGATACTTTCAAGGTTTACAGAACATGGTCCCTACGGCAATCAGTCAAATTTGCGAACAAATTATCCGGGTGGCTGTCGGCTATACCGCAGCCCTCCGGCTCCTCGGTAATGGAGTCGAGTGGGCTGCCGCGGGATTGGCCTTAGGTATGTTAGCCGGAGAAGTCGTGGGATTAGTGGTTATTATCTTTCAATATCAGAGAGCAAAACCTAAAGTCACCAGTGAAGGTCTGACAGCAACCTATTCCTCCCGCCAAATCTTAAGCCGGTTATGGCAGCTGGCCTCCCCTGTGACCGTTGGCCGACTGCTGGCCACGGGTTTATCCTCCTTAGATGCTATCATCATCCCTCTTCGGCTTCAAGCCGCAGGCTATACAGCTCGTGAAGCAGTAACCCTCTTTGGTCAGCTCGGCGGTTCAGCCTTTACCTTACTTACCTTTCCCAGTGTCTTTACCTTTGCCTTAGCAACGTCCCTGGTACCCGCCATATCCGAAGCAGCCGTAAAACGGCAGTTAAATGTCGTCCGGGCACGCAGCGCTGAAGCCATACGCTTAACCATCCTGATTGGTATACCCTGCCTGATCATTTTATTTTACTTTTCCCGTCCGCTGACCGCATTTTTTAAGAGCGATGATATTGCACCTATTTTGCGGCTATTAGCCTTAGGCGGCATCTTCTCCTATATACAGCAAACCACAACGGGGATCTTGCAAGGACTTGGCAAGGTTCATCTTCCGGTCCTGCATTCCATCATTGCAGCGGTCATTCGCATCCCGGCCTTATTCTATCTGACTGCCCTTCCTCAGTGGGGTCTCCGCGGAACAGCCTGGACATTTACACTAGGTTATTTTATTACAGCATGTTTAAATCTTATGGCAATTTCACGGTATACCGGCATGCCTCTGGACCTTCAGCGCTTTGTTCTCCAGCCTGTTTTTGGAGGGGTGGGCATGCTTATTGTGTTCCAATTCATGGACCCGTTCTTCAAGGGGCATGTACTTGGCTATCTATGTGAATTCGTCGTTGGTTTAACCCTTTATGGTATCATCTTATTGTTCAACGGCGGAGTTACTTTCTCAGATTTGAGACGGCTCCCTTGGATCGGGAAATTTCTGCCCCCTTAAATCACTTCCACCATCTGCGGATTTGCTGTCCCCATTGCCAATATGACAGGACAAAGGTCACAAGGACCAGTAAAATTGCTAAGATCTTATAGACAAAATACACTTTTATCACGGTCAAAAAAACCATACCCAGTCCTAATAAAGCCGGTATTGCCAATAATTTAACGATTGACCTTGAATTTTCCTTGTTTCTGAAGCCAGGATAAGAAAAAATCACAACAAATAAGACAAAATAAAATATAAACGTTCCAATTATCATCGAAAGCTTCCTCCATTAGTAAAAACACATTAACTATCCATTATTTATGCACCATAAACCATCATCGATCTGTGAATACTAGAATTGTCGCAGTGAAAAATTTGAGAGGAGATGGTTATAAATGAGCCGGAGATCAAATAAAAACAGCGGTATTTTACCTCAACCGGTATTAGAACAATTCAAATGGGAAGTCGCCGAGGAATTAGGCTTAAGCTCCAAAATTAAAAGTCAAGGCTGGGAAAACATGACGTCCCGTGAATGCGGGCATGTGGGAGGCCGCATTGGCGGAAGTATGGTTAAAACCATGATCCGCAGAGCCAAAGAATCCTTAAATAACTAATCTGAAAAGCTGATAAAGGAGTACAGAACCAATCGTCTGTACTCCTTTAATTATACCCCATTAACATCAAAACCGTCCGCTTTCTCGAATAAGGATTTCCAATTTTGCAGACATTTATAGTCTGTCAGATCACTGTGCATGGGCGTAATCGAGACAAAATCATCCTGGATGGCTCTTAGATCTGTACCCTCCTCTAGATCCTGAACCCGATTCCCGCATTGCCAATAATAGGTTCTGCCCCGGGGATTGACTCTGCGCTCAAAAACATTGTCATAAACCGTTTTACCCAGACGTGTCACCTTGACACCTGCCCACTCGGACCGGGGCTTTCCGGGGAAATTAATATTCATTAATCCCTCCTGGTAACAGGACACAAAGTAATCCAAATGCTCCGCTAAATAACTGGCCGACGGTTCAAAATCAAGGAAATCATAGCTGGCCAGGGAAAGGGCAAGTGAAGGAACTCCAAGTATAACCCCTTCCATAGCTGCCGAAACCGTTCCTGAGTAAAAAATATCCGTACCTAGATTGGAGCCTTGATTGATACCTGAAATAAGGAGGTCGGGCCTGCTGATAAGCCCTGCCTGGATGGCAATTTTAACACAATCAGAAGGTGTGCCGCTGACAGCAAACCCCTTCTGATCGCCGTCGAGATCATATTCCGTGATAAATAAAGGCTGGAATAAGGTTATGGAGTGACCCATGGCTGAACGCTGGCCTTCCGGAGCAACAATGCTGATCTCATGCTTCGTCTGAGACCGCAGGGCCTGATATAGGGTTTGAATCCCGGAGGCATGATAGCCATCATCATTGGTCAGTAAGATATGCATTTGATTCCCCCGATCACTCTACTTCGTAGACAGAAATAACCATCTTATCCTCTTTCTTCTTTAATCCGAACATCAGACGATAATCTTTTAAATTTTTATTAAGAAAATCAACCACTTTATAAAGTTCGCCATTGACATCAACCCGTAACGATGCCATTAGCTCTATATTTCCCTGGGGTTCAGACGGGTTTATCTTGTCGCTCACCCAAAACTACCTCTTTCCTAGCGGCTGTGTCCCTGAATCAATGAAAAAGCTTCCGATCTTGTAATGGGATTCGTCTTGAATATCCCCCTTACAGCGGAGGTTAAGGTTTGTGAACCTGCTTTTTTAACCCCCCGCATAGTCATACACATATGCTCCGCTTCTATAACTACCAATACGCCGAGTGGAGTAAGTTTATTCATAATAGCATCCGCAACTTCCGAGGTTAAACGTTCTTGCAGCTGCGGTCTGCGCGCGAATCCTTCAATAACACGAGCAAATTTTGACAATCCCGTAATCTTTCCTTTTCTCGGAATATATGCAATATGTGCCTTGCCATAAAACGGCACCAGATGATGCTCGCACATGGAATAAACCGGTATATCCTTAACGATAACCATCTCTTCATGTTCTTCCGAAAATTGTACATTCAAGTGTTGCCCCGGGTCTTCATGCAGCCCGTGAAAAACTTCATCATACATTCTGGCCACTCTTTTGGGAGTATCTCTCAACCCTTCCCGTTCGGGGTCTTCTCCGATAGCCTCTAAGATCATATATACAGCCTGCTCAATCTTTTCTAAATCCATCCCCATAATTCTTGTCTCCTTTTCTCTTGGTCAGGTTATAAACTGTCGAAAACACTAAAGTTGTCCCATAAAAACGTGTGTCTGAGGAATGACTCGTACATCCGCAAGTTTCTCAAGAAAAAAACGCTGCCAGTTTAGAAGTTGGTAAGGTTCGGGAGCCTTTATTCCATGTATTGCTGTTACAGGCTGCAGGATTGTCCGGATTTGCGGATCAACCCCGGCCACTAAATCGCGGGCGGTTCGCAGTTCGTTCAAATCGGTTTGATTATGCACAACAAGTTTGACAAAGACTTCTTTCTGAAGACTATAACGTAAAAAGGTTTCATGAACAGCCCAGAAGGTCTGACCATCAAACGGTAATTTTATATCCATACTAATGATATCTACCCAGGGTAAAACTTGAAGAAGTTGCTCAGGCATTGTCCCATTGGTCTCGAGGTATATCTTTATACCTTTTTCTTGCAAAAAAGGCAATAATACTCGCAGTTGGTTACTCCATAAAAGAGGTTCCCCTCCAGTAACACTTAGGGAGTGGTGAATCGAAAAATCATAGGATTGGAGCAGCTCAATCAATTTAGCAAAGGAGACAGGGTTTTCATGGGTATCAAACATCCCCGAACCAGTTTCCGTCTCCATCCGCAATTGCTGCGGGACTGATGTCCCGGTATCACAATACGGACATTTTAAATTGCAGTTTGGCAAGCGCAAAAAAACTTGTCTGACCCCAACGTAAGGACCTTCCCCCTGAATCGATGAGAAGATTTCTGTAACCGGCAGTTTAGGCATTACAAAGCTCCTCGAACGGATTTATCCTCTTTAAAAAGGGCCCAGGTATCCGGAGATTCATAGACTTTAACCCACGCCAAGTGCTTATCCTCAAGAACAAGATCCCCCTTGAATTCAAAAAACAAAAACCTGGCCAGGTTTTCAGCGGTTGGATTGACTCCATTGATCCCGAAAGGAGTCAAGTCATTTAACAAACTATGATCCAGTAATTTCAGGGTTTTGCGTATGGACTGCTTTACGTCTTTAAAATCTATTAACATACCCAGCTGATTTAATTGGCTGCCTTCAATACAAACTTCAACATCCCAGCGATGACCATGCAGCTTTGCACAATCACCATCATAATCCCGGATAAAATGAGCAGCATCGAAATGTGCTCGTACACATACCTGAAACATCTTGCGCTCCTTACATGACAAATTACATATTATTTTACCACTATTATTTACAAAAGAAAACGAAATATCAAAAAATCTGAAAATCAAAAGGAGAAGGGGTTATTCCTTCTCCTTTAAGCAAGTTTCAAAGCCTTATTATAACAATCAATGGCCACATCCGCCTGGTCAATTTGGTCATATATATTTCCCAGTAAAGCCCATCCGGCGGAATGATCGGGGTCGATTTTCAGGAGCTGATTGATTAAATCAATGCCTTCCTGCCAATTTCCTTTACGGGTCAGGCAGACACTCAGATTATAGAGAATCAGCGGATGATCCGGAGTCAGTTCCAAAGCCTCTCTATAATACTCCGCTGCTTTTCTGGTGCGCCCTTGATGAACTAAGGTAAAGGCCAAGTTGTTAAGTAAGACCGGATCCTTGGGATAGATGGTTTTAGCCTTTTCCAACAAGGTTAAGGCTTCCTGGGAACGGCCCTCATTTTGATAGACTGCAGCAAGGTTGCTCAGGCTTTCATAATGATCCGGCTCATATTTCAATGTATATTTATAAAATTGAATGCCTTTCTTAATCTTACCGTTCTGAACATAACAGTAGGCTAACCTGGCTGCTAAGTCCGGCGTTCCTCCATAACGGAAGGCCTTTTCATAACTATGACAGGCATCCGGCAGTTGTTCTAAAAGCAAATGCATTTCTGCCTTCATTTCCCAATACAATGATTCCCGGGGCCGAAGTTGGCAGCATCCCTGAAAACACCTTAAAGCTTCATGAATCTCCTCATGATGAGCGTGGATAATCCCTAAGCGATACACGGTTTCTGCATTTTGAGGTGCCGCCCTCATGGAATTATCTAAGGCCTTAATGGCTTCACACCAATCTCCAAGTTCTAACTGGCAGTCCGCCAGCAGATCCCAGTATTTAGCGGTCTGAGGTTTCAGCTTGATTGCTTGCTCGATTTTGTCTTTGGCCTGAGGGATCAGTGCTTGTCCGAGATAGCACTTAGCAAGAAAATAGCCGATCTCCGCAGAATCCTCTTGATGGTCACTTTCCAAACGTTCTAAATATTCCCTTGCTTCCTGGAGAGCCTGGATCTCAATTAAATATCCGACTTCTTTAAACCTTGGCTTAGCTGAGTCTCGATTTAATAAATCCACCCAATACCGGATTGCTTCATCCGTCTCCCCCCACCGCTGATGCCATCGGGCTTGCAGAGAACCCCACAAATATGAACTTTGCAAAGAGGGTCTTCTTTGTTTGCTATTCGAGGCCATAGGTAAAGCCATAGTTTTCGCTCCTTTTTACTTATTTTTCCATATTCAGATTCTCCCTTCTTATCAATTTTCCCTTTAACCCAGACCATAAATCGAACGTCAAATGCTTAGCAAATGCGCGGTAATTCGTACTAAGATATGAAAACCGCAACGACACTCGCCAGTTTTATCAGCATCTGACTCTTTTTCCTGATTATTTCTTACAATATTCCATAATATGTTTTGCTTAAAAATAATAGAGAAACGCCTTAAGGCGCTTCTCCGCATTTCTCACAATACCCATAAAATTTTAAATCATGATCCAGGATCTTGAAATGATTTCGTTTGATAATCACTGCTTCGAGAGACTCCAGCAAATCATCATCAAATTCTGAGACACTTCCACACCCTAAACAGATTAGGTGATGGTGATGATGGTGTTCGTCTTGCCGGCTGAATTCATAGCGGCTTCGTCCATCACCGAAATCATTTTTAAGTAGGATTCCTATTTCAGCTAAAATATCTAGGGTCCGGTAAACCGTTGCCAAACCGATCTCTGGATTTTGGTGTTTTACAAGCATGTAAACTTCTTCAGCGCTCAAATGACTATCCACGTTTTCCAGAAACGTTTGCAATATTGTCTGACGCTGGGGAGTTAACTTGTAGGAGCGGTTGCGTAATAAATTGCAAATACTTTCAAAGGTTTTTACTTCCTCCATTCCAAACCCTCCTCCATATATTACCTATTATATGATAATGAAACTCCATTGCAAGTAATTTCTTGTTATTTTAAAGATTAAACACTTCAAATACGGCAAATTTTAAGTAATCTGTTTCCTCACTGCCCAGAAGAACGGGATGATCAAGGCCGGCACGCCTGAATTCGATCAGTCTTAAGACCTTGTGCGCATCTCTGGCTGCCTCTTGGAGCAAGCTTAAGAAGCGGGCCGTGCTTAAATGATAGGAACAGGAGGCTGTTACTAAAATGCCCTGGTCCCGGACTAATTTCATGCCTTGTAAATTAATCTCTTTATATCCGCGCACCGCTCCTTCAATAGCCTGACGATTCTTAGCAAAGGCAGGAGGGTCCAGGATGACCACATCCCAGGTTTTTCGTTGGTTTACCTGGTCCCTTAAGTAATCAAAGGCATTGGCGGCTATAAATTCGGTGCGGTGCAGGAAGCCATTGAGTAAGGCATTCCCCTTAGCCATTTCAATCGCTTTTTCTGAGATATCCACACAAGTAACCTTTTTAGCGCCGTAGAGGCAGGCATGCAGCATAAAAGAACCTGTATGGGAAAAACAATCCAATACCTCGGCGCCATCCCAAAAGGGATTCTTAATCTGTTTCCCTTTAGCATCCACAGGCCATCCATCTTCCGAGAGTTTGATGCCTCGCCTGGCCCCCCAGCCGCTCATCAAAGGCTTTAAAGCAGCTCTGTTTTCCCGCTGATCAAAGAAATAGCCTGTTTTTTGTCCCTCCGCAACATCCACCAGAATTTGTATTCCATTTTCCAGGACGGTTACTTTAGTGTCAAAGGGCTTATCCACATAGCCTGCTCTCTCTTCAAGTCCTTCAAGCCTTCTCACCGGGACATCACTGCGTTCGTAGATTCCCCGCGGGTTAAAAAGTTGCTTTAGTGCATTATAAACCCATTGACGCCGAACTTCGATCCCTAAGGACAGAATTTGCACTACCAGGACATCTTCATACTTATCGATAATTAATCCCGGCAGAAAATCGGCTTCTCCATGGACGACCCGGCAGGAAGCGGCGTCCGGCACCAACCATTGCCGGCGCTTCCATGCCTGTTCGATTTTCCGGAAAAATAACCCTTCATTGATCTGATCGTTTTCTGAATAGGTGACAACCCGCAGGATAAGTTGAGATGCCGGATTATAAAATCCTTGAGCCAAAAAATGACCGGCATGATTCACAATATGTATAATATCTCCGCCTTGGGGATTACCTTCGATTCGTTCAATTTCCCCGGGGAAAACCCAGGGGTGCCCTTGTTCCAGTCGTTTTTTGCGGTTTTTCTTAAGAAACGCCTTCCCAGCCGTCATTATAATAGCCCTCGCTTTCAGTTTACCATTAATATGAGATTTATGTCCTTCAAAATATACCCCGAAACCTGAAAAAAAGGAAGCTTTCGCTTCCTTTTCTTAGGTTTCGGACTTATTATCATAGTGCTCCTTAGTAAAAGAAGGGATATGGGTAAGGATAAGCAGCTTGATAGGATGGGATATAACGCGGTGCTGAAAATCTTCCCAAACCGAAACCCAAGGCAAACGGAATAAGACCAAAGAACATAAGGTCAACTCCTTCCTGAACGAAATAGTCTCAACTCAGTATATGGTAAATTATCCCTCCTTGGCACAAAAAACTCGTCCTTTATCAAAGGACGAGAAAATGAAAGCATTGGAAGGTTAGGACAGCCGGTCCCGCAGTACATCAACGATTTCGTCCGCACTGCGCCCTGCTGCATTTATCACCGGCATTTTCACCGGCCATTCAGGTGCTAAAATGTTCGTACCGTCCCCTTTTACCACAACTGCGCGAACACCTTTTAAGGACTGATCCTCTAAAGGAGTCGTTTTAAAACCGGCATTATGAAGGGCCTGAATGACATTTGCCAGCCCATCTTCAACGGCAATCGTTGTATACATTTTTTTAACCCTCCTTTAAACTATCCTTATAATTCCCTTATAAGTTTTAACCTATGCAAATTAGTTTCTGCTTAAAATTCAAAATTCTCTTGGAACCTGATCTTATAGTCCGTCGAGACGAGCGGGTGCTGTATTAGAATTCGCGGGGATGGATCGGGAAACAACGCTTCAACAGAGCAGTTGATGACGCCTTGAGTTTCAATCGAGATTTGAATACTGTTTTTCTGGGGGGGAGTCCTCTGGAGAATCAGGGAATAGGTTCCTGAAGATTGTTGTGCTCCTTTTAATTGCAGCTTTTTAGGAAGCTTAGACATGGGCAAATAGTCATCCGTTCGAACCTCAAACGGATAGTCACTTTCAAATCTGAGGCGGGTTAAGTACGGTTCCCTCGCATATTTCAGGTTATAAGAAATGGTCAGGGTTCGTATGGAATCCTTGATGGTTTCTACAACGACAGCTTCGACACTTATTGGCGGCTTTTCATTGAGGATGGGTACGTAAATTTGTTTTCCTTTCTGGCCGCTTAAATCGTTTACCACTTGGCCCGGTAAAGGTTCATCAGAGAAAACTTGTACTTTTCCGTCATCACTTCCGGACCATTCTTCCTGAACAATGATGACCTGGGGGTAATCTCTTGTAAAGGCCGGTACCAGGCCGATCGCCAAAATCAAGAGAACAGTGACTAATAACGCAGGTCTTCGTGCCTGAATCAAGCGTTTTTTAAGGACTTGAGTTCTTGCTGCCCCCACATGCATTGCCGCTAATAAAAAGGGGATCAGCAGCAAGCTGTAGACTCCAAGAAACACCAGGAAATACTTGTGCAAGGCCTGGTAATAACTCATCCACTGATGGGAATTTAAGAGTTCAAAATGCAGCCAGCCGAGAAAATACGGGCCGATTAAAACCAGGATAGGGTTGGGCAAGAAGAACTGTAAATTCAGACACAGCAGCCAAAATACAAACGGAAAGGCCAGATCAATTCGGGTAAGCGCCAGAACCAGGGTAATGCCCAATAGGATCATTACCCCGGTAATCCAATAGACTTGGGGGTCTCGAACCACCGGAAGCTTATAGAACCAACTTGTGAGAAGGATTAATACCCCTAAGGCTATCCCCGCGCGGGCTATGACAAAAACCAAAGGGTGGGCGCCGTATAATAAGTTCACCTGTTTAATCCAGCCCCAGATCAATTCTCCAATTCCGCTGACTCCAACTACCAGAACACTCAGCAACAGCAATGTCCCTAAAATCCCCAGAACTTTTTTGAAGTCTAACGGTTTTTTAGTTCTTCCTTTATAAAATTTCATTAACATAAAACCCGTCAGCAGGAAGGTTAGGATGGCAGCTATACGAACTCCGTAACCGGGAAGAATAAGGACGTGTTTTCCTATCTGAAACGGTAAATACAACTCATCCCATTCATGAGGGCCCATCCTTTCCATCTTTACTGTAGTCAGGAGATGATGCGTGAATTCTCCGACGTTCTGAATATCTTCGAGTGAAACACGCTCAATACTATCTTCCGGCCGATGGAAATACCCCTCAGGCCGGCCATAAATACCTAAGCCAAGAGCAGGAATTCCCTGATCCAGGAAAGAACTGTAGTCGCTTGAACCACCCTGGGAGCTTTCACGGGTCATTAGGATGGTATCCCGGCTGAGGCGGAAAGGAACGCGGCTTTCAGCCGCTAAAGCAGTTACCTGCTTAACCAGCTCCGGAGGGGTCGATTTTTTTCCGGCCGCATCAATCTCTATCGGACTGCCAACCATATCGACATTAAGCATCCATTGAACTGCCGACAAGTCTGCCTGGGACGCATAAAATTGAGAGCCGACAAGTCCATACTCTTCTGCCCCAAAGAAGATCAATTGATAGGTCTCTTCGTGGGGTTCCTGACTCAGAACCCTGGCCAGTTCCAATAAAACTCCCACGCCTGAGGCATTGTCCACTGCCCCCGGAACATTGAAGGTTGCTGAATCATAATGAGCACCGGCAACAATCGTTTCGGGACGTGTCCCCGGCAGTTCGGCAATAATGTTCTGGCTGCTGATCAGCTCAACCTGCTGCTCCTTTTGTAATAGAGAAGGCTCACGAACGACAACTTTGCTAAAGGGTTGTTCCCGTACCTTCCAACCATTTTGCCTTAATATATAAGCAATATATTGGGCTGCCTTCAGCTCCGACTTGCTTCCTGCAGGGCGCGGTCCGATTTTCTGAACGAGATGATTAACATGTTCAAAGGCCTTTTCACCGGAAAACTCCGATAACGAATCATTGAGAGCCGGTTTTACATAAGCTTTTGAAGAAACTAACCACGAAATTGTGAATAAGCCCAAGACGACCATTAAGGCGATCGCAATAATCTTAGTATTCTTCATAGTCAATGCCCCTTCAAACTTCAAACTTACTTCCAATTCTTATGAAAAACTTCCAACGGTTATGCCTATCTGGTTGATCTGCCCTGCTAACTTAATGGCATATTGATAAAAACCCGGCTGACTGGAGATTATGGTTTTATCCTCTCTGAAGTATATGATATAATGAAACTATTATAATTGTGGGAGACGTATGCGCATGTCAAAACGAAATTCCATTGGTTCAATTTTTATTCTGCTTTCGCTAAGCCTTCTATTCGTAAGCGGTTGTGCCTTTAAAATTCCCGAACTTTTTCCTAAAGAAGTTCCGGTTTCTAACTTGCCTGCTGAAGCGCTGTTTATCGACAAGGATGCCATCTATAATAAAACCGTCGCCCTGATTGAATCCGCTCAAACCTCAATCTATGTGGAGCAGGCGGTGTTTGATGATCCAAGTCTCATCCAGCTTCTCATCTCTAAATCTAGTTCAGGGGTCGATGTCCGGGTCCTTTTAGACCAATGGCAAAAGGTCAACCGGGCAACTCTGGATCAATTAAAAAGTCAAAATGTTTCCGTTCAGTTTTATCCGGCTCAAAAAGGGCAAATCAATCATACTAAGTATTTAATCATCGACCAAAAACAAGCTCTGATTTATGGCCCCTCCTGGACGGGAAGTGGATTTCAAGCCCACGATCTTGCCGTTGAATTATCCGGAAAATCCGCCTGGAAAGCAGCTTCAGTGTTCTCCAAGGATTGGGAATTCACCACGACATTTTCTTTGGATGTAGCAGATACTTCAACTCTTCCGGAAGATAATATTATTTTGGCCACTAATGCCAAGGTAAGACAACAACTTGTAGACCGCATATCTTCAAGTACAGAATCCATATGGATAGAAACCACAGAAATTACCGACCCTGAATTGATCCAAGCTCTCATTGCGGCTGCCCAAACAGGGTGTGATGTCCGGCTTATCCTTGAGCCGTCATTAGCTACCAAGACACCCGATTCCGTTCAGGAATTAGCGTCTAAAGGAGTTCAGATCCGCTTTTTTCCCAGCGAGCCGCCGCTGGGCATGAACTTAGCTTTATTTGATAATTCGTCATTTATTTTGACTAGTTCAGGCTGGACAAGCTACTCATTTCTCGCCAATCATGAATTTTCTGTTACGGTTCCTTCCCTGACTGCCTCCCACAAATTAGTTGAGATGTTTAAACAAGATTGGGAAAAAAGCCGCAGTGGTGAGTCCTGAATCGCTGCGACTTCTTCTGGCCTGCTTTTTGCCCGGCAGATATCCAATGTTCATGATCCGCTGATGCCGCACAGCGGCACGAATGTCTGTCCGGTACATTGAAGTAAAGTGAGTACAGGTACAAAAAGGCGTTCTTCTCTCACGATAAACGTGGGAAGAACGCCTTTCTTTAATGATTATTCAAAAACTATCAAGAAGTTTTTTGCACGACCCCTTATGTAGCACAAGTATCCTATCTGGTTTAACGACCCAATTCAGAAAACCTATTCTTTCAGATCATCCAGGTGTTGACAATCCCCAAGGATACAAGGTATCCATTGATCTTCTTTAACCTCTAAAATATTGAGTGCCGTATTATGCTGCCAGGGTGTCTTGGCCCACTCATGAACTTCAAAACCCAACGCTTTGGTCACTAAGAGCTTAAGGGTGAGTCCATGGGTTACAAGGCAAATCGTTTCTCCCGAATGAAGTTTAAGGATCTGCTGCAAAAACTTCCATGCTCTTTCTGTGACAAGCTCCATATTTTCCCCGCCAGGCGTAGTAACCAGGTGTGGTTCCGAATCCCATAGTTTAAAGATATCCGGATTGCTTTCCCGTAGCTCTTGCCAAACGCTGCCTTCCCACTCTCCAAATGAAAACTCGCGAAGAGCAGGATCCACTAATAGTTTTTCAAGCCCCAGTTCCCGGCGAATCTCTTCAGCTGTGTTAACGGCTCGAGGAGCATCACTGGAATAGATGTGTGTAATTCCTTCCTCTTTTAACCTCAAGGCTAACGAACGCGCTTGAAGTATCCCCTTTTCTGTGAGCGGAGAGTCCAAACTCCCCTGAACTCTTCCTTCGATATTCCATAATGTCTGCCCGTGACGAGTTAGAATGATCCGAGTCATAAATACACCCCTTAATTAAAAGGGTAGGGAATCATCCCTACCCTTCCCCGACTTGCCGTAAGACTCCAGGTTTCTGACCCCGCTCTCGCAGGTGGGCACCTAGTCCAAACGTTCCAGCTTCCCTTATTCCTAAAGAGGAGGGCGTGTTGTAATTGTCCGGCATTTGGTTCCCTGGTCACATAATAGGATCAAAACCATGGTAGTCTATACGCACAAGTTAGGATATGTTTATATTATAGCACTGCTTAGTCAAAAAATCTCTAGAAAATCCTTGGAAATTAATGTTTTCGTAGTTTATCCTCAATTTCTGCTAAGCGATCCTGGAGGAGGGCAATGGCCATTTCCTGATTACGTACCCGTCGCTTCAGATGATCTACCAGCTGAGTAAGTTCTCTGACATCCTCGGTCATAGATTCGAAAACCTCCCCAAACCGGGCACTCTCTTCGGCACTTGGGGTCTCCGAATCCTGTGTTTCAGCGGCTGAAGCATCCAGGGGGGTCTCCTCAATATCCGGCGCTGCCAACAAATAGCGAAATCGTGCGTATCTCGAGTTCCGTCCCGGCTGAACTTCAATGACACCATCTTCTGCTAAAGCCTGAATAGCTCGTTTTAAGGTAACACTTGCAGCTCCTGTTTCTCGTTGAATATCAGAATATGCTAATTCAAAATCCTTACCCTGATACATACTAGAAATCTTTTCGAAAAATTCGACAAATTTTCTATGTGTTTTTTCTTTTAATCTCAATGCTAGTCCATCCTTCCATACCAAGAATAATATAAATTAAAAATCTGTCTATATTATATCAAATTTATGGAAAAAATCTATACTGAATATTGTTAATATTTAACTTTAATCAAACTATTTAGACTAAAATTCATTTATCCGCTATTTAACTGCCAGTAATAACTGGATAACATTGTCTAAGATTCAGTTTGGAAATTCCAGCGGATTAAGAATATGGTTAATCGCTATAGAGTTTTTCAATAAACCTTATTTGAGCGGGCAAATGGGTGTTCTTCTGATGGAATAAATCTCTAGGCCGCTAGGGCGGTGCCGGCAGAGGGTGAAAATGGGGGCTCTCTTGGGTCGGGCAGCTTCGTCCACATCCGCTCACCGCAGCATTCCGAGGCTCGCCCACTCGCCGGTGCGGGACTCCGCCAAACCTCCGGGTAATACCTGATGTGAACCCGTGGCTCCGTTTCCCCGCACCGTCTTGTGGGCTTTTACCGCCTCTCCATGCAATGGGTTCGCTTCTGTGGACGAAGCTGCCCTACTTGCAGGTCCGGGGATTCTTCTGCATGTCTTTAATTTTTCAGAATAGCCCTCCATGCCGCTACCGCGGCACCATCAGAGGATGAAAACGGGAGTCTTCTTTTTCAGAGCAGATTAAATAGATGCACAGTTCGACCTTGATTCGGCATAGTGCTTAACAAATTCAGGTTTAAACCGTTTAAATCGTCCTAAAACATTTATAACAACCAGTCATACTCTTTGAAATTTTGGCATAGGTACTTATCAGTCAAAGGAGGGATTAACCTATGTCAAAATCCTTTCAATTTAACCTAATTCTAAAAGGAATTCTCCTGGCGTCCATCTTAGCAATGGTCTTGTCTCTGGTATTTGGCGTTCTGCTCTCTTACACATCACTTCCTGAATCAACACTGGTAATCAACATTATCTATGGTGTAAGTGTCTTCATCGCTGCCTTTATCACGGCTTATCACGCAGGCACACGGGGTTTGTACTATGGATTGTCTGTAGGCATAGGATCTATCCTTTTAGTACTGGTCCTTTCCGCAATTTTGTGGTCGGACACTCCATCCTGGCTAAAAATCGCCGAGAAAATGATCATCGCACTTGTTTCAGGCGGCGTGGGCGGAATTATCGGGGTGCTTTTTCCTCAATCCTAATTACTATTAAATTAAGGTTGTTAAAACCTTGAGATAAGAGGGAAATCTCGCCATGAGATTTCCCTCTTATCCCTTCTCTTTATTTTCTACTTTTATTTGAAAAATCCTGCAATTCAAATGTTCTTAATTCAAATAAACTATGGAACTTTGAACTCTAAAGATATACAATAATTCCAAACGCAAGCAGGGGGGAATAGAACTATGTGTATCGAAAAAACACCTTGGGAACAAGTTATTGATTTTCACGGGCATACTTGTCCTGGAATTGCTTTAGGTTATCGAGTTGCTCAAATTGCTAAACGCGAATTGGGATTCAGCCCCGAACCGGAGACTTCGATCATGATTACTGCCTATACTCACTCTTGTGCCCTCGATGCTTTTCAAATAATTAACCGGGCAACCTATGGCCGGGGCAACTTAAGGGTTGAGGAAACGAAACAACATGTCTATCATTTTCAAAAAACCGGTGGGTTGGAAGAATTACAGATTTCCATACGGCCCGAAATCCTGGAACACCTCTCAGTCACTGATCAATCGTTAACCAGGCGTGAGCAGCAAAATAAGAACCTGGAAGCCATTAAAGTGATTTTAGGCGCGGAAGAATCACTATTCTGCAGTTTTCAGTTCGTGAAAAAACAGTAGTTACACTCTAATCCACAGGCTTCTTAAGACACTGCTTCATTCTTCTTATTTCTCCATACTCGCCAGATCAGAAGCACTAGAGCAATTCCTACCGCTGCCATACTGCTCCATTGGGCTGCCGTCCAGTCGAATAAAAAGCGCGGGCTGTCTCCCCGGAGACCTTCCAGGAAAAACCTTGATAGATTATACAAGACCATGTATAACAAAAAGATCATACCGGACGGCCATTTTCTTAATTTAAGAATTACCAGCAGGGCAAAAATAAGCACATCGACTTGCCCTTCCCACACTTCTGCCGGCCAGAGCGGCTGGTCCCCGAAGGTTTTTCGGGCAATGGTGCCGACCGGATAAAGTATCCCAAAATCTCCTCCTGTCGGACCTCCAAAAGCGTCGCCGTTCATCAGATTAGCATTTCTCCCCACTGATTGAGCCAGGATCAGTCCCGGGGCTGCTATGTCTGCTAATTCCCAGAAGGACAGTTTTTTTCGCCAAACGTATATCCCGCCAGCTAATAAGGCCCCGACCACACCTCCTTGAATCGACAATCCACCGTGCCAGACAGCCAGGATTTCTTCGGGATATTGACGGTAGAACGCCCAGTCAAAAAAGAACACCTGCCAAAAACGCGCACCTATGATACCGGAAATGAGTAAAAGAGGCGCTAAATCCATGAAGACATCGATTAATTCCGGCCTGCCGTCTGATTTGGCAAAATATAAGGTAACACCTACTCCTACGATAAAAGCTAATGCAAAAATTGTTCCATAGGCTCTAATAGGAAAATCTCCAATAAAAAACCAATACTGATGCATTTACACTCTCCTTCAGCTGCTATAAATTTAACGCTTATGGTCCCGTTACATTTATTTTCCATTATAGCTTGAAAGATGAGTGACCACAAGTTTCTCTGAAATCCCAAGGCAAATCCGAACTATCCCTCCAAATTCAGATATCATTTTAAATTAAAAAACAGACTAGCCATAATGCGCTAGTCTGTTTTTTAATTTAGTTGTTTAGTCTGGCAAAAAAACCATTGTGTCGGTTGGCATCGGGTATCGCCGCTTCTCGTTCTGCTTTCCCGGTTGGTTTCTGAACTCTTAGAAAATAGTCGGAATGTTTCTTCTTTGCTGATCCTGCATCAGAAATCAATGTAATAACTAAGGCAGCAACTACAATTAGTACAACTAACCATTCGAACAACATTTCACAACACCTCCATTCTTATTTTATGTCCTCCGGCGCGATTGTCAAGCATTAATTCCAGTTGGCTGTCAAACGATCGCCCGGATGCAATACTGTGGTAAACTCAGCAGGCTGACCATTGACCTTTAGAGTTAAGGAAGATCCGGGACGAACCTCATCCGGAAACTTAGCATAGGGTAAGAGGTCTGAAAGGATCGGCATTTGCCTGTATCCATTAACCCGCAGATCCATTCCGTCTCTAAGCGGTTCAGTCTCCGACACGGAACGGCCCTGAGATGTGATAAGGATTTCTTGAATGGGATAGTCCACTTCCGCCCCATTGACATAGAAAATCATTGGCTCAGGCTTAAGCTGCAGATCACCGATCGTGAGCTGGATAATACGAGTCTCGAGGGAATCTCCATCTTGAAGTATTCGGTCACCTTCTGCCCGGCTGCCATTGACCAAAACTTCACGATCTAATTTAAGGGTCTGAAATTCTCCGTTAACACGAATTTCGACGTTTTCTTTTTGTGTTAAATCATACTTTTTTTGTTTAAGCAAATTCTCCAGATTATCATTGGGAAGATAGGCAAGCTTACAGCCATCAAGAATTTGGTCTGTTTCAGTTACCGACTGGTTATCCATAAAAACTTGAGGAGCAAACCTCTCACGCTGTCCATTCCAGGAAATCCATTTTGACTTGGGCAATGACAACACATCTTTAATACAGGCCTTGGCATCCTGACCCGCTTCACCCGGGATAAAGCTGATCTCGTCTCCTGCTTTCAGGGATTGATCTAGTTTGCTCGGTTTTCCATTGACCAATAATTGAGCCGGGCTGCCCATCGTCCCCTTGATCACCCGCATTTCATTATTTATTTCAAAGGTCAAGGCCGCTCCCGGCTTTCCTAAAAATGAACGGGGCTGTATTCCCGCAGCCAGTAAAGCTTCGGCAACGGTCGCTAATTGTAAGGCGAAAATTGAAACCGGCGAACCATTGACTAATACAGTGTAATATTGCAGCCCGTTTTCTTGAAGAGCGGCTATGCCAATTCCGATGGGGGTAATCGTTTCCGGTCCTTTTAAGCTCTTTTCTCCCTTAATTTCCCCTATTCTATCCCTAATCTGAATGCCCACTCTGTTCCGGGGAATTCCCATGGTCTCAGCCAACAGTTCACAAAGCAAGGGAGTCAGACTTCCTCCTCCGATGAGGATAATGGCATGGGGAGCGCCATTATTCAGTCTCAAAATCTCCCCGGAAATATTTTCGGCCAGTTTTCCGACCACTGGGCGAATGATTTCCAGAACCTCCAACCGGTCTACAGCGACTTTTGCACCCAGAAAATCTGTAAAACTAATGGTCTGTTTCTTAGATAATTCCCGCTTAACCTTTTCACCTACTTTAAAATCAAGCAGATAATGGGTACATATCTCCTCAGTAACCTCATCCCCCGCCATGGGAACCATCCCATAGGCAAAAAAAGAGCCGCTCCGAGTCAGGGCAATATCCGCAGTCCCTGCCCCAATGTCCACTAAGGCAAGATTCAGACGTCTCATATTCGGGGGAATGGCAGCCTGACCTGCCGCAATCGGTTCCAAGGTCAGACTCGTCATTTCTAAGCCTACCCGGCCTAAGACAGCCACCAGACCATCAACGACTGTCCTGGGCAAGAAGGTGGCAATCACGGATACCTTGGCAACTCTCCCCCTTTGTCCGATCAGATTCGCAATCTCTTCCCCCTCGTTCCAAGAGGAGATCGTGTTATATCCTACACAGTGATAGCTTTGTAAATGATCATCAGCGGAAGCCTGAAGCTGACGCAGGGCTTGATGAACGGCTTCAATTTCCAAGGCCAATACATTCTCCCGTTCCCAGCGTACCGGAAGGAGTTCCTTATGTTCAGCAACCGCTACTTCTGTGCGTAAGGCACGGCCTGCAGCTGCCACGGCGACCTGTTTCAAAGGGGTATCCAGCTTTTTTTCCAACTGGGCTTTAATCTTAGCGACTACCCGGGCAACTTCATCCACATCATGAACCTGCCCATCATACATGGCGCGTTGGCGATGTTCTGTCTGCGCACTCGCCAATATCTCATAACCCTGATCTTCATTCTTAGTCATTACCAGTCCCATGACCATTCGGGTTCCAATATCCAGCGCAAAAATCGGTTCCACTCGTTTCACCTCTCTCTACCTAAATTCGCTTTATTTGGGCAAAATCCTGCTCACTATGAGCGCAGACCTCTTTTAGCGCTGAAAGTTTCTAAGAGTTCAAGACCCATTGTTTTTGAGATGACAGAGTCCCATAAAAGGGGCTCTGTTTTTATGGGCAATAGCTGGCCTTTAGAACGGGATAAAAATTCCCGGATAATGTCCCTCAGACTTACCATTTGCCCGGATAAGAAAATTGGAATAACTTACATACCTGATAAAAAAAGGGATTGTCGATAAATCGCGAATAGTTAACAGTCTTTATAAATTCTTCACAACTTCTTTATAAATTTTTCACAATTCCAGAATTCCGGTCCCTAATCAATCGAGCTTCAGCCCACTGCCTCGGTCAAGACCGAGAGCTCTTATTCATCAAGGAGGAAACGTCTTGGGTAGACAACGAACAAACTTAATCTCCGGCATCCTGTCTCTGAGTATGCTCTTTTTCGGAATTGCCCCGCAACTGACCCTTGCCGCCGCAGCGAAGGAAGGTTTAACCAACCTTTCTAAGACAGAACAAGCCATCAGCGAAAAAAAGCTCAACAAAAATGTCACCAAAGTCCGGGAACTCACCGAGAATCGGGATAAATACACCAAGCACTATCTAAACAGTGACGGCAGCTTTACTGCCGAAACCTCTAAGAGCAGCAGACATTATCTGGATGCCGGCGGAAAATGGCAGGATATCTCCAATAAAGTGGTTCCCTCGGCTAAAGCAGGCTTTGCCGCCCAAAACGAGGCCAATGGATTTCAAACTCAATTCGCCGATCATTCCGCCTCCGACATTCTTGTGAACGTTATTCTTGATGCTAAACACCAAATTGCCTGGAAAATGGATCAAGTTCAGAAGGTTGATGCCGTAAAAACAGACACTTCTGTAACTTACCCAAATCTGCTTCCTTCGACGGATTTAGAGTACCTCCCTTATTCCGATGGACTCAAAGAAAATATTATCCTCAAAGACAAGGCAGCCCCCAACTCCTTTAAATTTATCCTGGAAACCCAAGGCTTAAAACCCAAAGCCCTGGACGATGGCAGTATCGCCTTGCAGGACGAAACCTCGGGAGAGACCCAGTTAACCTTGCCTCCCGCCTATATGATCGACCAAAAACAGCAAATCAGTCATGCCGCAAAGGTAACTCTTTCTTCGTCTGACAAACCAAATCAGTTTATCCTGGATATCGTGGCGGATCTAACCTGGTTAAATGATCCTGAGCGATCCTTTCCCGTCATTGTGGATCCGATCATTTCCAACGAAAACATTACAGCCGATGTAGGAGCCAACGGAATTGATACCTATATAGCATCCAATAGCCCTTACAAATATTACAACAGCCCTTATATGACCACGGGCTGGGATACTGCTCTTGGCGCAACCCGGTCGTTGATCAAATTCCCTCTCCCCCCCCTTCCGGACGGCGCTATCGTTACAGACAGCATCTTCTCTCTTTACAAGTATACAACAACCAGTGAAGCTCAGGACCTAGCTGCCTTTAGAATCAAGACTGCCTGGAGTCCGCTGGACATCACTTGGGACCATCAACCTGAAATTGACAAAGATAACGAACAAACCAGAGCCTCACTTATTACCGTTCCGGGCAGCCACATAGGCTGGGTAAACTTTAACGTCTGGTCTATCGTCAAAGGCTGGTATAATGGCGGTCTGGACAAGAATGGCTTCATGGTTGCACATAACCAGGAAGGCAATCCCTTGTTCTTCTATCGCACAAGCAATTACGGAACCAATCAGCCCTTTCTCTCCATCACCTATATCACCGACCAAACAGGGTTAAACCCTTACTGGAGTTACGCCAATACACCGGTCGGTTCCGCCAACACGGATAACGGCAACTTCATTAGCTCTGTTGTAGATTTCTCCCTGCCTGGCCGAGGAATACCCAACAGCGTTACGAGAACCTTTAACAACCGGGGGGCTCTTGAGGGAATCTTCGGCAAAAAATGGTTTTCCAATCTCGACATGCAGCTCGTGGATAAACCCTGGGGAAAAGTGCTCTTGGATTCAGCCGGGACGGAACGTCCCTTCATGCTCAAAAGCGACGGACAAACCTATGCCGCCCCGGATAATTACCCGGTTCAGCTCTATAAGAACCCTGACGGAACCTTTACCCTTCAGGAGATCAATGAAAGCGGCGGTTACCGAACGGAGCTCCCCAGTGTCGCCTTTGCCGGGGACGGCAAGGTGATTCGCCTTCTGGACGGCAAAGGAAATACCACGAACATCACCCGCGCCGGGGATAAAATCCGCTTAACCGATGCTTCCGGCCGGATGGTGGAATTAACCCTTGCAAACGGTACCGTGGCTTCTTTGAAAGACCATACCGGTCAGGTAAAGGTAACCTACAATTATACGGGCGGTTTCCTGACCCAAGTCACTTACAAAGATGCAGCCTATGGGGATTCCAGCCTTAAGTACAGCTGGGACAAGGGTCAACTGCGGTCCATGACGGATAAAAATGGCACACCCTATTATCTGACTTATGATAACCTCAACCGCATTGCCAGTGTCGGAGAAATCAATCTGCTGGGCAACCCCAGCTTTGAAGCAGGCTATGGCACTAATCTCGATTCTTGGGAAGAAACGGTGGAACCCGATTATGGAAGCATAACAGAAGACTCCTCAACAGCAACAACGGGTAAAGGCAGTGTGCACATCCAAGGCAGCTCAACGCTTTACCCCGGTTCTACTCAAAGCTATCTCCATGTCAGTCAAACCCTTCCGATTAAACCCTCCACATCCTACAATTTAAGCGCTCAGTTGAAAACCGGTGCTCTCAAGGGCAAGGCTTTTCTCAACACGGTGCAGTTGGATGTTAACGGCACCATCCTGGATTCCACCTGGAAGGATACCCGGTCCATTGCCCTCACGGGAACAAAGGACTGGACAAAACAATCCCTAAGTGTGACCACCCAAGCCAATGCGGCTTACCTGAGGGTCTACATGCAAGCGGACCATGACAGCACCCATTTTGGCGGAGATGCTTACTTCGATGAGGCTCAACTGGTCGAAGGAGCAGCCGCAGCCGAGTTCCACGGTCATACAGAGATCGGCTTCGGCGGGGATGGCTGGGTTACCTCTCCCCTGGGGGACGTCACTCAGTATGTGCACAATAATTATGGCAATCCCATAGCCGTGATCAATGATCCGGTCGGTCTGAATTCAGCCACCCGCATGACCTGGAATGCCGCAGACCAGCTGACAAGTCTCACCACACCTTCTGGAAACACTTACAACTATAAGTATGATCCCCTTGGGAATATGGAAAAGGCCACAGACCCCAAAAACAATAAAACCAACTATGAATACTATAGAAATCGCCTGAAAACTTTAACCCAAGCAGACGGCAAATACGTTCAGAATGCCTGGGACCCGGTCAGCTTAGACCAGCAAACCCAAACCGACCAGGCCGGCAACTCCAAAGCCTACGCCTATAATGCCGGAAACCTGACCATGGAATCCAATCTCTTGGGGATAGCGGATAACCGGATTTACAACAGCGGGTTTAATGAAGTGGACAGCAATAATCAGTCCTTGGAATGGTTGGGTTATGCGCCCACGGGCAGTACTAATCTCACCGAGGAGGATCCGGAAGCCCCTTACGGCGGGAGTCGTATCTTAAAGCTCAATCCCGGAACAAACCATAACACCTATCAGTGGACAGGCTTTGTCAGTGTAGCCGACAAAGCGAAGGGCAACTATATCCTTAGTGGGGATATTAAAGCCGCAGGAAGCGGCTCAACTTTAGGGGCAGTCATCAATATCTTCTGGTACGATGCGGATAAAAACCTAATTGAAGATCCGACCCCTTATTTTAAAGTCAAAGACGGAGAGTGGCAACGCTATACCGCCATGGACATTAAACCGCCAGCCAATGCTGTTTATACCCGGATCATGGCCATCACCTACCAAGGGTATACCGGTTACTTCGACAACCTTCAGTTTGAACAAAGCTCACAGATCCGGGGGTATAACGCTCTGCAAAACTCCTCTTTTGTCAACGGGCTTTCCAAATGGATTCGCTCCAGCAGCTATGCAGACGTCATATCAGAAGTAGGAACCATCAATCTCCCCTCCACCGGCAGCAGCTATTTGGAATCTCAAACCCTGATCCCCATTAAACAAGGGGAAGACTATACCCTAAGCGGAAATCTCAGCACAGGCCCAATGACCGCCGCTTCAGATAAGGGAGCTTCCCTGCAGGTCCTGATCTACAATCAGGCCGGGACCTATGTTCAAACCTTTAAATCTAAAATCGTTTCGGAAAAATCAGACCTGGCCAAGTATGTCGTACCCTTCGAATCCCCGGTCAACGGAACCGCCAAAGTCCGTTTAGACGTGACCAGCGCTCAAGGGATTGCCAAGTTTGATAATATTCGCTTCGGGTATGGCCGGGAAGCGGTTACCTCAAACTATGATTCCTCGAATAATTATGTTGTCAGCACCACCAATCAGCTGAACAAAACGGTCAGCTATGCCAACGATGCCTATGGACAAGCAACCTCCGTCACTTCCCCTACCGGTGAGGTCATCCGCTACGCCTATGACGGCCAGGAGCGTTTGCGCACCGTCACAGACAACGCTCAAAACCTGACCACCTACGGCCTGGATGCCAACGGCAACGTCTTAAGTGTCAACACCAAGGCTCCCTCAGGTACGATCTACAATCAAAGCTCCTTCGTCTATGATGACAAGAACAATCTCAAGGCTGAGAAAAACGCCGCCAACTCCATTGTCAGCAGTTATGCCTACGATGCCAATGGCCGGCTCACACAAAAAACCAATGCCGGCGGCAGCACTGTCAGCTTAGAGTACGATCCCTTAGGCTTGCTTAAGACTCTGAGATTATCCAGTAATGAAACCTATGGCTTCAGCTATGACCTGGAAGGTCGGCGCAAGCAGGCAACAGTTTCGAAAACGCCCACTGGTCCAATCCTTCATACCTTCGACTATGATTACGATGAGGTAGGAAATCTGATCAGCTCTATCGAAAAGGGCAGCAGCGGCACGTTTATCGGGAGCATCACCAAACCTGCCGGAGACATGTACTCCAAGACGGATCAACTCCTGGGCTTTAAGCTTAAGTATCTATCCAATCCTGACGTCCTCTACGCCTTTCTCTATTCCCCCAACAAGTTGGTGGAAAAGGTCTCGGCAGCGGGCAAAGACACCCTCTTTAAGTACGATGAGGGCAGCAAGCTGAAGTTGCAGACTAATCCCAATGGTGTGGAGGATCGATTCGACTATAACGAAGGCAATCAGTTGATTGGCACCTCGGCCTTCAAGCCCGGCAATGACTATAAGACAAGAATTTCGAGCACCTATAAGTATGATGACGACGGCCGGCTGATCGAAATCAAGGGCCAAGGCCCGGGCAGTCCCACGGCAAAGTATGTTTACAATGATCTTGCCGGAACGGAAAAGCTGAACCGCTTAACCCAAGCTGAGATCACGGATGTCGGAACCCAGTACACTCTGGATTACAGCTATGATCCGGCAGGAAACCTTAAATCCATGGATGTACCCAAAGGGCAGGTAGAACAGAAAAATACTTTCACCTATGATGGGGATAATAAGATCAGCTCTATCAACGGGTCGGCGAGTAATGTGAGTTATGATGCCAATGGGAATCTGACCAAGCTGACGGTTAACGGCAAAACCCAGCAATATGTCTATGATGCGGCTAACCGCTTAATCAGCGTGAAAAACGAAGCAGGTACGGTCATTGCCAGCTACACTTATGACGGGGATGGACAGCGTCTTACGAAAACTGTGGGATCGGAGACCATAACTTATCATTACTTTAAGGGTCAGCTGATGTACGAGACCTCCGATCAGTATGCGGATAAAGTGACCGCCCGCTATACCTGGACCCCGGAAGGAAAGCTGCTCTCGATTTATATCTTCCGCCCTGTTGGGGGCTATTGGAACTATTATTACTACCATTACAATGCCCATGGGGATGTTGTGGCGGTAACGGATTCTAATGGAAATGTGTACCGGCAGTATGCTTATGATCCGTATGGGAATATCATCAGTGTTAAGGATGGAGCCAATGTCTCGAAAGACATGAGCACGGATGAGTTTAATCATGCTTACACTTATGCGGGATATCGGTATGATAAGGAAACCGGGTTGTATTTCCTCAATGCCAGGTACTATAATGCAGGGATTGGCAGGTTTTTGACGAAGGATACCTTTAAAGGCAGAGCTAATGATCCCCAAAGTTTAAATCGATATGCTTATGCCCATGGGAATCCCGTTAGTTTTGTTGATCCGACGGGACATGATGTAGGGGCACCAGGGATGGATTTGGGAGTTTATACTGAGTATCAAAAACAAGGTCTCTATCCAACAGGAAGTTACTCTACACCAATGCCTGCGCCTAAGAATACAAGTGGGAATGTGCATAATGCTAATAGTGTTGCAAATGCAAATGATCAACTATTATCAACTACAGCACTAACTATTGATGGGATGAGTTCAGCGAAAAGTTTATTATTAGTAGCTAATAAAGGTTTATCAAAAGCTATAGGGAAATCGTTACCGGTTTTTGGTGCAAGCACCCTTGCTTATGGTTTAGCACAAGATTGGACCAATTATAACGGCAATAATTTGATTTATGCTATGGGACTAACGTTTATAGGGGCAACATTACCTGTCATTGGAACTGCATTTTTAGTTGGAGTGTTAGGCGCGACTACCGCTGGAATTACTTTTGGTGTAACATCAGGCTTTGCATTATCATTTATTATTCCTGAAATAAAAAGTAGACGACTAAAAAAAGCTTAGGAGGAAATATAGATGGGGTGGAACTATATACCCTGGCCAATAATTATACTTGCTTTATTTTTAGGCGGTATGTTCTTTATTGTAAATGCAATAAAGATTAGAAAAAAATCACCTACAGCTTTCGTACTATCGTATTTTCTTCTTGGAATTAGTTTTATCTTTTTTGGGTTTTTAAAAATAGCTCAAGTTTTTTTAGCAGATCAAAGCTATAATATTATGGTTAACATTTCAACTTTTTTATTCACTTTTTCTATACCTTTGCTTTTAATTGGGGGTTATCAGAAAGTTAAAAATGAAGGAAGAATGGGTGAAAAAGTCAAGAAAGATTTTATTTTAGTTGGTGGTTTTTTTCTGTTTTGTGTCTTCTTTACTCTGTTTGTCTGGTTTCAAACTAGGTAGTTTTTCGCTTTAATTTAAACCTTGTACATTGAAATTAAAAATTCTAAAACAATTAATGAACACTGTCCCTAAGTTTTTCTCTGGACCAAAAAGTTTTTTGCCAATGTTTTATATTGAAGATTCAAATATGAGCCATTTCTATGGTATTCCAACAACTTAAGCAATATTGGAGGGAGAATGAATCACATTAATGAAAATATCTTTTGCTGCAAAAGACTAAAAGAAGTATATGAGGATGATGACTCGAACCATGAGATATTTGTCTACACCCTCGATTTTGATGAAACCCAATGGTATATTCCTGGAATAGGACATCTTTACTTTTGCCCATTTTGTGGAAGCAATATCGCCGGACAAGGGTTCGGTAAAAAGTGGGAACCATTTAATCAAAAATAACTTCTACTATCTTAGCAAAAGCATCCGAAACAAGGGTCAAGTCCGAAGAGGGCTTGGCTCTTCATTTTTTGCACTAGCTGTAATTCTAGGTTGAAGTTTTAACGGTCAGCAGCAAAACCCAGCAATACGTCTATGATGTGGCTAACCGCTTAACAGCTGCGAAAAACAGAACGGGTGATGCTATTCTAACTACATTTATGAGGTGGTCAGCGTCTCACGAAAAAAAAACCGTAGGATCTGAGACCATAACTTATCATTACTTTAAGGGCCAGCTGATGTACGAAATCTCCAATTAGTGTGCGAGTAAAATTACGGCCCGCTATACCCGAACTCCGAAAGGAAGGCTGCTCTCGATCTATATCTATCGCCCTGTTAGAGGCCATTACAATTACTATTACTATCGACATGAGTGCGAATGATAATTTTAATCATGCATATACTTATGCGGGATATAGGTATGATAGAGAAACTGGGCTGTTATTTCCTCACTGCCAGGTATTATAATGCAGGAATTGGAGCTTTTTTCATAGCTGATGAATTTGTAAGAAAAAGAAAGAAAGATTTACTGTGTCATTAATACCAAATAAGAGGGGATGTTCTCATGGTATTAAGCAATTATCTACCTTGGCAACTAAGTGTATTACTACTAACATTATCGTGTATTGTTTGTATTTCGTATTCGGTAAAGTATTGGCGTTCAGGATATAAGATAGTTGCAGTATCTTTTTTTGGATTTAGTATTCTAGCTGCACAAATGGTTTTGGGTTATTTAAGAGGAAGTGGATATAATGGGGATTATAACAAGAGGTTTCAAAATTGAAACTGGCCTAGTTTTCATTTCGATGTTGATTGGAGCTGTTTGGAAGATTAAGAGAGAAGATAACAAAAGATATAAAGATGCTCTTAAATTCTTGATAGTAATTGGGATAATCCTAATAATTCTTCAAATAATGGTGTTTATATCTTTGAGGTAAAGAATTGTCGAACCTACTGTTTAGCTGTGATGCTTAGGTCGGCAAAGGCCTTCGAAGTTCGTCTCGAAGGCCTTTTTCCCTCCCTAAGGGACTGGTTCTTCTATACCCGAACCCCGGAAGGAAAGCTACTCTCGATTTATATCTTTCGCCCTGTTAGAGGCTATTGGAACTATTATTACCACCATTACAATGCCCATGGGGATGTTTGTAGCGGTAACGGATTCCAATGAAGCTGTGTACCTGCAGTATGCTTATGATCCTTATGGAAATGTCATCAGTGTTAAGGATGGTGCCGGAGGAAAAGCAAAAGACATCCATTTAGATCATACTGAAAAACCTGGCTCTCATCCTTGGCCACATGCACATGAATGGATTGGTAACAAGCGAAAGCAATTGGTAATAAAGAATGGCGTCCAGCTACCCCCGAAGACTTAAGTGATATTCCAAAATCAAAATTTCCAAGTAGGTATCGCATACTGCCGTAAAAGGAGTGTAGAACATGAGTACTATATGTTTTGGGATTATTGAATTTAATATAGATTTAGACGACACAAACATGGCTTATCCCTTGACTAGGGAATTAGTTGCAAAATCTCTGTTCCACAATTATTACCTTGAGCTTACCAATCGTGTATTAGACCCAATGTCTAGGGATATACTTGATAGACTTCAAACATCGAATATGCTAGAAGCTAAAAATATTATGGAATTTTATTTAACTGATGCGCCAATTGCACCAGATTTTGGATCGGGACTACAAGAATTTTTAATATTGCAAGAACAATTAGGCGAAATACCATATAACAGTAATTTCTGTAAGTTTTTCAAAGAACTTTGGACGAATCAGATGATACAAAAAATTGTTATTATATTAGGATGGGATTTAAGTATCTACGAGCAATTAGAACTACACCGAGTAAAAGACATTAATGAAATGTTTCAATATGTGGTTACCGATTATCTGAAGACACAAGGAGAACTCAATTCAGTATTTGTTATAAGTAAAGGAGTAAACTAAATTCAATCATTACAGTTATCGTTGGCTGTCTCATGAGACAGCCTTCCTTGCCAACAGATTTTTACCTGGTTGGAGCCTTAACGCAGGCTTCACAGCGGGAGTGGGTGGGATTGGACAAATGCAAGGTACCTCTGGATTTGCAACGGAATATGTTATTGAAATTCCTCAAGCTGGATATTTAATGTATACCAGGATAATTGGTAGGTTTTCCCCAGGTAGTTTTGCAGGGCCAATTGTTCCCCATTTTTAAACGGAGGCTAATAAAATGTTTAAAGAAGTAAAAACAAGTACTATTGGATATATACTTTTTGGACTAGGTTTAATCTATGTAATTTTTTCTGTTTTAATTGGAGGAGAAAAGGCTCTAAAGATTGAGCCTGATTTAAGAAATCAATTTAGCATGATAACACCATTCCCTGGAACGGAACAATATGATTCCGATTATATTGTGAAAGAAGGTTTAGTAGATCTTGATTGGTTTTATCGAAGTAGTGTTCCTTTTGACGAAGTATTTAAGCATTATACTGACGAGTTAGAGAAAAATGGGTGGAAATTTCATATGAAGCAAAAAAACAGAGATGGAACCGTGTCTTATTATTTCAGACAGGGAGATTATTTCGCCAATATTACTTTTCTTGATAATTATCATTTCCAATTTAATCTTAGGTGGGCAATGTAGGTGAATAAAAAAGATTATTATATTTCTAAAATGTGACAAGGAGAAAAGGAACGACTTAGGGATAAAACCTTCGGCTCGTTCCTTTTTCTACCATGGGAACTCTCGAATTTTATTAATCCTAGGCGTAATATGCAGTGCGATACGTTTCTAGGTCAATAAAAGCTTAGAATTCAATATTACTATTCATAGAACTAACATATTGAAAACAATGGTCCTGCCATCACTCATAAGGAGGAATGTATTCCAAGACGGATCAACTCCTGGGCTTTAAGCCTAAATATATATCCAGTCCTGACGTCCCCTATGCCTTTCTCTATTCCCTCAACAAGTTGGTGGAAAAAGTCTCGGCAGCGGACAAAGACACTCTCTTTAAGTACGATGAAGGCAGCAAGCTGAAGTTACAGACGAATCCCAATGGTGTGGAGGATCGCTTCGATTATAATGAAGGCAATCAGCTGATTGGTACCTCGACCTCAAACCCGGCACCAATACAAAAATCACGAACAAGTATGAGTATGATGACGATGGCCGACTTAAAAGCATTACTCGTGACGGTTCAGAAGATCCAACAACAAAATATGTTTACAACAATGGCACGGAAAAGCTGAACCGCTTAACCCAAGCCGGGATCACGAATGACGGAATAAACTACACTCTGGATTACAGCCATGATCCGGCGGGAAACCTTAAAACCATGGAGCTGCCCAGCGGGCAGACAAATACCTTTGCTTATGATGGGGATAATAAGATCAGCTCTATCAGTGGGTCGGCGAGTAATGTGAGTTATGATGCCAACGGGAATCTGATCAAGCTGACGGTTAACGGCAAAACCCTGTAATATGTCTATGATGCAGCTAACCGTTTAACCAGCGTGAAAAACGGAGCAGGTACTGTCATTGCCAGTTACACCTATGACGGGGATGGCCAGCGCCTTACGAAAACCGTGGGATCGGAGACCATAACTTATCATTACTTTAAGGGTCAGCTGATGTACGAAACCTCCAATCAGTATGCGGATAAAGTGACCGCCCGCTATACCTGGACCTCGGAAGGAAAACTGCTCTCGATTTGTATCTTCCGTCCTGTTGAGGTCTATTGGAACTATTATTACTGCCATTACAATGCCCATGGGGATGTTGTGGGAGGAGGACGATGGGTAGATAAACCCTTGGAAAGCCTAGGCAAGATAAGATATGGTGGAGTGGTTGCAGGAGTGTCTGGAATAGTAAATACTGCACTTATCTCAGCGAACCCAGCATATACATCTTTGCAAAAGCAGCAACTAATTAAACGTAACTGGATATTTACTGGACTAGGCTTTGTAACAGGTGTGTCAATCGGCTTATTGATCCCTGGCGTAGGATGGGGCATTTACTGCCACCTTGGTAAGCTCAGCCATAATTTATGAGGCTCAATCATTTACGAAGATAGAACTATAAGGCGAAAGAGTTAGGAGGTGTCCAATGCACGGTTTAAACGACTGGATAGTCCTGGTTCTTACAGGTATCCTTATGGCACTAGTTGTTGGAAGAGTACTTGCTATTTTCATCAATTTTATAATTGGTTCTTTGGAGATATTCAACAATTTATTTATTTCATTATTTTCTTCTTTCTTTTTGCCCTTTGTTGGATATTATTTCTTGAACAAATTCGGAGAGGAGTTTTTTCAACGGCATTTACTATTTGTTGTTGCACTCTTAAGTCTTTTACTAGGATTACCAAACCATATCTATGACGTACAAAAGAGACAACAGTAAAAATTTGAATATTGCTGAAAAATAACTGGACTCTGATTAAGTTTTTAATTGAATTTTGCAAACACATGCGAGGAAGGTTCAAGCCTAAAGGGCTTGGTCCTTTATAATCGGGTAGGAGGCTGATCATTAGTTGGTCAGCCGACCTCCCACAATGTCAGGTACTATAATGCAGAGATTAGCAGGTTTTTGACGTAGGATACCTTCTATGGAGAACCTTCAAATCCTCAAGGCCTGAAAACATACGCTTATACAGGAGGAGACCCTGTAAACAGGATTAATCCTAGTGATCATTTCTAGTTCCTTTGCCATATTTGGGTGAAGGGGTGGTTATGGCTTTAATCGTTATTGGAGAATATCTAGCAACAGTAGCTTCTGCGCCCGATTTTCAATAGGATGTTCAGATGACAGCCATGAATTTAGCTGAAGGTGACTATGTAGGAGCGGCAGTAAATGCGCTATCCTCAGCTGTACCGGGTGTGTCTGCTGCAGAAGTTAAAGCAGCTGTGAAGTTAGCCAAGAATACTGATTGAGCCGCAAATAAACTTAAGCCAGATTTATATGCAGTTGGGCCACATAGTACCCTTTAAATGCGACCCACTAATTAACAAAAACAACGAACTATAAAACTTATAAGTTTGCAGATCTTAGAAATCCAAACACGTGGGAACGCATCAAACGTTTTGACGGAATCGGGAAGCCACACATGATAAGATAACAGGTGAAATTCTCATGCCTCATGTTCATGATCCACTGGTGCCTGGTGGGGGTCGAATCCCGAACCTTTGGGAAATGCCGTAAGGAGTGCTTAAATTGAACTTATTAAAATGGTTAGAAGATTGGTATTACTCGAATTGTGACGGTGATTGGGAACACTTATATGGTGTTACAATTTCTACGTTAGACAATCCTGGTTGGACTATTAAAATTGAGTTGTTAGAAACATTTATGGAAACTAAACAATTTCAAGCTATTAAACATTTTCGCACAGAAGAAGACTGGATTGACTGTAAGGTTACAAATGGGGTTTTTACAGGATGCGGTGGGCCAAGAAATTTGGAAGAAATAATTAGGATCTTTTACAAATGGGTAGAGAGCAACGAGGAAAAGAATTGATCACGAAAGCTTCCTCAACACTGACCACGATGAACTAGGGTACCACTAAAAACAGGAATCAGATCTAAGTCATCTCAAAGGTCTGAAAGAGGAGTCCTTCGTCTCGTAAGAAGGACTCCTCTTTTGATAGGGCAGATGCTTTTCAGGCATCTAGCTATCCATAATCCGAACACGAGCAAACAATGAGTGTTTCACATGCAGGCAGTAACAATCTCAGCGAAAAAGATCGACTGCTCTTTGCTATGTCTGCACTTGGAGCAATCTCAATGGGAAAAGCAGCTGTTTAGGTGTAGATGCGGTTGGAACAATACGGCTATCCAAAACTAGGGACGGAATTAGTTGGATTTGGTGCAGATACGGCTGGTTGGGCAAACACACAAGCCAGTATACAGTCCATGGATTGGCTGAGCCCCCCTACTTTTTTAATATCTCATTGAATGAGAAACCTAAAGGGTTTGACTAAATATATATCACAAAACTTGCGGTGGAGAAATGTAAGCAGACGGCAAATACGTTCAGAATGCCTGAGATCCGGTCAGCTTAGACCAGCAAACCCAAACTGACCAGGCCGGCAACTCTAAAACCTACGCCTATAATGCCGGAAACCTGACAATGGAATCCCCTAAGCTTAAATCGATATGCTTATGTCCATGGGAACCCCATTAGTTTTGTTGATTCGACGGGACATGATGTTAGGGGCACCGGGGATGGATTTAGGTGTGTATCTGGAGTATCAGGAACTGGAGCTTCCCCCGACTGGCAGTTATAATACCCCATCTCCGAAGAAAACGGCCCCAAGGACAAAGCTTTCAAAGGACATTATCACAAAAGCTGGTACTTCAGCGACTTATGCTGGAATTATAGCAGGCGTAGTAGGTTTAGGGTTGATTGGTGTTACCGCTGTTGTTGGATCCTCGGTTATTTTAACAACTGTTGGTACTGCTGCCTTCGGTTTAGGTTTGCTGTTTGGTGAGGTAGCGGCTATTTCTCAAAGTATTCAATATGGTATGGGCTGGGATCCTAGCGCTGCCTTGATGGATATTGGTGCTGGTATCGCAAGCTTATACTAATTTAAGGAGTGTTTTAGGTTGGAAAACTCTCTAACACAGGCGTTTCTTGGTTTACTCGTACTTGATGCCGTAGTAGCAGTAGGTCTATGGTTTATTCTAAGTCGAATTACAAAGCTCACTAAAGGCAAAATTACGAGTATCGTTGCTGCTGTTGGTTTTTCACCGTTCTGTGGGATTTTCACATGGGCTTTGTTCCCTGAAATTGGGGTATACTCTCTATTCCTGTTAGGGATTCCTATTTTCATGTTTTTTATAGGACCTTTTTACTGGCGATGCCTTAAAACTTATCAGGAAATTCTTAAGAAATCATACAAAAATTAGTAATTTTGGTTTTGCAGCATCAGCCTGGTTACTGGAGTAGTATTTTCGGCAGAAGCATCAGCTTTAACAATTACCACAGTGGGTTTGACCGCTGCTTTTGCAACATCCTATTGCTGGAGGGCCGTTAAAAGAAAGATATACGATATTAAGCTTTTAGGAGGTATTTAAATGCTTTTTAGCTACCTACCGTGGCAACTTAATCTTATAATTCTTTCAATTTGTTTGGTAATAATTCTGTACCAATTAATAAAATTCTGGAAATCAAAACTGAAGATTTTATCAATTGCTTTTGGAATATGGGTAGTATTAATAATCCAATTGGGAATTGATTGCTTGAGGGAAGGGTTGGGATATAAAGCATTATTTATATTCCTTACAGAATTTTATATTTTATTGGTAATAAGTATTTTTCTAATGATTGCTGGAACAATGAAAAAGCTTAAAAAGGAAGATGATTCAAAAATAAGACCTTTTGTCAGATTCGTAATAATAATGGTTTCAATTTTAGTTACTTTATTTATAGCTATTCTTATATCTATACAAAACATGTAATATATTATACGAATCATTTGGGTAAAAAGGAGTTATTTAACTGAAAATTCACCTCAATAAATGAGGGAGTTTCCTGTTTTTGCTTAATAGATCTGTTCTTTTATGACATACCAAAAGCAGTGCCAACGGAAGCGCAAGCAGGCAACGGTTTCTAAAACACCCACTGGCCCAATCAGTCATACTTTCGACTATGATTACGATAAGGTAGGAAATCTGATCAGCTCCGTCGAAAAGGATGGCAGCGGCACGTTTATCGGAAGTATCACGGAACCTTCATCGGGAGTATTCCAAGACGGATCAACTCCTGGGCTTTAACCTTAAGTATAAGACAAATCCTACAGTCCCCTACGCCTTTCTCTATTCACCCAACAAGTTCAAATGTTAGAATAATATTTAGAGAGTTAGAAAAGAAGAATAATGCCTTACATTTGGGCCTTCTTTCTTTTGCTCTCACATTAAAAAAGTAGAGGTCAAAAAGTTGAAAAAATATTTTATCGTTAAACCTTTGATGATAACAATAATAATTTTCTATTTGTTTGGAATATGGATTGTGAGTATGTTGCTATATCTATTTATTCCACATGAAATATTTAGTGTTTTTTTCTTAGGACTATGTAGTGTAGTTTTTATTAGCATAGTTTACAAACTTTTGAGTCAGAAGATTGAGATAAGCGACCAAGGTGTTAAGTATAAAACCCCATTTACTTGCTATGAATTAAAATGGCACGAGATTAAGATAATCGGGATTGCAAATTTTAATTTTTTGGTGAGCAAACACCCTTGGCTGTATTTCTCAGAACAGGAACGATACCTTGATAGTTTATCTAGAATGAAAAATGTTTCAGGATTTCTTATGATGAACTACAGAAAGTGTATAATAACTGAAATTAAAAAATATTGGCAGGGAGAAATTTTTTTCTCCGACTAGTTTGCAATTATTGAAATAACAAATAGACCTTGTAATTATAAGATAAGTCAACTGATGGTTTGGCTCTTTTTTCTTTGTACTAGGCGTAGCCATCTAGGGAAGATGTGTTCTTGCTGTCCGGTCTTTCCCCTTTCTTCGTTGCATTATTTCAATTCTGCCGTGAGTTTTCGGCGACAGAAAAGATGTCAAATTCCTGGGTGTCACTTCCCGAGCTATTTGGCAGTAGAATTCTCGGAAATCACTGACAGTTGGAAGTCATTATTTTTAGAAATGTCTGTCATTCAAAAAGTGACCTCTTCCAAATGTTAGTGTCAGTAGAAAAAAGATAAACCGCTTTAATGTCATCTTCGGAGAAAAACATATGAGTTTCACCGGCTTTACGAAGGCTATGGAAGACATAGTCTTTGGTTTCTCTTCAGAGAGGCCGCTTAGATGAAAACGAACATTGATGCATTGGCCGATGGCTCTTAAGGATAGCAGCTTCATGCGGTATTTCAGTTCCGGTTGCCCGCTAAGAATCAAAGCCAAGGGAGACATGGACCCGAGGCTTTTGTTCGCCGTCCCATGAATGCGCATTTGGTAAGCCTTCTCTAACTAAGCCCCAAAATACTCATTAAGTTGATCACTAAAAGAAGTGTTAGAAAGCAAATATCAGCAAAATGCGTAACAAGGGTTCAGTCCATTATAGGGAACCCCCTTTTTGTCTAAACGAAAACCGCCTACTATGTAAGTCCTGAGAGCTCAGCTTTGACCTCCAGTATAAATCAAATCCTGCGATACCCTAATTGTATTCATTACTCTGAATGCTGCGGTGGGCGGATGTGGCGAAGCTGCCCGACCCCGGAAGCACTCTCGTCTTCATCCTCTGTTGATGCTGTCCTGTCGACAACTTATGCGGGATATTGGTATGATAGGAAACCGGGCTGTATTTCCTCAATGCCAGGTACTACAATGCAGGGATTGGCAGGTTTTTGACGAAGGATAATATTTATCTGGACCTAGAACCGGTGACTATATTCAAACTCTTGAATGGGCTGAAATGGTATCCCTATTAAACGAACCGATTGGACAGATCATGGTCGTCCACAAAATCATACTAACCCTCACAATCATTATGCAGAGCTTATTAACGGTTCGTGGTGATTTAAGTGAAAACTTTAAATTAAGGGAGGAATTGATCTTGCAGGTTTTCAGGGACAACCGCTTTGAATATAGCTTTTTATTGGGAAAGGAGCAGTTTTCAGCTGAACTAATCTGTTTAGGCGATCAACTAGGAAAAATTTTAAATTGTATTAAGTATGAACTGAGAAATCATTGCTGGTTTGTGTTTGATGTCTTTGGGAGTTCGCACACTCTTATGAGCTGCCTGTTCCCTCAAGACCAAGCAGGGATATGTTTGATTAATACAACTGAAGAATTAATTGAAAAGGTTAAGAAGGTAATTCAATTTGAGCGCGGTGTTTTCATCGCATTTCCAATAAATAAGGAAGTACTTTGGAAGAAAAACTTACTACCACAAACTGAAGCTTTAGAGGGACTCCATCATCCAGAATCCGAAATAGAGATAAGAGCCTTCGATTATAGCTACTTTGAAGTTTATACACTAAGGGATACATTGAGTAAAGTTTTTAGATCATGTTTCAAGTTCCCTGTATAGGTGCCTAAAAATGCTCGGGTCGGAAAAGGCCTTTGAAGTTTTGTCTTCGAAGGGCCTTTTTCCTCCCTAGGGAACTTAATGCTGACTTTTAGTTCATCATTACTATAGCCGGAGATGTTATAGAGTAGGTAGGCAAAATCAGGAAGATGGTTAAAGTCAAATTACAGTCTAATTACAACATACCTCACGGCAGTTTAGGCATCTGCTCTCCTCTTTGAAAACAAGGACTGATGCTCTGCGAACTTTCTTCGTTTTGCAGCAGTCCCTTCAATTATCCCAAACCGGCCTGCACCTAAATCCGCGGGCCTTACAATCTCTCCGCTATTTTCCCGATCAGCCCGCTTACCTCACTTTTATACGTTTCATGAGCTTCGGGGTCTACCGGAGCTAGCTTAGTCAGTTCCTTCAATAACTCTTCAAATTCTTTGGCTATACTTTTGTAGAGAAAGCCGACTTTGTTGGCTGTCAGCCCGATCCGGGCGGCTTTGATCTCCTTTTCCAGAGCGGTGACTTTCACAGCTGAAGCCTCGCTTTGCTTGGCTGCCTCCAGCTTCTCCTGTAACGTCCTGATGGTTAACTCTTTAGTGTGGATGGTCGCTTGAAGACCGGAGGCCTGTTTTCTCAACTCATCCCGCTCAAAAATTATTTTAGTGGCTGCGTCTTGGTTAACTTCCAGGGCATTTTGGAGCTCCGCTTTCTCGCTAAGGGCCTGGTCCCTTTCCAGGACTGCCTGCTTAAGCTCCCGGGTAGACATGCCGGTCACATCATTTTCTGCCATAAATGACTCCCGTTCCTCCTCGGGAATACCCAGGAGGATAATTGCCTGGGTGTAGCTCAAATTCGGAATCGATTCCGAATTTGAACCGTTCTGGGCGACGGTCAGCTTGTCCCCATACTCATCAAAGACACGCATCAGTTTGTTGGCCGTGCTTTGGGAGTAACTCACCGAACTCTCCAGCCACTTTCCCCATTCTCCATGATTGACCATGGATTTGGCCTCCGCCAAGCGCCGTCCGATCTCGACTGAGCTGTAAAGCAGCATTCTGCCGGTCTGATCTTTAATACTATTAATTTCGGCCGCTATAATCTGCGGCGTCCGCTCAGTTAATCCGTTCGCCATGTTTTTCAAGCTCCTCTTCTTATTCATAAGCTTTTCCGGAGGAAAAGCTCCCATAAGACAAGACGGATTTGAACAATCTTACTCATAGCCTATGTGTTCAAGCCCTCACTTGTGACAATAACAAGGGCAAGACCGTAAAGAACGCCGGAGCATAGGCACTTCACGGTTTTGCCCTTATTTTGTCACAAGTATCCCGGACAAGGGTAACCCCTGCCGGACAAGGTGCATAACATAAGATAAAAAGACCGGCCAAGGCTTGGCCAGTCAAACTTCAAACAAGGGGGAAATTATTCATGACTATCATTTCGTCAGGGGTGGAAACCGAAATGGTTGTGCGTTATCAGACCGGGACAACTGCCGAGGGCTCCCCGGTTATCCGGCAAAAAAGCTTTTCCGGACTGAAGATGGACGTGTCCGATGAGGACCTTTATGAAGCAGCAACCACCTTATTCAATTTGCTGGAATATCCGTTGGTATCCGTGACCCGGAATAACCGCTTTGACCTGACTGAGGAATAGAGGTCTGTTCAATCAATCATAAAGAGGAGGGAATATTAGTATGGCAAATACGCAGCAGAAGACCCTTCGGCTGACCTTTGCTACAACCCTGGGAAGCACATTTACTCTTACACTGCCGGCACCAAGGGAAGATCTGACTGCCGCAGAAGCTGAGGCCGCTATGGAACTGATTATCGCAAAAAATATGTTTCTCACTACCGGCGGTGAATTGATCGGCAAGAGAGATATAAAAATTACGGATTCAACTACAACCGATTTATATGATCCGCCCCAGTATTAAAGCGCGCCAGACGAGAAATGCCCCGCTTGCCGATGGCAGTTGATTTTTTGCGGCCCTATGGCCGCTCTTATGGATAAAACCCGGCTCCAACCATGGCAGTTCAAATTCGGAATCGATTCCGAATTTGAACAGAGACCAGACGACGATCCTCGCTCCCGGTTACATCCGGACAAACTTAAGAATGCGTATTACACTCAACCATTTTCGTAGTAGCCAAACAATTTCAACAGTTGGTGAATCCTAAGAACCAAGTCTCAGACAAGTCCGCTTTGATTCCGGATGATACGACTCCCGCAAAGACAGGTCGAAGAATTGAACTTAAACAGCCTCTTTTAGAACCCCCGCAAGACACTTAATACCTTCGACGAGCCTGTCTTCCGGCATGTTTGAAAAGTTAATTCTGAACGTATTTTCTTTCCCTCCATTGGGGAAGAAAGACCCACCCGGAACAAAGGCGACATTTTTCTCAAGACATTTAACCAGAACATCCCTCGCGTTAATATGAGGAGGGAGTTCTACCCAAGCGAACAGACCTCCCTGGGGCTTCGTAAATGTTACACCATGAGGGAATTCAGCCTCCATTAATTGAATGGTAATATCTCTGCGTTTTCTGTATATCCGGCGTATTTTTTCGATATGTGTTTCTATATCATAAAGTTCAAGGTATTTGCTGATCTCCCTTTGAGCAATCGTATTGCACTGCAGGTCAGCGCCCTGCTTGACAAGTACATAGTTTGCTATTGCACTTTTGTCACCTGCTATCCATCCGATTCTGTAGCCGGGACAAAATATTTTGGAAAATGTTCCGAGACAAAGAACACAACCCGTCTTATCAAAGGACTTTACAGATGGCAAAGGCTCGCCTTCAAACCTCAGTTCGCCATACGGATTATCTTCAATAACAACAACCTGATGCTTTTCAGCGATATCTGCCAGCCATTTTCTCCTCTCCAGGCTCCATGATCTGCCGGTTGGATTTTGAAAATCAGGAATTACGTAAATGATTTTTACTCGTTCGGTCGTCTCCATAATACGCTCAAGTGCGTCGGGGATCATCCCGCAATCGTCTGTCGGCACTTCCCGAAACTTACAGCCATAGGCTTTGAAGGCGCTGATTGCTGCAAGGTATGTCGGGCTTTCACAAAGTACAGTGTCTCCCTCATCGAGAAACACCTTGCCCGACAAATCAATCGCCTGCTGGGATCCATGGGTTATCAGGATATTGTCGGCATCGAAATTAGTCCCGCGTGTAGAATTCATTCTTTTTGCTATCCACTCCCGCAGAGGTGCATACCCTTCAGTTGTGGCATATTGGAGTGCCGCCTGACCATCTTCCTCCAGCACCCGCCGGTTTACCTCCATAATTTCTTCTACCGGGAAAAGCTCGGGTGCCGGCAGGCCTCCTGCAAAGGAGATAACTTCCGGCCTTTCGGTTACCTTTAGAATCTCCCTTATTTCTGAAGCCTTTAAATAGGACATTCTTTTTGCAAATTTGAATTCCATTTTATTCCTTCCATCCTTTACGTTATTTCATTTATAAGCCCGCTTATACTATGGGATTGATTTCCAGGATTGAATATAGATCATCATTGCCCTTTTCTGCCTCCAGCTCTTTCATGGCAGCGCATAACCGTTTAATCCCTTCCTCAATATCCTTAAGAGGTGCATAGGTGAAATTGAGTCTTATGAAGTTATCACCTTGTCCTGAAGAAAAGAAGGGTGAGCCCGGCACAAAGGATACCTTGTAATCAGCGGCTTTTGCTAAAAGCTTTAATGATGAAATGCCATCCGGAAGCCGGCACCAGAAATAATAGCCCCCTTTCGGCCTGTTCCATATTAAATCCTTAGGAGCATATTTAGCCAGAGCCTTATACATAATATCTCGTCTTGTTCGGTACTCGCTGCAAACCTTATTTAAATGAGCTTCAAGTGAACCGTTTTCAATAAATCTTTCCACAATATACTGTGAAAGGCTGCTTGAGTGCAGGTCAATTAACTGTTTGGCCGATGCAAATTCCCGTATTATTTTTTTGTGAGCCACCATCCACCCCAGTCTCAGACCGGAGTAAATGTTTTTCGAGAAAGTACTCAAATAAATAACATACCCTTCGTTATCCAGGGATTTGAGCATCGGGAGCAAATTACCCTCATAACATAGATCGCCATAGGCATCATCCTCAAGAATCATTACATTGTGTTTTGAGGCAAGTCTCACAAGCCGTTTCCTTCTTTCCAGCTCCATTTCAGCTCCTGAAGGGTTCTGGAAAGTTGGTATGGTATATATAAGTTTAGGTCTGTACCTGTGCAGCAGCTGTTCGAGCACATCGACATTCATGCCTTTGTCGTCAATAGGAACACCGATTACTCGCGCTCCGGCTGTTCTAAAAACCTGAATGGCGGGGAAATATGTGGGTTCTTCCACAACAACTATATCTCCGGGATCGATTAATATCCTGGCAGCCAAATCAATGCCCTGCTGGGAACCGGAAAGTATCATAATTTCATCGGGCCGGCAGTAGAGCCCTCTCTTTTGCATAAGCCCGCAAACGACCTTACGAAGAGATATAAACCCCTCTGTTGGAGTATGAAGTAAAGACCTAAAGTTTCTGTTATTTACAACTTCATTTTCAATCCCTTCCAGTGCCTCAATTGGGCCGCTTTCAGGGGATGCTATACCGGTAGCAAATGAAATAACATCGTTTCTGCTTGCCAGCATCAATAGATCTTGCACCAAGCAGGAATCAAATCTGTTCGAGTATTGACTAAAAATTTGATTCCATTGAGGCTCCCGTGAAGAGCCGCAACCGCTCAATTCCTCATCGAGATAGGAAAGCACAATAGTACCGGCTCCAACTCTGGAGCCAATAAGCCCCTCAGCCTTCAGTTCACTGTAAGCATTTAATACTGTCGTTCGATTAACGCCAAGGTTTTCTGCCAGTTTTCTCTCCGCTGGCAGGCGAAATCCGGGCAAAAGCTCCCCAGATAAGATTTGGCGACGTACTTGCTCAATAATTTGGACATAGACCGGTGCATCAGAGTCCCTGTTAATTGTTACCTTCATACCAAACCACCTCATTGGATCAATCCATTTTTTATTTTAATGGCACATCTGCTGTTAATCAACAACCAATATAAGATTTTTTTACTCATCCAATAACAAACCTGGCCACGTGAGCGAGTGTGGCTACAGGAAAAACAGATAACGGAAGTTCATGGAAGTAAAATATCAGGAGATTTAACTACAGCTCTGGCAATAGCTACTCTCTGACATTGACCGCCTCAAAGCTCCCGTGGATATTTATCTTTAAAGGCCAGTACATCCAAAAGTGTCATCGTCTCATGCACCTTTTGGCGAATTGTCTTTTCATCGAGTTTTAAACACCGGAGCGGAAAAGCCACATTGTCATAACAGTGCCTGTCCGATAACAGCCGGTAGTTCTGCGTCACAATGCCAATATGTTTCAGCCGATACGCCGCCATTTCCTCCCTACTCTTTGGCAGCTTCATCTCTTTAAAATAATAGTCGCCTGTATAATCCAAGTCCAATCCAGCAAAGTATTGCCAACACCGAGGCACATAGTATCACCAACCAGGTCATATACCCAATCCAAATTGATATTAATAGCTCCGCAATCGCCACGACGCGGGCATAGTTTCTTATTTCTGTAAATCTATATAGCAACTATCTTGATAAATCAAAGGCTCTCCAAAAAGACTTCCTTTTCGTTTGTCCGAAAGGGAAGTCTTTTTGATGTTAGTGGTACAGTCAGACCTGCTGCCTCCAATATATGCCTGTATCAGCGATTGGCAAAAACAGGTTAATTTTTCGTAATTAATTTAAAAATCAATTTTAAAAAAGATGTGATTTTGCCTGTTCAATGTAATGTATAGGGTGAAGGGAGAAATTAACATCTAATCCCAAATCAAAGCCAATTATGCAGAAACAAAAACAAAGGCTAGCTAAGCGAATCTTCACTAGCACTATGAGATTGATGTTACTCCTGAAAGTTTAATAAAGGGAGGTGGAGAAGCAATGGCACACATAAGACCCCCATCTACTATAATAGGCTCTCGGATATTCCAATGATCGCTAACCCTTTGAAATCGTTTAATTACCCTTAATATTGAAGGGAGGATTTTTGGTACTAATAGGGTTATCCATATGTACAATGAAATAGGAGGAAAATGATAATGAAAAAAAATAGAATATTGCTTTGCCTTTTATGCATTTTGTTAATAGCATTTGCTTATAATCCTGTATTTGCTAGTTCAAATTCAGGCGAGCCTATATCACAACTATCTACTCCTGGCGATACATTAAGTAAAAGTCAAAATGAATATGTGAGTATTACCAATAATGCTATTAGCCAAAATATCGGCGATAATAAAAAAATTGAGGCAATCTGTGAAGAATTCCTGACCCTATCCAAAGCTTCTGTACGAGATCCCCAAAACTATGATAACACCCTGCGCATCGGCAAAAATAGTTTAAAAAACGATAAAATCCAATACAGATTAACTGGCTATCAATATCAAGCCGCTTTAAATAACGCTCTGGGGTGGGAAATTTCAAAAGATAATTTGGTTTTTTCTGATTTCACACTATTGAATCAAAGTAAAAACACTGCTACTGCAAGTATTATTGAAAAATATACCTACTACATTAACGATGGTTTTGATGATGAAAGTTACAGAAGCAAAAAGTATACCTTTGAACTGCTTCGTGATTCAGATGGATGGAAAATTACAAACGTGACTACTGATGACCCATGGGAAACAGATACTAATTTTAAATATGAACCAATTGATGTAACAAATGCCGTTAATGCACACATAAAAGAAAACAAGGAAGTTGCCGCGTCACCGGCATCAGCCGATGAAAGCAAACCTTTTGTAGTAGCGCCTACAGCTTGGTACCAATGGACGTACCACCCTTCTTTAGCTGTATCATATGCAGTTGCCCATTACGCTGATACCACTAACTCTGTTTTTGGTTATCACTCCGGAAATAACTGTCAAAATTTTGCCTCGCAATGTGTTTGGGCAGGATTAAAAGGTACAGGTTCAAATAAAGAAGCAAGACCCGCAGTGCCAATATCTCGTGTAGGTGCTTCTGCCCCTAATGTTTGGTGCGTTAACCAAGCGACAACAGCTTACGGGTTTCCATATAACTATAGTTGGGATAATGTAATAGCATTTGCAAATCTATTGATACGTAGTGGACCAGAATATGGTGAAGGTCCATATGGCAATGCATATTTTAGTAATGGAGTCCAAAATGCAGAAGTAGGGAATGTCCTAACTGTAGATTGGGATGGATCACCCTCTTTAACGACAATAGATCACGCTATGTTTGTAACTCAAGTATCAGGGACTTCTGGATCGCGTACTAAAGATCAAGTAAAAGTTGCTGCTCATACAAAGCATTCTAATACAGCCTATGAGGTTCTATCACAATATACCCCCCAGTCAATTGGCTCTTTTGGCCGAGACGTAATCTGGTCGGGAAATTATACCGCAGCGCAGCCTTAAAATTGATAGAAGAGAGAAGTTAAGAGAAGAAATTAATCTCTCTCTTCTTTAACTAAACTAGTATAAAATATTATTGAATACTAATTTTATATACTAAAATAAATTCCATGCTTTATGATATTTCCGGTGAATTGCCCGATGAATTGATAGCAAAGGAGAACCATTTCTATGAGAAGAAAGAGCTATTTGCTTATTTTCCCCTTTCTCTTACTTTTAACCGGATGTGCCGATATAAGCGGAAAGCATCCGGTTATTTCTCAGACGACCGTAACAAATATTCAAACCCAACAATATACATTTTCTATTGTCCAAAGTAAAGGCTCTTCTGCCCAGATAAATGATAAGATTTCCTATACCGGGGCTTTTGAGTTGATTGTTAAGAACGACAAAGGAATAGAAACCTCCCATAAATCCCTTAATGATTACTTTAGCAAGCAAAAACTGGTCTTTGAAGGACCGGTGAATCTTGACGCCAGCAACGATTATAATGCCGACAATTTATTTGATATTCCCATTGGCTTCCCTGCGGGTGACGGCAGCGGTCAATATCAATATGGCATATTCAGTATTGATAAAGATGGTAAGATTTTTTCCTTGCCGGTCAAAGGATACAAAGATGATGGCTTTGTTTATACGGCGCTTGATGACAAACACTCAGCGGCGCTTACACAAATAGATAATTTCGCGGACAATAGGCAGCATCCAGCTATTTTGATGGGGATCCGCAAGGACGGCGGTTATGAACCGGCCAAATATGTCTGGGATGGAAAGCAATTTAATTTTAGCAGCCCTTTTGTGGTCGCTAATGCCGAAACAAATGCCCATAATCAAAAATATTCAATAACAGCCATCCAAACCGAATATAAGAAACCGCTTACGCCGGAGGATGAAGGGTTCAGTATTTTTGAAAGCATGTACCGCGGACGTTTTGACCTTCTTGTCCAGGACAGCAGCGGTAAGGTGACCAGCCGTATTTCGTTGAACAAATATTTTGGAGATGATGACCTGGGCTTTGGGGATATTCCGCTTAAGTTCAAAGATTATAACCAAGACGGAAATGCGGATTTTGTGATTGGCCGGCCTGCTCCGATTGGTGATAGTCCTGATTTTCAATATGCTTTATTCAGTGTCAATCCGGAGGGAATAGTATACAACCTTCCTGCGGTGGGCTATAGGAAAGACGGATATATTTATAGCGCGGAAACACGGGCGGGATTTCCTTTACTTAATAACGATGAAGTTGGTATAGTAGTCACTTTAGGCAGCCTTTTTGAATATCGCTTTGCACAAGCAAAATATTTATGGGATGGAAGCCGGTTTGTGTTTCAGTTGAATTAAACGCTGGCGTGAAAAATAGGAGCTAACTGTAGCGAACTACGCTCAACCCCTGTGATATAACGTAAGTGTCAAACCGACCTTGTACCGAATGCCAATATAAAAAGAACCCCAGCGATAGGGTTCTTGCGTTAATCATTTTTTATTTGATCGGCAGCGGTCAGGCAGCGTGCTCGACCACGGCATCAAGTCTTTTATAAACTCTCGCTGCTTTCCGTCTAGATATTGCGGAATAGTTTCTAAAAGATATGAAAAGTATTCATAGGGTCTCAGACCATTGGCTTTCGCTGTTTCAACAATACTATAGATGATCGAGCTAGCTTTGGCACCATTTGGCGAATAGCAGAACATCCAATTGTTTCTACCTACGGCAAAGGCTTTGGCTGCACGCTCTGCTGCATTATTATCGATTGGGATAAGTCCATTTAATAAATAGGTTTCAAGATACGTTTGTTGATTGAGGGCGTACTTTACAGCTTTCCCTATCAGACTTTGGCTGTCTGCGGCGACTTCCATCGGTTTTAGCCACTCAAAAAAGGCCTCAAGGATCGGCTTGCTTTGTTGCAGACGACCTTCACGCCGTTCTTCTTCAGTTTTCGTTTCCAGAAAATCCTCGATCTTATAGAGCAAGGCTAGACGCTTAAGTGCCTCTTCCGCGACAGTTCCTTTCCTGTCCTTGGCTGGAAGTGCAACTAGGCAGTCGTTGAATTTCCGGCGTACGTGAGCCATACAACCTGATACCACAATGTCTTCCGACATGCTATGGTAAGCAGCATAACCATCACAGGTCAAGTACCCCTTATATCCTGAAAGGAAAGTTTTGGGGTGTTGTGCTTGACGCGTCATTTGATAGTTATAGAGCACAATCGGAGGTTGTTCTGTCAGCTCTCCCGTACGGTAGATCCACATCCAGCTATCGCTTTCGGCTGGTCTGCCATCTTCCTTAATAACTTGAACTCTAGTCTCGTCACATTGAATTGCTGGACAGGACAGCAATTCTTCACGCAGGGCATCATACAGGAGGGAAAGGTAATCCTCAGTGCAACGGATTATCCAGTTGGCCATTGTCTGACGGGAAAGATTAACGCCATAGCGCTGAAACTCTTTTTCCTGACGAGCAAGTGGAACAGAATTCACATACTTCCCGTTAATAACAGCAGCAACAACAGATGGGGTTGCTACACTGCCTCGCAGTAGCGGTTTTTCCTTTTCAGCTCGTTCAATGTGGTCACATTCGCAGTTAGTACATCCATACACATATACGACATGCTCTTCATTCTCAAAGTGTGCAGGGACAAATTTCATATAATTTGATAGTTCTCTATTGATAACTTTCAATGGTGAACTGCAGTGTGGACAGGAACAAGCTTCTTCAGACAGTTTATGTTCGATGCGTTCAACAGGAAAGTCCGATAAATCTTGTTGGCGTTTACCTTTTTGCTTTTTCGTCCTAGCAGGCTTTTTAATAATATCTTCAATCGTTGGCTCAGTAACATCAGAGCTAGCTTGGACTTCCGCCTCATTAAAACAAAAGGACAGTTGTTTTACGCCATCTTCAGGGTTACTCTTCTCGCTAGAGCGACCATAACGCTGATGCTGGGCTAGAGCCAACTGTTGGGTCATGAAATCCAATTTCGCAGTAATTTCTTGGTTATGAGCCATTAATAGTTTACATAGCGAAAGCAATTCATCCTTAGAACAATTATTGAGTTGTTGGGATGATAGTGGAAGTAACGTTTGCTTTTTCATACTACAAATTATACCATGAAAAGACCTATTTTACGAGGTTTTTCGTCACGCTGATGTAGCTGAAAGCTTGATTTCACCCAGTTTTTTTCGGTTTGTTGATTCTGAAAAACATCCTAGATAACAAGTGTTGGATGGCGTTGTTCAAAGGCTTGTTGTTGTTCGACAGCTAGGCCTTCAGTTAACCATCTTAACTCACGAAGAGTAATTAAACGTATCTCTTGGGCGTTCATTGGCCAACGAAAATGTCCCCGTTCCAAACGTTTGATGAAAAGCCAGAAACCTGAGCCATCCCACTGCAGGATTTTGAGTCTGGTTTGAGCTCTGTTACAAAAAACGAACATAGCTTTGGAATAAGGATCCAACTGGAATCTAAGTTTGATAATAGCCGAAAGACCATGAAAGCTTTTACGCAGATCAGTAATTCCAGTTGCCAGATAAACTTGAGTCCCTGCTGCGGAGTCAAGCATGATTTTTCAGTAACCCAATAACTCTAGCTAATTGTTCAGGGCGAAAGTTTTCTGGAATCATAACGGAAAACAAACCGATCTTTACCACTAGAGGAGAACATTCAGCATCAGGCAATGCTTCGGATAAGGAAACGAATTCAGGTACTGTATTTTCACAGGAAACTGAATTTTTGATCTTTCTCATCCAGTAATGCAAAGTGGAGATTGGGAAAGAGTTTTCGGCACACCATTGTTTAGCAGTTAGTCCACTTGATCGATAGGCAGCTACACGGTCTCGCCATAATTCCAAGGATGTTTCTCGGGACATTTCACACCTCCAGATCTCTGTATAAAAATCTTGTATGTATGTATTATCCCAGAAACCTAGTACCCATTCCAGACACGGTCGGTTTGACACTTACGATATAACCACTGCCATGGTGAATCGCCGCCATTGACAGTGGTTGAATTATAGATCTTGGTCATTCATTCCTTTTTGTACGGCATTCGCATACAGATGTCTTTCATTGAGCTGTAAACCCCGAAAATGTCAACCCCCCCCCCATCTGATCACTTGCTCTTGGTTTATCAGACGGGGGGCTGTGCTACACGACAGTGTTTGTTCCAGCGCTTACAACTTATATTCTGTTTAGTATTGGCAAGTTGTAGATGAAACTTCATTTTTTACAACTATGTTATCAACAACAAAAGAATGAGCTCCGCTAACTCTCCAATTTTGTGTTCCAAATGAATTACTAGCTGTCATATCATATTGTGCATATGGAGGTTCAAAACTATCGGCTCCCTGGTCTACCAGAACATCATCTTTATAAAACCAACCACGCAAGCCAATTTCATCAACTGTTGGCTCATCAGTAGACGAAATTACATAACCTTCCATAGTAGAACCCGTATAAATAAGAGAATAACTAGTAGTTATAAGGGCATAAGCAACAGTTGAGTATAATAGTACAAAAGTCAATGCTAATGTAGTAATAATAAAATTCTTTCTGTTCATTATTTTGCCCCCTTAACTTTATGATCTATTTTAACTGGCTTTTCTTTTGATATATCAAACTTAGTAAGCGAAATGGTACCGTCCGCATGCTGAATTGCAATTGAAGCAACGTTGTTTCCTTCGATGAAATAAATCGGTGTTAAATCACCTACTACGAATATATTATCATCAGTTAACATAGCAAGAGCATTTGCAAGTTTGCCTCTAACCTCAACGCTTTCAGTCGCAATGTTATTGTCAAATACATCCTTATCAAAAAGAGCTTTTACCTTACCTGTATCTAAACTAAAGGTTTTTATAGCTGAATCCTTGATAGCATATTCTTTTTCTGTATATCTACTGCTTTTACCAATTATTTGATCTGAAAAAACACTACTAACATTTCCGATCAATATCACAATTATTAGTGTTAATATTGCAGAAATGCCTATAAAAGCTTTTCTCTTATTCAAAGAAATCACCTTCACCTTTCTTTTTTAACACTTAAATCCTCCGACAAAAATGCAGATTTTTTATTTTAGTTCACATTCACCAACTACTTAATTAATCTAGTATTTACTTTTTAGTCCCTTCAGGCCCAAATACTTCTTTATTTATCAAACTACTTTTTCGCACCTCCTTGTACATAAATGACATTAATCATTTGAGAGTAACATCAACCTCTAATTTCTCCCTTCACTATATACATTACATTGAACTGACAAAATCACATCTTTTCAGCAAAAAACTTTCAAACAAATTACGACAAATTAACTCATTTTACTGACTGCTGATACAGGCGTATTGAAACAAAAGGCTGTCCTGAAAACTTTTTATCCATGCTCCGCTCGTCCTTCCTAAATAGCAGCCTACACGGCTGGCGGTACTGTGTCTGATGAAGAATATCCCATAATGTCCAGCTTGCTGTAAAAGAGAAGGTAAAAATGCACCTGATTATGGCACCTATTGAAATGATCGCCTGGTTCGATTCCGGCATAACGGAAATGTGGTCAAAGTGGAGCGGGTTCTCAGAATATCAGACGAAAAACTTGCCGGGAACAAGATGGAAGTTTACGAGTGCTAAAGTGAAGTTAATGAGCAGTTGAAGCGATATGCACTTAAGTATAAGTTGGACACATGCAAGTGGTTTCTCTATAAAATTGGCTGAATATCCGGTTGAGAATGACTCAGATCCTGAATTTAACCGGAAAATGAGGAAGCTAATCTTTCAGAAAAGCTGATTAGATATTTGAAAACGCCATACTAACGTTTATCAAAAAACAGTAGTACGGCGTTTTAAAATATTTATTTAATACGCAGTCACTGGATTTGAGGTGACAATCTTGGTCTCTGATCCCCCGTCATCTGCAACGTAAAATTCAACATAACTTCGGTATTGTGTGCCGGGCGTTCCATAATAATAGCAATCATAAACATAGGTACCGGTATTGTAGAGGTAATCATCTCTCACGATTGTATATATGGACTGCCAATAACCATTTCTTAAAGTTTGAACTTCTATGGTTTTGACTCCAAGTTGATCGACGATCCTTGTGGCACCTAACATGTTTTCCAGCAAAAGCGTCCCATTTCCTATTGCTTGTGCAGTTACACTTGTGGAACGGATGTATAAACTTGCCTTTTGAGATTCAACATTATCGGCGCTTGCATAAGAAGCCAACGGTGAAGTCAGCATACACAGCATAACGGTAAAAAGCTGCGCAATAATTTTCTTTTTACATAGCATATCTTTAACCTCCATACATCGAATCTATAATTTTTTTCATTTCATCTGCCGAGACATCGCTACTGATGTTATATACAACTACCGAATCACTCCAAACGGCTTGAACTTGACCAAGGTTATTCATGATATAGTGTTTCACATTGTTTTTTTCGTAGATTTCAACCAGTTTTTCATCTTTTTCAAAATTAATATTTGCTGCTGCTTTATTACTATCATCATAGATACTAAGGTCAAAAACGATAGCTTTATTGGTGTTATCCTGGTAATATAACAATATTTTAAGGCTATCCGACCGGGCAAATTTCTCAGCATATTTAAAGGTAAAACCGTCAGGAAACCATTTGGGTGATAATGGCTTTAAAGGAAGACCCTTTATAACTTCCTCGACACTGCTATAGGTATTTCTTTGGGCAATATTGGTATTGCTGTTTTGCCCATTTGAGTAATTTTGAGTAGATAAATTGAATGTATCTTTCCCCCACTGAACCATAGATTGTATAAAATTATAACCGAACGCATTGGCAGCAACAGATGACGTGAAGAAAATTATAATAAAGCAAGCGGCAATTTGCGCAACCCGTTTTTTTGTATGGATTTTGCGCTGACTGGCGCACCAGTTTTTATATCTCCGGTCAACATTCCGGCGCATGGCTTGCACTTTTTCTTCGGAAAGATATTCCTCTTTGCCTTCAATAAGATCAATCGCTTTTACACATTCGTCGATCAGATCGGTATCCATGCTTATTTCATCAGCTGACGAGGCTTCATATAAAATCCTATACAGCTTATCTTTTACAATCGCGTCACTCTCCTTTTCGGACAGTATTTTTTTGATAATCTCTTTGTCGCTGCTTATGTCGGGGGGATAAGAATTATTCGTTTTCTCCTCCATGTCTTTCTCCTTTCAACTATATACATTACATAAGTTACCGAAAATCACATGTTATTCTGAAAAAGATTTTCGAACTTCATTTTCTTCAAAATAAGCACGAATAATATTTTTTATTTTTTTCTTCAGACGGTAAATCCGAGTCGTCATGGCGGTGGCCGAAATGTCATGTTTTTTGGAAAGCTCTGTGACGGACATATTATCTTTGTAATAGTCTAAGTACAGGTCATATTCACTCTGCTTAAGTTTTCCCAATATCTCTGCACTGATTTTATCTGGGTCGAGCGTGTTGTTAAAAAGTTTCTCCAAATCATCATCCAGTTCCGTCAAAGCTCCGGTGATATTGTCATCTATGCTTACTTCATGCCTTTTTTTAATGTACATGTTTCTATATGAATTGTTAATCAAGTTCCGCGCCGTGGCATACAACCATCCTTCCACATTCGGGTGATTCTTTAATTTTGAGATTTGTTTCCAGGCTTCCAGAAATGTGTTTTGAGTGCATTCTTCAACAAAGTCTAAAAATTCTTCTTGCCCCTTGACCAGTCTTCTGCAATAAACAGCAATCCGATTGAAATACTTATCGCATAAATCTTCATAAAAAATATCATCGTTTTTACGATTCCACTGCCACAAACAAACTCCCTCCTCTATTTAAAATTTTACTTACTTTTACAGTATATTACATATTGTTCTATTAAAGGTAATTTACGAAAAAATCAATTTGGTTTTTGAGCCATTTTCTATTGAAAACAAGGGGCTGATGCTCCACAAACTTTCTTCGTTTTTGCACCAGGCCCTTCAATTATTCGCAAACCAGCCTGCACTTAGACCCGCAGGGCTTACAGTCTTTCCGTTATTTTTCCAATCAGCCCGCTTACCTCATTTTTACACGTTTCATGAGCTTCCGGGTCCGCCGGAGCTAGCTTATTCAGTTCTTTCAACAACTCTTCATATTCTTTAGCTATACTGTTGTAGAGAAAGCCTTTGTTGGCTGACAGCTTGATCCGGACGGCTTGAAGACTGGAGGCCTGTTTTCTCAACTCATCCCGCTCAAAGGTTATTTTAGTGGCTGCGTCTTGGTTGGCTTCCAGGGCATTTTGGAGCTCCGCTTTCTCGCTAAGGGCCTGGTCTCTTTCCAGAACTGTCTGCTTAAACTCCCGAGTAGACATGACGGTCACATCATTTTCTGCCATAAATGACTTCCGTTCTTCCTCGGGAATGAACATTTTACTTTAATTTACTTACTACAAATGACGCAATAGAAGAAACAATTATAACAAAAACTAACATATTCCAATCTATATTTAAAAATGATCCTTTCATTATATAAGAAAAGATAATGTATGTAGGTATAAGTATAGATAAATGAAATAATGTTTTTTTCATAACACTTTACTCTCCTTGTGGTTTTAATCCTAAATTCTTGCCAAATACAAAAAAAAGCTATCCAATCAATCCTTTGGATAGCCGCTTAAAAGCTTTTCTATAAATATTCCTGCAATCGCTGGATCGAACTGGGTACCGGAATTCCTCCTGATCTCCTCCAAGGCTTGTTTTTCTGTCAAAGAGACCCGGTAAGGGCGCTCGCTGATCATAGCATCATAGCTGTCGGCCAGAGCAATGATCCTTGATACCAATGGAATAGCTTCACCTTTTAAGCCTTTGGGATAGCCTTTTCCATCCCATCGTTCATGATGGGCTAAGATACAGTCAGCCAAATCCACCATTTCATAGGATGAACTCAAAATTCTGTAGCCTATATCCGGATGCCTTTTTAAGTCATCCCACTCACGATCCGTAAGTTTTCCGGGCTTATTGAGAATTCCTTCTTCAATGGCAATCTTTCCTATATCATGAAGCAACCCTACAACTTTCAGCCGGCTTATTTCTATTTCCGACAGACCGATTGTTCTGCCAATATCCTGACAAATTTGACTGACTCTTTTCGAGTGTTGTTCTTCCCGAGGGTTTTTTTCGTGTAATGTATTAATAATCGTATTAATAGTATTGCCTCTCATACCTTCGTTCTCAATGACTTTGTGCTTGTACATAATATCCTCAGCACTTTTTAAAATCTTTAATATATCGTCACCGGGATTCTTCTTAGTCTCCCATCCAAAGGATATGCTCATGCGAATAGCATTAATCAGCACATCACTATAGTTTTCCCGTATTCGGACGACAAGCTTTTCTGCTTCCTCTGAAGCTGTCTTAGGCAGAAGAATAACAAATTCATCTCCGCCCCAGCGAGCCACAATATCATCGTTTCGGCAGGCACTCTGAATGGCTTTTCCTGCTTCTTGCAAAAGTTTATCTCCAATATCGTGACCAAAGGCATCGTTGACAAGCTTCAGGCCGTTGACATCCCCGATAATAATGGAAATAGGAATATTCTCTTCCGTATCCAACTGTTTGATTGCTTCTTCATAAAACCTTCTGTTATAGAGCCCTGTTAACGGGTCGTGATAGCTCAAAAAACGATTTTCATCTTCTCGTCTTTTTCGATCCGTGATATCTCTGACAATGCTCAGCAGAACCCGTCTGCCCCCTAACATGGTTCCTTGTGAACTTACTTCAACATTAATGGACGTCCCATCTTTAAGATAATGAACGGTGTCAAAAAGAATACCTTCTTTATCGGCTAATTCCATTTGCTCAGCAATCTCAGCTGATTCACTGCAATGCCGCAAATCATAGATTGTCATCGACAAGAGTTCAGCGTAAGTATAACCATAAGTCTCAGCGGCAGCATTGTTAACTTCAAGAATATTCCCCTGCTTGTCAACGAAAAGCATGGGGTCTTTGGATTTTTCAGCCAGAACTTGATATTTATGAAGCCGTTCATTCAGTTGCTTCCATTCGGTTATATCAATTCCTACACCCGCAAAATATTGTTTGTCATCAATCATGACTTTACTGGCCGTGAACAGCATGGGAATTCTTGTGCCGTCCTTTTTCCGGAGATTAGCTTCAGCGTTCCCGAAACCTGTCTTGTCAATCATAGCAAGCCCATCTAAAACGGCTTTTTGGCTTGCTTGATCTCCTTCATACCAATCCAACAAATGCATTTCTGCCAATTCTTCAGCACTATAGCCGGTCATTTCCTCGTGTTTGTCATTCCAACGGACTAACTTACTCTTATCATCATAGAGATAAATCATCCCTTGGGCACTATGAAACAGGGCATCTGTGAAGACTCTCTCCTTATTCAATTCATTTTCAGCCCGGATCCTTTCAATAATCTCCTCTTCCAAAATACTGTTCAGGTCCTGAAGCTGAATGGTTCGTGCAATAACTTTCTTCTCTAAATCTTCATTAAGCACCTTGACTTCGTCTTCAGCCTTTTGGCGTTTTATAATCTCTTCTTCGAGCACGGCGTTCATTTCTTCAAGTTCGGCATTGGTCTCTTGCAGTTCGGCATTGGTTTCTTCCAACAAAGCGTTAGTCTCTTCCAGCAAGGCATTGGTCTCTTCCAACTGGATAGTCCTTTCCTGGATTCGCTGTTCAAGGTCCTTATTTAAATTGGTAATTTCTATTTCCTTATGAATTTTTTCATTGACTTTATCCTCTAAAAAACTGTTTTGCAAAGCATAGCTTGAAAGTTGTTGGACCGTTAAGAACAGATAATTACATATATTCTCAAATTGTCCGCGAGTCATCCTTTTAACCTTCAGTAATTCCCGTTGATAAAGTTCCTGATCCATACCAATTAAATCTGCATACTGGAATTGATCCGCTCCATAGGCTTCGTCAAGCACTTGTCCTACCAGCCAATTGGCGATGTGCTCCCCCGCAACGATGATACTTGCTCCCCCATCAAGCAAGCCTCCGCTCAAGCATCGTTGAATATTGGGCCCTTTTTTATTAAGACCGCCAATGATTGAATCTGAAATCAGACAGTTCTTACGCCCGATTTCGGTTTTTCTTATTTCAGTGCACAAATTGCAAAATCCGCTGGGCTTAGTGATTGGAGTTCCATCGGGCTCTGTAATCAGAGAAGCCACACCAGTTGCGGCAGACAATGAATCCTGAAGCTTTTGAATTTCCTCCAAATCAAAAAGTTCATAAAACGTATGCTTTTTGTTACGGTTATCAAAGATCAGTTCTTCGCTCATCCTCTTCACCTTACCTTCAATCTCATGGATACGTGATCAATCAGTTTCTTCTTTTTACAACAAACCTCTCCGCTTATAATCATCCCCTTATTTACTCAATTGAAAATCCTGTCACTTCCTGAAAGTTTTTATGGGTTCTATTTTTTTGAATTAATTACTAATTTGTCTTATATTACTTTCAACATATGTTTCAAATTTCCTCTAGCCTTTGACATTTTTTTTCTTTTATATCACACTTTGTAATTTTTATATCAACACCTGCCAACCCCAGCGAGCTTTTCTGAAGATCAAGGATGGACTCGGGCATTGAAAAAGGCCTCCCTTATTTGCCATTGTTATAGTCACAATGTAAGTAAGGGGGGCTTCCCAAGGATCAAACACTTGGCCAAAGAAATCGAATTAACAATTGTTCAATTCTTCCAAATCGATAATCCTCGTACATACCCTTTCAGCTAAGGCCCGGTTATGGGTGACCGCCAAAAGACCCATTTGGCGCTCTTCCACTGCTTTGAGCACAATATCCCAAATCTGAGCCTGAGTAATCACATCAAGCATCGTGCTCATTTCATCTGCCAGCAGGAAACGGGTCTGGGGTCCAAGAGCCCGGGCAACACAGAAGCGCTGCAGTTCCCCGCCCGAAAGTTCATTAGGCCAGCGTCCCAGCCATTCCCGCTCGATTCCCATGGCAGCCAGGAGCTGATCATCCGGGGCCCAGCCTTCCCGAAGAGAGTCGCCTAACTTCCGGCGCGGGTTCAGGGCTTTTTCCGGATGCTGATAAATCAACTGGACAGGACAGTAGCCGGAATCAGGCAGAGGGCTGCCGTCGATCAGCACCTTACCCCTTGTTGGCCTGATATAACCTGACAAAATCTGAGCCAACGTACTTTTCCCATAACCGGACGGACCAACCAGGCCGACACGTTCCCCTTGCGCTACACTTAGATTGATATCCTTGAGCAGCCAGGCCGCTTTGCCATATCTGAAACTGATTTGCTGCGCTTCAAGTCGCATGAACACACCTCACCTTCCCGCCCCTGACAGAGCGCATAGGTATGTCGCCTGTACATTCAGCCGTGCGGTCGGAACAGCGGGGAGCGAAGCGGCAGCCTGATAGTTGGCTGCCGGCATAAGGCTGGGTCCCCGGAATCGGTGTGAAGCCATTTTGCGGGAGAGCATTCCACAGGGCTTTGCTGTAGGGATGCCTCAAAGCATCCCCGCCCTTGACGAAATCGCCCGCAGGAGCAATTTCAACCGTTGTTCCGGCATAAAATACCGCGATCCGGTCCGCTACTTTAAAGGCCAGATCAATATCATGGGTAATCAGCATAACTCCGCAGCCCTGATCAGCCAGCTCCCGGAAATTGCGCAAGGTTTCCTCGGCGATTTCCGGATTAAGCCCCGGCGTCGGTTCATCCGCAATAATTAGTTTGGTATCGTTGATGACTGCGGTAGAGACCAACACCCGCCTGGCCATCCCCCCCGAAAGCTGGAAAGGGAATTTCCGGCCAGCTTCCTGACCAAGACCATAACGGGCAAAGGCTTGCTGCTGCTGCGCCTCTGTTCCTTTTTCCCCCCTCACTTGCTTGCCGACCCGCATCAGTGGATCAAGATAGGTTACAGACTGAGGAACAAGGGCCATCTCCTGTCCGCGCAATTTCTTCTGCAGCTCAGGAGTCAGGGTTTGACCGCAGAATTTAATCCTTCCGCTGGTTCCGGCATTGCCGGGCAACAGACCCAGGATAGCATGGGCGAGCAGACTCTTCCCCGAGCCGCTGGAACCGGCCACGGCCAGGATCTCCCCTGCCTCAATACTCACGTCGAGCTGGGAAATAACCTCCAGATCCCGTTGTCTAAGCCCTCTGTCATACATCCTGAATTGGACCGAAAGGTTCTCGACTTCCAGCACAGGAATCGTTTCCGGTTGCTTTGTCACCTTTTTACCTCCTTATTCCTGGGCACTGAATGGATCAATTAAGGCTTTAACATTCTCTCCGATGGCATCGAACATCATCACAATCAGCAGAAGCATCAGGCCGGGGAAGAAAGCCAGCCACCACATCCCGGTGGCTAAATGCTTCATGGCCTCAGACAGGATGATCCCGACGGCAGGCATATCCAGGGGCAGCCCGTATCCTAAAAAAGTGATGGCTGCTTCATGGAGGATAGCATGAGGGAACAACAGAATCAGCCCGATTACAAATTGAGGAAATACATGAGGAACGATATGGGCTTTGGCAATAAACCAATTGCTTTTGCCTAATTTCCGGGCGGCCTGAACATAATGGGCATTGCGGATCTGCAAAACCTCGGCCCGCACCACCCGGGTCAGATTGGGCCAATGGGTCACTGCCACCCCGATGATCACACCTTGCATCCCCCTCCCCATCATAAACGAAATAAGCATCAGCATGACCAAATGGGGAACACCCATACATAAATCCACCAGCCAGGTAATCAGCTTATCCACATTACCCCCAGCCGTAGCTGCCACAATTCCCAGCACCAGGGCAATCAGGGCACTGACCGTGGCAGCCAGCATGCCGATCAGAATGCTGTTGGACAATCCTTTAATCGTCCGGGCAAACATATCCCGCCCCAGATAGTCCGTTCCATACCAATGTTCCAAAGAAGGGGCCAGTTTTTTGACACTATAGTCCGGAGCATAGGCATCCGGGCTCATCATCACACCCATAATCGTAATCAGAAGCAAAACCGCCGCCGCCAGACCTAGGACAATCAGAGTTCGGGTGCGCCGGTTCATCCCCTTGGGTCTAGCCATGGGCATTCCCCTCCCTTATCTGAGGATCGACAATTCCATAGATAATATTAGCCAGGAAATTGCCCACGAACACAAACAAGGCACTCCATAAGGCGATTCCCAAAAACAAGGGCACATCCCCCTTCAGACCGGCCTGAGTGACTGCATTGCCCAGACCGGGATAGGAAAAGACCTGCTCAGCCAGAACCGAACCGCCAAACAGCTCACTGAACGAGGCAAATTGCAGGGTTATGGCCGGAAGCATGATATTTCTCAAGCCATGGCGTTTGACAATACTGAACGTCGATTCCCCCCGTGCCTTGGCAAATAAGACATAGTCCGACTCCAAGACATCAATTATTTTCTGACGGGTATGCAAAGCGATATTGGACACCCCGATAATGCTTAAGGTAAAGGCCGGCAGAATTAAATGGTGAATACGCTCCCAGATCGTGACGTCCGAGGCCAGTTTGCCGATGGGGGCTGCCAAGCCGATGGGAAACCACTTGAGATTGACGGCGAAGACCATCAGAATCAGCAGCCCGACCCAGAAGGTGGGTGCCGAGGATAGGGTCAGGCAAAATGTTTTAAGAACCCGGTCCAGCTTCCTTCCTTTATTTACTCCCGCCAGAATGCCCATGATAAAGCCAAGCAGGCCGGAGAGCACCCAGGCTACCCCCATCAGGATGCAGGAAGCTTTAAAACGCTCGGCAATAACCTGGGAAACGGGCAGGCGATAGGTGATGGAGGTTCCCATATCCCCTTCCAGCAAATTACCCGCCCAGATTAAATATCGTTCCGCCGGCGCTTTGTTCAGCCCCCAATATTCAGCCACATTGTCCCGCTGTTCCTGGGAAATGTTTGATTCCGAACCCACATAGGCATCAATGGGATCGATCGGGGAAGACATGACCAGCATAAAGGTTACGATACTGATCGCAACAAGCAAGGTCATCATGCGCAGCAAGGTTGTCAGAATGTAGATTAGGGAATTCCGGCTCATTGGCTAAAGCTCCACTCATTCAGGTTGGCAATAACAGGAATGCCATGCCCATGGGGGTGAAGCCGCTGCTTGCCCAGATCCAACCCATCCCGGACAAAGTAAGTGTGATCAATATTGACAAGCCACAGGTACGGATAATCCACGCTGGTTCCGGTCTGTCCATCCCATTGCATCAGCTTCCAGTATTCGATGGCTTCCTGCATAGTGGTAGCGGCAAGCGCCTTTTCAATGTATTCATCCACTTTGGGATTAGAGTAGGATGGAGTGTTGCTGATCCCTTGTCCCATCATCTTGGAGTAGTAGCCATTGTAAAGGTCAATGGGATTATAATCTCCGAAGCCAAAACAGGTGGGTGTATTTCTGCTCATGGCTTTGGCATCTGCCCAGGCTGCCGCTTCAGCAATGATGTTAATGCCCAGTTTTTTAGCATCCCCGCTTAAAGCCACGGCCAGATTATAGCGCTGCAGGTCATCGCTGCGTCCGGTAATCTTGAACTCCGCTTTGAGGCCATTCTTTTCCCGGATGCCGTCACCGTCTGTATCCACCCAGCCTGCTTTCTCCAAAATAGCTTTAGCTTCATCCACCCGGTCATCTTTAAACTCCGGGGTATTGTTCCAGGGCAGAGCGTCTACCCGGCCATAGGCAGGAACCCCGATACCGTTAAGGGCATTCTTGATAATCGTTACCCGATCAATCCCGATGGTCAGAGCTTCCCGTATTGCAATATCACTGGTAACATTGTTGCCGATCACCTTGCCGTCCGCGTCAAGTTTTTCAGGGATAACCGGGAGGTTGAAGCCCCGGTTATCGACGGTTTTGATGCTCTGCAAGGTCATCCCGGGCACCTTTTCTTCAGCGTATTCAGGGTTGACCATCACCACATCCAGGGTGCCGGATTTGGCGGCAGCAAGGGCTGCTTCCTCATCCAGATTGAGAATGGTGATTTTCTTAAAGGCCGGTTTCTGACCATAATAATATTCATTGGGAACCACGATCAACTGCTGCTCCTTGTCCAATTGTGCCACCTTAAAGGGGCCGGAGCCGATGGGGTTATCTCCATACCCTTCACCATAAGCATGCTCGGGAACGATGCCCAGCAGAGCGGTTGTGGAAGCAAAGGCAGACCATTTTTTATTCAGGGTAAATACCACGGTTGCAGGATCAGCTGCTTCCGCTTTTTCCAGCATGGTCAAGTCCACACTGGAACCGCTTGTTTTGGCTTTCATATAAGTAAAAGCTACGTCGGAGGCTGTCAGAGCTTGTCCGTCGGAGAATTTAATATCATCCCGCAAAGTATAAGTATAAGTCAAACCATCGTCACTGATCTTGTATTCCTTGGCCACGTCCGGCTCGGTCTCGATTTTCTCGTTAAATTTTAATAATGTGCTGTGAAAAATGCCATAGCCATAAATCCCATAGCCGACAATCGGATCATAGCCCCCGCTGCACATGCCATAACCAACCGAGATGACAAGCTCATCCTTGACGGGTTGGTTTGGGGAGCTGCCTCCGGTTGGAGCGGTTCCGGCCGCACAGCCGGTAAGCACCAGTGACCCCAGCATGATACAGGAGATCAGTAAGGCCCAGATTCTTCGGTGTTTCTTCATTGTTTGATTTCCCCCTCCTAAAAGTTGAATTTATTTATAAAAAAAGAGAAATAGCCTCTTTCTTAACCCTTCAGCCGGGTTTCGTTAAATAAAAAGTATTCGGTCACTGCCAAGAAAACCGGTAAAATTATCGGATAGAAGTAACTTATAACTGACATATAAAAACAAAAATGGCCATGAAAGACAAGCTCTCACATGCAGCGAGAACATTGACCTCCATGGCCATTTATACTTATTCTTGTTATCTTGAGTTATCTTGAGTTATCTTGAGTTATCTTGAAAAGGCTGTTATTCCTTCACAGATCTCAATTTATTATCTATATTAAGCTTATTCTACATCAATCCGTCAAAATCCTTCATAATAGAATCTAATTTTTTTAAATCTTATATTATATTTAACAATATTGAGAGTTCACTCATGTTATCTGCATTAAGGAACAAGGTACCTTGTCCTCCCGACCCTCTTTTAGAGGATATAGCGAATCTTCCCATACTCCTCTATCTCGCGTTTTCTCACATCATATCCCTTGCGGCCCATTAAGGCGTAGGTCCCGTTTTTTCCCTCTTCAACCCCCGGCTGATCATAAGCATTAATATTCAGCAGCTCACCCATATAGGCTGTCTCCCACTCCAGGAGCAGCAGCAACTGTCCTAGGTTGTAGGCATCTAACTTGGAAAGTATGATTTTCTGATGCTGCCGCCCGGCTAAGGTCAAAGCATATTCGGTTGCCTTCTGTTCCGCAAACAGCAGCTCCTCCAAGGTACGTCCTCCTAAGAAGTGAATATCTTCAGGCAGCTCAGGGTCTAAGGGAATCACTTGGGATTCCTTAAAGTTCCCGATAGTCACAAAGGTAATCACCTTATCATCAGGCCCTTCAACATATAACTGCACTTGGGAATGCTGATCCGTTACCCCCAGCGCTTTGACCGGGGTCTGCCCGGCATGGACTTCACGTCCCTGGCGGTCATAGCGTTTTCCCAAGCTTTCCGCCCACAATTGAGCATACCAGTCCGCCATGGTTTTTAAGCTGTCCGCGTAAGGCATAAACACCGAAATAGTCTTGCCTTTTTGCCATAAATGATGAGCCAAGGCTGCCCTTAATTGGGCCGGATTTAAGAGCACCCCTTGGGTTTCCCGAATCCGCCGGTCCATGCTCAGAGCACCCTCCAGAAGCTGAGCAATGTCAATTCCGCAGATGGCAGCAGCCAGCAAACCCACAGGGGTTAATTCAGAAAACCGTCCTCCTATTCCCCCAGGTATTACAAAGCGCTGAAACCCTTCTTTAAGAGCAATTGGCAGGAGGTTCCCTTTTTCTTTATCTGTCGTGACAACGATATGCTCCCCATAAGTATCTCCACAGACCCGGCGTAAATTATCCCGGACAATTAAAAACTGAGCCATGGTTTCTGAGGTATTGCCTGATTTGGAAATCACATTAAACAGGGTTTTGCGAAGATCAAGCATCTCTAACAATTCTTTAAATCGCACCGGATCAATATTGTCCACCACATACAAACGGGGCCGGTACCCCCGCTTCTCGGGAGGAAGTTCATTGTAGTAATAATGGTTCAGGGCCTGCTGAACAGCCAGCGGTCCAAGGGCTGAGCCTCCAATGCCCAAAACAACCAAGTTTTCAAAGTTAGCGGCTGCAGTATCGGCATACTTAATGATTCCTGGAACTTGGGCCTTCATGGAGTCCAGAAGCTTAGAGAAATCCAGCTCACCGGCCTCCCGGCGCTCCTCAAGTGAAGTCTGGGCTTGATCCAAGGCATTCTGAAGACTCAACAGCTCTTCCTTTGTTAAGCCACTTGGATTTTGCGGACTATTCATCATCCCCGTGTAGTCTATTCCTACTCCGGACCGAACTTGATTCTCCATTAAATCACCCTCATTTCTGCAGTTTCCAAGCCTAAATTGAAAGCTGATTTGCCAACTCATAAAGATTTCTGTTAAAAGGACGGCGTTCACCATAGGCCGCATCAAGGGGCCTGGAAATGACCTCCTGGTTGACATAGGCTGTCATTTTGTTAGTCTCTCCGGCCAAAATGATCTCCACCGCTTTTCCTCCCATAGCTGCCGCAATGACAGCATCTAAGGCGCTGGGATTGCCGCCCCGCTGCAAATGCCCCAGAATAGTGATGCGAGTCTCAAACCCGGAACGAGTACGCAGCTCCTCACCTATTTTATAAGCACTTCCCGCACCTTCGGAGACGATGATAATACTGTGATTTTTGCCGCGTTGATGCCCGCGTTTCAATTTATCGCAGATTTCATCATAATCAAAGGGGATTTCGGGTACCAAAATCGATTCCGCCCCACAGGCAATCCCTGCCTGAAGAGCAATATTTCCGCAGTCTCTGCCCATAACTTCCACCACAAAGGTCCGTTCATGAGAGGTCGCTGTATCCCGGATTTTGCCCACAGCATCAATGACTGTGTTAACTGCCGTGTCAAAACCGATTGTCAGATCGGTTCCTGAAATATCATTGTCGATAGTGCCTGGAATCCCAACGATCTGAATTCCCCTGGCCAGGGTTTGAGCACCTCTGAAAGAGCCATCCCCGCCGATGACCACTAAGGCGTCTATTTGGTGCTTATGTAATTGATCTAAGGCCTTCTGCTGCCCTTCTTCTGTTTTCATCTCCGGACAACGTGCCGTCTTGAGCATGGTTCCGCCGCGCAGGACAATATCCGCCACGGATCCTAAACTTAACTCTTGAATTTCACCGTGAATAAGCCCTTCATATCCGCGGCTGATTCCATAAACCTTAATTCCATGGTAGATACCTTTACGGACCACTGCACGAAGGGCTGCATTCATTCCAGGAGCATCTCCCCCGCTGGTCAGCACCCCGATCCGCTCTATTTTTCCCGACATTGGATCACCCTTTCTTATTATCTTGCTCTATCATCGTTTTTATCACACTCTCAATATTGAAAACCATTCAGTATTAGTTCATATTTTGTTTTTAATTCCTGATCTTTGGCTAGTTTTCCCTGCATTTTTTTATGAGACATTATTATTGTATTGTGATTACGATTAAAATATCGCCCTATCTCCGGATAAGAACAATTGCAAAGGGTTCGTATGATATAAATTGCCATTTCCCTGGCTTCATTTACCTTTGTCTTTCGGCTGGCACTCAGTAATTCTTCCACCGGTATTCCCATAGTTTCACTGACATTTCGAATAATATTCATGGGATCCGCCGAGTTATTCTTTTTGCTTTCTTCTTGTTCCCAGTAGGCCTGAAAACAGGTGAGGCTTAACTCCTCTTGCTGCAATTCAGCAAATTGAATGAACTTCCTCAAACACAGAAGGGCATCGGCTAAATTATCCGTGCGCCCGGCAATTAAGCTCAGCACGGAAGTGTCCATGAAAAGACGCTTTTCCCGAATATAGCCTTCTAAAAAACGTTCCAGTTCATCGGTTTCAGGTCCGGCGATAGGGATAACGACACCGCTCAAAAACCGTGAAGCGAGACGCTCTCCCAGGAAGTCTAAGACCGGAAGATCCGCTTCCATAGTGATCACCATCTTGCCCCCATTTTCGATGATATATTCATAGGTATAATGGAGCTCCTCAATTGTTTTAGCTTTCCCTGCTAAAAACTGAAGATCATCGATTAATAACAGCCGGACCGAGCGGTGCCGTTTACGAAAAACATCGAGCTTGTTCTCCTGAGCAGAGTAGGCATACTGACGAGCAAAAGCCAGGGCATCCGTCATAAGCATCCCTTGCTCCGGCTCGTTTTTTTGATAGAGATACCGGAGCAGTGCTGATTTCCCTACCCCCCTTGGCCCATATAGCAAGGTTACGTCAGGAGCTTTCTCTAGTTTATAATATTTAACCAAACGGCAAGCCCGAATGTTGAAGTCACTGATAAACCAATTCAACGGTGTCTCTCCTTAATAAAATCCTCAGCTAAAGCACTAACATCCTCCAACAATATTATCGCATACTGCCGCAGCGGATTTTAGACTTAGGTGTCGATAGCAAAAATACCCTTACATCGAAAATAGCTCAAAGGGATCATAACCATCCAAACAACGACATTTTGCCCTAACATTTCTTGTCATCGATTACTCGTACCTTATTCCAGCCCCTGGCCTCTGGCCTCCGACCTCTGGCTGGCCAGAAAACGGTAGCATTCATCGGCAATGAGTGTGAGCGGTTTATTTCTGCGGGTCAGCAGATAAAAACCCCGTTCGATGGATAAGTCCTTAACGTTTGCCCAGACTAAACCTTGTTTCTCACAAGATTCCGATGCATGCCTGGAAAGAAATGAAAACCCTATACCAGAACGCACGGCATTTTTTACAGCTTCCGTGCTTCCGACTTCCAAGACAATGTTGAAATCATTTAAATCCAGTCCATGTTTGGAGATTGCTTCTTCAAAGGCTCTTCGATGTCCGGACCCCATCTCACGAATGATCATAGGATCCTCCATAATGGAGTTGATTTCAAGGCTTTCGCACGTACTTAGGGGATGATCACTGGAGATGACGAAACCTAATTCATCGTTCAGCCAAAATTCGGAGGTTAACTTTTCCGTATCAAATACTGCTCCGACAACCGCAAAATCCACTTCATGAGAGAGTACCTTTTCTGCCATCTCCAGGCTGTCACCAATTGACAGTTTAAAGATGATTTCCGGATAGTTTTTGCGAAAGGCGGCTAAGTAGGCAGGCAGCAAATACTCTCCCGGAATATGGGATGCTCCAATATGAATTTTTCCGCTCATTAACTTCTCTGAATCACCAATTTCACGCATAAGCTCTGACCATTCATCAAGCATATGCAAGGCATGCTTATGGACTATCTCTCCTTCCGGAGTCAGGGCAAAGCCCTTTCCTTTTCGATAAAGCAGCTTGACTCCAAGCTTTTCTTCGAAAGCGCGTATTTGGTTGGAAACAGCAGGCTGGCTGATTCCCAGCTTTCGGGCAACCACAGTAAAACTCTGCTCTTCTACCACCTGACCAAATAGCCGCATTAAATCTAACATATTACACCTCGATTTTAAGTAGTTCATTGATATAGATATGTAAAGAAAACTTGGCTGGCGCCCGAAGACACTGTCTTCGCACGTATTAGCCTTCTCGCAGTATATAACGCAATTTTATGCTTTCTGCCCTGAAAAAAGGAACCCGAAAGCTCCAAAACAATCTGAAGAATTTCCAGACCCGCAAGCAGGGCAGCTTCGTCCACAGAAGCGAACCCATTGCATGGAGAGGCGATAAAAGCCCACAAGCCGGTGCGGGGAGACGTAGCCACGGGTTCACATCAGGTACTACCCAGAGGTTTGGCGGAGTCCCGCGCCGGTGAGTGGGCCAGCCTCGGAGTGCTGAGTGAACGGATGTGGGAGAAGCTGCCCGACCCGAGAGACCTATTTTCACCCATCAGTGGTACCGCACAGCGCCATGGAAGTCTGATAGTACAAGAAGAAGAGGGCATGGCCCTCCTCTTCTGTTATAAATCCCTCAACTTCAAAGTGTCACTAGGACAGCAGCGTAACTTTCTTCATTCTCTGGTCTTCTAAAGGTTTGTCTGCCCGATCCTTCGGAACACTTACAATTCGATCCACTTCCTCCATACCTTCGAGTACTTTGCCAAAGGAAGCGTATTGACCGTCTAAATGGCCGGCAGCTTTAACGACAATAAAAAACTGAGAACTTGCGGAATTAGGAGCGGAGGTCCGAGCCATGGATATGACTCCGCGATCATGTTTTAAATCATTTTTAAATCCATTAGCAGTGAACTCGCCGCGGATGGTTTGTTTACTGCCGCCCATTCCTGTCCCATTAGGGTCTCCGCCTTGAATCATAAAGCCCGGAATACAGCGATGGAAAATAAGACCATCGTAAAAGCCTTGTGAAACAAGCGACACGAAATTTTGAACCGTTTCGGGGGCGATGGATGGATAAAGTTCGATTTTAATCGTTTGGTTGTTTTCCATTTCAATGAGCACCATGGGGTTTTGCTTTACTTCTTGGTCCTGAGTCATTTCATTTGTCACCTGAGTGACCTCCTTTATGTAGGTTTGTATCCTTTGTATTATACCACCGGATTCAAACTTTCCCTAATGTATGGAAACTTTTTTTTGCCAAAGACCCTAAAGCATCCATCCCGCCGTTGTATTGTATTCCCTGCGGCCGCTGGAAACTTCTTTTAACCACTCGTCTATCTCATTCAGATAAAAATATTGTTTACTATTTACCGTGAAGTAAGGAAACATTCTTCCGTGAAAGCTGCCTGTTTTCTCCAATATAGACTTTTCCGTCTGAATGATTCCCAGAATCTCGTCTTCTGTCATATTCAAGTATTTAGCTGTTTGAGACAAACTTAACACCTTATTATCGATTGATACTTGGTCTGAATCTCTCATGGCAACCGATTGAATAGAATTTCCAATAAGGTAACTGCCAATTATAAATGAAGTTCCAACAAATAGAATGGCAGTTGTTAGTAAAAAGTTCTTTTTAACCATTGATACCCTCCTCGGCATTATCGAAAAAAACAAAACCTCATTGCTCTTTATAAAAATTCTACATTCTTCTTGATAATTCCTTCCAATTTAATAAATTAATACCTCAGTCAGCGTTCAGAATCAAGGTCTGGCGCGTTTATGGCGTTTCCATATGACATAAAGGATGGCAAGTACTAAACCACCACCAATGACAACATCGGCACGATGAAAGTAGGGTTTGAGCGAATCCCAGTTCTCCCCCAGTTTTTGACCGACATAGATCAAAAAAGTACACCAGATGAACGCCCCAAGAGTCGTATAGGCGGCCATTTTAAAGGGATTCATCCGGGCAATACCTGCCGGCAGGGAAATAAAGGTGCGCATGATCGGCAAGATGCGTCCAACAAAAACCGTGATCTCTCCATGCCGGCGAAAGAGCTGTTCCGTCCAAGCCAATTCCCGTTCATTAATAAAGACGTATCGCCCGTACCGTTTGATAAAGGGCCGCCCTCCCCACACACCGGCATAATAGGCGACAAGACCCCCAAAGAGGTTTCCTAACGTCGCGGCAAGCGTTGCCTGCCAAAAGCTGAAATACCCTCCAAATACCATATAACCCGTAAATGGCAGGATAATCTCACTTGGCAAAGGAATACAAGCACTTTCGATGGCCATGGCCAAGAAAACCCCTGAATAACCAAAGGATGAAATCATAGATTGAACCAATTGTCCGAGGAAGGTTAACACCGTCTCCATATACAGCCCCCTTAACTCACTCAAAACAGACGCTATTTCTAGCATCTGTTTTAAGTAAGGACTATTTTTTAGTTTTCACCTTCATTTTTAGATACCTGACGCCGGCTGACCATCCGGTTAGATGATTCATAGATGTACTTCCTGCCATCAATAATGGTTTCCAAGGCCACGGATTTTCCCCAAAGATACTGAACAAGAGTGAGTGTTTTCTCCAGATAAATAATATCCAGATCAATTCCTTCATGACAATGTTTGAGATACAATCCCCCTTTTCCCTCGTAGTCTCCCTCAATAACTACGATCCGCGGATGCCCTCCATTAACCAATTGTTTCACCAGGTTATCCCTGACTTTCTCCCATTCATTTTCTGTAACCTGCCAGTGCGCACCGACCTTCCGAAAATTAAATAAATTCAAATCCTTAACTAAGTCCCGGCTTAGGTGATTGCGGATGAAGGAAAGGTCATTTTCGGTCTCGCGCACTTCAAATAATTCCTCCAAGGTTTTATCTTCAGCAAGGTCTTCCCAGATTTTCACGCCTAAATAATAAGGATTTAACCCCATACGGGATGGCTGAACAACTTGACTGTGCATCAGTGCAAATTCCAGAGACTCGGCATCCGTTAAATCAAGTTCCCGCATAATTTTAGCATGCCAGAAAGTAGCCCAACCTTCATTAATGATTTTAGTTTCGATCTGAGGATAAAAATACAAGGATTCTTCACGAACAATGCTGACAATATCTTTTTGCCATTCTTCCAGACCGGGTGCAAACTTAATAATGTAAAGCAGCAGATCTTCGAATTCCTGCTCAGGCGAGGATTCTGATTCATCGTCCGACAGATCCTCCCAAAGATCTTCGTAGGCTGACACGACTCTTCTCTTGCGCGTTTTTTCTTGCGCATCTCCACAAGAGTTTTTTGCTGAGTCCCCACTGCATTTGCCGCCGCAGGCATCACTCTGACAACTATGTCCAACCTTCCTGGCTGAAAAATTCAGCTTGCGTCCTTTTTCCGTTTCATCCTTAGGCCCGATATGGGCCCGATAATCCACATGTTCTTGAATAGCCAGGACTGCATCCATGACTTTCTCAACCTTTTCCCGTCCATAGCGGATTTCATAGTCGCGGATTCTCTCAGCGTGGGCGCTCATCCGCTCCACCATATCCTTCGGAGTACGTGAGAAATAGTGATTATTTTTGAAAAAATCCACATGGGCATAGACATGCCCTATCACAAGTTTGTTTTGAACTAATCCATTCCCCTCTAACAAGAAGGCATAGGCGGGATTGGTGTTGATCACCAATTCATAGATCCGGCTTAAATTCAAATCATATTGCAACTTCATCCTGTAAAAAGCTTTGCCAAAGCTCCAATGGGTGAAACGCACCGGCATTCCATAAGCGCCGAAGGTATATAATGCTTCCGCCGGAACGACTTCAAAATTCACAGGATAGAAATCAAGTCCCATGCCACGGGCCACTTGCGCAATATCCTGCGCCATATTACTTAAGGCTCGCATCTCATTGACCATGACTTCCCTCCTTAAGAGAAAACAGTTTTAAGGGCATCGTAAACCTCATTGCGGTCCCTTATGGTTACCAACCGCAGCTTAGGATCAGCAATGCGCTTTAACGTTGACATTAGGGTACTGGAATAATGGGTTCTTAAGATTTCTCCATAGCCCACTACCTGACTGACTTCAACCAAGTTTTTCATCAGGGACAGCGCCCTGGCATTATCCGAGCCAATATTATCCCCATCCGTAAAATGAACGGGATAAATATTATAATGAGCCGGGGGATACTCCTTTTCAATTAAATCCAAGGCATACCTATAGACGGATGAACAACGGGTTCCTCCACTTTCGCCGCGAGTAAAAAATTCCTCCTCCGTAACTTCTTTTGCTTCAGTGTGATGAGCCAGGAAGCGCATCTCAACATTTTCGTATTTTAAACGCAGAAACCGTACCATCCAAAAAAAGAAGGTTCGGGAAATATATTTTTCAAATTGGCCCATGGAACCTGAGGTATCCATCATCGCCAGGATAACCGCATTCGTCTCGAAATTCGGTCGTGTTTCCCAAGTTTTGAAGCGCAGGTCTTCCGGAGATATCTTTAATTTAGCATCTTTCGTCTGTTTTTTGGAAAAAGCTTGCCTCTTGATACTTTCAAGCAAGGTCCGTTTTTTATCCACATTAGCCATTAAGCCTTTTTTGCGGACATCGTTAAATTCCGGGCGGTCATGGGCAATGAGGGGCCTCTTTTTATCATCTAAATTAGGCAGTTTTAATTCTTCAAAAAGGATATTGGCTAAATCCTCATAGGTAACCTCTGCTTCATAAATATCCTGACCCGGCTCTTCGCCTGCGCCGCTCCCCGGACCTCCTTTACCTTTTCCTTTACCCTGTTCCCGCCCCAGAATATCTCCGGGGGACATCTTTTTGGTCCCTTGCCCGGTATGATTTTGCTTATTATAGTCATACCGAAAACGAAATTCCTCAAGAGAACGCATGGGTATCTTAGTGTTTTTTTTGCCATCGGATAAAATGATGCTTTCATCAACAATCAAATCTCCCATTTGTTGTTTGATGACCTCTTCAACCTTTTCCTTATGCCTGGTCTGGTCAAGATGTCCTTTGCGATGCAACGTCCAGTCATCATGATTTACGATGATGTCATCCGGCATACAAATCCCCCTTCCTCTCTAGCGGTTCAGGAGGGCGCCGACATACTTCACGATCTCATTGGCGCAGACCGGGCAGTAGCCATGATCTTTAACGAGCCGGTCCATAACATGGTTGATTCGTCTTAATTGATCCTGATCCGGATGAGCGACAGAGGTCGTGATCTTAACAACATCCTTAAGATCCGCAAACAGTTTTTTCTCTATAGCTTCTTTCAAGCGTTCATGAGATTCATAGCCAAAGGTTTTTCCTTTGCGGGCGTACATTGAAATCCGAATCAGAATCTCCTCACGGAAGGTTTTCTTAGCATTTTCTGAAACTCCGATTTGTTCTTCTATGCTGCGCATAAGCTGTTCATCAGGCGCTAATTCTTCCCCTGTAATTTGGTCGTATAGTTTGGTTGAATTACAGAAGGCCTCCACATTATCCAAATAATTGTTCAGCAGCGACTTAGCCGATTCTTCATAGGCATAGACAAATGCCTTCTGAACTTCTTTCTTAGCCATTTCGTCATATTCCCGGCGCGCCACAGCAATTAGATTGAGCAGATTCTCCTTTTCGTCCTTCATAATCGATGTATGTTGGGATAAACCGTCTTTTAAAGCTCTGAGAATATCCAAGGCATTGATGCAGGCATGTTCATCACGAATCAGAGCGGTTGAAATACGGTTGATGACATAACGCGGATCCACGCCGCTCATGCCTTCACCTTGTTCTTCCCCCTCCATGGACAGCTCTTTGATATCCTTTTGATTAAACCCTTCCACATCCTGGCCATCATAGATACGCATCTTCTTAACCAAATCCATACCTTGCTTTTTCGAGGGCTTTAACCGGGTCAGGACACTGAAGACTGAGGTTGCCCAGAGACTATGGGGCGCCAGATGCACATTTTTGATGTCGCTTTGACTAATTAACTTTTCATAAATCTTAACTTCATCACTGACTCGAAGATTATAGGGGATTGGCATAACGATAATGCGGGATTGCAAGGCTTCGTTTTTCTTATTGGCCACAAAGGCTCTGTATTCATTTTCATTAGTATGAGCAATAATCAGCTCATCCGCAGAAATCAGCGCAAAGCGGCCGGCTTTGAAATTGCCTTCCTGGGAGAGACTTAACAGATTCCAAAGGAATTTCTCGTCCGATTTTAACATCTCCTGAAATTCCATCAGACCTCTGTTGGCTTTATTAAGCTCCCCATCGAAACGATAGGCACGGGGATCGGATTCCGAACCATATTCCGTGATCGAAGAAAAGTCAATACTTCCTGTCAAATCTGCGATATCCTGAGACTTAGGGTCTGATGGAGTAAAGGTTCCAATCCCAACCCGCTGCTCTTCCGAAAACAAAATTCTTTTTACTGGAAAACGTTCAACTTCACCGGCAAATTCCTCATCCAAGCGCAAGCGGCAAACGGGGCATAAATTCCCTTCGATACGTATCCCGTAAGTTTCTTCGAATTGTTGGCGTAAAGATACTGGCAATAAATGCAGGGGATCTTCATGCATGGGACACCCGTCGATAGCATAAACCGCTCCTTCCTCTGTCCGTGTATAATCCTCAAGTCCTCTTTTCAACAGGCTGACGATTGTCGATTTGCCACCACTCACCGGACCCATTAAGAGTAAGATTCGTTTGCGAACATCTAAACGCTTAGCTGCACTATGGAAATACTCTTCAATAAGTCGTTCCAACGTTCTATCCAAGCCAAAGAGTTCTTTGTCAAAAAAATGATAGTTTTTGTGATCCCCGATTGTTTCCACCCCAGCCGCTTTGATCATCTCATAAATTCGAGCATGGGCATGCAGCGCCAAATTGGAGTTATTAGTAACCAACTGCAAGTAATTAGCAAATGTACCGCTCCAAGCCAGTGCAGCCTCAACTTCACGATGTTCACGCAGCCACTTAATGACTTCCATAGTAGCCCTCCCTTCTCCAACAACAAGCTTTGTCAGGATAATACTTTAATATATATGCCTGGCTGGAGAAGATAAGTCGTTATTCATTTAAGTATACTCATCAGAAAACCTAAAGGGACAATTATGAATTGCCCTCCATGGCCTTACAAATTCATCCTTTAAGCGCCTTTAGCGGTATGGAGGCCTATTATGAAAAAACCATCCTAAAACTTAAAGACCCCCAAGCAGGGCAGCTTCGTCCACAGAAGCGAACCCATTGCATGGAGAGGCAATAAAAGCCCACAAGACGGTGCGGGGACACGGAGCCACGGGTTCACATCAGGTATTACCCGGAGGTTTGGCGAAGTCCCGCACCGGCGAGTGGGCGAGCCTCGGAATGCTGCGGTGAGCGGATGTGGGCGAAGCTGCCCGACCCGGGAGCACTCTCGTTTTCATCCTCTGCTGGCACCGCCTTAGCGGCATAAAAGGCACAAAAAAAACATCCCTCAAAACAAGAGATGTTTTTTTTAATAATTTATACTAGAAGAATCAAAACTCAATCCCTTTACGCGACATAATCCCCTTCTCATAAGGATGTTTCTTCGGAACCATTTCCGTTACCAAATCAGCTCTTTCAATCAAGGCCTGTGAAGCGTTTCGGCCCGTCAAAATCAATTCAACATGAGGCGGTTTTTTACTCAGCAGTTCGAGAACCCGACTTTCCGGAATCAGTTCAAACCAAATGGCATTTACAATCTCATCCAAGATAACAATATCCCAGTTCCCGGACAGAATTAATTCTTCAGCTCTTAAGAAGGCTTTATTGGCTTCTTCAAGATGCCCCTCAAGGTTTTCCCCTTTATGAACCCAGCCTTGCCCTCCAAAGTGTTCAAGCTGGCATTCCGGACTTAAACGTTTTATACCATCTAATTCACCGTAGCCATCGATTCCTTTCATGAACTGAATGATGTAAACCCGGAATCCGTGACCAACTGCCCGTAATGCTAAGCCAAAGGCTGCTGTTGTTTTCCCTTTGCCATTTCCCGTATAAATCTGAACTAATCCTTGAGCTAAATTTGACATCATTACACCTTCCGTATCCATTTTTCGAGCTGCGGATGTACATAAACAACGTTCGGCGAAATTAAAATTTCCGGAAACCGCTCCAGGGTTTGTCGATTAAAGGATATAGAAAAGAATAATTTAATAGCTGACTTCTCATCGGCAGCCCTTAATTCTACTTTATCAGGATAAAGATAATAAGAATAGTTCCCGTCACGCCAGGAGATTTCCAATTCACCTAATTTTAGGTGAATAATTCCAAACTCCTCAACTTTAACATAGGCTACGCTGGCAAAAGATTGCTTAAGACGTTCCGCTTCTATCGCAACCTGTCCAACTTTAAATTGGGATTCTAAGAGTTGTTCCACAATCAGCCGGGCCGGAATAGAAATGTCTTCAAAAATCCGCCGCTCGCTTCTTATCTCAACAAGAAGCTGTTCAAACTTCTGGACATGGATCGAACGAACCTGATAGGCCTTCTTTAAAGCTTTTTCAAACGTGAGATACACATCTTCCAAGCATTCGAGAAGTATTGGGTCTTCCTCTCTCATCTTGATCATCCCCCCGTCCCCTTTAAGGAGCAACTTCTATAGCTTATTCTATCTGAATTTCAATAATTTATAAAGCTCTTTTAAATAATTTTGGAAATATCCCAACTATTTCTTCCTGCGCAGGCGTTTTGATACCTGCTGGACTCTGGATTCAATCCAATCTGTTACTATTTCCGCATCACGCGCTTTCTTCAGAGCCTTCCAGTAACATTCTAAAGCATCCCTATAATTATGCCGTTTTTCGTAAAACTCAGCTAAATGGATTAAAGCATCCAACGTAAACCCCCCATGGAGTTGAGATCTATCCTCTGACTTATCCTGAAATTTAAGAGGATCTTCCCTTTGCTCCCGTATTCCCTTAAGGAGGGCCAAAGCTTCATATACTTCACTGATGCGCTGCTCATCCCGGAACAATTCAAAGAGGCTTAAGGCCTTCAAATAATATAATTCAGATTTCGCCAAATCCATGGAAATGAAAAATAAGCTTCCCAAATTCTGATAGCGTAAGGCCATATCTAAATTTTTATGCGGATAAAAATCAATCGATAGTTCAAGGTAACTTCTAGCCTCTTGAAAATGTTCCAGGTTTTGCTCAATTTTACTTAGAAAATAACAGCTTTCACTAAATCCCTCTTTTGTGTCAAATCCCAGACTGAGGGCCACAGCCCTTTGTTGACATTCAAAGGCCAAAAACATTTTATTTTGGTCAAAGTAAAGCAGAGCCAGGTATTGAAGGGTTGTTGATAAAGCCACCATATCCTGGATTTGGGCGAAAATTTGACAGGCGTGTTTTAGTTTGCTTATGGCTTCATTTTTCTGCCCCAGCCGAAAGCATAATTCCCCTGAAAGGACCACTAATTCTGCTTCCCCTTTAGGAAAACCATACAAACGACAGAGTTCCAGGGCTTGGGAATATGAACGTTTAGCTCCGGCCCATTCTTCGAGAGCCGTATATACTTGACCCAGGTCTGCATAAAGCATACCAAGCCTTAACTGAGGAGATGTTTTTGGGTAAACAGCTATTGCTTGTTCATACTCGGCTGCCGCGTTTTGAAGCTTGCCCCTTTTAACCGAGATACTTGCTAAACCGGCCAAGGCTTCAGCCATACCTTTAGCATTCTGAAGTTCTTGACAAATGCGTAAAGCCTCTTTAAATCCGTCTTCCGCAAACTCCAGATTTCCCAGGCGCACTCTTACCGTCGCTAAAAGCCGTAATGTAAATGCCACGATTTCCGGTACCGTCAATTCATAAGCTTTTATAAGACCCTGAATAAAATATTTTTCAGCTTTAAGATATTGTTCATCTCCAAGACACTGTGTTCCGCTTTCCATAAGGTTCCGCCAGGCATATAACTCTCCATCGTACATATCAATCCCCTCCGTGTCTGCTCCATCATATGCACGAGTGGATTTATTGGGCATATTATAATGATATAATTTGAAATAACGACATCAATCAGTGAACTCTACATAGCCGGTTAAGAGCTTTAAGGCGAACCAACTTGCAACCTAGACATAAAAGTCGAAATATGATATCTTATTCTCAAGAAGGGAGTGTTTGGCCTTGAATACTTATCGTCCATCACAGGCTTCAAATTATTGGATGTTTGCACTTAAATTACTTATTCTCATTCTCGGGCTATCTCTTTCGGCCTTGATCTTGAGCAAAGTGTTTTCATTTGTATTTACCATTGCCTTCTTCTTAATCCGTATTCTTGTTTTTATCGCAGTTTCGTTTGTTGTCCTTCATTTCTTTCTCAAATTATTATTTAACGTTGATTTAATTTACTCCGGCAAGCGGTTTATTCAACGCAGAACTTACTAAGTTTTTCCGGTATCCGCCAAGAAGTAAATCCCAAAGTCTCGCCTTCGGATTCCATCGGCGGCTATTTAAAGAAAACTTGGCTGGCGCCAAACGGCACCAGCCTTAGTTGCATTTATGCTTAGACGACGAAGACATTGTCTTCGCACGGGTTAACCGTTCTTGCAGTATAATAACGAAGTTTTATACTTTCTGGTAGTACAAAAAAGCCTGCTGCCGCACAGGCTCAAATGCGTTATCCGCAAACCAAAATTTATAGACTTTCCGTACAATAAAAAACGCCTTTTCAGGCGTTTTTTTGTTTTACTCCTCATGATCTTACTAACAAATGAATATCCTTTAGTCGAAGGAGGAGTGCCAAATGCGGATTATTATTTTCAAACGGCCCTCATGGCGAAATGTTGCTCTCTGGGGAATTTTGCTGTTCGTCATGCTGGCTTATCGTGAAAATGTCACAACTGTTTTTTCCGGAAAATTAAAGCCAATCTATTCAGTCAACGTCAACACCAAGTCTATTGGTCTGACCTTCGATATCAGTTGGGGGGAAAAGACAGCCGAACCAATTCTGGATATTCTTAAGCAAGAAGGAGTTCAAGCCACGTTTTTTCTTTCCAGTCCTTGGGCCGATAAACACCAGGAATTAGTGAAACGAATGGTAGCCGATGGTCATGAAATTGCTTCTCATGGCAACCGTCACATTGATTTGAATACCTTAGGGGCAGGAGAAATTGAAAAAGAAATCACCTCTGCCCAACAAGTTCTGGAACAAATAACCGGTAAACAGGTGCGCTTAATACGTCCCCCTAATGGAGCTTATAATAACAAGGTCATAGCAACCGCTGATAAGCTGGGGTATCGTGTCATTCAATGGAGCGTTGATTCACTGGACTGGAAGCGCCCCGGCCCCAGTGCCGTCGTTAATAACGTACTTAATGGGTCCAAGGCGGGAAGCGGAGCAAAACCCGGAGACATCATTTTATTTCACGCCTCTGATTCCGCGCCGGATACCGTTCAAGCCTTACCCATCGTTATTCGGAGTCTCAAAAGCAAAGGGAACACCTTGCTCCCGGTCGGAAATCTGCTATCTGAAGCGACCAGTACCTGGCCGCCTGAAAGTAATTTAAAAGAAGAACCAAGCAAACCTCAGTAACTGTCTAGCTGGTTTCAGCCACTACAGCACGCAGCTTTTGTTCGGCCTTTTCCCGATCGATCACCTGATTCAGAGCTTTTTGAGCATCTGAGTTTAATTCACCCTCTAATCCTTTGGCAAGCGCCTCAGTCAGCAATTTTTTTCCCTCTTCCAGCTTACCCTGCCCTAACGCCTGAATTCCATTGACATAGTTTATGCAGGCTTCCCCCTGGGGCAGTTCTTGCAGGGAACTCAGGCTCTCAGACAAAGCTTGGGAGTTGTCTTGACGGATGGCGAGGATAGCTTTTTTAGTTTCATATAACCCATTGCCCTGACGCCAGGTTTGGGTATCAATCCTTTGACTAAGCTCAACAGCTTTAGTCCATTGCTCTTGCTCTATGGCCATATTAAAGGCCATAGACAGATAGGCGGGATTATGCGGATTTAGTTCTTGAGCAGCTTGAAGCTCTGTTTGCGCCCCTTGAGGATCTCCCAGGATCAAAGCTGCCTGAGCTAAGCTTAAATGTCCCAGGATCTGCTCCTCCACGGATAACTCCTTCCACTTAAATCCGGTTTCCGCAAGTAACTGCCGGGCTTGCCCAGCATCTCCTTTAGAGATTAACATCAATCCTTCACCCAGTCCTTTGAGACTGCTCTCACTCATACTATCCAAAACATTCCGGGCGTCTGTAAGCTTGCCCTCTTGCAGATAAAGCAGATACAGCCAAAACCGATGCTTTTCGTCCTGATATGAGACCAGCTTTGACTCTAAGTCTTGACCACCTACATTAAGTTCCAGCCACAGTTTGGTATCTTTAACAAATCCCAGCTTATTTAATAAGCCTGCATTGGTCTCTACCCAAAGCAATTCTTCCTGAACCTTTGGGATATCATAAATGCTTTTTGCTTGCCGGATTTTCTCCATATGCCAAACGAACGGTCCGGCAGTAAACAAAAAAATAATAACCAACAACAGCAGGAATACTGCCTTGCGGCGACTTCTATACCCTCGTTTGCGTCGTTTTATCAATCTCTATCCCTCACTTTTATATAGCGGTTTTCAACGTTGTGATAGCGAACTCCTCCATAAACCGTACTTGAATCATATAAGAAAACTATTAAGGTGTAAATGAAAACTGTCTTTTTCTTTATATTTACCGAACGCAGTTATTACTATAAGGAATTTTAGCCCTAAAAATCAAGAGCTTTCCCCCTTTTTCCTGCCTTGATTGCCTAAAAGCAAGACCGGGAGAGAGTGTCAAGAACGGCGATGCGCTTGTTTGTTCTTGAGATTCCCTCCCGGCTTTGCCGTTTCTATCAACTTCAGCCAAACTGTAACCTCCCTTAGAGCACAATTATACACTAAATAGATAGGCTAAGTTCAGCACTACCAATCACTAGAAAAAGGAAGTGATCATAAAGGCAGTTAATTCTCTGCCTTTATGATCACTGGCACCCATCATCTGTCAGCAAATTCAAGTGAATTTAAACCAGAATACCACACCTTCAGCCGTATTTTTGGCACCATAGCTGAAGTGAAATAATTCCAGGATGGTCCGGGCAATGGCCAGACCCAAGCCTGTGCCCCGGCTTCCTCCCCGCGACTCATCCCCTTTTTTATAGGGCAGCCAGATTTCTTTAATCTTTCCTTCAGGGATGTGGCTGCCGCTGTTAAACAGTTTAAAGGTACCGGTGCTGATTTCGATCCCGATCCTTCCCCCCGCCGGGGTATGGTCCAGAGCATTGACAAACAGATTATCAATCACCCGTTCCATTAAGGAGGGGTCTGCTTTGACCACTGCCTCCCCTTCCAGACCTATCTGAATGAGCTTTTCCGCACAAATCTGCCGGTAACGGTCCAGGACCCGGGTACACACGACCTGAAGGGAAACCTCTTCCGCTTTTATGGGCAGCAAACCGGCTTCCAACCCGGACAATTCCAGCATTTCCCGGAGGATTTTATCCATCCGCTCCACATTGCTCTGAATGCCCGCCGCATAGTGCTCCCTTTTTTCCGTCCGGACATTTTCCCTGAGATTCTGAGCATAGCCGGAAATAATGCTTAAGGGGGTTTTCAGATCATGAGCCAGAGCGTTGGTGGTATCCCTGCGGAATTGTTCCAGCTCCTCCCGTTTGCGGTAGGTCTTGTAGGTTTGACCGGCCAGTAGCAATGCTACGCTGAGAAAGGTGATCAGACAGGCCGCCCAGATAAAGACCAGGGTGTCCCGGCATTCATCCCAAAGATTGACCTGGCGGGCAAAGACGGTCCAGAATTCACTGTAATTGCCTTGGTCCTCCGTTGATTTGATCGTATTTTGGTAAGGCTGGGGCCAATAGAAGTGATAGGTCAGCCCCCTCACCCTTTCGCTGAAGTTATAATCCCTATACGGAAGATGCTGTACAACTTCCTTTAACTTTTCCTGATCCAGGACCAGCTCACGTAGGCCGGCCGCTTCCTTCTGATCAAGAAGGCGGTTATTGACAGGCTGAATGCCGCCATATTTGAAATAGGGTAATTTTTTGCTATTTTCCTTGTAGTCCGAAGTATAGATTATTGCATTTAAATCTGTTCCGCTGCTTGACTTAAGCTGCCCCTCTTCGTCGAAAGTGTCCGCATACATGGGCACCACTTTAATTTTCTCGGGAATAATCATTTCGTTATCCACCCAGAGTCCCTCCAAATCGAGAGAATACCCGACCAGATCACCAGCCTTTTCCGCCTGAGGCTGGGCGTTCAGATAATTTTCCAGTTCCGCCGTTTCTTCTTCACTGAACCACTCCCGGGGGTTTAAATAGCCATACCCAGCATAATTGGTACTGCCTTCACTGTATTCTGTATAGCTGCATTCCCAGTAATCGTTGGTATTGTAAATCAAGCTGTAATCCCCTGAATAAAGGGCGGCTTCTGCCCCCGAATAGCTTATGAAAGAAATTTGTTTCGCCAATTCCTTTTTCAGCTTCGCCGTATCCCTCCGCTGCCCACTGTTCTCCGTGGTATTCCCCAGGATATCTTCAACCCTGTTATTGACCTGCAAAGCAAGAGCACGCAGCTCCAAGCCCTTTACTTCCTTCTCCCGAGATATCAGAAACAGGCTGAAAGCTGTCATCAGCACCAGGTAGGTGGCCATTAACGTCCCAACGATACGGAGATAGATTTTCCTCTTTATTTTAGTTCTCTTCAAGACTATCCCTCCAATTTGTACCCTCGTTTGATGACGGTTTTAAGTTGCCCTGCAGCCTCTCCCAGGGCTTTGCGCAATTTTTTCACATGGTTGTCCACGACTCTTTCATTGCCTGCAAAGTCATAGCCCCAAATGCGGATGAGCAGGCTTTCCCGGCTCACGATCCGGCCGCGGTTCTCCAGGAGTATTTTCAAAATGGCAAATTCCATGGGGGCCAGAACTGCTTCCTGGTCATTGACAAACACCTGACAACGAAAAAGATCCATCCGGATGCCGCCGGCTGAGATTATCTCGTTGCTTGCCATCCCTTTAGCCCGTCTGAGCAAAGCCGTAACCTTGGCATAAAGTTCCGCCAGGGAAAAGGGTTTAACGATATAATCGTCACAGCCCAAGTGATATCCCTGCAAGCGGTCCCGCTCCTGATGTCTGGCCGTTAGAAAAATTATGGGCACATCGCTTCTTTTCCGGATCTCCCGGCAGATGGTAAATCCGTCCACCTCCGGCAGCATGACATCCAGCAGTACTAAATCGTATTCCTGCTCAAGGCATTTCTGCCGGCCTTCCTCGCCGCTCGGGGCCGAATCCAGCCTGAAGGTCCCGCCGCTTTTCTCAGTAAAATAGTCGCTGATGATTTCCCGTATCTCCGGATCATCTTCAACCAATAGCAAGTTAATCGTCATGTTTTCACCTCTAAGGATAGGTTACCATACCCATCTATCTTTCCTGTATCCTTGTTAAACTTTTTTGAGTGAGAGCACCTTCAGATATTCGGAGCAAAAAAGCAAGGAAACACTTTTTCAAAATCGTGTCTTGTCAGTGGGGTATTACAAACTCTTCCTTTCCGCATTTTGACATAAAAAGAGGCTAAGTTCTAAATAGTCATTGAAACTGACCTAAAAACTTAGCCTCTTTTTATATCAAGAAATCCTATCCAGCAGTATTCAATTTTTTCTGCTTTCTAGTTTTACTGTTGCCTATCATCATTTTATAATTCACTGATGCGTTGTGAGGACATTTTAGCTAATCCTTGCAATCCGCTTAATGACCCTTCCATGATGAAAATCCTTCTCCTACTACTTCCGGTACTTCGGAAATCGCCACAAAAGCCAGAGGGTCCTGATCACGGACAATTTCCTTAATTTGTGACAATTCCGAACGGTTTATAACACAATAAACAACTTGTTTAGCCTCCCCCGAAAAAGCCCCGATCGCTTGAAAAAGGGTTACCCCCCGCTCAAGCTTGGCCATAATCTGCTCGGCAATCCTCTGGGGCTGAGTTGTCACCACCAGGACGGACTTCGAAACACTTAAGCCTTCTTGAACAAGATCCACAACACGTGTCGCAATAAACATGTAGATCATAGCATACATGGCCATTTCCGGCCGAAACAGGATAGCAGCAACCAGGAAAATGACGGCATCAATACCAAGCAGGATCTGTCCAACACTGAAGGACGTGGTTCGGGCAAACAATACTGCCAGAATATCCGTACCGCCAAGTGACCCTCTGGAGCGAAAGATAATACCCATTCCGATTCCGGTAAGAACTCCTCCGGATATCGTAGCCAACAATGTGTCATCCGTTAATGCAGGGAAATTCGTAGTCAGAGAAAGGGTTGCGGAGAGAACAGCAACACCTACAATACTGAACACTAAAAAATCTCTTCCCACCATTCGCAGCCCTATAAGAAACAAGGGCAAATTTAACATTAGAACAGCCCAGCTGACCGGCCAATTGAATAAGTAATGAAGGATGATGGCGATTCCTGTGACTCCACCATCGGCAATTTCATTGGGTATTATCAACGTGTTGATGCTAATACTCACAATGGTTGAGCCTATTACTATCCCAATAAAATGCTTAAACAAATGCCATGTGAAATAGTCTCGTAACCGTCTTATCAAGAGAATCCCCCGTCCTCGCATCCAACAACACCATTATTACTGCATTACGCCTGCTGAATAATGGTGTTGCCATAATTTCATATTAAATTATACAGTAGAGTCTTTCAAGAAACAAATTCAGGGCCGGGTCTAAGCTTTTCCGTATCATGAGAAAACAAACGAAAAACCACGCTAATAAAGAACAATACCTTTTAGATTAATTCATAGTGACACGTTCTCAAAACATTTTTTAGAACACGTTCAGGGTGATAATATCACCATCAACAATAATTCCTATAAATTTGGCTTGACAAACCACTCATAATTGATTAAATTATTATAGTGTCCTAAATAAGCGCTCGTAGCTCAGTGGATAGAGTGACGGTTTCCGAAGCCGGAGGTCGCAGGTTCAAATCCCGCCGGGCGCACCACGAAGAATTTAGCCGCAACCTGTTGCGGCTTTGATTTTTTAAAGTAATAAGGCAAGGGGTGGCAATTTTAATTTGCCACCCCTTGCCTTATTACTTTAATCAACCTCGACATCAATCAAGTTCTTTACAATTTCGTAAATCTCCTCATGAATTTCTTCCTTACTCTTAAGTTCACCGTTACGCACACAGTTTATCATAGTCCAGCCATAGGCTTCTTTTATCTGAGTGGCCGTGTTATATGATTGAAGCAGGTAATCATAATTTCTTTCATGTATGTCCTTTTCCGGGTCACCAAATTTATTCGATCGGTTACTCATAAGTATTTGGCTAAATTCCGGATGCATATCGAGGAAAATAACACAATCAGGTACCGGAAGCCTGAACTTTACAAATTCCAAATCCCATAACCACTTAAGATAGTCTTCTCGTTCGACAAGATTCGTTATTTTAGCTGCCTGATGAACCATATTCGATGTTGTGTACCTATCTGCCAAAATAATACCGCCGCTTTGATAGAAGCCTTCCCACACTCGCTTGTAAGATGCATATCTATCGGCAGCATAAAAAGTAGATGCTGCATAGGGATTGACATCATTTGGGTCGCCGCCGAATTCTCCATTTAAATACATCTTGATGAGGGCAGAGGAATCGCTCTGATAGTCAGGGAATTCGACCTTTTTGACTCTATAGTTAGATGAGGCTAGTTTATCAAACAATAATTGGGTTTGCGTAGCCTTGCCACTACCATCTCCAGCTTCTATTACTATTAGCTTACCCTTCAAGAAAACCGACTCCTTTTTTACTCTTTAATATAAGTATAAGTCAAACTACTTCTAATTTTTGAGATGGTAATTAGCCCTTACCCTATCAGACAGTGTATCAATAAAAAGGCATTTCAACAACTCTTTAGTCATTATTATAGTCTAGCTATTCAGTGAAACCGAAAGCACCTCTCTTTTTTCCCTCAAAGGTAAAAGAAAGGTGCTTCCAAACACTCTGAAAATAGTTCGTACCCCTTAATAATTTCAATAAGTTTCATAACCGGTACGCTCGCCGGGTAACAGGTCCCTTAGCTGCAGGCTACTTTCCTTGAAAATTTGGTTTGCTCTGTAAGGGCTGGCTCGAATCAGACTCGTTTATTTGTTTTACGCCAAATATTCATAGTTTCTGCTTCCTTTATGAGCTCATCTCGTTTGTCAGGATGAGCTATGCTAATTAGTCTCTCCGTTCGCTCCCACGTTGATCGTCCAGCTAAATCTGCCTTTCCGTATTCGGTAACAATAATATGAGTTTGTGAACGAGGGACAGTTACAATCGAACCAGTTGAGAGTGTGGGAATAATGCGGGATTGCAATACTCCCTGCTTATCAATGTAGCTGGAGCGGCAGCAAAGAATGGATTTTCCCCCTCTGGACATAAAGGCTCCTGTGGCAAAGTCAAGCTGCCCGCCTGTACCACTGATTTGTCGGGTGCCGGAAGATTCGGAGGAGACTTGACCGAATAGATCGACTTCTAAACAGTTATTTATCGAAACCATATTATCATTCATAGCGATGTTGTAGGGGTTATTAATATAGTTAGATGCATATGCTGCCAGTCCGGGATTATTATCTATCCATTCATAAAGAAACGGACTGCCCATTGAAAAGGTGTACGTTGACTTACCTTTATCAATTCCCTTAAACTTATTGGTAAGTTTGCCTGCCATATATAGGTGATAATAAGCGTCAACCATCATTTCAGTTTGACAACCCAAGTCTTTAAGGTCAGATTCTGCCAATAATGTACCCACAGTATTGGGCATTCCGCCGATACCTAGTTGAATACATGAACCATCAACTATTTCATCAACGACGAACTGCGCAATCTTTTTTTCGACTTCTGTCGGAATGGCAGGGGCAAGGGTCTCCACAGGTGATTCTGCTTCAACAATAAAATCCACCTTTGAAATATGAATGCACTCTTCACTCCCCCCCATCGCCCAGGGCAGCTTTGGATTCACTTCTACAATAATCTTTTTAGCCATTTCGCACTGAGCAGCGGTTGCTGCTACTGCGCAGTGAAAGTTAAAGTAGCCATGTTTATTCATTGAGGTAACCCTAATCATAGCTACATCTACTTCGTTATATAAACACTTTCTATAAAGGAGCGGTTCATTTCTAAAAAGCATAGGTATGCAATTAACCAGGCCCTTATCATGATTCTTACGGTCTGTACCTCCAAAATACCAGCTATTAAAGGTGAAGGTTTCGCCGTTCGGATCTTGTTTCCAGATCTCATGCTCTTTCAAACTAAGGGTACTCCTAATCTTTATGTCTTTCAGTTCATCTTTGCGATTAGCCAAAGCCTTATCCAGAGCATAAGAATGGCCCATCGCCGTACCCAATTCAACCCAATCCCCGTTCTTAACGATTTTCACTGCATCTTCTGGACTCGTTAGCTTAGAACGATATTCATCTGCATACGACATTTACATAACCTCCTCAAAATATGCCGAATCTGGAATGATAGATAACTTGTATTGATGACTTCTAAAAATAGAACAGTATTTTTGCCCTCTTTTGCCAGACCTCCCTCCTTTATTCTCCCTTGATATGCAAACTTTGTGCCGACATTTCATAGAACCGCAAAGGCTAGCCCCTAAAGGGTTGGCAGATCAGGTAACTGACCTATAAGTTAGAATTTTGGCAATATTCCATCAAATTTATATAGAACGGGTTATAGAGGCCTATTCAGCCATTGTCATAAATGCAAAGGTTTGCAGAAATGCGAATGAACAACAAATAATAGCCCCCGCACCCGCCTGCTGGCAAGCACAAAAGCTATTAAAGTGTGAGATAGGCTGCAGAATGACATTTAGTCCATAGAAATTCCATATTTTTTTAGTTTGCGGTAAAGAGATGACAGGTCGATTCCCAAAAGTTCAGCCGCCTGCGCTTTATTAGAGCCTGTCTCCTCCATAACCTGGGTAATGATTCTTTGTTCAAATTCATGGGTTGCTTCTCTCAAGCTTTTCCTACCCGGCGACCAAGTAGCACTTATCTTGTCAAAAATAAATGTAAAATGCCTTTGATCAAGCAAATACGCATTTTCCATGTAAGCCAGGCTCATGGCCCTTTCCAGGACATTTTCCAGTTCGCGCACATTTCCTGGCCAGACATGCTTTTTCAACATTTCAAGAGCTCCTCTGGAAATTCCTACAACTGGAGTCTTCAAACGATCCTTCAATTTATGGAGTAAATATTCGACCAGTAAGGTGATATCTTCTTTTCTATGACGGAGAGCCGGTACTTCCACCTGTACCACATTCAAGCGATAATAAAGGTCTTTCCGAAAAAGACCTTTCTCCGCCATACTTTGCAAATTGCGGTGGGTAGCCGAAATTACGCGCACATCCAGCTTCACAGAGCGATTTCCGCCTAATCTCTCTATCTCTCGCTCCTGTAAGACTACTAGCAATTTACTTTGAAGGCTGAGCGGAATTTCTCCTATTTCATCGAGAAAAATTGTACCATGATTGGCTAGTTCAAACTTTCCCAGTCTGCCCCCTTTTTTCGCTCCGGTAAAGGCCCCCTCTTCATATCCAAAAAGTTCAGCTTCCAGCAAATTCTCTGGAATAGCAGCACAGTTCACTCTTACAAAGGGTTTGTGGGAGCGGGCGCTCGCATTATGTATAGAATGGGCAAAAAGCTCTTTGCCGGTTCCAGTTTCACCGGTAATAAGCACCTTTGTTTGGGTTTGGCGGGCTACCTGTTTGGCTAAGGATACGGAATGCAAAAGCCGTTTATCATTTCCCACAATATCATCAAATTTATATTGTGCAGTATGGGATTTATGTACCTCCTCCCTGAGCATAGTAATGTCAGACAAGAGATCTTCTACTAAGGTCTTGGAATCCCATATATTTAAAGAAATAGAGTAAGCAAAACAGCCTACAATTTCCTTGTTTTTAAATAAAGGCACAGAACAGGCAATTAGGTGTTGGCCATTAACCTTCCAATTGTAAGCTGTGATTGCTTTACCCGTCATTAACACTTTGGCGGTTTTGGTGGCAGGTGTAATATCTGTAAGTGGTTTTCGCAAGACTTTATCCATAGGTAATTGTAAAATCTTTAGATATGTTTTATTTATAAAAGTTACTATATTATTCTTATCTACAATAACAACAGCCATATAAGGATTTTGATCAAATATTTCACCAAAATTTCCACCTTCGCACAGTTGGGTTAAGTCTTTATTTAGTTGGGACAGGTGGCTATTCAAATTTTCTCCTCCTTCTGTTTTTAGTAGAGGAATTGTAGTGCCATAGAATATTCTTCGACACATACAATACTATTCCCTCCCCTAATTCCACAAGTTTATTTCAGATCCCGTACTCATAATTTAGAACATCAGGGGGACTGGGTTTAAAGTATTTTACGTGGAACGAAAAAGCCCCAAAATAGAACTTTGATTAACAGTAATCAACAGGAAGATGATTTAAGCACGAAACTTTCAAGCAGCGGGATAACCCATTAAACAGTGAATTATGACAAAGGTTTTGTCCATGAAACAGTTTCGATTCAGCAGCGTTTATCGTCGAAAAACGATTTTTTAAAAAAATTAGAGACCAAGCATCTGCCTGGCCTCTAATTGACAACTATTCAAATTGCCTTCTATCTACACAATCTTTAAAATTAAAGATTCAAACGGTAATAATGTGCTCTCCAACGACTTTTCTCAGGTATTCTTTAAATATGAGGTGCTGTCTTTATTTAAAATAAACAAGGTGACATTATAAACTCTTTTGCTCACAGAATTTGTATTTTCTGCGCTCTTCCAATGATTCCACGTGTATCAACAGTTATATTCCCGAAAGTTTACCGCACAAACAGACCCCAAAAACGCTTGGTGTCACTGATTTACGACACCTTACTCATAACTCTCAATTTATCCGCAAGAAGCGCTATAAACTCAGAGTTGGTAGGTTTTTGTCGCTCTATGTTCATCGAATAAAACCTAGTGATATCAACGGTTTCAGACTTTCTGCAAACACTCTATTCATTTTAGTTTATTGACCTTTTTGTGAAAATTAGTCAATATATATACATATTTTATGCCATTATTTAGGGGAAGTCAATTAATCAATATAGAAACAAAAAGCCCCAAGCAATTTAATGCCTAGGGCTTTCATTTACGATATCCTAACTCTCTTTTATTTAAAGATCAAATCCGAACAACCTATAAATAAGACCATTCCTAGGAAACCTAATAAAGTGAATACAGTATTTTTCACGTCATACCACTCTTGATCTTTGACCCTCACAATCAGTAGCAGTAAAAAAAATGGAATGAAAAATTTAAGCGTATACACAAGCATAATACTGTTGTTAAGGTGAGAAGCAATCACTATTACGACTTGATAAAATATGTATCCTGCTATACCTGATACTCCTGTAATCACATCAATAATTTCTTTACTTCTAAAATAATATAGTATGTAAAACAGACTAACGATGATTGGCAATAGGCACCATACTGTAAAAGCATATTTTATCAAGTAACCACACTCCTCACTGGCTTTGTACATATTTATGGTGGATTATGTAACTTTACAACTTGATTAAAGAATATTTTTTATAATACCTTTTCTAATCAATAATAATTGTAAAATAATAAAAGGCTAGGATTTTACTCCTAGCCCAATGCTACTTAACTCCAACCTTCTTTAAATTAGTTATTATACTACCGAATACATAGCCTGCTGCCTTATCCATTTCTTTCTTCGTTAATCCATTACCGCCACTCACATTAAAAGTGATTGAATTATTAAATACTGCTGGCATTCCTGCACTAGATGACAATGTTGTCTTATTCGCCGGATTAAAAGGATTATATTGTGCTGGAATTATTGCCTCGCCCTGGTGAATTAAAGCTATCTGATCATTCGGTACAAATGGAGTACCTACGGCATAAGCAGGAATATCATCCTTACTATCATCTTTAGAGGACATTTTACTTTGTGCTGAATCCCAAATGGACAATTTATCTTTAATCCAGCTTATTGTGTCATTGAACCATGATTTCAAATTACTCCAGACAGATTTAATCCCATCCCAAAAAGATGAAAATAATTGATACCCCGAAGAATAAAAACTACTCGCAAACCCTTTGATTGATGAAACAGCATTCGTTATTGATGAACCAAGCCAACTAGTTATTGAAGACCACACCGATTTAAAAGCATCAAACAGTGCATTCATTATTGAATAGCCAAGACTTAGGAAATTTCCTATTGCCGTAGTTAATAAGGATTTGATAATATCAAAACTTGTCTTAAATATAGCTTTAATCAGTTCAAAGACCTTTTGGGTGAGATTTGTTAATTCTGTCCCAAAAGTAGACCAATCACCTTTTAACAATGCTGTGGCAACATTAAATACTCCAATAATAATATCAAAGGCAGTCTTTATGATTAATGTGATTCCATCAAATATCACTTGATTTTCAGTGTAAAAGTTCTGCAAAATGGATATCAATACCCCGATTAACTCACCAACAGATATTAATACTTCTCCAACAAAATTCAAAGCATTACCAATAGTTCCTTTTATTTGTGGCATATTTGTCTGAACCCAAGTTGCTAATTCGTTGATAATGGGCAGAACCTTTTGACCCATAGGTATTAAAATGTCTGTCTCTAAACCTCTCTTGATTCCAGTCAATGCTTCCCCAAAAGAATCATATTTGACACTGTTAATCTGACCAAGTGCATCAATATCAAGTTTTGCATAATCCCCAATGTCTGCAAGTGCTTTAATCCCATTTATCCCCAAATCCTCAAATTGAGTTCCAAAAAGTGCTACACCTGCTGCGTTTTGTGCGAGTGGATCATTCAATTGCCCTAATCGACTAATGACATCTTGAAAAGCTTTTTGTGCTCCATCTCCACCTTGAGCGAAGGTATTAAACATCTCATCAGCATTTAGACCTAGTGCCTCGAATCCTTGAGCACTTGCATCAGACATGTCTTTAGATCTGATACCAAATTCCTTAACGGCATCCCCTACTTTGTCCATCTGAAAGGCTCCACTTTTTGCCCCTTGGATTAGAGTGTCAGTAAACTCCTCAGCACTAATTCCAAGTTGTGAAAAATGTGGAGCATATTCTTTAAGCACTTCAGTCAAATCACCATTTTTATTTGCTCCCTGTTGTGCTCCTTGTGCCATCAAATTATATGCTTGTTCAGCAGTTATCCCGAAATTGGCCATTAAAGCATTAACTGTGTCAATACTTTCACCCACATCCATGTCAAAAGTATCTCTCATCATTAATGCTGTCTGAGTTGTACTTTCTAGCTCTTTACCAGTTAAACCCATAGTTTGTTTAACTGTTGCCATACTTTGAGCAATATCATCAAAACTTTCACCAAAATTATTAGCGTAAATATTGGTTAATGATTCTTCTAATTGCTTTGTTTCTTCTGCTGTTGCTCCTGTTTGCATGGACAATTTATTTAATGATTGTTGAAGCTCATCAGCACTCTTGATCCCTTTTAAACCCATACCTACAAGTGCAACCCCAACCGTAGCAATGCCGCCAATAACTGCACCCTTCAAAAAGGAAGTAAAACCACCAAATTTACCTTCTAACTTATCCACATTGCCCTCAGCACTTGACATTCCAGAACTGAACCCTTCAGAATTCAATTCCAAATTATATTGATATGTAGCTAAATCTATAGTTGTAGAAGCCATGTTTATTGTCACCTCCTTTGCAAACAAAAAGGGTTAGTAGGTATAAAACCTATTAACCCTTTTGATAAAATTCTGAATTCCTTAATTTGTTTAAGTCAGGTTCAGTCTGATACAATCTCTTTGATTTTGCTAATAATTCTCTTCCTTCAGGCGTTGATTTCAATTCAAGTAACCGAAAATGCTTTAACAATGAAAGAAAAACCGCATAAGGCAGTTTCTTAATCTCAAAATAGCTCATTTTACTTTGTGACATTAGATAGGTGATATTCTCCATCATTTCAAAGTCATCAGAACCCCCAGAACCACCACTTACTCCCTGTTGGTAGATTCTAGGGAAAGAGAGTTTGGGTCTTTCACAATATCCCGGATAAACAATATTGTTTGTTCAATGATAATTTTCATATGTCGAATATCGTTGAATCTTTCCTTAATTAAATCCATTGTAATATCCTTAGATTTATCCAGCGCAAGAATATCAATCATCATTTGTCTGCCCAAATTGATTGAATCCTCTTCTTTAGTAACTTTTTTGATCCGTTCTTGGTATGCATTTATTTTAAGCATGAAGTCTAAATCCACTTCCCCTGGAATCACATACTCCTCACCTTTTATATCTCTGAAAATTAAGGGATCTCTAACCAATACGGATAAATCAATTATTTTTGCCATTATTTATATCCACTCCTTAAATTAGACTTCAGTAAATGTTTCAATAATTTCTACCAATGTGCCATCATTCGTTGCTAATGCGGAAAACTGATAGCCAATTGACGATGGTTTCTCACTGTCAAAAGTGAGTTTAAATCCATTAGTGTTTTGGGCCTTCATGATGTTGACGGTAATTGTACCGCTCCCATCCTTTTTGGTATGGATAAACCTTAGATAATTTGTCGGCAATAGACCTTTCCCGCCAATTCTTACGGTTTTTGTACCTGAAGTCCCATCAGTTGTAACCGTTGCTGGAGCTAATAATGCTAAATTATCTACTAGCCAAGTCAAAACTCCGCAATCAAACGTTACCTCTTCCTTAGTGATAAATCTCATGACCGTCCCTCTATTTGCACTTTGGATCTCCTGGATGGAATTCTTGTACTCTAAAGTGGCACCGCTCTCAATAGCACCAACATTTTTAAGTGCTGCTTCAATAGCTGTTTCTAACGCCGTTTCTGGATTAGCCACTGTACCAAGATATAATTCTCCACTCCCTAAGATAATTGGGTCTGATTCTTGATAATCTAAAGCCATTTATAAAACCTTCTTTCTTTTTAAATTTGGCATAAAAAATAGACAACTACCTCATAGTTGCCTGTGCTTTCATTCTTGACCATTCCACCACCATTAAGTAACTTTGTGCTCCTAATAACGGTCTCAGTATCTTTTATAATCTTTTTCCCTCTTGGGTCATCAAGTAAATTGATTAACCTACTCTGGATTGCAATAAGCTTGCTCAAATCTTTACTAATCAACCTGAATTCCACTTGATAGTCCTTGATAAACCCACCTGTAAGAGTTTTATAGAAGTAAATTATGTAGGTATTATTCTCCATTTCTTTGGGTTTTTCTACCAAGTAAATTGCATTTTGATTATCTAGCAAAGTTTTTAACTGCAAATCATTGAGCAGATAATTTCTTATTATTTTCATGACTGGAAAACCTCTTCAATTCTATTTATAATCACCTGTTGGTTTTGATCAACTGCCGGCTCAAGGTAAGGAGTATGTCTTTCTGCCCAATAAGCATATTCAACATTAGAACCCACTGCTCCAAGGGTCTTGTTTTCCTCATCTTTAACCTTGTGAGTAATAGACCTCTTTAATGTACCAGTATCCACTGGACAAAGTTGTTTAGCATCAGCTTCAACTATTAAACATACTTCTTCAACCGCTCTTTTCCGTCTTGCCCTAATATCTTGAATTGCTCTTTGGAAAGGACTATTCATCATCCAACATCACATCCATATAGTCATCCCACGGAATAATCTTTTTGATCATGTATTTTTGACCACTTCCATCTCTAACAATTTTTCCGTTTTTAATATCCGAATCCAAATCACAAAAAACCCTTTTTGTAACTTGCTCTTGATACCCATATTCACGATAGAGCAATTCACTTGAATACGGCTGAATATCGCAAGGAAATGACTTTAAAACTTGTTCTTGACCTTCATGATAAATTCCATAATCATCAAGTTCCCCTGGGTTAACGTTTAGTAAATAAAGAGTATGATTATAAAACAATTACCCCACCACCTTAATACGGGGTAAGGGTAAACAAGATTTAATCGATTCAGGGATACCATCTATAATTGTTTTACTTCTACTGCCTTGGGTTTGCTGAATAATGCCTTGCGCATCTTTATTTTGATAAAAGAAAATCGCCAAATCTACAACAATACCATCGAGAGATTCAGGAATTTCCTCTATGTAACTGTAAGCCTTAATGGCAATTTGACTCTTATTCAAGTAATGATTTAAGATACTATCTTTGGAAGTATCAAGCAGGTCAATACTCAGTAATTCTTTCATAAGCTCAAGCATTATTTATCACCTACTTTTTAATTTTAGAAGATGTATTAGTCTTCTTAACTTCTGGTTCAGTTTCATGAACTTTATCGAATAACTCTTCTTTCTCAGCCACAAAGTCAGCAGGGGCTTGCACTAAAGCAAACCCCTGCTTAATCAATTGATCTAGCTTCAAAGAAGAATCAACAATTTTGATTACGTTTTCTTTTTGTAACTTAAACATTGATTACTCCTCTCTCATATATCAATTAGGCAAGTGCTTCCTTAACGTTTACATAAATTCCATCAACTTTATTGTCAGGGACAAACAGGTCATGATATTTTCTATAATCAATTTTCCAAGCATTTGCTGATTGATTACTCATAGGGTCAAAAATTCGAGGATTGTCAGTTTTAGAAACAGCAATAGCACTATTTCTGGCTGAAATAATCCAGTTAATATTCTTAGCTGCGCCATCAGCAGTAAAACCACCTGCTTGTTGACCTGAAGTAGTACCATCATTAAATACATAAGCTGTTTTCATACGAGCAGAAGGTACACGAACAATGGGAATACCATCAATTGCCTTTATTTTTAGATTAGCTTCACCTTGCTTAAAGTCTACAACATCAAGTCTTTTAGCAATTTTATCGGACAAATCCAAAGCAGGGGCAATAGACATATTTAGAGAAATTACAAGGGGTGTTCCTTCGCCTACAATGTCATAAACCTTGTAAATATCGGCTAACAATTTATCCAAAATATCTGTCGATGCAGCAGTATATCCACCTACCGCCTTACTTCCCGCAATTGCCTTTGTTGCAAGTTTAGAATAACGATATGCATCAACCTCTGGGATAACTTTAGTTTTTTGGAATTCACCAAGTAGAGCACCGGCGTTTGCCACAAAATTTGATTCATCAACATCCATGGCATCAAGAGTAAAAGTTCTACCTCTGTCTTGGGTTAATGTATGGGTTTCATAAGAAAGATTAACGGAACCCTTTACATATCCTTCACTACGATCATAGTTACCTAAGCCATCCATAACAATTTTGGGGATCTTAATCTCATTCCCACCGTTATATTTTACCAAGTTGGAATTTAACTCCATCCATCCAGAAGTAGCACCTGCTACCATTTGAGCATCAAGTTCAGTTTGAAATACTTTTGCATATTCGATTACATTTGCCATTATAAAATCACCATTCCTTTTCTAAATTTATTAAAATTCACCATTAAGACTTTTCCTAATCTGTTCCTTAAGCAATTCTGCTTCATCCGTCTTGCCACCAGCAGGGGGCTTATATCCACCTTTTAATCTCTGTTCAACTGAATCTGTAATGTGTTTATTAAAGATTTCTTCAAGCTTAGTCAAATTGGCTGTAGTGGCTTCTTCATCTTCGCCTAAAAAGAAAGAAACTACCTCTTTTGGTAATTTCCTTTTATCAGCTTCGAGTAAGCCCTTATTCATTAGACTTTGTCTTTTTTCTTCGGCTTCTTTTTTATTAAGCCTTTCTGTCAATTCCCTAATCTGTTTTTGCTCCGGCGTTTCTGATGGATTACGCTTGGCAACCTCATCGCTAACCAGTTTTTCCAGATTATTTGTCTTCCAAGTTTCTAACCCCTTTGAAAAGAACTGATCCAACTTTGGCTGAATTAACTTCTTGCCATCTTCAGTTTCAAGCCAACTATTTACTCTATCAGGTGTAATAAAACCCCCAATATAGTTTCTTACCTCTTCGTTTTGGGCATTTTGCTCTATAAAACTCTTAACCTCATTTAAATCCATTTACTTTCATTCTCCTTCCGGCCTCATAGTTCTCGCCTAAGAGTCCATAAATATAATAAAAAACAGGCTATTAGCCTATCTCTTACGTCTTTGATTATTATTTCTATTTATCAACACTAAACTGTGACAACTTCCTTTTATTGTCCTCTTGTCTTTGGGTTTCTTCGATTTTCAACTACTTATATCCCCTTTTCTTTTGCCATTCACTATATGTTTGATATGGGACAATCTCCTTTGTGATATTGTCTCTCTTAGTTTTTGGCCTCCAACCATCTACCATAGGGATTATTGCCGATCTGCAATTTGGATGTTGAGGAGGTTTAGGATAATTTGAATTAGCATCAAATGTCTTTCCATCCAAATCCCTACAGATATCACTGGTCTTATTGTCCAATGTAGCATCGTACATAACTTTTTGAACAACACTACTATCTTTGTAAATCTGATCTTGAGCTTGAGATACCACCCTAGCCATCTCAGTGTTAATCAATCTTTTGCTTTGATAAGCACCAGCTCCAAACTGATCCTTAATGACTTTGCTCATCTTATCAATAGAATGTCCTTGGATAATACCATTCTCAATTTGCCTTCTCAAGGATTTAACAAGTAACTCTTTATTTTTCCAGATCCGGCTTGAATATGTTGCTCCTTCAAATGATGCAGTAACCACTGTTTCTACCATTTCTGAATTTAACAAAGCAAAATCTATAGCCACTTCTACACCTGATTCAATCGCAAAAGCAGTCTGATAATATGAATCTTGGTAGATTTCATTCAATATCTTGGTTGTATGCTCCAAATCAATATTGCCTATCGCTTTTGCTTGCTCAATTAGTTGCTTTTCCAACCGCTTAAGAAAGGTATATCTGTCCTTTTTACTAATTTGCAATGTGCCATCAACCGCATATTTAGTGTAAAGTTTAGCAATCTCAGTCCTGATTTCATTTAATGAGCGTTTATAAGCCTGTAAAATGGGTTTTATATCCTTGTTGGCCTTATTTTCAGCCGACTGCCTGATATCTAAGATTGATTGCTGAAGATCATTCACTATTATCATCAACCTTGTCTAAGTCAATAGACATTTCTTCCTCTTGCTCTTTTTTAACTTGCTGCTCTTCGAAGGAAACATTGTCAATGAAGGAGAATTGTGCTCTAGCTGTCTTTTTGGAGATTAAATCTTCAGGCACTTGACTTAAAATCTGAGCCATCATCAAATCATCTTGGGGCAATGAGGGGGTGAATTTTGGCTGAATCAAAAGATAATCATACTGCTTGTTCTGAAGGATATATAAATACCTAAATAAAAACTTCAACCTATCTTTTATTAGGTTGAACATAGCATTTGCATTAGACTTGCACTTGTTTTCAAGATTAAGCTGCCTTGTTCTCATTGCTAAACTAGAATTATTGCTCGGAACTTGCTCATTATTATTGATATGACCGCTCAACTCGTACATATTTTGTTTGATTTCCTTCAAGGTGTTCATGACAAAATTGTCATTAATGTTTTTAGTTAACCATTCTATGACAATCTTATCACCTTTGCCTTTAAGGATTCCCAGTTTCTTCATCTTTGGTAAATCAGCCTCATCTACATCAATATTAAGCATTTTCAAGTATGCTTGCCTATATTGACTTATTTCATGGCTCAAATCAGAGAGATTTGTTTCATAGCTGTCCTGCAAGGATTTAATATCCTCAAAAAGAGTGTCATTTTCATCGTCATCAACCAAACAAATTCCTACAGGTATTTCTCCAAAAATGTGAGGATCTACTCCCACCAGCTTCCAATTTTCATAATGATAGATATTATTATCATCATAGACATCCATGTAAATTGTAGTTGTGTCAAATTTCTTTTTGAAAATATGAAGAAATAGCTTTAACTCCCCATTCTCAATATATGGGTATCCCTCGATCGGAGAAATAATTCGACTTGAGAATTTGGCATCCTTATCAACAAAATATAGTTCCCATGTCCTTCCATAAAGCAAGGCTCTGCGCAGCACTTTTTTGTCATGATCTTTTTTCCAGTGAGCTAGTTGATATTTAACCACTTGTTCTAGGTTGTTTTCAGGATCAAGATTTACAAATGTAATATCATTTCCGATGTAATCAGTTTCCTCTTTGATAAACTTTTTGAGATAATTCATTTTAATTTTAGATGTGCTAGTGGTATCTATATCACTTTTCTCTATTACCACATCAGAGTTATTTTGATAATATCTTTGCATCTGCTGGTAATAGGGTAAATTGCTTAGATAGTCGTTATAACATTGTTGGATTAGCTGTTCATCTGGCATTAGATCACCTACCTAAAATAGTTTTTTGATGTCCATAAACTCAAGTTTGTGGACAACTTCAATATCATCAATTCGATTACAAAACTCGCTAAGACAATCCACAAAATCATCGTGAAGACTTGTTTCCTGACCTGAAAAATCCATAAGCTGTTCAAGGGCTTCTGGCTGAACCCTTTTAGCACAAAAAATAACCCTGCCATTATTGACAGAGTCGGTGATTGTGGAGATTTTTTGATTTTTATTTTTCCGCTGCATCTCGTTGATGATTTCAATATTTCTATAAGACAAATCGGGATCATTCATTATCTCTTTTTCGATTTTTCCAGCATCAACACCGTTGAACGTGTTCTTTTCTATATAAATATGAGTTATATTTGGAAATTCTTTAAGCAAATCTATGACGTGCTTAATATACCTGTCAAATTCCGTTCTGGCATCTATTTTTAATAGTTCGCCTTTACGAACATATTTGAAGTCATTGTCAGACAGAGAACCAACTATAAAAGCAAAGTAATCTGAACGCCTTGTATCTGTCGAAGCACAATCTACACAAAGCATTGTCTTTTTGAATATGTTAGCTTCAATCTCTTCCTTTGGTTGGACTTGATTAGATTTGAACCATTTCTCGCCTATCTTACTTGCATCATTCATTTTTTCCTGCATGAAACTATTGCGATTTTGCCAATATTTTAAAGCAAGATCATAATAACGATCCCACTTGTCTTCCCACAAAATTGGAAAATCCATTTCCTCTTTATGCTCAAGATAAAATTGATAACCTTCTTCAATACCATTTTCTCTTTTCAAATCAAAGGTAACTTTCTTACATTCGCCCCATAAACCTTCATCAAGTAATTCTTCAATGGTTTTCCCTGGATCAAGCTTAATAGCACTTCTAAGGAGTGTAATATAGTCCTTCATGTTTATTAAACGAGAAATTAGACAACTGGAATGGAGAATTGTACCTATCGAGATTATCTTTGTTGGGGCTTTGATGAGTTTTCCCTCTCGAAATACCGCTGTATCTCCCAATTCCTCAACTTCATCGTTCCAATCTTTCCACTTTTTTTCCCTCGATTGAGGGGTCAAAACATCGTTTTTATCTTGGAAATCGTCCGCGATAAAGGTAGTTGGCCTCACTCCATTCCAGTTAATGCCTCGCTGTGATGATCCAGATGATACCGCTTTAATACAGGTTTTATTAGTTAATTCTATTTCCTGTTTATTTACAGTGAATTTCTTAGCATTAATTAGATTACCAAAGGTTTTGACGATATATGGATTTTCTTCTAATTGGGTTCTTACGCTACCAATGAATTGATAAGCGTCATCTTCCTTTTTGGCTCCGATTACTGTGAATTTGGATATTTTAAAGCAATGCAAATAGAGTGTTAAAGCTAAATCACATGTGGTTGTTTTGGAACATCCTCTTGGAACGACAATATTAGCTTTATGTATCTCATTCTTAATGAACATTCTTTCTAGTAAGTCCCAGATATCATAATGAACTTGACTTAACTCCCTACGATCATTGTCTGGTTTAACTCTAAAAATGTCCTGAAGATAGTACAAACAGAAAAAAGATAGACTCCGTTTTGCCGTGGCAAATGCAAGACTATCCTTACCGAATAGATTATTTGAGTGTTTAATCATCAATTCTTTAGCTTTTTCTTGACCATAGAATTGAGATAAATATTTGAAGAGGAGCCTTTGATCCTCTAAATCATTATCATATATTAGAAATCACCTCCTTTGGAGTTGAAAATTTTATAAAAAACTGTAGCGATTACTGTCGCTCCTCCTCCAGGCTCGGGGATAGAAACCCACCCCCTGGTCAAGGGTAATAAGCAACAATGATCATGAAAAATATGAAAAAGCAGACCCCATATCAATTGCATTTAACTTGACTTATACGCAATAAAAACATATAATTTGCTTATAAATAAATCCTTTTCAGTACATATTCAATGACTAAAGCAATACTCTTGATTGCGTATAACTAATGAAGGAGTGCTGACCCATGTCACAAACCTTGAATGATTTTCTTAACTCACCCAAAGTTTTAAAGAAATCTCCTAATACCCGCAAAGCATATGAAAGAGATTTATTCCTATTCGAACAATATATCAACAAGTATAACGTATCCCTTGACCGCCTTAATGATATGGTAGTCCAAACATACCTTGATCAAATGAAAACTAAGGATGGTCAACCTTCTTCCCCGGCCACTAAGAACAGAACTTTGGCTAGTATTGCTACATTTTGTCATTGGTCAAAACAACTTGAAGCCGTACAAGAGATTGACATCCCTAAGATTCCCCATATCTCTAAACAACCAAGTAAAGGTTTATGTAAAGATGAAGTAACTTCTCTTCGACTCAAAGTTGCCAATGACCATAATCCTAATAAACTGAGAAATCAAGCAATCATTGACCTACTTATCTATTCTGGCTTTAGGGTTAGCGAATTAGTTTCCCTTGATAGAGATGACATTAAATATCACAAAGGTATCTATACCATTACTGTTTATGAAACCAAAAACAATGAAGTCAAGAAGGCTTATCTCGACTCCAAAAAATTCAAGTACATTAAGAAGTATCTTGAATCCCGTACCGATAATGAGGAAGCCCTATTTATATCCGGCAGGAATCAAAGAATATCTATCCGCATGGTTCAAACGATCTTAAATAAATATGGCATAAATCCTCACCTGCTCCGGCATACTTTTTGCTCAATCCTTGCCAGGGATAAAGTAGATCCTTTTACCATTGCTCAATTAGCTGGGCATCGTGACCTTAACACAACTCGCCGCTATGCCAATCCTAATTCAAGTGAGATGGCTGAAATGGTATCCAAAGCATTTAACTTTTAACGAACAATGCGCAACGATGATTCTTCCTCTTCCATAAACTTATCAATATTTTCTAGGACATCAACTTGATTGGTGTCTTCTTTGTTGTCGGATACTTCTAGCTTGGCAGTATTTTTACCATCCATCTTCTCGACCATAAACTGGTTAGCTGCTAAACATGTTCGACGGTCTGTCGTATCATTACAAAGCTTATCAATGTTCTCCAGATATCTCTTGTAACGTCCCTTAATAAAGGCTAATCCCTGGTCTTTTATTTCAGCTCTACGGGAATCCAACTCAGCAATTATAATAGGATCATTCATCCAAACATAATAAGTTGCTCTTTTAATGCCGATCTCATTTTGAATATCAACTCTATCACAACCTAATAGAACCATTGTTACAAATCGTTCGATATTTTCAGGAGTTTTAAATCTATCTCCTTGTGCCATTTTATCACCTCCATATTTTAGATAATCTAAACTAACTTAAAACAATTCTAAATAAAAGACCCATCATCATTGACAGGTCTCACATCTTGCTTATTAAATAAATTTGTATTCCCCATTCTCTACTCTAAACTAAAAGACTGATAAAGATATTCTTAAGGCAAAAAGTATGTAAAGATATTTAAACTCTTCTTAATAACCCCTTTGAGGATCTTATGTTTACCCACAAAATCAGCCCAAATAAAACCTTTTTGATAATATACTTTTATGAACCACTTTCCAAAATTTGTTTTAGCTAAGAAAGAATCTCTCCAGTTTCTTAACTTCATAACCGGCAAGCAGTTGGGATCTCCATAAACAGTTGTTGCTACAAAACAGCTTTTCTTATTTCTTTTCTCAATAATCTCTTTTAATTTTCGATGAGTAGCAATAGCTGTCTCCTTGTTACACTTAAAATACAGAACTAGTTTCGTTTGAGTTAATTTCTGAATAAATCCAACTTTAACCAAACACGGTTCATGATCATATGATACAGCCGTTTCAGTCCAATGAATTCCTTGATAACTAAATCCATCTGATAACCCATACTCATTTATCTCCCCATTAAAAATTATGCTATCTTCTTGAATTTCTATAGATCCTTTACAACCAATATATTCGTCTATTGATTCATTATTTGACTGATAGTCAGATAACAAAAACTGACCATATTTTAAAGAAGAATCATTAACAACCGGAGCAATTTGTTGTTCGACTTTCTTGGAACGATTAACTTTTTTCGCTCTCATCTTAGGATTTAAAGTATGTCGATCTTGTTTAATTATTCCCGTTCCAGGTATAGATAGAGTAGTCCTAACCTCTTTTTGATTAACACTTACCCTTGCTCCTTTGACACCTGCACTAATTCCTAATCCACCTTTAGAACTATAATTTAGCCGTAGCCCACCAATCAATTTTTGTGACTTCCTAAAATTCCATCCACTCATCTTTAACACCCCCTACCTTATATTCAATATCTTCCAAGCAATTCCCTTTGAATTTTAATAGGGGAAAATTAAACTTTTCTTATTAAGCATTGCCTTCTCCAGCGCCGAATCAATTTGCCCCTTTACCTACCCATTTTTTAACGTCCCAGGACTTTTTTATTTACCTCAATTCCTTATCTTGATAATAATCCCTAAGGGTATCCTTAACTCTCCTAAAAGTCTCATCTTTGAATCTGCTGTACTTAGAGAGGTTTAACTTAACCTCATCAAACTTATATTCATGGTAAATATGCCCGAATTTCTCCTGATCCTCCTCAAACGAGAAAATAACATGAGGTTTTTTATATTTATTTTCAACCACTTTGGCCTCACCTTTATAACCCAAATATGCTAAGTAAGCCACAAAATTAGAATCCCCATTATCATAATTCAATTTTTCCATTTATTTCACAATCTCCTTTATTTTAAAATTTTTACAATCAATGCTCGTTACTGACAATTCTCATTGCAATAACCGGCTAAATACCTCTTGAATTCTGCCTCAAAGGACTTCCAAATCCTTAGTTGAGAATATTCCAATTTGCTATCCATTTTTAACAACAATTTATTAAGCTTTTCATCCATTAGTTGCTCTATACGCTCGAATTGTTTATCCAAAAGCATTTGTAATTTATCCTCTGTGCTAACCCTTTTCTTTTTACCCTTTTCCTCAACAACGACTTCATTCCCAAGCTCACTCATACTTTAATTCTCCCTTTTCTATTTTCTTGCATTTGCAACATCCTCAGATATATTGGCTCCTCGACCCACCTGGACTTAGCTCTTCCAGATTTTTGTCCACTGCCTGTGATCAAACCTCTATATTTACCTCTAACGCACTTTAAAATGCCCTTATCTATTAAAAAATCCATTTCTTGTTTGGTAATTTCTTGCAAATCCGCAACTCCTTCTTAATTAATGCAAAACTAATCTATTTTCTGCCTTGCCATATACTTCTTCCCACTGCTCAATACATCTGATGATAAAATCAAAATACTTTATGTATTGCTGGATAATCTCTTTATAAACAACCTTGTCACCATCGGATAATTTCTCATAATCTAAATTCCCGCCGTACCTATTTTCCATCTCGTTTAACAAATCGCTATATTGCTTAATGTCCATCTTTTGCATCTCCTTTATAAAACCCAATTGTCATCCAAATAAAAAAGAGCCATTCCGGCTCTTTTTCTTATGTACCAATTGCTTCACTTGTTCAACTATGTCTAAAATGATTCTACATATTCCATAAATAGCTACCGCTTTTTTGCTAAACTCTCCTAGTGAATCAAACATTCGCTTAATAAACGATTTAGCTTTGATAATAGCAACCCTTGCCCTTATGATGTCTAGTTTCCTATAATCTCTTAAGAGTTTTTTGAGTCGCTTTCTCTTCGTCTCAAGTTCAATAATTCTAGATAATGTTTCCTGGTCAATTTCCTTTACATCTGTAATCTCACTTAATACAGAATTAATCTCGTCGATTTCCTTTAAGTACCTTCTTTCCAATACTTCACGAGCAAGATTGGAAAACACATAAACATATTTTTTACCCATCAATATCACCCCGTTTGAGATTATTGACGAGTTAATTATACCATATTCTTCTATCTCCACACTAGCAAAAAATAATATTGGTGCATCAAGTGTTTGCTAATCACTCAATGCACCAATACCTATGATACGTCCATAGGTACGCCCTTTTTCCGGATTTGGTAAGGAGGGTGAGGGGCTCGTCCTCAAGAAAGGGTAAACTGCCGCATTTAATAATAATGTCTTGAAATATTAAAAGCCCTTACTGAAGGGGCTAATAACCAATTTAATTAATATCGTAACAAATTCGACCATCTTCTGAATGACCATATTCAACTTCAATTAAGTCACCATCTTTACTTAAAACATAATCCTGCTTAATATCACTGGATTTCTTATACTTATCTTCATCTTCTTCACTCTTGATAAAGTCCTTATTCCTTAAAGATAAATATAATTCTTCCTCATTGGACAAAGCAAACACATTAAAATTCAACGGTTGTTTATTCGCACAATCACTAGATTTATGGTCAATCTCAAAGTCAGCATTGAGACTTTTTAAATAATTGCTGACCAAATAAACAATATTGTCCTTGATACTGGGGACATTATAAAGTTCATGCCATGCTGTAAATATCTGATCTAACTCTTCATACTTCAATTCCTTTTCATCACATAGTTTGATAATTTCAAAGGCAAAGTTCCCTTCACCATATTTATTCCAATCATTTTGTAATCCTTGATTATTATGAGTTCCTTTATTTAATTGCCGGATATGATCCTTCCAGCGCCTTTCAATATCATTACTTCTTCCTATGTAAACCTTATTATTTATATTGTTAGTAATCTGGTAAACCCCAATCATTCATTCCATCATTATCCTTTCCTTTTATTATTTTCATCTGGTGAAAACATAAAAAGGGAGCAACAATTAAGTCTCACCCTAATAAACAAATAAATCATTATTATGGATGGCGGGGGCCACTGCACCCCGACATACATGCCCCGCCGGCAAGCGTCCTGTATTCTTTCATTTATAACTTTTATAACTTTAGCCTATGGCATTCGACAACACAACAATTAGCATTTTCTAAGTTCAGGCTTCCTCTCGTCGCCTTCACTAAGAAAATGACTGAATTGTTGTTTATCTTTCGCCACCGTGGCGAAAGACCATTAATTTTTATGTTTTTGTTTTTCTACCCCCCTAAAATGTGATTTATTTATATAATAGATTTTTCACATTTTAGGGGGGTAGGTCATTGATCTGATAATCTTTGAATTTTCCAAGCATCCTTAAAATTCTTCTTTTTGCCATCAATAATTTTACTAGTTTCAAAATGTTTAATTCTAAATTCGCTATTTATGTATCTGCTAACATAAAAGTGTACCACTTAGACATGGTTTGCTAACAAAAAAGTTGACCACCCTGAGCCCTAACCTGTTATGCTCGATTTGTCCAAGAATCAGCAAAACAGGAGGAAGGAATGCTTAGAATGGTCGACAAAGAGTATATCAGAAAGAAACATTTTTTGGAAGGATGGTCAATCCGAGAACTCAGTAGACAACTGAAGATTTCCAGGCAAACCGTAAGGAAAATGCTAAAGGATGGTGAAATACCGAAGTACCATCGAAAAAAGCCTAAACCCAGTCCGGTCATGGATCCTTATCGAGACGTCATAGAAAACATCTTAGAAATGGATACAAATGCTCCACCAAAGCAGCGGCATACCTCAGCTCGTATTTATGAACGACTTCATGATGAATATGGATTCAAAGGCGGAGAATCAACGGTCCGACGCTACGTGCGCAGTTTAAAAGATGTAAAGAATGAGTGTTTTCTTTTGCTCGAAGCCGCACCAGGCGAACAAATGCAGATCGATTTCGGGGAAGCCCAAATCTATTTAAAAAATAAGCTTGTGAAAGTTTTGTTATTCTGTATGCGCTTAAAGCACAGCAGCGTACCGTTTGTTATCGCTTTCCCAACCCAACGTCTTGAAGCTTTTCTTGAAGGCCATAATCGTGCCTTCGCATATTTTGGAGGTGTTTGTAAAGAAGGCTTGTATGACAATGCCTCTACTCAGGTCGTTAAAATCCTTGAAGGTCCCGAACGAGAAGAACACACTTGGTTTTCCAGTCTGAGGGCTCACTATCTCTTTAACAGCTTATTTGCCCGACCTGGTCGTGGAAACGAAAAGGGCAGCGTTGAATCTCTTGTTAAATATGTACGTAAACGCGCTTTAGTTCCAGTTCCATCGTTTCAGACATGGGATGAATTGAATGCTCATCTGCTTTCTTGGTGCCAAAAAGAGAAAGAGAAGCATATGGATCAATGGCTTGAAGAACAAAAAGCTCTGCGTCCGCTTCCCGTCACCTCCTTCTCCGCTGCACGGCCAAAACCCGTTAAAGTGGATTCTTATGCTTTAGTTACGGTCGATCGTAACAAGTATTCCGTTCCATGCCAGTATACTGGCCAAGTGCTTCTAGCCAAAGCGTATGTGGATCGTGTAGACATCATCCATCTTAGCCAAATTGTAGCAACACATCCTCGCTGTTATGCCCGAGGTGAAGCTATCCTTGAAATCTTGCATTACCTACCCGTGCTTCAGCACAAACCTCATGCCGTCACCCATGCTAAAGTGGTGAGGCAGCTCCCGGCAGTGTTTGGACGTTTACGTGAACGAATGGTCGGGGTCCATAGCCGCGGCTACAAAGACTTTCTTGAAGTTCTGCTTCTGCTGCGTGACTATTCCGTTGCCGAACTGACCACAGCGTTGGAATTGCTGGGTGAATCTACGATCACAGCGGATACTATCCGCCAAATAGTATCAGGAGATAATGTTCAACCCCAAGTCTATTCAGAAGCCATCACGACCATTGATGATGCGACGAAATACGATCAACTTCTAGCGGAGGTGATCTAATGGATGCCTCTGCCATTATTGAAGCGCGGATAGAGCTGGCCTGTGGGCAACTACGGTTGCCGGGACTTGCTCAATACTATCGAGACATTGTTCGCGATGCTCTTGAACGGAATTCAGATCACTTAAGCTTCTTGGCAGCTTGCTTGGAATATGAGGTTGCCCGAAAACAAGAGCAAAAACAATTAGCCTTACTTAGGCAGGCCAAATTTCCGGTCCTTAAAACACTGCAAGAATTTCAATTTACAAAGATCCCTAAACTGCCAAAAATGAAGGTAGAACAGCTTGCCGGGGGAGATTTTGTCGGTCACCACGAAAACGTTCTTTGCATCGGAAAATCTGGAACTGGTAAAAGCCACATAGCCATTGCTCTTGGGATAGAGGTTATGCGTCAGGGGTATCGGGTGCGTTTTACACCGGTTATGCAACTCATCCAGGAGTTGCAGCAAGCGGAATCGGAATACCGTCTTCCCCGTTATCTGAAAACCTGGAACAAATATGATGTCGTGATTCTTGATGAACTTGGGTATATCCCTTTGGGAGAAGGCGGCAAGCTTCTCTTCCAGTTTATTTCTCAGCGTTATGAACGAAGCAGCCTCATTATTACCTCTAATTTGGAGTTTTCCCGCTGGATCGAAGTGTTTGGAGATCCCGCTTTAACCACCGCACTATTGGATCGACTGACCCACCATTCTCACATCCTTGTGTTTGATGGCGAATCACACCGATTCCGTGAGCGCTTAAGCCGCTCAGAGGAGGTGTGAAGTGGTGAGTAGAAAGACGACGATTCACTACAACCGTGAGCAAGACCAGTGGTGTGTCAAATTAAATGAGCGGATGTATCCCTTACACTGTGGAGAATCCTTTCTGTTGCATATAGGAAAAACCACGTTTTCATGCCAATTGGAGTTAGATGCTAACTGGTATGTCATTGTTCAGGAAACTCCCTTCGTGTTGCATCCAACGACTATTTATAGCGTGAGCATGTGAGAACGTCTAGTGGCAACAGATAAGCCTATCTTAATCCAGCTTGAATACGTTAAAATGGAGGAAATTACGTGAATCGATTCAACCGCGACCTTAAAAATCTAATTCAAATACTGCTCAAAAATAATGTACCGGCAATTTATCCTGCAGAAATAGCCCGCATGCTGCATTGTGAAGTGGAAATGATTCAAACTATACTCTTTCAGATGGTAGAAGAAGAGAAGCTTGAGCAGGCGTATGAACTGCATTGTGGCGAATGCGGTGAGATCATGTGGGTTTATGAGGACCCGGACCAATTAGATGGTCCTTCATTTCCTTGTCATGGCTGTTACACTCAAATGGATTCCATTACTATGAACGAAACGGTATGTACATTCTATCCACAAGGGAATAAGCGAGTGGTTTATGCGTAACCCCAAAGATTGATTTGGTCTTGTCTGTGGATAGGTGGCTTAGTAGCCTAGGGTTACTCCGGCGGATAACTTACTTTCTCCTTGGTGATAGAGGCTGAATTTTTCGCGGCGCGTGTAAAATCTTCATTCGGACTACGTCCTCACTTCGATTTTACACGCGCACTCTCTCCAAAAGAAGAATATGTCATTAACATTCGTATGTATTTAACGCTAATTTTTTTTGCCAGGGTAGGTCAACTTTTAAGTTATCAAGGTGGTCAACTTTTAGGTTGACAAATACACCCCGGTCAAGAGAATCAAAATTACCTCTGTATCCTCCCTTTTAAGCTTCCCAAAGTCTCTTTTAAAACCATATCTCGAATAATCGTGCTCTTGTACCGCATATGCTGCCTCATGCCTTTTCCGTTGCACACGTAAATCCAAAACATTATTCATCATACTACTTCCCTCCTATTGTTCCACATATAGTTAATAGGAGTTTCGCCATCAATGCTATTAATCACCCAAGGATCTTCAATTCTTATTGTAGAGAGAGTTATTAATTCTGGCTGACAGCGAACCATCAGTTCAATCACATTGTCTTTTATTGTTTTAATTCTTCCAGTTACTTCTTCCCCTTTGTAGGATAGATTAAGCATGATATCGACACCTAAATTAAGTAATTTCTTGATGCTCCTTATATTCGCCGATAATGATTTATCTTTAGTACGATTAATTTCTGAAAAGAGAGAGTTTATTTTATCCGATTCCATATAACTCATTAGTCTTAGCGTTTGAATATTCCTATTCATCGAAGGGCTACTGAGCCGTAAAAATTGACATTTTTATATTTTTGTTGGGTTTCCTTTGATTCAAGTATATTTCTAAGCTCTCTTACCTTGCTCTTTGCAAAATACATAATTTCCTTTTCCTTTTTAATGGTTAACATCTATTAAATCCTTCTTTCTATTTCAATTTTTCTTTTTCTTGTTTGTGATAGGGGGATTGGAAGGCACAGTTCTGAATCTGCGCCATAATTACCTTTATGCCCTTTTTTATTTTATAGTTATTATTAGTATTAGTTTTTGATAAATGGAATTTTAGGAGTTTCATAACTTGGTAATGTATTAACAATTTTTACATTTTCTAATATCGAGGAAATATCTAATTTTATATCCTTATCTTTAAGGAGATTAGTTAAATGCTCTGGTAACGAGGGTGTATTCTTTAATACATTCAACTTATCTATATCAGTTTCACTTACTCCAAGGTCTTTTAGCTGATTAACTGATAAATTGAACACTTTAATGTCATCCGGGTCAATTACTTCCCAGTCTTCAGCCATTATATCTTCGTTCGTGAAATTATAAGTAGGTTTATTGAATAAATTATTACTCCATAATACAAATTGATTGCTTTCCATCTTGATCATTTTGCCTACCAATGCTTTTCTTGTTAATATTTCACCAATTTTCAGATTTGCTAACGCTTGACTAAAATTTATATATCTTGATTCCCCTCCAGATTGCTCATTTATTATATTTTCATTTGGCTCAGTCTTAATTGTGTTTTGAGTCTCCATTTCCATTTCTGGGGTTATCAGGATACCGTTTTCAAAATTTTGTTCATTTATTTCCATTATTAATTCACTCTCTCTTTCTTATTTTTTATTGTGCTTATGTTTAGTCCCCAAGGGTTAATCAACGGACACACCTAATTTTTTCAACCCCTTAACCGCATCAGTCAAATCAACCTTAATTTTAGTTTTACATTTTGTGCATGTAATGGTTCCGTCTTTATTGAAAATAAAATCAGTCTTCCTATTACACACCATACAATCTCTAGAAGTTTTCTGACCATCCAATTGTTTAAGTAATGCGTTTTCGAATTTATCCATTATTATCTTGCCTCCTTAATTTTTGGTTTTTATTACCTTCATTTTAGCTAGACAAAAATCCAGGACTACTTCTGTTTCTTAGTAACATATATGCACTTCCTCCTTCTTATTAAATTTCGCACAAGTCACAAAGAAATACTCTGGACTATATACGCTAACATCCATAAGGGGTTGATATGTAGGATGCTACTTCTGGATTTTCTTCGCATATTGCAATTGTTAGCAAAAAGAAATCTCTTTCACTTATATTCTTTTTAATAAAGTCTTCAACAATACTTTCTTTATGGGAGGCTTCAAGATTAGAACTAAATATTGCCCACGTTAATCCACTAAGCTTTTCTTCACGCTCTTTAATTTTCATTATTTCTTCCATGTTATTAATCATGCCAAGTGCATTATGGTATTCGATTAAAAACTCAATCTCTTCAACTGTAAAATTAGATAATATTGACAGTAAATTTGCTCTCATTATTAATTCCTCTTCTTTCTTAGTTTATTATTTTTACTCTTATTTTTGGTTTACTCGATCCTCAAAAGTATGTACCCTTTGTAGGGTGCGATATTTAAGTCTTCTTCTCCCCTACGTCAAGGGAAAAACTAAACTTTTATTGATTTTTTCTTAAAAAGGACTTTTATTTTTTGTTGTGGTGGGTTATACTAGGTCTATCGAATCTAACACAATATTGAAATGTAATATTCACTTGATACTCCCCGAAAATACATATGTGTTTAGAAAGTCACAGACATGTATATCATCACCCCTTTAATTTGAAAATTAGACATAAAGGTTTTGAAGAAACGAAACGCTACCTGTATAGGTGAGCGGTTTTTGTGCATCCCATACCTTTAGTCGTATAGATAGAATATCATGGTTTTAATTGGTAAGTCAAGAAATATTTTTTATATAAAAAAATTATAAGGAATCTCCTACCTTCGCAACTTCCGGCGAAGGTTTTTAGTTTGATTTATAAGTTTCTGCCTGAACTAAGATTAACTTATTCTGCTAAAATATTTGCTGCTTTCCCTTCTTCGTTCGGTGTGTGCCCGTGGTCGCTAACCAGGATACCGAATTGTGTTGCCTATCAGATTAATTTTTAAAAGATCAGGAATATCAATATATGTTAAGGCCAGCTTCATGAAACTAGCTCGTAGTGGAACCCCACGACCTCCCCGGTAAATTCACCGGATCATTGGTTTCGGCCTTTCCAAAGGGCCATCATCAGGTGGGTTTGGTTATTTAAATATTGAATTGATTTTCTGGAGAAGCTTGCACACAACACAAGCTTTTTCTTTTTGCCGTTTCTCAGCTTCCTCCTGCTCTTGTCTCATTAACCAATTGTAATAGTATTCGTCTTTTTCATACTCAAAATTTTCTTCATAGGCTTTAATAATTTCTTCCTCAGTCCAGGTAAAAACAGGCTCAGATTCATCTATGCCTATATCCTCTAAACTTAACTCCTTAATAGGAAAATTATAAACCTTTCCCATAACCATACCCATTACGCTATTCTCTCTTTAGCCATCGATTTATATTTTTTGTAGATATCATTCACGGCCTTTCGGGTTGCAGTTAGTTTCCCTTTGGGAATGGGTATAGATTTTATTGAAAAGTTTGAACTTGGGGCTGTGTTGCCGGGAATCATTTTTTCGAGGTGGATTTCTGTCACCTCAAAAGTTAAGTCATAGCCAGCTAAATTGTTAAGCTCCTGGAGTCTTTGAAGTTCAATTTTAGCATTGTATTCAAACATATTACTGCGAATTGGTTGTTTATTGGAATAGTATTCAAAACTTGTTTCCTTGGAATTGATATCCTTATAAATAATAATTCCTCCATTGAATCTTCCTTCGCTATCAATGATCACAAAATTTTTTTCCATAATAAAAATCCCCTCTCTACTTTTGATGTCGGATTGCCCTCGCTCTCCTCAATCTTAGTATAGGGGATTTCTGAAAAAATGTCAACGATATTGTTTAATATTTTTATTGTATATTATTAATAAATTTAACGAATCTAATCAATTACTTCGTACTCAAATATATCAGTGATGTCACATTTTAGGAACACAGCAAATTTTATTGCAAGGTCGAGCATCATATTATCAGCCTTAAAAAGATAATATAACCTTTGCTGGCTCATACCCATCTGTGAAGCGATCCATTTTTTAGTGACCCCAGTATTGTTTCTAAGCTCATCAATTTTCCTTTCTAAATTGTTTGTAATTTTGATTTCCATCTATCTCCATCCTCCAAATATGTAAAATATTACCTTATGCATTAATGGTAACATTTATTACACTATGTGTCAATGATTTTGTATAAAATATTATATTACGTTTGTTAGTATTTTAACCATGATACTTTAAGGAGGGACCAAGACCTACATATTTAAGAGTAAAATAACTAAAACTGACATGGATAAAGGTTTCCTAGGGGAGGAGTGTGATATAATGCCATTAATATGACCTAAGAACTAGACCTTGGGAGGTTATACTATCTTGAATGCAAAAAAACAGATCAAACAAATTTTAAAAAGCATCTCCGACGAGGATGCAGAAAAACTATTGAAACTGATATCTGAAAACATTGAAGTAGTAGCAACCGAGTATGACAAAAAAATGTTTGAACGAGCAAGAAAAGAAATAGAGAACGGCGAATACGAATTTATTTAAGAGACTTAACGAGTCTCTTTTCTTTTTGCCCGGAAATCTTCAGTTGTCTGCTGAGTTCGTGAATGGACCAACTTTCCAAAAAACGTTTCTTTCTGCCCTGAAAATTCAAAAAGTTGGACTAAGTGCACGTTTTACGAAAATGACAATACTAAAATAAACCCTGGGTTATCATTACAAAAAAATAATTAGTGTAAGCACAATGGTTAAGACGTTAGAAACCAAGTTTACCCGGGCTATTTTTCGATCTGTGTAAATCGTTTTGAATACATTTATGCTATTTGTTCTTGAACACTTACCACTAAACCCAGTGACTCCAATTTTTTGATCGAATTTTTAATCAAACTATCTTTTTTACGTTCATCAAAATAATTGTAGCCTAGATCCACATATTCTTGTTTTCGCGTTAACAAGATATGTACAAGAGACAAGATTGTATGTCCTACAGCTATCGAAGCCTTATTTTTTCCACGTCGGGCTGCTATCCGATGATATTGTGCCGATAAGTAGTTATTTTTTTTACGAGCAGCCGCTTTTGCTGCCTCGGTAAGGGCGCTTCGAAGCTTCTTATTTCCTTTACGCGTCTTTGTGGACTTTTTTTTCCTGCGCTTTCATCATGACCTGGAGTCATCCCTGCCCACGAACATAAGTGTCCGGGTGTAGGAAATCGTGACATATCTGTACCAACTTCAGCAATAATTTGTTCAGCAGTTCTTTTTCCAACTCCGGGTATAGAATCCAATAACTTCAGTTCTTCCGCAAAAGGGGTCATACGTTTCTCAATTTCTTCGTCCAATTTACTAATTAGTTCATTGAGGTAATCGATATGAGCTAATTGCTTCTCAAGCATGAATAATTGATGGGCTCCAAGTAATCCTTCTAGCGCAAGTTTCAAATCTTCCTTTTTATCCTTTAGTTTCTTTAGAGCAAAATCCGCTAAAACAGAAGTGTCTTCCTCTCCTTTAATCATAGCTTCCAACATGTTTCGCCCAGATACACCCAACACATTTGAAGCCACAGAGGATAGTTTTATGTTCCCCCCCTCTAATACTTTCTGCCCTGAAAATTCAAAAAGTTGGACTAAGTGCACGTTTTACGAAAATGACAATACTAAAATAAACCCTGGGTTATCATTACAAAAAAATAATTAGTGTAAGCACAATGGTTAAGACGTTAGAAACCAAGTTTACCCGGGCTATTTTTCGATCTGTGTAAATCGTTTTGAATACATTTATGCTATTTGTTCTTGAACACTTACCACTAAACCCAGTGACTCCAATTTTTTGATCGAATTTTTAATCAAACTATCTTTTTTACGTTCATCAAAATAATTGTAGCCTAGATCCACATATTCTTGTTTTCGCGTTAACAAGATATGTACAAGAGACAAGATTGTATGTCCTACAGCTATCGAAGCCTTATTTTTTCCACGTCGGGCTGCTATCCGATGATATTGTGCCGATAAGTAGTTATTTTTTTTACGAGCAGCCGCTTTTGCTGCCTCGGTAAGGGCGCTTCGAAGCTTCTTATTTCCTTTACGCGTCTTTGTGGACTTTTTTTTTCCTGCGCTTTCATCATGACCTGGAGTCATCCCTGCCCACGAACATAAGTGTCCGGGTGTAGGAAATCGTGACATATCTGTACCAACTTCAGCAATAATTTGTTCAGCAGTTCTTTTTCCAACTCCGGGTATAGAATCCAATAACTTCAGTTCTTCCGCAAAAGGGGTCATACGTTTCTCAATTTCTTCGTCCAATTTACTAATTAGTTCATTGAGGTAATCGATATGAGCTAATTGCTTCTCAAGCATGAATAATTGATGGGCTCCAAGTAATCCTTCTAGCGCAAGTTTCAAATCTTCCTTTTTATCCTTTAGTTTCTTTAGAGCAAAATCCGCTAAAACAGAAGTGTCTTCCTCTCCTTTAATCATAGCTTCCAACATGTTTCGCCCAGATACACCCAACACATTTGAAGCCACAGAGGATAGTTTTATGTTCCCCCCCTCTAATACTTTCTGTAGGCGATTCACTTCTCGCGTTCTTTCTTCAACGATGCTTCGCCGATATCGAACGACCTCTTTTAATTCTCTTTGATCCCGGTTCGGAATAAAACTTCCTTGGACCAAACCATGACGCAGTAAACGTGCAATCCACTCGGCATCTTTAACATCCGTCTTTCGTCCCGGCACAGTTTTAATATGCTGGGCATTAACTACCATCGGTTGTAGATCCTCTGTCTCTAAGAGGTTATAGATCGGTTTCCAGTAATCACCTGTACTCTCCATCGCGACATGGGAGCATCGGTTGTCTTTTACCCAATCAACTAGTTCGATTAGGTTTCGAGTCATTGTTGAAAATGTATGAATCTCCTTTCCTTTGGGGGTAATGATGCAGGCTGTAATACTTTTTTTATGCACATCCAGTCCGCAACATCGTTCATGCAATACTTCCATAACAACAACTTCTCCTTAGACTGGTTTTATTTAAGGCTGGTGCAACAACCAATATGGGTTATTCTGCCCTGCGTGCTTCCCGAAGGAGCAACAATCCGTGATACACCAGGTCGATGTGGTCCGTCTGATAGACGGGCTCGCGGCACCAAGAAAGTTCGACCTACCTTCGCCAGCCTAAGGAGTATTATTGACAAAATTTTCATTCATCAGTGGTGTCGCATAGCGGCATGAAAGTCTGATATACTCCTTTCCACAATACACTCTTGATACTTGCACAATATTTTGGTGTAAGCATTAAAAAGAAGTAGTAACAGAAGAATTGGCTTTAGATTCATTGTTGCTAATTACAAAGCTGATTTCTTTTTGAGGTATCATCTTTATCAGTACATCATAAGTTTTTGAATCAAAGAACAAAAATTTTCGTTCCCCATTATAGTCGATTTCCATAATTGTTTCACGTTCATCAATAACAACATTTTCCGTCTTAATGGCTTCATTCTTTTTGCGACTTCCAATAATTGCACCTGCGGGACCGGCAATTACTTCACCTATAACTGCCCCTTTTATCGAACTTCCACCTCCACCTCCACCGCTTACCCTTGTCTCAGTTCGAATGTCTCCTTTTCTCGTAAAGCTTTTAATATTGTCCATGAATATTTTAACTCCACCTTTACATTTTGACCCTAAATTAGAATCAACCAAGTTTAAGCGATCATCTTTAATCCAAACAAAAAATCTCATTTGGCTACTAAATTCAGGATGTCCTCGCAAATAGGAAACTTCTTTGTAATCAAGAGCATTCTTAGGAAGTTCATATTTGATTTTATTTGCTTCAGATATTTCAGACATTCTACGATTAAATTCATCTGTATTTTTTTGGTATTGCATTTGAATTTTCAAATCTTCCTGATATTGGTTGCTGTTCTTATAGCTCTTGTCAAGCATTAAACCCAAATAATACCCAATTACTATAAACACCGGTGGCATGAGCATGAAGAACCAAACAGAATCAATACTACTATTAAAAAGTAATATTAAATCTAAAATTGTTCCGATAACAAAAGCAATGGCTAACCCAGCTAATCTATAATTCTTATCGAGTAAAATAGGTGCTTTAATATTGATTTTCCCCATCCGCTTATTTGATCCACACATCGGACAACGTGGTATCTTGTAATTAAAAATATTACTACAATCTTTACACTGTGTTTGAGGTGCTTCCATAGTTAATTCCCTCCCCTTAATTTCCTTAAATTCTACTATATCATTAGACCCATACAAATAATTGTCGAAATTAATGAACTTAATAAAATATTCAGAGGTGTGAGAATTCAACCTCTTTTCCCGCCCTTCCATCTTTATCTATTCATCTCAATCTGGTATTGGTTTATTAAGCCAAATTTGTTACAATATCACTTGAACTGTGGGATGCCAAAATATATAAATAATGGAGGAGAAAAAATGCAGAAGAACTTTAATAAGATAGCTCTAACCTTATCACTAACAGTCTTAATGGGGATTTCCATTGGTTGTGGTAATCAAGAATCAAAACAAACTACAGCACCACCCCAAGGCGAAACCCAGCAATCCACTCCAACCCCAGCTACTACTATGGATAAACAAGAAATTGATCGTTTCAATACATATGTCCCAAACATTAAGGGTGGTTCATTCATAAAACAAGCCGAAATCAAAGATAATTCCGCAACCATTTTGTTTGTAAAAGACTATGCTGAATTAAAAAGCGTCAAACCTGAAAACAAAATAACCGAAGATGATTATAAAAATTACTGGAGTAAAGGAGATGCAATAAACAAGACTTTGTCAATAGAAACTGTTAGGTTATTCAAAGAGTTTGAAGGCCTAAGTAAAATCAATATGGTTTTGCCTTTCCAAGGTAAAGAATATAATCTTTCAGTAGACAGAAAAGCAGTTGAGGAATTCTTTAACCTTGACTTAACAAGTCTTAAACAGACAGATAAGTGGCAAAATGACTTCTTAGCGAAATATGACAATACTGAAGAAAGAGCAAAATTTGTCCAGAAGTTTGTTCAAACTAAATAGGGAAATTGTAAAACGGCAAGAGAAGTTATATACATAGCTCCTGCCGTTTTATTTTTGTTAGCTAAGCTTTAGGACAAAGAGTTCAATCAATAATTATTGCAAAAATCGAATTATAGACCTTTTAAAGGGGGTTAAGTTGCTGATTGATATAATTTTACCCTAAGCTAGTTTAATAGGCTCAGAAGTCTTTTAAAATTGATTAAATAAGGTTTTTGAATAATAAAAGGCACCCACTCTAAAAAGAATGGGCACTTCTTGTTATTCAAACCATTAATCCAAATCCATTCCATTGAGAGGGCTAAACTTAATATGTTGCTTTTGGATACTTTGGTCATCTAATTGAAGATAAATCTTGGTCACTTCAGGACTACTATGCCCCAAAATTCTACCCAGCGTGATCAAGTCTCCCCCATTTAGAAGGTAATACTGGGCAAAGGAAGCTCTTAAACGATGCGGAAATAATTCAACTCCTAGTTTTTTCCCTATCCGATTCAAAACTTTTTCATAGTTGCATATTGAAAAAAGTGTACCGCGATTAGTAGGAAACAAAAGATCATTGTTCATGTAGCGGTCTTTGTACCTCATCCACCTTTGAAGATTGTTTTTGAGTTTAGTTGAAAAGAAGACTAATCGCTCTTTTTTGTTTTTTGTGTTCCTAAGTACGATAGTTTTGTTTTGCAAATTAATGTCATCATCTTTGATACTAAGGCATTCCGTGATCCGGCAACCAGTATCTAGAATTAATATAGTAATCATATAGTTTCTATAGCCATTAAACTTTGTTTTGTCAAAACAACTGAGAATAGAGATAATTTCTTGTTCTGTCAAGAGAGGTTTGAGCCTTTCAGTACCTTTAAGTAATTTGATCTTTTCCACTGGGTTTTTATTAAGCTCATCCTCTTCGCTGAGCCAGTTGAAAAATACCTTGATATTCCTTACATAGTTGTTAATAGTATTGACACTAATATCTTTCCCCTTATCAGTACGATTATATGGGGTATTAACTTTGTACTTGCCTCTATCTTGTAGATACTTAACATAAAGTCGAATATGGGTCTTTTTTACATCTTCAATCCTTTCGATTTGATTTTCTTCCTTGAGATATAATGCAAATAAGTTAAGCGTCTGTTCGTAGGATTTAATAGTTTTTTTTGACAAGTTTTTACTCGAACAGTAGAGCATAAACTCTTCGATACTGGCTTCAAACTGTGTCGATCTCAAAAAGAAACACCCCCATTTTTGTTGAATAGGAGTGTTTGCAGACAAGAAATATGTTGATATCATGTAAACTAGTTTATATGCTTTTTTTGTTAATTTAAGCTTATAAAAAATAGTTTGTTGATATTTTTCATCTTTTATAAAGACCCCAAAAACGCTTGGTGTCACTGATTTACGACACCTTACTCATAACTCTCAATTTATCCGCAAGAAGCGCTATAAACTCAGAGTTGGTAGGTTTTTGTCGCTCTATGTTCATCGAATATCCAAAAATCCGTTTAAGTGTATCCGTATGTCCCCGTTCCCAAGCTAACTCTATAGCGTGGCGGATACCGCGTTCGACTCTGCTGGGTGCGGTATCAAACTTTTTCGCTATGCTGGGATATAGTTCTTTAGTCACCGCTCCTAATAATGAAACATCCTCAACAACCATCAGAATGGCATCTCTGATATATTGATATCCTTTTACATGAGCTGGAATTCCGATTTGATGCATCATTGTCGTCACCTCAACATGCAGATTAAGCCCGCTGCCTGCCGTTGTCACAATTGGAGCAGCGGCAGTACTTTGAGTCGGCGGAGACGATGGCATATCCTGAGTTAAGGAGCGAATACGTTTACTGAGAATATCTAAATCAAAGGGCTTGAGAATAAAGTAATCCACACCGAGCATCATCGCTTGATGGGTGAGAGACTCCTGTCCAAAAGCTGTAAGCATGATTATTTTAGGACGTGAAATAGTTGTCCGTGAGTTAATTCTTTCTAAAACACCTAAACCATCTAAATTAGGCATTACTAAATCAAGAATAATCAAATCCGGTTCCTGGGTTTGAATAAGTTCCCATGCTTCTAAACCATTATTTGCAACTCCAGCAACAATCAAATCTTCTTGGCCTTGGAGATAGTTCTGTAGCATTTGACATAAATTCCGATTATCATCCGCGACAATTATTTTGATTTTCTTGCTCATTCTTCCAACATCCCGCCTTAATTGTATTCCGGTCTCTATTATGGCCTGGACCATGTTCATCTTTCCGGTGCCTTTATTATACGCCAGGGGGGATGTCGAAATCGCAAATAAAAAGGCAACACTAAAAAGCGGTTGAAATATCGCTAAAGTCTTACCACAAAAGGAATTTAATGGATATTTATGGAATTAAATCGATCGCAAAATCATCTATTATTTTCCAATTAGCCTTAGTTCATCCCTATCATTAGCGAATTCTTATGAACACAATCGATATTTAGCAGATTGATCGATAGCTGCTGAATCATATTAGGTTTATTTAGGAAATCAGACATCAATTATTAGAAAATCACTGATATGTTAGGATTTTAGCGAATAGACCATCTTTAACTCGGGGAGAATAATCTCAACCGAGTAAAGGAGGATAAATTATGATAGCTGAAGTTGACAAAGATGCTTGCATTGGTTGTGGAGCTTGCCCGGAATTTTGCCCTGAGGTTTTCAAGATGGAAGATGACGGATTAGCCACCGCCTATACCAACCCTGTTCCCAGTGAGGTTGAGGCAGCTGCCAAAGATGCTGCTGATGGCTGTCCAGTAGACGCTATCCATGTTAATTAGAAATAAATCGAGCCAGTCAAAGAAGCGGATGTTCAGGCATCCGCTTCTTGGCTGGCTCCAGATTTGACTTGATCTGCGAATTCACGCAGCCCCTCTAAACCAATTCGGTCGATTAGCCGTCCCAAACGTTCTTGAGGCTTAGCATTTTCTTTATAATAAGATATTACAGCATCCATCACAGGTATTATTTGCTCCTTCTGTAGATTTTCCAGAAGGATATTCCCTTGTCTTGGTTTTACCCCGCCATTTCCGCCTACGTAGAGATGATAGCCTTTACTGGTACCCATCAGGCCCAAATCCACCGAAGCAGAATCTGCACATTTATTAGGACAACCCGCCACTCCGATCTTAAATTTAGAGGGTAATTGCATACCATGATAGCGTTTGTCAATTTCCATACCCAGGGACAATGTTTCCTGGAGTCCTCTCTTACAGAAGGTATCACCCGGGCAAACTTTTACACTTCGTACACATAACCCCACCGCATGTCCCGGGTCCATACCCAGTTCTTCCCATATCTTAGGAACATCCTCCGGCTTCAGGCCAACAATAGCTATTCTCTGGGCAGAAGTAACCTTGATTGCCTGCGCATGGTATTTTTCAGAGACATCTGCAATCTTCCGCAAGATTTCAGGGGTCACAACACCTGCCGGTATATGAGGGGCAATTGAATAGGTTTTCTTATCCATTTGCAAAATGCCCCCGGGAGGCTGAGCTTTTGCAGCGGCCTCTGCCGACATTTCACCCTGTTCAACAGAATTCACCTTTTCCAGCAACAGATTGGGATCAAGATGATGCATCTGGGCGGCATTGGCAAGGGTTTCATTGACAGAAAACGCACAGCCTAAACAGTGCAGGCCTAATTCCTGCATCGCTTCCACGGTCTTTGGATTGGCGGACATGATGTCTTTTAGTTTCATATCTAGCGTAAATCTCATCGATCCATCTCCTAACCATGAATGAGCATTGGCAAACAACGCGTACATATATGTTTCTCTTCACCTTGGTGAACATAACTCAATACTGGGGTCAATTCGCTTGTAGTTCCGCAATTTGAACACTCTAACTCAGGAGCCTCTTTTTTTACATCTGACATTGTAATTACCTCCTTCTTACTATGTTTATAAGTTTAGCATGGTAAGCAGTGATTAAGTGTGACCCAAGACACATCTGCGTGTGTCTTTAAGCACTCCGCGAGAAAGCTGACGCACTCAGTTTAAACCATAACGAGCCAAACTATACAGAACCGGACATGAAAAAACACGGTTTACCAAGTGTGGTACGACCGTGTTTCAGAAGCTCAATTGGCGAAAAACAGAGACAAGAATAACCCAATAGCTAAGTAGACTAAACCCACATATAAGCGCAACGGTGCTTCACTCTTTTGAGAGCTTGATTGCCTATCAGTGTCAGGTCTGTATTGACCTTCCATCGTGATCCCCTCCAATATACGAGAGGTCGTTGATCCGCTTTATACCTTGAATTTTCCAGCCATTTTCCGTTTGGGCCAGACTCATAGCAAACATTGTCTGGAGTTCTTTTTCGACAGATGACGTCCATACAACGCGCACTATGACTTCCTGTGAACCTTCCGCATCAGGATTCATAAACTCCACTTTTTGTAAGGACAACAATGGATCCTTGTTCATTAGGGACTCCCAAGCTTTGAACTCATTTTCGTCCGCTGACCCCTCTGGTAAAATCAGCAGGTCACGCGCCAAGCTGGTTTGACGCAAATCCATGTATTTCCAGAACTGTTGAACTGTTGCTCTTGGCGAACTCCCGTATTGAGGATCTGCCAGAGTCGATATCACCGCTTCAGGTGTTTTAAAAACAATGATTGTCATAAGACAGAAGAGTGATATCCCCAGGAACCATACATAACGACTTTGACGCATAATTTCCCTCCTTGCTTGTCTCTACTATATATTCTAGGAGGGAAACCTTAGTTTCAGACCACTTTATCCAAAAACTTTTCTCAAAACATTAAGCACAAATTCAGGTAACCGAACATAATAAATTCTCATAGTCTCACGTCCTCCTTTTGCCTTGTTAATATTCATCGCTCAGTGGTAATGTATGCAGACAAAGCCGGGAATGACCCTTACACGGATTGGTAATTCTTTACTGCATCTTCAAGCTGAGCAACCAACAACCTCTCCTCTTCCGTATTGGCGGTAAAATAGAGCCGGCCGATAATACCGGTAATCAATTTAAGCACATCTTCTAACACTAATTTCTCTTTCATAGCCAATTGAGCACTTGTTTCGATCAAGGCAATTCCAAATTGATGCCCTACTCCCTCCTTAATCATACGGGTACAACTTTTTCCCAGCAGCCTCATAACTAAAGAAGCTTCCTGAACATCTAATTGACGAACAGCATCAATTGTTGTCGTTAACCCCTGAACCATACGTAACCCAACGCTATTCCAACTAATTTGTTGATTATCCATTAATATGTTCCCCCCTAAACATTCATTACCCGTGCCATACTATATGCTTAACGCCAAGCAAGGGTGAATAAAGAAAACCCGGCCGGCACCAAGGAAAACACTGTCTTAGCACGTATTAACTTAGGGGAGAAGCCGCATAGCATAAGCATGCCGCGAACATCCGGAAGAAACCTTCGAGGATAAGCTAACATACCGCTCAAATGAAAAGAGCAGAGAAGGTAAAATTATCTTCTCTGCTCTCATATAATTCACGGGACGTATTTAGTTTACTCTGCTTCATAAGCGCCAAGCACTGTGTCACACAAGTCCTGCTATTTTCCCAGCTTCGCAACCTTAAATGTAGACACCATTAAAAATGCCAAAACCACCATACTGACAAGATAGACATACCAGGGCAGCATCGTACGAAAGAACATTAATAGAGCCATAAAACCACCTGCAAAGGTAATAGGTACACCAACAAAATAAGTCGTAATATTCATCATATTAAACCGTGCTAAACGGACGGCACCACAAAGTGCAAAAATCGCGGCAATACCTAACCCAGTAAACTTTACATAGTCTGGCTGAGAGTACAAGATGGCTTGATAGGTTAGGATAGCAGGCGCTACCCCAAAAGACACCAAATCACTTAAAGAATCAAGTTCTTTGCCAAAATCCGAACTTACAGATAGTCTGCGTGCAACTTTCCCGTCCAAACTGTCCATAAGTACTGAAAGCAGGATCATGGCAGAAGCTAACGTATAATGCTGTTCAATAACCCATATCAAAGCCAGAAAACCAAAAAGCAAATTAGCCAGTGTAAAAATACTAGGGATCATGCGTGTAGTAATTGGATTTCCCCTCACTCGACACCCACCTTCCCAACAACGCTTAGTCCTCCGCGTACCTTATCTCCGGGACTCACCATTATTTCTACATTCGTTGGCACAAAAATCTCCGTACATGAACCAAACTTAATTAAGCCAAATCGTTCACCTTTAGTCAGAGTGTCTTCTTTATCCACCCAACACACAATCCGCCGCGCAATAAAGCCAGTCACTTGTGTCACTAAAATTTTCAAATGCTTATTTTCGATTCCTACATAATTCTTTTCATTCAGCTCTGAGGCATGACTTTTAAAGGCAGGAATCATCTTACCCGGCCTGTAATAGCGGAAAACAACCTTTCCAGCCATAGGACTGCGATTAACATGAACGTTAAAGACACTCAAAAAGATTCGAACGCGAATGCTTTCTCCCTTAAAAAAATGATCTTCGAAGACCCTTTCAACATCCATAACCACCCCATCTGCCGGGGAAACTAAGGTTAATTCGTCCATAGGAACTTGTCTCTCAGGGTTTCGGAAAAAAAACAAAACGAATAAGAACAAAACACCTGGTAAAATAACAAGCCACGGCCAAATCCAATAAGCTAGAGCCGACAGACTTGCTAATATCACCAGATACAACCAACCATCACGGGAAATGGGATACTGTTTCACCTAAAAATAAACCTCCTCCTTTGTTTTCTCTAGTTTATCATTTTTAAGACGATTATAAAAGCTCTTCATCTAAATCCCTATTATATTCCTCGATCTTTCGAAATACGAAAGTATTCTCCCCCCGAATATGGGTTTTTATGGGGAGGGAGCCTAAAAAGAACCGTCCATAGTATTTTTCAATGACCCGGTCATCAAGTAAGATGACAACCCCCCGATCCCCTTTGGAACGAATCAGACGTCCAAATCCTTGTTTAAAGCGGATCACAGCTTCAGGCAATAAAAGTTCACGAAACGGATCCCGGCCTTGAGATTTCAGATACTCGGATCTGGCTTCAATTAAAGGCAGAGTTGGCGGCCAAAAAGGAAGTTTAACCAAAATAACACAAGATAAGGCATCACCTGGAATATCAATTCCCTCCCAGAAGCTGTTTGCTCCCAAGAGAACACTTTTCGGATTTCTCTTAAAGGCTTCGATCAGTGTGCTGCGCTCGCCTTGTATCCCCTGAGCCAGTGTTTCGACTCCTATTCTGGACAGTATAGGAGCCAAAGCCGTATAAGTCTGCCGAAGCAAGCTATGGGCCGTAAAAAGAACCAGGGTTCTGCCATTCATACGCTCTGCAACTTCAGCGATAAACTCTGAGAGTTCCAACGCCTTCTCCTGATCGGAATTCAGATAGTTAATGCCCTTCCTGACGACGATGAATTGCATCTGCCGCTCATAGTCAAAGGGGGAATCTACCTGGGCGGTTATAGTATCCTTTGGTAAACCAATATCGTTAAGAAAGTGTTCAAATGAATTGGAGATGCTCAGGGTCGCCGAAGTAAGAACCACAGCGTCAAGACGGGAGAATATCTTTGCTTTGAGAATATCACTGACTTCAATAGGGGATGTTTTAAGATATAACCGGGTTGATTGTTCAAGCCAGGTTACTTGTTTGGGGTTATTTACATTGATCGCCTGGGTCAGAGTATCGACAAGTTCCTGCAGCTCCCTTTGGTGGCTCGTTAAGATATACTTTAATTCTTCAATCTCATCGGCGTCTTCTTCGCTTAGGATACCTGTCAAACCCTCAAGAGTCCTAAGTAATGTTTTGATCCTTCCAACCAGGTTCTCGATCTGGACATTAAGCCCGTTCCACCAAGGGCTTAAGGCATGCTGAGCAACAAAGCGAAAGGTTCGCTCCTCTCCTAAAATCATTGACAATAAGTCAAATAGTTCCTTCGTTTGCGCCATGACACCGGCACAAATTCCAGGTATACCTTCAAGCCGCTTAATCACTATCTCCCAAGGTACTGACGGTACAATATGGGCAAGTGCATCCAAACGTTGTTTAACTGTCCCATAGAAACTTAGTCCGGCCGGTCGATAAATACTGTCAATAATCCTGCCGACATCCTCGACACTTAGTTCCGAACCAAGATGCTGCAGTGCCGTTTGATAGATCTGATGCGCTTCATCAATCACCAACCGGCGATACTCAGGCAAGACATTATAGTCTGTTTTAAGATCAGAGAAGAGAAGGGAATGATTCACGATCAGAACATCCGACTCCTCTGCTTTTTTCCGTGCTCTAAGCAAGAAACAAACTCCGGCTTTGGCACACCTGCCGGGAAGACAGGTTTCATTGTCGGCGCATACGCTTGGCCAAATCTCCATCAGTCCGGGAACCTTGGAAAGTTCTTGAACATCTCCGGTTAAGGTTTCTCTTAACCAGACAAGGACACTCAATATGGCAAGTTTTTGCTCTGCACTTAAATGTTCACGAATACCTAAGCATCCCTGCCATTTTTTCAGACAACAATAATTGTTCTTCCCTTTCAATACAGAAGCCCGGAACGGAAACGGCAATACCCCTTCCAAAACAGGAATATCCTTTTTTTGAAGTTGTTCCTGCAGGGGAATTGTATGAGTTGCAACGACGACTTTTTGGCCTGTCTTTTTAGCGGACCACAGACTGGGAATCAAATAGGCAAATGACTTTCCTGTTCCTGTTCCGGCCTCAACTACCACATGATGTGAAGAAGAAAATCCTTCAGCAATTAATTTTGCCATCATTACCTGACCCGGTCTGCTTTCATAGCTTGCTAAATTCCGCTCAAGATTTCCCCCCGGTGAAAAGTTCCCTACAACCCAGTCAATCGACTCGGGAATCATTGGCGGCGGATTTTTTTCCAACACAAACAAGCCCTCCGGAGGAGGAGCAAGTACCAAATCTGTACGGATTGGACGATCCGGAAACGAGCGGATCATTTCTTTTTGCAGCTCTTGAAAAAATCCTTTCCCCGCCCATCCCTCCAGAAAACTGTTGGCGTGATCAAAGAAACTCAGATCGAATTCCAACCCTTTTTTCCAGCAAGCTTCGAATAATTTCCAGATTAACCAAACTCCGTTTTCAGAGAGATTTAAGGTTTCTTCTCTTGATGGCAGGGAAAGCTTTTCAGCCAAATATAACAACTGATAATGATGCATGGATGGATACAAAATCCTGGCTAAGTCTAAGGTATCCCAAAGGGGCTGCTGAAAGCGAACCTTCAACACTTGTTCCAGCCTAGAGAGGTACTCAGATACATCGTGACCCACTAAAATTGCATCGTCAAAAAAATCAAGAATTATTTGACCATGCTGAGATAGCGATATACTTTCCAAGACTTCATCCGTTATATCGGCACCGTTCAGATGATGACTAATGATTCCTTGATGCCCAATAACCATATGGACTGATTTTTGAATCTGCTGGCAGCAAACCCGGAGGGCAGCCAATTTAAAAACCGTATCCTGATCAGACTCCAAATCTGTTATCTCTATATCCAAAACCACGATATCTTTACCCACAAATATTGACCCCTCTCTTGATATATTGTACACTATTTTTAGGAAAGGGACCAATGGAAGCAGGATTTTGCGGAATCTACAGCGAATTACTTTCCTCGTCCAATTTAATATTTCGACTAGCTTTGATTAAGGAAGAAGGATACCCCATTGTTAAGACGCAAGATATCAATTTTCGGACTCAGTCTCGCGATTTTATTCACCAGTCTCTTCCTTAGCGGATGTTCCCCAAAACCTTTTTTGACCAAGGATTCCACGTATGTTATTTTATCGGTTTCTCCTTCGGGGATGACTCAATCAGAACTTGTTGACTTACCATGGAATACGAACACGGCGGTCCTACAGAAATTTCTCTTGGAAGCTTCCTTTGTCCTAAGTGATTTACAAACACCCAGTTCCACAGAGGTATCCAAAGAAGCCCCTCTCCAAGCCACAAGAATCCAGGCTAACTTTCATCAACCCAAGCGCATGAAATTCGTTGTCGATAAGCACGTACTAAACTTGGATGTACAATCTATTCAAATTGAAGTTGAGGGTGCACATGTGGGGCAGGTTATCATCAATCAGACCTTGGTATTACAGGGCATAGATAACCCTAACCTGCAGCCTGCTTTCAAAGAATTAACCGATGTTTTGAATAAGAAGTAGGACAAAAGAAAAGTTGCATCGATGCAACTTTTCTTTTTGTAAGTCTAAGCCCTCTTTCGGGTTTTGAAAGGACGATTAAATTGAATTCCAGCACAACCTTATTAGCAAATGACCGTCTGGCTTTATTTGGCTTTGGGCTTTTTGAAACTCTGCTCATTACAGATTATGGTCCATTGTTTGCCGATCTCCATTGGCAGCGCCTGCATAGAGGCGCTCAAATTCTCGGCCTCGTACCGCCGGATCAGCAAGAATGGCTGCAACATATCCAGGCATTCATGGAACAAACTCCCGGGACCACCCCTTATGCCCTTCGCATCACACTAAGCGGCGGAGCGCCTCTTGCCGGTCTTCCTTCTCAGCTTCTGTTTCAGCGGCGTTCAGTACCCTACACACCCGCTCAATATACTGCAGGAATACAACTTCACCTTTTAACCAGCCCTCGCAATGAACACTCCCCTTTGTGCACCTTGAAATCAACCAATTATTTAGAAAACATTTTAGCAAAGGAAGAAGCGGCTTTACATGGATGTGAAGAAGGCCTGTGGCTTAATACTCAAGGATATCTTGCTGAAGGTACGATGAGTAATCTATTCTTTCTGAAAAACGGCGCCCTCTTTACTCCTTCACTTTCAAGCGGATGTCTGCCCGGAACACGACGTCAGCTTATTCTTGAATTAGCTCGCGCACTTCAGATACCAACCCATGAAGGCTTATACACCTTTAGCGACTTGTTATCCTCCGACGAAATCTTTATGACCAACGCCCTCATGGGAATTATGCCCGTCCGGAAGATTCAAAACCTTACATTGACGGTTTCCCCGCCCGGCTCGCTGAATTCAGCAATGAGATGCCTGGAATTGGGCTATGCAAAACTAAGCAGGGGCAATTCATAAATTTGAATTGCCCCTGCTTAGTTTTACAGCCTGATTTAACAGCCTTTATCCCGCCTAAATTAGATTAATATTTTTCTTCAAGTACTTCAAACATTTGCGGCGTTGATGATTTAAACGCTTTATTTTCACCAACAGTGTCCGCCCAATTTTCGTAAGCCGAGCGATTTTCCCACTTTGAAAAGAGCATTATATCTCTTGTATTCTCTTGCTTATTAACGGAAGCAAATTTGAAGCCCTTGATATCTTCAACGGATTGTATCCCGGTTCGAACTTCACCTAAGATTCGATCAGCATCCGGTCCGTTGAACGTATGAATTACTGTCAGCATATTATACCCTCCATTATCTAATTTCGTCGTCAGCATCTATAGTTTATCCTCAACTTCATGAACCATACGCCAATATTCTGTGAACCTTCGATCAGCCTCTGACATAAATTAAGATATAATGAGTGATGTGACGTAAGCACAAAAATGCCCATCGTTTTATTCGTCAATTCGTGCTATACTAAGGTGGATACGTCAGGAATCTCTGGAATTTACAGAGGGGGATTATTGATGAGACTTAGTTACATACGAACCGATTTTCCTAACGGCCGTTCAAACATATTGATGCGTGATTCTGAATCCACCAATCCTGAACTAATTCATTTTTTGCTGGTTTTAAGCAATAAAGGAACCTTATGGGTTGATGTATTTTGGCCCTATGATGAGGAATCTGAAGGGTATACACGTAGAATCACTGAACAACAATTTTGGCAGACTTTCCGCGAATGGAGACTGCAGGGTCTCATTCTGGGGGACAATGGCAAAGTGGCTAATATGCTGGCCAGGAAGCATTTATCGAGGAAGCGTGAAAAGGCTTAATGAATTGCAAAGGGATAAGTAAAAGCGGCGAAAGCCGCTTTTATTTTCGCTTATATACTAGCTTCTTTATATATTATTGTAGAGACCTTCCCGTAAGTTCTGTAACTGCTTGAGATGATCATGCTCATTTGCCAGGATCGGTTCCAGAACCTCCTTTTGAGCACTATCCAGGTATTGTTCCGAATACTGAACAGCTCTGGCCAATCCCTTGTCTTCTCCGTCATATAGGTGTTCAAGTATCTCCAGCGGCGCGGTCTCCCCGGCATTCATCAGCTTGGTTTTCCATTCTGCCATGGTACCGGCCAAACCTGCGCCTTCTTCAGCCTGTCCTCCATTGGTTTGAATGTAATACGATATACGGGTTGCATGCTCTTTGTGATCCGAGAGAATAGCGGTAAGATGGTTGCGAAGCGGACTGTCCGTCAGTTCGTCAATGTAGGTTTGATATTGTTTAATTGCCATATGCTCACCCTTTAGGATCTTATTCAGTGCTTCAAAAGGTGTCATCATAGAGAGCCCTCCCGCCGTTTTTTACTATCTTTAATAGTTTGCGGAGCATTCTCTGAATTATGTATGGCCGATGAGGATCCTGAGTGAGATTTGGCATTATTCAGCCTATAAATAAATGCTAATAACTCTGCGACGGCACGATAAAGCTGAGGCGGTATTTCCTTAGTCAGCTCTACCTGCATCAGTGCTTCAACAAGCACTTCATTTTTTTGAATAGGAATTCCTTCCGCCTGAGCGGTTTCAATCATTTTTCGAGCAACTTCTCCTGCTCCTTTAGCCACAACCCGCGGCGCTCCCGTCTGATCATAGATAAGTGCCGCCGCTTTATCCTTTTTAAGTGGCTTCCTGGCATCATTCTCTTTTTTGTCAATCATCTCGAAATATCAACTCCACTTCGGCGGGATCCCAGTAAGAACTTTTGGAATTCCAGATTTTGTTCAAGTTCTCCCACTTCAACATTTCCTAACGTAAAGCCCATCTGAGCAAACCGTTTCCTTGTTTCGGGAATCACCATGTCCAGAAGCTGAGGCAAATCTGACAAGTCATGACTGAGAACACGGCAGGAAAGAGAGTCCTCCGTAAAAAATGCGTCAATCCCAAGTTCTCCAAGCTCCTCAGTTTCTACTAAGACAGCAATACGGCAATGTTCTTCGTCCATTTTCAGTCCCTTACGGGCACTTTCAATGGCAATCTGCACAGGGACAAATCGTTCCTGATCAAACAGCAGGAAATGCAGCAACATATAAGCATTGTCCATGGCTCCTGTTTTAAACCACAATTGCTGACCTGTGATTTTCTGGAGTAATCCCGCTAACGGACTATCAGAATCAGAAAAGCCCTGGTCTTCTTGACGTTGTATCGCTTCAAGAAGCCTGCCTTTAAAGGTATCTTTCAGACTATTCTTTTCTATTTCCTTGGCAGGATGATCTAATTTCAGCATCTGTTGCAGGCGCTGTTCATAATTAAGACCAAGTTTTTTCAAACTTGCCAAAAGCTTATCAACACCATTTTCTTCAGCTAAGCTATTCCATTGCGGAATTGCTTTTCGCAAGTTCTTCAATAATTCATCCGTCAGCAAAGACCCCGGCATACTCCCCAAGAGCGAACTCAATACCCCCATCTTTGCAGCGGGAAAGGATTTAAGCAAAGCAATAATCTCGGGATTGTTAGGTAATCCCCTTTCAGTTAGAGCTTGAAATTGCTGTGGAGCGGAAACTTCTCCTGGTTTTCCAGGCAGGGGTTCACGTACCAACAGTAAGCCGCCCTCGTTCAAACTAGCAACTCTAGCCCAAAATTTCTCTCCTGCCTTAGTCGAGGTTTCTATCAGAGCCAGCATAGTCTGTCCTCTTGTGCGGATGGTTCCTTCACCTTCACTGGTTTTATGGATTATTTCAATTAAAAGCCGCTCCCCAAGTTTAAACTTATTCAGCTGCAGATTTTGGTTAACCGAACCCGGGGCGGATATGCCGCCTACTTCCATCCTTGTCCACCTCCTTATCTGCTCAGGTGCATATGCCGAAAGACAGCTTGAGACAATGAGTCTTAAGCTGTCTTAGATTTTCTTATTTCGTTTACCCCTTACCTGCGGATTTTGACTCCTGTGTTCTTCCAGTGATTTTTTAAACTCTTTATCAACCCATTCCCTGACTCGTTCAGGGTATTTAGTGATGACAAAGGCTTCTTGAATGGAACCATTGCTTTTAAGCAACAGCTTACAACCTGTTTGAGTTTCATATTTGTAAACAACCCCTCTTTCGGATGACCGGTTAACATCAATAACACCAGGAATAATGTCAGTTACTTCCGCCAGATGGCTTAAACTTTCAAGCCACTGCAAGGCATTTTCAATAATACCGTGTTCACGTTTCACCTTATTCCTGCGATGTTTCATGATTTCCTCCGGACTTTAGAAATAGAGATGTTTTGCCTGAACCTGCCCTTTTCCGATTTCCATCAGTCCAAAGGAAAAGTGCGGCTCACGTCGTTTATCCGTTGGCGAGCCAGGGTTAAACAGGAGGATACCGTTTCTCCATTCCATGTAAGGGGAATGGCTGTGTCCAAAAACTATGATGTCAACCTTTGAATCCAGAAAGGCTGAATAGGCCCGTTCCGGAGTGTTTTTTCCCTTTCCCGCGTAACCATGAATTAATCCTACATTCAACATCTCACATTCTATAATATCACGATCAGGCAGCGAAACATTCCAACCGTCACAATTTCCCCTGACAGCACGAACAGGCGCCAAACAAGCAAGCTCCTCCAATAAACCCATATGGGTTAAATCGCCGGCATGCAAAATCAGATCAACTTGAGTTAAGTGTTCCCAGACGAAGCTCGGGAGAGATTTACCCTCGCGTAAATGAGTGTCGGACAATACTGCAATCTGCATCCTATTCACCTCTAGGTTTTTACTCTCGGCTTACGGGCTATTTACTAAGGACGTAGGGTCTTTATAACCTGATAATAGGTATCCCTTTCAACAGCCTCCAGACCTAATTCATGAATCATGCGAATCAACTGTTGTTCGGTTTGCATTTGGGGACTTGTGGCACCGGCAGTATGATAAATTTTTTCTTCCCGTACTACACCGTCAAGATCATTGGCTCCAAAGGATAGAGCCATTTGGGCTACTTGAGGGCTGGAAGAAATCCAATAGGCTTTAATATAACGGAAATTGTCCAGTATGAGACGAGCTACTGCAATTACTTTTAAGGTGCGAATGGCACTGGCCTGAGGCAAGTCTTCAAATTTCGTATTTTTAGGATGGAAGGCTGTTGGAATGAGCGCCATAAACCCCTTTGTTTCATCTTGCAAAGCCCGTAAAGCTAAAAGATGATCAATCAGTTCCTCATCAGTCTCAATAATACCATAAAGTATATTGGCATTGGTAGGAATACCCATCTGATGAGCCAGGCGATGAATCTCCAGCCAACGCTCACCCGAAAGTTTTCCGGGGCAAATAATCTCTCTTACTCTCGGACTGAAATTTTCCGCTCCTCCGCCCGTTATAAAGCTAAGGCCGGCAGCTTTCAATGTTTTTAGAATTTCAAGCACCTGGACATTCTCAATCTGGGCAAAATAATCATATTCCGCTGCCGTAAAGGCTTTCAAGCTGACTTGAGGAGCACGTTCTTTGATTTTTGTAATCATGTCTAAGTAATAAGAAAATGGCAGGTCCGGATGTATTCCGCCAACAATATGTATTTCCGTAACCCCTTGATCCGCATATTGTCCGGCTTTATCGACAACCTCTTCAATGGACATCGTATAGGAGCCTTTTTCTCCGGGATCTTTGGCAAAGGCGCAGAGTCCGCAGCGCACCTTACATACATTACTGTAGTTAATATGAGCATTATTATTATAAAAAACCTGATCACCGGTCATGGCGCGTTTCATTTCATTGGCCAAATAACCGAGACCAAGTATATTCGTCGTTTGTAAAAGGTCTAAACCATCCTTCCGGTTCAGGCGCTGATGATGACTAATTTTTGTATATACCTCTTCTAACCCTTTTATTACTGGATCAAATCCCACAACGGACCCTTCTTTCCTGAAATTGTTACTTATTCTTATTATAACATAATTCCTGAAATTCGAGAAAAGATATAGCTAAGGACTGCAAAGCAAAATGCCTCACAGCCCATGATTATAATTTAGTGAAAATACTTCATTCCCTTACTTCCCTTATGCTGCCGTTTAATTGCTTTGCGAACCTCATTTGCTACTCGCCATGTTTCAGGTTGATGGGGGGTTATTAATTCCAAGCGTCCCGTCCGTTTGTCGATCAATATATCAACCGTCGGCTTCCGATCCTGGGATTTTTCCTCACCGGGATGTAAAATGTCAATTCCGATTTTATTTTCATCATATTGCGGAGGTACAAGATAGTTTAATACTTCTTCCGTTGCATCCATTAATTCCCCCACTTGTTCTTGAGGATATCCTTCCCTTAAGAGAATCTCTCTCACCTGTGTCAAAGGATGGTCTAGGGTGAGTAGCATCTGGGCCCGCTGCACTAAATTATAATCAATGTCCACGACGCCACCTCGTTTCATTTATTTTTACGATACCTACATTTTCCCCTCAACCTTTGTAATGAATACTGATACTTCTTAACGGAATTGGCTTTATTCACCATCATGTCAAAAACTTATACAGGAGGTTTATTATGTCAAAATTACTTTCTCTGCCTTTTTTGATAGCCGCGATCTCAGGGGTTGCTATGGCGGTTCAGGGTACCATTAACTCATCATTAAGCCAAAAAACATCCTTAATTTCAGCTACACTGGTCGTCCATATTATCGGTACGATTGTCGCTTTTTTGGTGGTACTGGCTTGGCGGGCCCCCCTCTTAAAGCATGATTGGGGTTCAGTGCCCTGGTATCTTTATCTCGGCGGTATACTAAGTGTCGTCATCGTCGGGCTGGTTGCCGTGAGCATTCCCAAAGTAGGAGTTTGTAATGCCACCACGGCAATCATCATCGGGCAAGTCAGTATGGCCGTCCTTATTGATCATTTTGGCTGCTTCGGTGTAACCAAGGTACCTTGGAGTCCGTGGCAGATTCTGGGCATCGGCTTTTTCGCCGCCGGAGCGAAACTGCTTTTCCGCTAATTATTGAACATTTATGGAGTGCTGCGATTCATAATCAAGGCCATATTCGTAATAATGGCATAGATTTCTTCGCTAACAACATATTTGCTGATTTTTCCATTAGCCGACAAAATAATCGTGATTTTCCCTCCGGCATTTTGATCACTTTCGATCAAACGAAGCAAATAAGCATAAGCCTCACTGGTTACAGACATTTGCTTAAAGTCTCCGTCAGCGACAAAGATTACCCAATAACCTACGGAGACTTCGTTATTCGTATTATTGTATAGAGCATTGGTTACACTAGAAAAGTCTTGCCCGAAGAAGTTTTGAGTATCTGTTGGATCCGGGGTTGTATTTAAAGAGTTATTTAATGTATATTGATCATTAAAACCACTGGTTTGAGTAACAGGGTCCGCCAGGTGGGAGTAAATATCTTTAAAAAAGTTCGGGAAAAGTACATAGCCCACAACTCCAATTATTAAAATCCAAAGGGCCAGGGCTTGCAAATCCTGCCATATTTCATTGCGTGGTGGTCGTCCCCAGGTATTTGGCATACCTTTCCCCTCCCATACTTATACTAGGTTAATTGACAACCGCAATGTTCTCCTAACATGTATACGTCAATTAGAGTCAGGATATGTATAATCATCTTCACGCTCTAAATCTCCCCTACTTGCATCTCACAATTCCACCCTCTAAAATAGAAGTGAGGTGGGGAATATGGATCTGCTTCGACAAAAATTGACCTTGTTGCCAGATAAGCCAGGCGTCTATCTAATGAAAGATAGTCAGGGACAAATTATTTATGTCGGCAAAGCTAAACTATTAAAGAACCGGGTAAAATCTTATTTCACCGGTTCACATGATGGCAAAACTGCACGCTTAGTTCGTCAAATCACAGATTTTGAATATATAATGACTGACTCAGAAGTTGAAGCCCTCGTCTTGGAATGCAATCTGATTAAAAAGCACAATCCGAAATACAATATTCTTCTGCGTGATGACAAAACCTATCCCTACTTGACGATTACCGAGGAAAGCCACCCCCGGGTCCTTGTCACACGCCAAATAAAAAAAGACAGCGGCAAATACTATGGACCTTACCCTAATGCAACTGCCGCAAAAGAGGCTGCCCGTTTACTAAATCGCTTGTTTCCCTTTCGAAAATGCCGCCAGATGCCTTCGCAGCCGTGTCTTTATTATCATTTGGAACAATGCCTTGCCCCTTGTGCAAAAAAGGTCTCTCCTGATGTTTACAAAGTTATGCGTAAAGAAGTATCCGCCTTTCTCAAAGGAGATCAAAGCGGAATACTGGCTCTCTTACAAGAAAAGATGCAAAAAGCTTCAGAAGCCCTTCAATTCGAACGAGCCAAGGAATATCGTGACCTGATCGACGATTTGAAGCAGCTTGGCGAAAAACAAAACATCACCCTTAATGACTTCATTGATCGTGACGTCTTAGGCTATGCCATAACCACCGATCAAATGTGCATTCAAGTCTTTTATTTACGTCAGGGCAAATTACTGGCCAGAGACAGCTTTATTTTCCCCTATTACGAAGACCCCGAGGAAGCCTTCATCTCCTTTGTCGCTCAGTTTTATCTGGAACGCGCGGTTTGGCCTAAAGAGATTTTACTCCCGTCCATCGAATCCATCGTCTTATCTAAGCTATTTCCCATCAGCGTTCCACAGAAAGGGAAAAAACGGGAATTGATTCAGATGGCCATGACCAATGCCCGGACTACCCTTCACGATCAAATTACCATTGAAGTAAATCAGCAAACTGAAACAGGGCAAGCCTTAGCTACACTTGGTGAACTTTTAAACATCCCTGCTCCCAGCCGAATCGAAGCCTTTGATATTTCAAATACTGCAGGAACACATACCGTTGCCGGGATGGTTCAATTCGTTGAAGGCAAACCTCAGCGCCGGGGATACCGGAAATTTAAAATCCAACCTATGGAGACATTGGACGATACTGCCGCTATGAAGCAGGTCATTCAGCGCAGGTATACCAGGTTAGTGTCTGAAAATGACCCGCTGCCGAATTTAATCTTAGTCGATGGAGGGAAAGGGCAGATCACGGCAGCTTTAAAGGCCTTGAAAGAATTAAATTTAGCGATCCCTGTTGCCGGGATGGTTAAAAACGACCGTCATCAAACCCATGGACTGTTAGATCAGTCAGGAACTCAGGTCCCCTTGACTAAAAGTCATCCCACGTTTTTTCTGCTCAATCGAATCCAGGATGAAGTCCATCGCTTTGCTATCACCTTTCACCGTCAGCAACGCGCTAAAAATATGACCCTCTCTGCCCTGGATGGCATTCCTGGTATCGGTCCCAAACGCAAGCAGTGCCTGCTGCGGCATTTCTCATCTCTTGATGACATACGGCAAGCTAATATCGAAGAACTTCAAGCAGCCGGTATTCCACAAAATTCAGCCGCGGCAATCTATGAATATTTTCGTACAAAGGGGGATGCATCTTGATCCTGAATTACCGAGTTGAGTTGTGCCGGAAATGTTATTTTAAACGAACCCATAATTGCCATTTGACAGATTATTATATTCATAATTCTTCGTTTTCCCTTGCTAAACCGGGCGGTGAATGTGTCAGATTCAAACCCGTCCCTTGGTTGCCGCAGTTTTAAACTGATGTTCAACGATCAAAAAGCGTCCTCCTTTCACTATAAAAGTGGAGTGGGGACGCTTGAAACGTGTCAGGGGGACGGGGTTATTGACACCATAACGGTGTCAATAACCCCGTCCCCCTGACACGTTCCTTTTTAAAGTTTGTTTCATTTGTTAAGACATTTTATGAACTGCAGCAGGGGAATTTTAAATTCCCCCTGCTAGTTAACCCGCCGGGCACCAAGATAACGGCTCTCATAATAACCGTCGCTAAGGCTTGTAGTACGAACCCCGCTATTAGAGGCATGCACAAATTTTCCGCCGCCGATATAAATCCCAACATGAGACGCTCCCTTAGCATAGGTTGAAAAGAATACCAAATCACCTGTTTGTAGTTCGTCTTTAGTTACAGATGACCCTACCTTAAACTGCGCTTGGGATGTCCTGGGTAAGGAAATACCCGAGCCCTCAAAAACATATTGAGTATACCCCGAACAATCAAAGCCGTTCCTGGTGTTTCCTCCAAAAACGTAGGGAACGCCTGCTAGGCTTAAAGCATTATCCGCCAAAGTAGAGCTACTTGACCGGGATACTTGTTGTTTAGGTGCTTCAGCAACTTGAACAGGTTCTGTATCCCTAACAGCGGGCTGTGCTTGTTTCAAAATTTGTACTTCCTGTGAAGCCTGAGTTGAGGTTTCTGCCACTGCGACCGGCTCATTCGCTGGTACTGGTATGGGGGTTTGAGCGGGTTCAGGTGCGGGAGCACTTTCCACACTCTCATCGGTTTTAACCGGGCTGGCAATCCATTTCATTTGCTTGCGAACGGTCTCCGTATAAGTTTCTGTCGGAACAGTGGCAGAAGCTGCGAGCAACGGCTTCGCCGGGGTCCGGCTTGCTGCCGTATCAGATTCAGCAGAAGCTAATGCCGGAAGGCTGCTTGCCAGAAGTAAGCCAGCTAAAGAAATGCTTCCCAGCCACTTTCGCGTAGATGAGGAAACCAACAAACTTTGTCCACCTTTCTTAGCTTACGAGGTTAGTTGACGGATTCGGGCAGCAGGTGTAAGCCCTACACGTGAAAAGACAACGTGATTCACCCCAAAATAATCCCCCGCTCCAAAGTACAGGATTTGGATTCAGCTCTTACTATAATTATTAGTATTCGGGACAAACAGAAAATGTCCTTCAAAATTTTTAAGGGAAATTATTCCTATACTGTAGAAAAAGATCTTTTCTGGGCATTATGCGGACTCTTTGACACGAATCCAGGTCCCAGGGGGTAATCTTTTCTGTCAAATCTCTATCTTCCTTGGCTCGATTATTAAGGGATCTCGCTAAAACTCCTATAACAGTGTATCCCGATTTTTTGAGATACATCCAGCCAGTATTTTCCTCTCAATCAAGTTTTAGCCATTTAGGTTTTAGACATTTTCCATTAAAGGTTACTTCAAAAAGAGATTAAGACCTCAATTTAAATCCTGAGGTCTTAATCTCTTTTAACGAATCAAGTCATATTTCCGACGTTAATTAGTAAGGCTGATAATCGGGGCAGGTATTCGCCCGCCGCGATGCACAAACATGTTTGACGAATAAGGATGTATGGCTATAATAGGCGCTCCTCCCAAAAGCCCTCCAAATTCCACCCGCTCTCCTGCCTTCTTGCCAATGGCCGGGATCACTCGAACCGCCGTTGTTTTCTTATTAATCATCCCTATAGCCGCTTCATCCGCTATAATCGCTGAAATCGTTTCTGAACTGACATCACCCGGTAAGGCAATCATATCTAAGCCAACTGAACAGACACAGGTCATAGCTTCCAGCTTATCAAGGGTTAAGGCTCCTTCTTCCACGGCTCTCACCATTCCCGCATCCTCTGAAACCGGAATAAAAGCACCACTCAAACCTCCGACGTGAGACGAGGCCATCGCTCCTCCCTTTTTAACGGCGTCATTCAGCAAGGCCAAGGCTGCAGTGGTTCCATGGGTTCCACATCGTTCAAGACCCATATTCTCAAGGATTTCTGCGACACTGTCTCCAATTGCCGGTGTCGGCGCGAGAGAAAGATCGACAATTCCAAACGGAACATTTAAGGATTTTGAGGCAGCTCGTCCGATGAGTTCCCCCATACGAGTGATTTTAAAGGCAGTTTGCTTAATCAAATTGGATAGCTCACTAAAATCTGACTGGGGATATTCTTTTACAACCTTTGCGACAACCCCCGGACCACTTACACCGACATTGATCACACAATCCGGTTCTCCTACGCCATGGAAAGCGCCGGCCATGAAGGGATTATCTTCCGGGGCATTGCAGAAAACCACTAATTTTGCAGCCCCTATCCCATCTTGCTCCGCAGTAAGTTGGGCAGATTGCAGAATCACATTCCCCATTTTCAGAACCGCATCCATGTTAATTCCTGCTTTTGTGCTGCCAATATTCACTGACGAACAGACAAATTCAGTCTCACTGAGTGCTTGCGGTATAGCATCAATAAGTGCCATATCCCCGGCTGTAAACCCTTTTTGAACAAGGGCGGAAAAACCACCGATAAAATTGATTCCGATCTCCCGGGCGGCCTTATTTAACGCTTTAGCAATCCGTACCATTTCCTCTGAGTTCATCCGGGCTGCCGCAATCGCTATGGGTGTTACCGATACCCGTTTATTGATGATAGGTATCCCGTAACGAGCTGAAATTTGCTCGCCTACGGCCACCAATCGTCCGGCATTCTTAGTGATCTTATCGTAAATGTTTGTCTCCAGCTTACCGATATCATCGGTGCAGCAGTCCAGCAGGCTGATTCCCATTGTAATAGTACGGATATCAAGGTTTTCTTTATGTATCATGTTAATCGTTTGTTGGATTTCTTCGCGTGCGAACGTGATTGTCATGATTTCCCTCCACTATTTCCTTAATCCTCTGGGATTCCTCTAGATACGGTGCATAAACCTAAAAATATCTTCGTGTTGAACCTTTACCTGCAAACCTTTGCCATTTCCCTCTTGTTCCAGTAAGCGCGCTAATTCCACAAGCTCTATGGTAGATGGTTCTAAGTCGACGACCATGATCATCGTGAAAAATTCGTTCAAAATGGTTTGACTAATATCCAATACATTGACACGATATTCCGCAAGACGCCCGGTAACCCAGGCAATAATTCCAATCTGATCACGTCCTAATACAGTGATAATTGCACGGTTAGAGTTTTCATTTTGTGTCATAGTCATGGTTCTTCCTCTCTTTTATAGACTAAGTATCTATTATGGGGATTAGACTAACATATATACTCAGTATACTCAAGCCCTATTCAAGCTTAATACAAAGTGCATTGCCAATTCGAAAATATTTACCCGTTTGAACTTTGCAGCCCTATAAAAAAATGCTGTAAGGGGCAATTCATGAATTGCCCCTACCATCTTGCCAATTATACTTTCCGCTGCCTAAATAAAGAGAGCTCAATTTCGAGCTCTCTTTAACATTTCATCCACATTCGAGAACCCACTCATAAGTGGTGTTCCGTGTTATTTATGAACAGCTGCCGCCGCAACTGTCGCCACAGCCGCCGCCGGATTTCGCAGTACGAATTTCGAATCCGCCGCCATGGCTGGATTCAATAAAATCAATGACTGCCCCTTCTAAGTAACTGGTAAGTTTTTTATCCGTTAGTATGGATACACCGTGTTCTACATCGAGAATATCTTCATCCGTTTTTGACTCTTCCAGAGTCATGCCGAAATTCGGCCCACCTCAGCCAACGCCTGCAAGATAAAGGCGGAGAAATGCATCTTCTTTATTTTGGTTTTTAAGCACTTCTTTAACTTTCTGGGCAGCTATTTCAGTAATATTAACCATTATCTTCACTCCTTTTTAACCAATTCAACTTAATATACCATACTTCTCGTTTTTTTAAAAGGCAAACTGCCAGAACAACAGCCCCGCGGCAGATTAAACTTCTTTGCCGCTTCCGTTTGGTTGGAAATCCTTCCAGAGTCGCCGTACTTCGACTTCTATACTTGCCGGAAGATCCTGTGACAATCTTTGCCATTGTCTCAACTCACCTTGAATTTTCTGGACCCAGTTCTGCTCTTCCGGCCATGCAATAAATGCTTTGGGCTGGGGAACAAATAGAGTTTGTACGAGTCCCAGAAAAACAACAAGAGTTAACAAACGCCAAAACCAACGCATTTTTTTGACTCATCCTTTCAAGCCGTTATACATTGCTAGCTTGTCCAGAAAGAGATAATTTAAGTCGTTCGGCATGCAGCTCTTGCCAAAAGCCTTCCATGTAAAGAAATAAAGGATCAAAATAGGCTTTAGCAGTCTTTGTAAACAAATGCTCTCTATAGGTACTAATCTTTGCCCGGTAAAACTCTTCACAGGAGTTTTCACCAACCAAAGTCCACCCTTCTGCCCCGGCCAATGTAAATAATCGAGCTAACCCGATTGCTCCCACGAAATCTAATTTGTCGGCATCATACAAGATTTTTGCCTCAAGGGTCTTGGGTTCATGCCCTGCTTCCCGGGAATGAGAGATAATTGCCTCTTTAACCTGTTGAACGACGTCCTCTGAGTACCCGTTTTTTTGCAAAATAGTCACTGCCAAACTTGCACTGCTTTCAGCATGGGTTTTTTCAACGGCACCTGAACGGCCAATATCATGAAGAAGGGCTGCTAACTCTATGACCGCGGTATCTGCACCTTCCGCTTGGGCAAGTTTTTTGCCCCATTCCCTCACTCTCAGTGCGTGTTCTAAATCATGGGCCCGATCCTTTCGAGAATAAAATCCTTGAGCCACCTGAATAATCTGTTGAAACTTATCTTGTGATGCTGTAGTTTCCATAAATAACCCCCATCCAGAGCCTAAACATAACTATGATCTACACTCCGTGCTAAGGTGTAACAACCTAAAATCATCTTATGCCTGGATTTATTCCTTGTCAAGTTTTCCATTTTCAGGTTATGGAAGTTTAAATGCTATGCTATAATTGGCCTAGGATTCTTGAAAGGAGTGCTTATGCGTAAACGATATTCATCCCGGATAATTTTAGTTGCATGTCTGCTGATCATAGCCGGGCCAACTGCTTATTATTTCTTAAGCAACAATTCTTCCTCTCCCTTTGCGAGTCACACGAACCAAACCCAACCCTTAGATGAACCGCCTGTTCCTTCAACCTCTCCTGCGGTAAATACAGAGTCTTCATCTCCAGTTGAAACTGAACAGGTCCTACCGGCTCCTAAGCCGGTTCATATCTCGGATCCTCAGGCAGTCCTTCTCTATGAACAGGGGCTTAAGCTTTACTATCAACGCAGTTACCCGGAGGCACTTGATCGTTTCAATCAGGCTTTACAAATCGACGCACTCTGTTATGAAGCGTTAAACGCTAAAGGGGCTACCTTAGCCTTTCAAGGGCACCATGATCAAGGGCTTGCTCTGATAAAGCAAGCCCTTGAACTCAATCCATCGTTTGTTTATGCCCAATTTAACCAAGGTCTGGCTTTAGAACTGGCCGGTCGATGGGATGAGTCAATCGCAGCCTATCAAAAAGCATTACAACTCGACCATAGAGATACATGGAGCTATTATGGCATAGCCAGCATTTACGGCCGTCAAGGAAATGTTGACAAAGTCCTGGACTATTTGAAACCAGCCATCGAACTTGAGGCAGAGGTCAAGGAAGTCGCCCGTAACGAACATGATTTTCTCCCCGTTCGTAATGATCCACGATTTCAGGAGTTGGTCAAACCCTAACCCCTACCCTGAAAAAAGCCTCCGGGGTTAGACAGGGGGTTGGTTCTACTGTCTGGCTCTGGGGCGGAGCGCTTATCTGCACGCGTCTGCGAGTTCCGCCGCTGGCTCGCTGGACGGTTCGCGAGCGCGTCCGAACCTCTGGGTATTTCTGCATGTGAACCTGCGGCGCGCTACGGGGACGCGAACCGTCTGCGCTCGCCTTAGCGCGGCTCCACTGACGCATCCGCTTAGCAGACAAGCGCTCCTTCAGCCAGTTTGTTGGGAATGTAAGCAGAACTTTGGGGGGAGGCTGGTAAGGCTTCGTGGAATCTTTTTCATCTTCTGATGGTGCTGCGACAGCGGCATGGCAGGCTGCCCTGAAAAAGACCCCAAAGACATGCAGAAGAATCCCCAGACCCGCAAGCAGGGCAGCTTCGTCCACAGAAGCGAACCCATTGCATGGAGAGGCGATAAAAGCCCACAAGACGGTGCGGGGATACGGAGCCACGGGTTCACATCAGGTATTACCCTGAGGTTTGGCGGAGTCCCGCACCGGCGAGTGGGCCAGCCTCGGAGTGCTGCGGTGAGCGGATGTGGACGAAGCGGCCCAACCCGGACACAGCTCCTTTTCATCCTCTGCTGCTGCCACGGCAACAGCATGGTCGGCTACTCTAAAAGCTTCTCCAACTTCTCCACAAGTTCCGAGAAAACCTGCAGCGCATTCCGTACAGGTACGGGAGTCTCCATATCCACGCCCGCTTTACGCAGCAATTCGATGGGATAATCTGAACTACCGCCGCTTAAGAACTCTAAATACCGGGTTACTGCCGGTTCCCCTTCTTCCAGAATCGCCCGGGCAAAAGCAATTGCCGCAGAGAAACCTGTAGCATATTTATAAACATAAAATGCGTTGTAAAAATGAGGTATACGCGCCCATTCCAGGGCAATTTCCGGATCAAGGACAACCTCCTGACCATAGTATCGGGCATTTAAATCCCGATACATTTCAGAGAGGTTTTCGGCCGTTAAGGCCCCGCCTTCCTCAACGACTGAATGAATCTTCTTCTCAAATTCAGCAAACATGGTTTGCCTGAAAATAGTCCCTCGGAACTGCTCTAAATAATGGTTGATCAAATACGCCAGAGTTTTAGAGTCCTTTGTTTCTTTTAAGAGATGCTCCATTATTAAGGATTCGTTTAATGTCGAGGCTACCTCAGCGACAAAGATTTTATATCCGGCATAAAGATGGGGCTGTTTGCGATTTGACAAATAGGTGTGCAATGAATGACCCATTTCATGAGCGAGAGTAAACATAGAATCCAGTGTATCCTGATGATTCAGCAGCACATAGGGATGGGAGCGATAGGTCCCCCAAGAGTAAGCTCCGCTTGTTTTCCCTTCATTTTCATAAACGTCAATCCAGCTCTTGGCAAACCCTTCTTCCAGGATATTAATATAATCCTTTCCCAGCGGCCTCAATCCTTCGACAACCATTTTCTTCGCTTCTTCATAGGTAATGGTCATGCTTGTTTCAGGTACGATGGGCACATAAATATCATACATATGTAATTCATCAAGTTTCAGAGCTTTTTTACGGAGTTGGACATACCTGTGCATCTGAGGTAAGAACTCGTGGACTGTATCAATCAGAGCATCATAAACCTTTAACGGAACCCGGTCATCATCTAAAGAAGCCTCCAGGGCTGACGGATAGCGCCGTGCTTTAGCAAAAAATACGTCTGACTTTACACTGGAATTCAAGGTAGCTGCCCAGGTATTTCTTTGCTTGCCATAAGTACTGTAAAGAGTTTGGAAAGCTTCCTTGCGCACCTCCTGCTTTTGGCTCTCCATAAATTGAATAAAGTTCCCTTTAGTTAACTCAACAGATTTGCCTGATTCATCGGTAATACTGGGAAATTTAAGGTCAGCATTATTAGCCATGGAAAAGATTGCTCCGGGCGCCTCTGCCAGCTCCCCAACTTCAGCTAATAATCGTTCCTCCACGGAACTAAGAATATGTTCCTTCTTGCGCAGAATATCATCCAAGGCATGGTTATAGAGTTCCATCCCGGCAGATGCTGCGCGGAATTCGTCAAGTTTTCCTTCCGGCATAGCCAGTAACTCCGGAACTACGTAAGAGGCAGCGCTGCTCACCTTGACAGCAAGCGCTCCCGCCCGGTCGGTTAAAGCCTGATAGTTGGCAATTCGATTATCTTCATCCCGCCTCATACGGGCGTAGGCATACACTTCTTCAATCCGGAGACTTAAATCATCCATCCATTCAAAACAGGAGATTAAAGTATCCGCATCATCCGCTAAATGACCCTGAAATTTCTTCCCCTCATCCAAGAGTTTTTCCACATGGGCGAACTCTTTCTCCCATTCATCATTATTGGCGAAAATATCTTCCAAATGCCACTTGTCCGCTTCCGGAATCTCTGATCTGGACTTTAAGGTCTGTTGTTCCACTAATTTACCCCCCTATAAATAGTTCCTATCTTATTATATACATCAAGCCGGAAAATTACTATTTTCTCAGGGCCATGATCAGGTAAGGAAGCCCATACTGCCGTAAAACAAAGCGAAACAGGCAGCGTACGTTCCACTGCCTGCTTCACCTTGTCCACTATCCCCTAGGAAGGTTCCCCAACCTTCCTAGCTATATTTTACTAAATCACAGCGCCCTATGCAAGTGACTGATTATTTGTATTCGACAATAAACTTGCTGATAATCTTTATCTGTATTATGATAGTAAAAAATATTTAATATTCATCATGAGTTTACATAAATATCCTGACTACTAAACGGCCTGAGGTTGGAACATGAGATTCTGACTCGTCCCTTGAATGGATGGGGCAGATCCTTTTTATTTATGGGAGGAAACTAAACATGAAAAAAATGGGCTTTTTAGGGCCAAAAGGCAGCTTTTCTGAGGAGGCAATTCACTTATTTCTAGCCACACAACCTGAATTTAAGGATTCACCGCCTGAGCTTATTCCCTTCCCTACCATACCGCGGTTACTGTTCGCCTGTAATGATAAAGAAATTGACTGGGCTTTTGTCCCTTTAGAAAATTCAACGGAAGGGCAAGTCGGCGTAACCATGGATACTCTGGGGCAAACCGAACATCTTTATATCACTCGTGAATTTGTCCATCCTATTGATCAATGCCTTTTAACCCACGAACCTATGTCCCTTGAACAAATCGAGCGAATTTATTCTCACGAGCAGGCGATTGGGCAATGCCGGGAATTTCTTGAGAAACACCTGCCTCATGCTCAACAGGTCACTTGTCTAAGCACGGCTGAAGCGGCTCATCGGATTTCTTCAATCCGGGAAAACTGGGCGGCTATAGGACCACGCCGAGCCGCCCGGCTTTATAACCTTCATCTTCTGCAAGAATGCATTCAGGACGTCACCTTAAATGCCACGCGCTTTGTACTGGTCGGTCATCATCTTGCGGAAATGTCCGACGGAGAAGATAAAACATCTCTTCTGGTTATTGCTGCCAATACGCCGGGTTCTCTCTATCGAATCCTAGGGGAATTCGCTAAACGCCAAATCAATCTTAGCCGCATTGAATCCCGTCCCTCGAAACGGAAACTAGGCGAGTATGTTTTCTTTGTGGACGTAGACGGCTATGTTTTTGCTCCTCCCATTCAAGATGTTCTATGGGCACTCAAGCAAGAACGTATTTCCGTTAAACTACTGGGGTCCTACCCCAAAGCACTGCCCGATGAGAGAATATTTTAATTCTTTCTTTCATGATTATTTAGACGAAAGAGGAGCTGCGCTAAAACTATCAACAAGTTTTCGCGCAGCTCCTTAACTCTTCCCGTCTACTCCCGCCAATTAGATGTTTCTTTAACCTTCATCCGACGAACATCGTTTGGATTAAGTCGGCAATCCCTTCCGGTGTACAAGAGCTGACTGTTTTCTCCGGCTTATTTTCCAAGCCCTGTAAACCTTTAGGGATTTCCCAGCCCGTTAATTGATTTAAACGCTTAAGAGCTTCCCATTCATCCCGGCAGCTCTCTTGGTTCACTCCATCCAAACCTCTTATCACATTCGATGAAAACTTGAAAGGGCTTGCCGTTGAGGCAATAACTGTGAATGTTTGATCCTTTGTCTCAGAGCGGTAATCCTCGTACACTTTCATAGCAACCGCAGTGTGAGGATCAAACACATACTGATAGGTTTGATAACTTCTGGTTATTGTTTCAAGAGTTTCCTCTTCATTCGCCCAACCGGCATAAACTGTATCCTGACAGGCTTTTAGGGTTGTTGGATCAACCGTAAAGGTTCCCTGCCGACTCGAATCGTACCAGGTCCGAATTTTCTCCGCATCTCTTCCACTCATCTCATAAAGAAAACGTTCGAAATTACTGGAAACTAAAATATCCATGGAAGGGGAGATAGTTTGATAGAAGGCTCGCTGGCTCTCATAAACCCCGGATGCAAAGAAATCGGCTAAGACATTATTGCTGTTTGAAGCGCAAATAATCCGGTCAAGGGGCAGACCCATGCGCTTAGCATAATAAGCGGCCTGTAAATTTCCGAAATTTCCGGTAGGAACCACAACGTTCATCTTACCCCCCGAGGGGACTTTTCCCTGTTTTACGGCCTGCAAATATGCCCAGTAATAATAGACGATTTGAGGCAGAAGCCGGCCCCAGTTAATTGAATTTGCGGAGGAAAAGATCAGCTGTTTCTCTTGAAGCTGAGCTTTTAAGGTATCGGAACCAAAAATTTGTTTTACGGCAGTTTGACATTGATCGAAGTTTCCCTTAACCGCAACAACATGAGTATTAGAGCCTTCTGTTGTGGTCATTTGACGTTCTTGAACCGGGCTCACGCCTCCCTCAGGGTAAAAGACCACGATATGCATACCTTTTCTGTCTTTAAACCCTTCTAAGGCTGCTTTCCCAGTATCACCAGATGTTGCTACCAGAATTAAAACCTCTTCATCCCGGTTAAACTGTTTAAGACTGATCCTCAATAAGTCGGGCAGCACTTGCAGGGCCATGTCCTTAAAAGCGGCCGTGGGGCCATGCCAGAGTTCCAACACTCCGAAGCTGCCCAGAGAAACTAAAGGTGCCGGGTCTTCTCCATCAAATGTTCCATCTGAATAGACATTGACAATTTGAGAAACAGCTTCCTCGGAGAAGTCCGTTAAATATGGCATCATAACACGTTTGGCAACCTCACCATAGGTTAACCCCTCCAAGTCCTGCCAATTCAAGTCGGGAAAAGCTGAAGGAACGAAAAGTCCCCCGTTTGGTACCATTCCTAAAGTGATGGCTTGTGATGCAGTTTGGCCATGCAGATTACCCCGTGTGCTTTCGTACAATACGTTTCCCTCCTTGACCTTTAATTTAGACTGATTATTTACATCATTCGCGGTATATTCGCCCAATAAGAATAAATATCCTCCTTATAAAAAAGACTTATGTAAATGACCATTTGATTTTAAATTTTAATCTAAAAATTGAAGGAAAGCAATCATTCTTGTTGAATAACCATTTTAATGCAACTAAGATTGGAAAGGAGAGCAGGAATGTCAGACTACTCAATACGTAAATATCGACAAAGTTTGGTTATTGGACTCATTGGAGTCGTGAAAGACCTTTTTCCTGGTGAACAACTCAAAATTTCTCACTCAATCCTTGACGGTGTGTATTGCGAACTTGAAAATTCTGTTTTATCTTCAAGGGAAACCCAAAAAATTGAAAATTATTTAAGAGCTTGGGTGCTTTCAGATCAGGCTATCTCTTATGAAACCGGAAAGGATCATCTCTATCGCTGCCGCATAAACGATGAAATGATCACAACAATCTATCAGCCGCTGGAGCGATCAGGTTCTTTAACGTATTTTAAATTAATTCACTTTTTGCCTGGTTTTATTCTCCTCTTTCCGAATGCTAACCATCCGGAGTCTCTGTCTCCCTTTGTTCCTCCGGAAAAACTCTCAGCAACGTTTTCCGAAACTCAGCGTTGGTTAGAAAATTTGCACCTCTCGAACGTTCAAGATGTCAATGCCATTATTTCTACAAAGTCTTCCCACGATCTAATCTATTTGGCGGAAGCCTTACATGAAAAAAAGATTTCCTCGATTGCGGATCGGATTTTTGAGCAGCGTTCCAAAGTCCGGGTCATCCTTATATCAGGGCCAACCTCATCAGGTAAAACGACCTTTGCTCAACGACTTTCGACCCAATTACGCGTCAATGGTCTGCGTCCAGTTGCTTTATCTCTCGACAATTACTTCTTGCCTCGAGAAGAAACCCCTCTTGACAGCAACGGACAATACGATTTTGAGTGCTTGGAAGCCCTTGATTTACCCTTACTGGCCGCCCAGTTAAATGCTCTTATTGGGGGATCAGAAGTTGAAACTCCGGTCTTTGATTTTGTCTGCGGCGGACGCTGCCCTGCCGGCAAACCTATGCGCCTCAGCTCCGATGAAATTCTGGTTATTGAGGGGATTCACGCTTTGAATCCAGCCTTATTGCCTTCACTTGATCGGACCCAAATGTTCAAGATTTACGTAAGTGCCCTATTCCAGCTGAATATTGATGCCTACACTCGGGTTCCTACAACAGAGGTCAGGCTCATCCGCCGGCTTGTCAGAGATGATAAATTCCGCGGGACCGACCCTGCCCGAACTCTTGCCCAGTGGGAGAGTGTCCGCCGAGGGGAAAACAACAATATCTTCCCTTATCAGGAAGAAGCGGATGTCATGTTTAACTCCAGCCTTCTATACGAACTCAATGCTTTACGTCCCTATGCCGAACACTTATTAGTCTCTATTACCCCGGATTGCCCTCATTATGAGATGGCAGTCCACCTCCTGACTCTTCTCTCCTTTTTTGATACTTTAGATATTTCTAAAGTTCCCTTTAACTCAATTCTCAGAGAATTTTTGGGAGGAAGTGCCTTCAACGTATAGCATGGGGGCCTAATCCTAATTTGCCCCTAACCTATGGATGAGTCTATCAACCAAATCCATCAGCTCAATAATAAAGCCAAGTGCGAAGTTCAGTCTTGCTTCGCACTTGGCTTTTTGCTTATACTCTGATCATAGTGCAGACTATTTGTCACTGGCCAGCTTCCCGGCTTTGGCATAGTTTTCCCTGGCCATATCCCGAAGGATGATTGAAATACTCTCCGCTGGAGCCCCAGTCGATTCCATGATAGCCTGAGTGACTTTCTCTACGAGTAAGCGTTTCTGATCAAGTGTACGTCCTTCTAACAGATCGATTTGAACTATTGGCATGGTATACCTCCAAACTATTTATTATCAAGGGATCCATCCCCGGAATGAATGAACTCTTGAGAAACCTCTAGAATTGAGAAGGTGAGGTTGCGTCGTTCTGCAAGCTGGGAAATGCGGTCCGGTTGATTTATTAGCTGCTCCTTTTCTATTCGCGGGCATTGTTTTATAGCGTACTCTAAACGTAAAGCTTCACTCCACGAGCCAACCTGCCAGGCTTGAGCCAACGTAACCGGAAGATGCGAGGCTGTGTATCTGGCTCCTTTCCCTCTCGCTGTACCGTTATGTTCTTTCAGTCTCCGCCTAAGATCGGTTGTCGCACCGGTATAGATCGTATTGTTTCCGCACCTTGCCAGGTAAACCCAATATTCCATCCTTTACTCCTTAGGCCAAAACTCAAGGACCGGACGGCTGGGCAGCAAATTCAGCTCAAAACATTGATTATAGTATTTCTCCAGCCCTAAGACCAAGTCATGATCAAGTCCGTAGTTAAACTGAGCAAAATAGTCCCGCCAGTATTCCAGCGATCCTCCAAGCATCATTTGGCATGTCCTTAAAATATCATCCATATTGCCCAAAGCCTTAGCCTTTGCTTCCAGAAGCAAATCATAAATGCGCATTATCTCTTCTTCTCGTTCAGCTAAGAGACTCTTAGGAAATGCCCAAACAGCATAGGTCATAGAGCAGCCTGTGTGTTTATGCCATTCTTCACCCAGGTCGTAGATATAACACTCCGGGCGCAGAAGCGCAGCTTGTATTGCTGCATCTCCGATCAGGAGTGCCGCATCCGCTTTGGCAAACATTTCCGGGAGATTAGCCGGCATGGTTAAATAGCCAGGGGTAACTCCATAGTAATGATGGAGTAAAATCTTAGTAAGATTAACGGACGTTGCTGAAGCATTTGTCAAAGCAATCGTCAAACCTTCCAAATCCCCTATGGGGACTTTAGAGAATAATAGAATTGATCCTACTCTTCCGTTGGTCGAGACCGAGAGGTTCCGCAAAATCGCGTAGTCCTTCCAATGCTCACCATAGGAAAAGGCACTGATCGGAGCCATATCAATCCGACCTTCAGCCAGCATTGCATTATGCCCTGTTGGTTCTGCCGTAACTGATTCGAGTAAAGGATGCTCTTTCTCTAAGTAATAAAACATTGGCAGCATATTAGTATTTGGATTATGTCCGATGCGAATCATGCTTGTACCCCCATGCCTACTCTACAGTGTTTCTTAATTCTCCAATACTTTGCAGTCTGACAATAACTTCATCCCCTGGCTGCATAGGACCAACCCCTTCAGGAGTTCCGGTCAGCACCACATCTCCTGGATTAAGCGTCATAACCTGAGACATAAAACTCACTAGTTTTGGTACTGAGTTTATAAAATAACGGGTATTCGAAGACTGCTTGATTTCCCCATTAAGCAGCAGCTGAATATCTAAGTGGCTGGGATCAATATCTGTCACAACCCACGGTCCAATTGGACAAAAGGTATCAAATGATTTTCCCCGAGTCCATTGACCATCTTTCTTTTGCAAATCTCTGGCAGTAACATCATTGGCGCAGGTATAGCCAAAAATAGCCGCGGCGGCTTCGTTTTCAGGAACGTCTTTGATTGTCTTGCCAATGACGACAGCCAGCTCTGCTTCATAGTCAACACGCTGGCTGACTTTAGGGCAGATAATCTGAGCATCCGGACCGATGACACTTGTCTGCGGCTTCATAAAAATAACCGGATCTTCAGGTAAGGCATGATCTAACTCTTCAGCGTGCAACGCATAATTAAGTCCTACACAAATTACTTTACTGGGTTCTACAGGAGCAAGCAAGGTAATTTCATGGCTGGATAACACAGCATCCGTCGGGTTGCTTTTGGAATCTAAAAAGGGTCCATCCAGAAGGCGCACCTTCTCCCCTTCGACGATACCATATCTAATCTCGTTTTTACTATCTAAGAAACGGACATATTTCATAAAGACCAACCTTTCTTAATGGACAAATATGGGAGGAGATCCTTGGCAGCCTTTCATGCAGTTGACGCAGCACCATCAGAGGATGAAAAAGAGAGCGCTCTCGGGTCGGGCAGCTTCGCCCACATCCGCTTACCGCAGCATTCCGAGGCTCGCCCACCCGCCGGTGCGGGACTTCGCCAAACCTCCGGGTAATACCTGATGTGAACCCCTGGCTCCGTATCCCCGCACCGGCTTATGGGCTTTTACCGCCTCTCCATGCAATGGGTTCGCTTCTGTGGACGAAGCTGCCCTGCTTGTGGGCTTAGGGATTCTTCTGCATATCTTTAGGGCCTTTGTTCAGAATAGAACTTACAAACCTGATTAACAGGGCATTCCTCACAAGCAGGCTTCCGGGCACTGCAAATTCGCCTTCCATGAAAGATCAAAAGATGATGGACCAGGGACCAACGTTCTCTTGGGAAAATCTTCATCAATTCTTCTTCAACCTTCTCCGGGGTTTTCCCGCGGGCTATGCCTAAGCGGTGGGCAACTCGAAAAACGTGGGTATCGACAGCAATTGCCGGAATTCCAAAGGCGTTACTGACAACGACATTGGCAGTTTTGCGTCCGACACCCGGGAGACTCCTTAATAATTCTAAATCCGCAGGTACTTCTCCATTAAATTTCTCAACGAGCACTTTGCAGGCCGCAAGTATATTTTTAGCTTTATTATGAAAGAGACCCAAGGAACGAATCTTACTCTCAAGTGCGGTTTGCCCTAAATTAAGGATCGATTGGGGAGTATTTGCTTCCGCAAATAGGGACGCAGTAACCAGATTCACTCTTTCGTCGGTGCATTGAGCGGATAAAATCGTAGCTACCAATAGCTCAAAAGGGGTGTTGTACTCCAACTCACAGTGAGCATCCGGGAATCTCTCTTGTAAAGCATCACAAATAAACTGTGAAACTGGCTCATTAGAACCAATCTTTGTCATTATCTTACCTCCGCTGTCTAGCTTAAGACTTCCTGAATAAAGATCGTTCGTTTTTCCACCATATTATACTCTTTCATCCCATTTGATCCAAATTCTGACCCATCAAAAACCCGGACGATCGGCCTTGCCGGCATGCTTAAATTCTGATCCACAACAACCCCGATTTCACCTGTATTTAATTTGACCGTGATCCCGGTCGGATACGCAGCAATACTTTTGAGGAATACCCGGACCATTTCTAAGGGGTAGAGCACACCGGCCAGTCCCATTAAAATTTCACAAGCTTCATGGGGCATGATTCTCTTTCCACTGCTTTGCTCGGATGTCATCTTATCATAGAGATTGGCAATCGCTACAATCTGCGCCAAAGGGTGAATTTCCCCTTCTTTCAGACGTCTGGGATAGCCGGTACCATTTATATGTTCATGATGTTGAAAGGCAATATGGGCGATAACCAAATTAAGATCTTTTCGCTTTCTGAGCTCCTCAAAACCAAGGGTTGTGTGTGTTTTGAGGAGCTCAGCTTCTTCAGCCGTCAAATCATCGTTTGCTAATAGCTTAGGGTCGAGATGTACCTTGCCAATATCATGGAGTATGGCACCAATGGCCAAATTTTCAAGCTTTTCGCGGTCTAATAGCATGGCCTTCCCTAAAATGGTTGAGAGAACACACACATTAACAGAGTGGGCAAAGATTTGGTTGTCTAAGCTGCGCATCTCCATCATGTTGACTAGTATATCCTTTTTAAATAAGATCTCCTCGACAATTTTGTTGATAATCTTTTTCAAGTCAAAACCATCAAGATCTTTGCCTAATCGAACAGACCTTGTGCTTTTCTCCAGAATCTCCATGGCCTCACGACGATGCTCTTCGCTAATAACATCTTCAACTATCACATCGTCAAAACGATCATCTTCAATGTAGAGAATAGAAATTCCCATATCTTTTAATTTCGCTATATACAATGGAGTAAGTTTAACTCCTTTCCCTAGCAGGATTCTGCCTGAACTAGAGAAAATGGTTTTACCCAATACATCTCCCATTGTTAACGAATTCACACTTACTTGCCGCACTTAGATAGTTGCTCCTTCCTGTTGAAGCATCATTTTCAACACCCTGCACTATAATCCTACACTATTTTCAGCGTTTTTCCCAGTCTGGGTTTTATAACAAGTATATACTCAAGCTGCTTTCAAGGAGTATACTATAAAGGGATGTTGAATGTGAGGTAAAACTATGTCTCTTGATCTAATCATAATATGTACCTTTGGCTTTATTGCTGCGATGGTCGATGCTATTGCCGGAGGAGGCGGGCTTATCAGTCTGCCGGCCTTGCTGATGGTCGGGCTGCCCCCTCATTTTGCACTGGGTACTAATAAATTTGCTGCATCGCTGGCTTCTTTGAATAGTTCTATCACCTTCGCCCGGTCTGGTAAAGTGCACTTTCCTCTGGTTAAGTGGCAGATTCCCTTTTCTTTGCTTGGCGCCTTCCTGGGTGCTTGGGCCGTACTTGGTGTTAGTTCGGATTTTTTAAACAAAGCGGTCTTATTCTTGATTCTTTTTGTAGGAATATACACTCTTGTCCGTAAAAACTTAGGGATGGAAAATAACTTCAAAGGCCTCAGCTCATCGAAAATAGTTATGGGATGTTTATTGGCCATGTTCTTAGGATTTTATGATGGATTTTTTGGACCGGGAACTGGGTCCTTCCTGATTTTCTCATTCATCACACTCTTTGGCTTCGACTTTGTTTCCTCTTCCGCAAATTCTAAAGTATTAAATTTCTCAAGCAATATTTCTTCTCTTATTTTCTTTGCCTGGAATGGGAAGATTCTTTACTCTATTGGAATCCCTATGGCTCTATTCATGATTTTAGGCTCTTATGCGGGTACCAGGCTTGCCATTCATCATGGTCCGGAGCTTGTAAGGCCTCTTTTTGTTATAATGTCTATCCTAGTGGCCGCCAAACTTATTTTTCAGTTCTTGTAACAATCCGGGATTAAACTGTAATACTGCTGAAAAACCAGATTGACTCGCGAATAGGGCGCTAACCCCCTGTCCGCGAGTCAATTCTTTTGAATAAATACTTTATAAGACCTATTTAGGATCTTTATCCCAGGATTCCGGGCCAATAGGATAACCTTCCGGCTTCCGAAGCTCAGGATGTTTTTCATCCGCTACTCCAAATAATCGTATTCTAAGCCAGTTTGGTCCAATTCGTGCACTTATTAATAAATATCCCTTTGTATTATTGCGAAAGCGAAAATCAAGAATTCCATAGGCCACTGTGGCATCTTGTCCTCTCCGAACATAAGATACCGCCAAAGAATGGCTGTGCCTTTCTTCAATAGCTAGATTAGCTTGGAGGACCGCTTGATAGAGAGTACTTGAGTCTTGGCAAATCCCTCCTCCAATATCTTTGATCATCGACTGATTTACAAAAACAACTGAGGGGGAATAACCAGAAGCTTCCGTACGTTCTCCCACTACCTCATTGAAAGAAAACACGTCTCCCGGCGGAATCAAACGGTTATTCAAGGCCAAAGCGGCCAAACGAACATTATTCGTTCGCAGCTTATCCAGGGGATTAAAATATGTAGTGTAATCTCCCAAATTATTAACAATTTTATTGATATCAGACGTGCTTGGCTTAGCGGGAATAACATTTACACTAGCTTCTACCTGCTTTTGTTGGGGCTCCTGGGAAATCTTCAGCCAGGTCGCTTCAATATCCAATTCCTTCCCTGCTGCCCCATCGGACTTTTTTAACTGACCATCTGCAAAGCTGATGGTTGCTGAACGTACAGGTTGATTGATCTTCAAACTAAATGCTTGCAGCTGTTCAAAGATTTCAGCTTGGTTTAAGGAAATACTGCCAAATGAGGTGACGTCAGAAGGCCGGGCGAGATTTTGAAGGACATCCTCAAACCAAGAACCCGTGGTGACAGGATAGACTCGATCCAGCCATAATTCAATCTCCGCATAAGTTTTATCCCACTTTAAGGGATAAACTTGTCCTTCATACGTAACAGCCGTCGGTAATTTTTCTCTTATTAGAGCAGATACTTGGGCTCTATTGAGTCCAGTCAGATCCTCGCCCCAGACCATTAAACCGGATGGTGCTCTGTCACGCGTATTACCATATGAAACGACCGTTCCTAACCCTAATGTGAAGCATAATTGAAACAATAAGGCTAGGATAAACAACTTAGTTTTTATCATAAATCACATTAACCTTCTCAGCTTTTTCGCAAATGAGAAGTTACTTCCATTAATGTGCTTCTGGTCGTAATATTTGCAACCATTTCAGGTGTAATACTTTCACCAGCATGTAAAATATCATTATTGTCCAAGACAATGTCCTTATCAACCTTTTTGCCAATGAAATATTGGAGTTGGCGCTGCTCAAACAAGTTAAAATCAGCTTCTTTTTCCGCAGCAGATTCTGCCGTTTCAGCAATATCCTCAACGTTGTCTAAGGTCTGAATTTGAGATTCAGCTTGAATTAGTGGTTCATTGCTGAATTCTAGGCTCTCATGATTTGTAGGCGAAGGTTCCCCTTCAATGATCAGTAATTCTTTACCTAAGGTAATGATTTTGTCTTTATCAATTTCCTTCATCTGTCCCTCTGATTCAAAAAGACACGATGCAATAAGACCCGTCTCTTCATCAATAATGATCTCTTTTACTTCTCCAATAAGTTGACCCTTTTTAGTCAAAACTCTAGTTCCTATTACGCGGATATCTTGCTTTAGGAGATGTTGCACCTCGGTATTTTGAGCAACATCTTGAATTACCTGCTGATGGGGGATCGTAATTGCAAACTCCCCAAGGCCCAAAATATCCGAATAGGGGATAACTTTTGCTCCAAAATAATCAGATGGCTGATCAATAATCAAAAAATCCAGAGATTTACTCTGCTGATTAAGAACCAGATCCTTTATAACCCCAACTTGTGTCCCATCTGAGATACTAATAACTCGTAAACCAATAATTTCGTTTGTCGGCTTCATGGCTAACGCCTCCTATTCAATTAAGAAATACTTGTGATAGTTTCCTTGGTCATCCAGGCGTCAAAGCGATTTCGCAGTTCTGGATTAAATTGAGGTAAATAATTCTGAATATGTACCTTTAACTCAGTTAATGCATAATCACGCTCCTCCAGATTATTCAGCAGCCAGTAGTAATCAATGATTAAATAAAAGGCTAAATCAGGCACTGGTTTTTGAGCTAAAGCCCGGGAAAAATAATAAGCTGCTTGTTGGAAATTCCCTGAACTTTTTTCGTCAAATCCCATATCGATAAGTTCCTCAATGGTTAGGGAACCTTCGGATCGTTCAATGATCTCTATCGAGACATTATTATCCACCGGATAGTCTTCTTCAACTAGCGGTTTTGCTTCAACAACAGCTTCTGAGGGCATAGTATCTACTTCCTCTATTGCTTCTGCCTGGCTTATCTCTTCTTCCTGGCCTATCTCTTCTACTTGGTCTATCACTTCTGCTCGGCCTATCTCTTCTGCTTGGTCTATCTCTTCTTCTTGGCCTATCACTTCTGCTTGGCCTAGCTCTTCTGCTTGGCCTAGCTCTTCTTCCTGACCTATCGCCTCTTCCTGACCTATCACTTCTGCTTGGCCTAGCTCTTCTGCGCGGCCTATCTCCTCTGCTTGGCCTAGCTCTTCCGCCAGTTGCTTTCTTGACCATAATATACTACCACAGATAACCATAATCATCACTGACAAAAACCACCAAAGTGCCCAACCTAATCGAAGAGCCCTTGGAAACATCAAGACCGCACCCATTACTAAAAAAGTGACCGAAAACGCCCTCATGCGGGATATTCCAAATGCCTTAGCTTTCTGTATAAAAAACACAAAAAATGGTATGCTCCCTAAAATTACGGTTACTTCATATATCAGAATAGGTCCCCCTTTATCTTGGCCATTCTGTATTTAAAAATTCGACAGAACTCCTGTTTCTCCTTCTTCTGTCTCCTCTGATTTGCATTTTTAGGGTATTATTAATAAGCTTTTTTAGAAAAAATAAAAGTTGGAAAGGATTATTTAATCTGAATAGAGAATAATATAATGTTTTAAGAATGGGTTATAGGGGGCATAGGTATGTCAAGTGATCACAAAACTGATCCAGAAGACACTTCCAAATTACTGCAAAGAATAAAAGTATTAGAAAACCAATTAGAGGAAATACGTTTACAGACAAACGTTCTTTTAGACATTGCACGTGCTCTTAATGCTTCTCTTGATCCAAAGGTAATAGCCACCAATATTATAAGCGCCATTGCCTGCCTAATTAGTATTGATCAAGCAAGCGTTTGCCTTTTCAATGAGAAAACCCAAACGTTTGAGGTTATAGGAGTCTTCGACTCACGCACCATCTCACCTCAGATACCTTCAAATCTTGATTTGTCTTTTCTTTCTCAAGTATTATCAAACGGTGTGACCTATTATTGTCCACCCGGAAATAGAACACAAAATTGGGAATGGATCTGTTGTCTGCCTCTTCAGAATGCCCAACACAAAACAGGTACCATTAACATTCACTCTATTCGCCAGCCGGAAATCACTCCTGAACAAATGAGATTCTTAGAAACTGTAGCCGGTCACGCCACTTCAGCGTTGGAAAACGCCCTTCTTTACGCTATAGTAGAACGCGAATCAATCACGGATGGATTAACGGGTGTCTATAATCATCGTTACTTCCAAAAGCGTTTGCGCGAATACATATCCCTCTGCCAACGTCATAAGCGGTCAGTAACCTTTGGCTTACTTATGATTGATGTTGACAATTTCAAACACTTTAACGATCGTTATGGACATCAATTTGGGGACACCGTCCTTAAAACGATTGTCCGGGAGCTTCGCAATAATTTAAGAGAAGAAGACCTCATTGCCCGATATGGAGGGGAAGAATTTGTCATTCTTATCCCGGAAGCTACTGAAAAAATCGTATTATTTATCAGTGAAAAAATACGGCAAGTTGTGGAAAAAACCCAAGTACTGAACCCAGCGACGGACAGTTATGTATCTGTCACTATAAGTATCGGAGTGACTCTTTGGCATCCCTCCGATTCACCCTCTATTGTGATTTCAAGAGCAGATCAGGCTCTTTACCAGGCCAAAACAACAGGACGTAATCAAAGTATCTATAAGTAACAGGAATGCCTAAAACACCCCTTCAAAATAATGAAGGGGTGTTTTTACGACCTGCCATTTAAACAAAGACTAGGCTTCAATTGCTCTGCGAATCGATCTGCCGTTTTTGGGTAAATTGACCGTTAATTTAACAAGCTGTAAACATGAAGCTGTAATAACCACTGCGCATCCCCCAAGAAATCCTCCGATAATTAGAGCCGGAATGAAAGCTAACATAGAAACAACTCCCTTCATTCATTTTTTTTACGAGAATAACTTGCACATTCTTCGCTGATCATTATTTGCTGTACAATCATTAATTGTTCTGATACTCATCATTAATATTACCAGATATATATAAAAAAAGAAAGTGATTGTGTTCACTTTCTTAAAGTTTTATTATTCTAAATCGGGAGACTTTTCTGACTAAATGGACTACCTCCAGACAACCCCCAGCGCCTCAAATTGAACTTGTTTTCTGGTGAAGTCATTGATCCATTTTTCGAATAAACCGGTTTCTTGTTCAGGGACATGAACAGTAAGCTTAATCACATCACTGAAATCTTCTTCTTGAATGATCCAAGTATGTTGGTCAAATTGATATTTAAGCGTTTCGTACCATTGATAGGGCACACGAAGGGCATAGATCTGATAAAGAGTTAACGTTTTTAATTCTGTCTCATTAATAACTTGCCGGGCAGTCCCGCCATACGCTCTGGATAGTCCCCCCGTTCCTAAAAGGATACCGCCAAAATATCTTACAACCACTACTAAAACGTTCCAAATATTCCGATGTTGTAGAATATCCATAATCGGGCGGCCACCCGTCCCTTGAGGTTCACCGTCATCGGAGGATTTCTCAATAAATCCATTGTGCAGTCGGTATGCGTAAACATAATGACGGGCATTGGGATAGTCATCGCGAATCTTCAGCATAGCCTTTTCAATTTCCTCCAGGGATGAGAGGGGAATGCCAATACAAATAAAGCGAGATTTATCAATCACTTGTTCTCCGGTTATAATCCCAGAGAGTGTATTAAACCCTTCCACGCCTAAGACTCCTGTTTACGATTTTGGGTTTTAGCAAGGAAAGGTTCAATATCGATGATAAAACGCTCATGATTTCCTATACCGATCTGCCCGGCTTCATCGCATGCTTCTACCTGAAAAACTAGCCGGCGGCGGTCTATTTCAAGTAGTTCTGCCGTTGCGAAGACTTTAGCACCCAGAGGCGTAGCCGCGGTATGTTTTATAGTTATTGAAGTCCCTACACTAGATTGACCTTGCGGTAATTCTAAAGCATTCACAGCAGCTTGTTCCATAAGCGCTACCATTGCAGGCGTCGCGAAAACTTCAAGTTGTCCACTGCCCATGGCCTTGGCCGTATTTGAGACAGTGACGGTCGTTTGCGCCTGTCCTTTTATTCCAACATTTAACGTCACAGCAAGCACATCCTTCTCTTAGTAATATTGTCGTTATTTCTCATAAGTCTATCACAAAACTCTCATAACAGATAATAGCGTTGTGATTTTCTCACAACGCTATTATTTTACCAGTTCAACCTATATCCTGCCAAGTCACTGCCGGTAAATTTAATGACGGGCCCCTTGCGAAATATCGCTTAGTGCATCACCGGCTTCATTAATATGAATCTTTTCAATCGCCAAATCTCCTAAGGCTACAATACCAACTAGTTTGCCCTGTTCCACGACCGGCAATCTGCGGATTTGGTACTCTGACATTAAATGAGCAGCCTCATGAACATCCTGATCAGCCGTTACTGTGATAACCTGGGAATTCATAATATCTTTAGCCGTTTTGCTTTCCCAGTTTAAACCATCTGCGATAACTTTTAAAACGATATCTCTGTCTGTGATCATTCCAATAACCTTTTTGTCTTCACAAATAGGGATTGAACCGACATCTTTGTTCTTCATTAACCGCGCGATTTCTGCTATTGAAGCAGTTGGAGCAACCCAATCAACCTGCTGAGTCATAACGTCACGAACTTTCATACTTATCCCTTCCTTTAAACGTTAATTATTTCATATAACAAGGATAGTATGAACTCCTTTGCTTCGAATCATGCAAATTAAATAAAACCCCCACTTGAAAAGCGGAAGTATTATTCGCTGCGGCTAATCACGTGGTTTTGTTCCTGAAACGATGGCTACAACACCACCGGCCAAATTCGTAAAATGAGCATCCTGGAGTCCACATTCCGCAAATAGTTTGACTAATTCTTCCTGAGCCGGAAACTCTCGGGCTGAGTCATGAAGATATTGATAGGCACTAGCCTTCTTGGCCCATACTTTACCCATTAAGGGAATAAGCTTTTCGAAATATAACCAATAGGCTTGTTTAAAACCGAAAAGTGATGGTTTAGCCATATCCAGTGATACGACTTTTCCTCCCGGCTTAACATTCCTTACCATTTCCCGTAAACCCTGACGCAAATCCGGCAGATTTCTCAATCCCCACCCCACAGTCACACCGTCAAAGGAATTATCCGAAAAAGGAAGTTCCATGGCATTTCCTTGAATAAATCGAATATGTCCGGGATTCGAGGTTTGAAGCAATGATTTCTCGGCAACCTCCAACATTTTTTGCGAAAAGTCCAAACCTGTCACGCTTCCTTCAGGAGCGACTGCCCTTCCTAATTCCATAGAAAGCTGGCCTGTCCCACAGCAAACATCAAGAATATGCATGCCAGGCTTTGCACCGACTTCCTTAACCGCCAGGCGCCGCCATCGCTTATCCATTCCCAGACTCATTAAACTATTCATTAAGTCATAACGCGCTGCTATTGCATTAAACGTCTCTTTTACATAAGTTGCTTTATCTTTCCCTGCAAAATCCATCCTAATCTCCCTATCTAACGGTTTTTAATGGTTTCAACGAGTTCTTTTAAATAGTATTAACAGTTTCTTAAATACTACCCCTACATTAACATCTTGTCCAGAGACTAAACAATTCTACCTTTGCAATAGATTAAAGGTTGTTGACATTATGCGGCCACGGCAATATAGTGTAAAAAACAGTACACTGCAAAAAACAGTATAGCGAGGAGGAAACCATTGAATCGATCTAAACAAAGCCGTCATACGAATGCCTTTATTCTTCTCCTTTTAGAAGAGTCGGAATCTGCTTACGGTGCCCAGATTCTCTCACGCTTACAGGCAGATTTGCCCTTTTGCTTAACAGATAGCCCCAGTGTTTATCGTGCTCTTCAAGAAATGGAAGACAAGAGTTGGGTGAAATCGAGTTGGATAGCTCCAAAGACCGGTGCTCCTCGCAAATGGTATTCTATCACGCCCCAAGGGCGGATGGCACTCCATGATTACGCTAAAGACATTACTCAACGTCAAGCCAACTTTAACTACTTTCTTGAGCATTATGGTCGTTTAATGCAAAAATGATTTCCGTATTATCCGAAAGGAGCCTCCTTCATGAATCCTAAGCAACCTATAGAGTATTCAACGATCGGCATACTGTCCTTGGCTCATATGCTAAACGACATGTACAGCAACTATCTGCCGCAAATGCTCCCGTTTCTTGTAGCCGCCACATCCCTAAGTGCCACTAGAGCAGCAATCTTAGTTTCTGCTTTTACTATAAGTTCATCCTTCATCCAACCAATCTTTGGCTACTTCCTCGACAGGCAGGGAAAACGTTGGTTGGTCCATGTGGGCACACTATGGATGGCGATCATGCTCAGCTTGACAGGTCTTGTCAGTAACTATTTTCTTCTGGTACTCCTGGCCGGTTTAGCCGGTCTTGGAACTGCCGCTTTTCATCCTCAGGCATCAACCATGATTACTGCTGTAAGCGGCAACCGAAAAGCGGTTCTCCTATCTGCTTTTATCGCTTTTGGAAATATGGGTTTTGCACTTAGCCCGCTTCTGCTCGTTCCCTTATTTCAAACCTATGGGCTTAGAGCCACTGTTTACACAGTTATCCCCGGAATTCTCGTCGCCTTGCTGCTCTTTTTCTTTGCCCCTAAAAATACTGTGCTTAGCGGAGCCCCCCCGACCTTAACTGACGTATTACGTTCTTTGAAAAATGCTCGCACTGAACTGCTGGCAATTACCAGCGTCATTGCAATTCGTGCTTTAGCCTATACCGGATTGTTAACCATCCTTCCTTTATACTTTCATGCCCAAAATCTTTCTTCCATCGCTTCAAGTCATTTGGTCTTTATCATGCTCTTCTCCGGAGCAATCGGCGGAATTCTAGGTGGATATATATCCGATCGTTATGGTCGTAAACTATTGATCGTAAGTTCACTGGTCTTGGCTACCCCTCTATTTTTTGGTTTCACACACACTCAGGGCACTCTAAGTGTTGTTTTCTTAGCCCTTGCAGGCGCTTCTCTATTGTCCAGCTTTTCGGTAACCGTTGTTGCAGCACAGGAAGCAATTCCTAACAATAAGTCTTTAGCAGCTGGATTGACAATGGGGTTTGCCGGAGGAATCGGAGGCCTGATGGTCATTTTAATCGGTCGCATAGCAGATCTGCATGGTTTATCTACGGCAATTTCCGTACTGTTCTTTCTCCCCCTGGCAGCAGGTACTACCGCCTTATTCATGAAAAAACGCCCTACGGCAAAATCAGAACGAGTAACCGCACCATAAACATACCTTGGCTCCGCCATCAAAACTGGTTCATTGACAAATAGAGCCTTTCACTTTCATTTTTTGATAAAATAAAGTGAAAGGCTTTATGTTTTTCTCGTATGAATTATAGAACAGTATCACTCTTTAATTCTAAAGGCTCCGCGCATTAGATCGAAAACTAAGTCTTCTATCCCCTCTAGTGGACGTGGCTTCTTAGAACTCACCCAATCACTGATCACAGCATCCAGAGTTCCGAAAAACATCTGGCGGCCTACTTTTACGTCCGCTAAGACAATTTCTTCTCTCTCAATCCCTTCAGCGAGAACCTGCTCTATCAAATGAAAGTAGTCTCGCAAAGGCCCGGAAATAGCCTCTCTGATTTTTGGGTCGGACTGTCTAAGCTCAATCTGAGTAACTATGGCCAGAGAACGATTTTCCTGTAGATATCTGAAATGAGTTCGAATTATACATAATAATTTTTCTTGAGTTGTCTGATACTGCACAACTGAATGAAGAATTTCCTGAATGAATTTTCCCATTCGATCTGAAAAAAGGCTTACCAAAATATCTTCCTTATTCTTGAAATACAAATAAATCGTTCCATCAGCAACGCCGGCTAATTTTGCAATTTTAGAGACTTGGCAAGTGAAATAGCCATATAATGCAAAAGCCTCCGTGGCAGCATCTAAAATTGCGTGATATTTTTCTTCACGGGGCTTACTCATATGGATACAAGCTCCCTTCTTTACTCTCAAAACTCAGTATTACTTAATATAACACCCATCCATCATACCATATAATTTAAGATTCTGACATTATTTGCAGGGATTTTGATCTAATAAAGTTTTGACAGAAATATGTCAAAAAGACCGCCCCCTTGTCTCACCTTTGTTGTATAACTTCTCCCTTAGAAGCCTTACATCATCATCAATAAACCTATGCTGGATACTATTAATATCAAATTTGAGGAGTTTAAATTCAAACTGCATTATATACCCCAAAGCTATTGACATAATCAAGGTTCCTAACCCCGCGTACCCACCTAATAGATAGCCTATTAAAAGTGCGTTGATTTCTAAGGAATTTCTGATGAACCGAACTGATTTGTGAGTCTTTTTGGTCAAGGCAATCATTAACCCATCCCGCGGGCCGGAACCTATTCCTGCGCCAATATAGAAATAACTAGCAATGCCTATAATAATCATTCCCAAAAACATCATCATCAGGCCGGATACGGCATTATTCGAGATTGGGATCAGGTGATTGAGCATGATCAGATCCATAAAGTACCCAATAAAGAACATATTGAATAACGTTCCCCATCCCAGCCGTTCTCCCAGGACTGAACTGATGATTATTATAAGAATTCCCACTGCTATGGTTGCCTGCCCCATTGTTATGCCAAACAAAAAGGTAATTCCTTGATGAAAGACATCCCATGGGGATAGACCGAGGTTAGCATTTATCGTCAATACTATACCTATAGCATACAAAAAAAGACCCATAAATAAACGGATAAGTTTTTGAATGATCCGAGACATAATATTACCATAACCTTCCTGAATTACATAATATCCCTAATCCTAATAGCAGGATGACTCTACTATACATAATTCCTCTTCAAGATAATCATACTTAATAATATTAAGAAATAAGTTTAAATACTATGTTTTTCGCCATATCCAACCATGCGTAAGGAGGAAGATACCATGCCATCTCAAAAAAGGCCGGTTGCCAACCAAGCCGAATCCCAGCCATCTAAACCTGATTCTCAGAACTCTCCTCTAACTAACACCAGAGGGAAAATTAAAGACGACGTGATTTTTGCTAAAGATAAAAGCCCGGATGATCTGGAGATCATGGAGTAACCTCGTGCAATTAATTGAATATGGAATACCCACTTGTGGAAGTGGGTGTCTAACGATTGGATGTAGAATGATATTGTAAAGACTTCGATAATTGTATTAAAGAAGGCTAGGGGGTATCCCCTAGCCTTCTTTTAATCGTTCTTAGTAACGGCGCATGGATTGGAAGCAATCCCGACAGTATACGGGTTTTTCTCCAGATGGTTGGAAAGGAACTTCCGTTTGTACTCCGCAACTTGCGCAGACTGCCGGGTACATTTCACGGGGTGAACGGCTAAAACCGCCGTAATTACTGCGACCGCCACCTGATTGTTGCTTACGAGCCTGACGACAAGCAGGGCAGCGGGTTGGTTCGTTTTCAAATCCTTTTTCAGCGTAGAAATCCTGTTCACCTGCAGAAAAAACAAATTCCTGACCACAATCCCGGCATGTTAGATATTTGTCTTGAGCCATGATAACTCCTCCTTATTTGGTGTTCTTGTACGAGTTGGATCCTCACAAATTATCATCCTTGCACCAAATAAGGTCTGAATTATGGATTCTAAATTTAGTTAGGCCCCAATATTAACAAGCACAGGGTCAGTATAGCAGAGGGTCTGCCTAATAGCAACCAAAATTTTCTACAAAATCATAGTCTTTTGAAATCCCTTATCGAAATCTAACTAAGTAGATAACTTAATTTAGAGTCCAACCTTAACTCTGTTACTTGTTAAGCACTTCAGGATTATGGATCTGCAGTTCCGCTAAAGCCTTCTTCAGTCTGGCTATATGAAATGGTTTCATAATACCTTCTCCGTACCAATGACAATCTAAGATGTCAGCATCTTTTACAATTTCTTCAAGCAACGTTCCAATCTCATCCTTTTTAGAATGGTTTATAACCGCTTGGACAATCTGTTCTTTTTCTTCATCTGTACCTTGTTTTTCGGCTAAGAAACGTCTTACTGCGTCTTCACCTTTTGGCGCATGGTCATGCTGTCGTCCCGTGATCCACCGGCCGATATCATGTAAAGCACATGCTAATCCAGCCTGTTCAATATCCGCTCCTCTTTTTTCCGCAAGCATGCGGCCAATCTGAGCACAGCTCACCGCATGAACTTTTTCCCACATGATCGGATAATCACGCTCACTTCTTTGCTTTTCAATACTATCCAATAATGTAAAAATCCTTTGCATATCCTTGATAAATTCCCATTTCATATCCGTCTCTCCAATACGTTCATTTTAGCAATCAAACCGCACAAAAATTATCCCCTCAAATCTATCCTAAACTTCTTAACAATTAACCTTTTATTATTTTAAAATTTTTTCTAAAATGTAATCATATGTACTTGTTCTTTAGATGATGAACTATTATTATTGACTTGACTAATTATTAAGGAGATGAATATATGTATGAGCTTAAAAACCACACGGAAGTCGTTGTTCAACAAGCACTGGAAACCTACCTCCGTGACAACATTCTAAGTTGCACATGCAAGCGCTGTCAGGCCGACATTATGGCACTCGCTTTGAATCGCCTACCAGCACGATATTATGTTTCAAGCCGTGGAGAGATCATGACGCAATGTGAGGCCCAAGGCCTTCCGGACCAAGCCCGAGTTATGGCAGATGTCGTCCGTGCGGCACAGCAAGTTAGTACAAATCCCTCTCACCCACTCGATAATCCTTAATAATCCAGCGAAAATGTACAATTAGTCTGCATTAATTATGATAATTACTGCGAGAACTGCGAATAGAAACAAGGCAAATATCCGAAATGCATCATTGATAGTTGGTATTATCCGAACGGGAGTCCATTCAATATCCAACATATTCCACGCCTCCTCACCACTTTTCTCTAGTGTATGAGATTTAATGGAATTGTGAGAATGAGGCATTAAAAATATTATTATATCAACGAAGCTAATTCTATAGGGAACAAATTCAGAATCGAGGTGCAATTAGTGCTTACCGCTGAAGACCTTCTCCGATTTTCTCTGTTTTCATCCTTAAGCTCTGATGATGTTGCCCCTCTTCTTCCACATTTAGTAGAGCGTCATTATCGTCGCGGACAGCTGCTATTTGTCGAAGGCGAGATTGGTTCATCTGTATATTTTGTCCTTTCCGGGCAAGTAAAACTAAGCAAATCAACCTTGACAGGTGAAAAGCAAATTTTCGACTGGTGTGGTCCGTATGAGTGTTTTGCTGAGGTTCTTCTTCTTGAATCCGGTTCATATCCCGCAACAGCTGAGGTACTCAAAGACAGCACCCTGTTAGTCCTTAACAATGAACTAATGCCACAAATTTTAGAAGCCAATCCTGCACTCTCTGTAGCACTGATCCGTACGCTGAGCCGACGTTTAAGACTTGCGCAAGAGTTCATACGAATCTTAACCAACCGATCTACTACCGGAATTCTTGCAGCACTTTTCCTTCGTCTGGCGCAACCGGCTACAACTCCCGGGCAGCCGATTTTCGTTGACGCTTCTCTGACACATCGTGATTTAGCCAGTATGATCGGCACATCAAGGGAATGTGTCAACCGGGCTATTAATGGCTGGAAACGATCAGGGATCATAAAGCTGGTTGACAATCGGTTAGAAATTATCAAACCCTATGAACTTGCTGAATGGCCTTAATTAAACATCATGGAACCAGCACTATTTGACCGTTCGAGTTGACAAACAATACGCCAGCATTCTTCCCAACTTATACTAGCCTGACGGCGCCAAAATATCATAGCTGCACGAGTTTTTTCACACTCACGATCGTTGAGCATGCTTTGGCTGGGCATTTTGCCGCCCCAGGCATTGAGCCATTCTTGATAACAATGAATCAATTCTGTGGATTGGCTTTTCAAATACCGCAGCGTGTAAATGCTCGTTATCCAATGGATAACCTTATCTTCACCACCCCTGGAATATACTTGCCCATCCAAGTCTAACCCGGCAACTAAGAGCAGTAAGAACAAAAAATGCACCCGTACAGCTTGCCGCAATGTATCCGGATTAAGCTCATATAGCTCTGCAAAACGTCCCAAAGGTTTCAAAAACAGTTTAACACAGGGATCCCGATAAGTACATATTCCAAAGGCTGCAAGTGGGATTGGGTAAATATCATCCAACCCGCTTTCTTGTAATTGACCTACTAACTCCCGCTCTGCCTGAATTAAACGCTGTTCTCTTAAAAGAAACTGGTCTGCCGTTTCTTTTAAAAAGGATTCCGCTTCTCTGGGACGTTCCGGAAGGGAATCTGCCCATTCACGCAAGCGGGATCGCCGAGGCATCAAAAGTTCTATTATCGAACCAGTCTCTTGGTGCAAAAGTTTAAAGCCTTGACGGACCCGATCAGGATCGCGGTATAATCCCCGCATAAGCGCTTCAGCTGATTGGGGAATCTCCATAGATTCCTCAAACCGTACTATCACTTCTCCATTTCGCTCCGGAAACTTAAGCCCCATGGCCTTCTCAATATCTAATCTCATAGAAGACACATCTGATCCCCCCTAGCCTTGTCTCTTGTTTCATCCTATGGATTCGAGAGATAATTCAGACCTGCCGGAGCTAAATTTGACCATTATTCGTTGCTTTGTTAAAATTAGTAAAATGATATCAGAAACGAGCTGACAACTATGTCTAAGCGTACATATCACGAAATGATCCTGGATCCCTTCCAGGAAGAGGCACTTGATGCAATCGATGCCGGTAAATCCGTCATTGTTGCCGCACCCACCGGGACAGGAAAAACTCTTGTTGCGGATTATTTAATAGAAAAGGCTATGAATGAGCACTTAAGAGTTATCTACACGGCACCGATCAAGGCCCTCAGCAACCAGAAATTCAGAGACTTCAAAAAGCAGTTTGGAGAAGATGCTGTAGGAATAATGACTGGGGATGTTGTCCTTAACCCAACCGCTCCCCTGCTTATTATGACAACAGAAGTCTTTCGCAATCAAGTTATTACCGAAGATCCCAACCTGGAGTATGTTTCCCACATTGTATTTGACGAGATTCATTGGCTGAACGACGAGGAACGCGGGACAGTATGGGAAGAGTCGATCATTCTTGCTCCGCCTAAAATGAAAATTCTTGGGTTAAGCGCCACAATTGCAAACGCCCGGCATTTAGTGGATTGGATCGAATCCATTCGGCATGAAGAGGTTGCTCTGATCGAAGAACATAATCGAGTTGTTCCTCTTGAGTACTTTTACTATACTAAAGACACCGGCCTCGTAAATTATGATCAGCTTTGGCGTTATTATCGTCGAAAAATCAAAGACCGGAACTACGACGAAAATCCCTTTGGCCCCACAACTCACTTGGACCTCATTCGCACAATTCAGCGCAGTCATCTTCCTGCACTTTTCTTTGTCTTCAGCAGAAAGCAATGTGCCTTAAAAGCACTGGAGTTAGCAAGCATTGCTAATTATTTAAGACCTCATGAACGGAAAATCGTCGAGGAGAAATTTATTCATATCTTTGGTCAGGAAATTGACTGGTCATCCTCAACACGTCAACTCAAACGTTTGTGTTCCAAAGGGATCGCTTATCATCATGCCGGATTACTTCCCTCTCAAAAGGTTGTCGTCGAGGAACTCTTTCTTGAACGATTGATTAAAGTCCTTTACTGTACAGAAACCTTTAGTGTCGGGATTAATTATCCGGTTAAGGCAGTCTGTTTTGATTCTCTCAATAAATATGACGGACGGAATTTCCGTCCCCTTGCCAATCATGAATTTTTCCAAATGTCCGGTCGGGCAGGAAGACGGGGGCTTGATGAAAAAGGGTTTTCCTTCGCCATCGTTGATTTAGCCTATATGGAAAAAAGTCCGCCCCCTAAATTCCAGCTAAACCGGCTCGAACCTCTTACCAGTCAATTTCGGCTGACTTACAATACCGTTCTGAATCTCACTGCAACTTTAACTCAAACTCAAATAGAAACTTACTTTCAAAAAAGTTTTTCTGCCTATAGCTACCACTTAAGTTCCGAGCGGCTACATTCCGAACTGGCCCAAATACAGCAAAGACTCGAAGAAACCCAATATCTCTGCGAAGAGGTTGGCTCCTTTACCTGTCCTTTAAAACATCATCCCAAACGCAAAGAGCTCGAAAAGCTTAAAAAGGCCTATAAAGCATTGGGTCCCCGCAAGCAATCGCGCGTCTATGGACGAGAAATGGCTCGCAAAATTCGGGCTTGGGAAAAACTCCTATCCCAAACTCCCAAAAACTGCTCCATTCAACACCAGGAAAACTGCCATGCTCAAGGTAAAACCTATTCGAAACTAAAACATCAACAGCAAGAACTACAAAATGCTCTGGATGCGCTTCCTGATGAAAATGCCTTTCTTCAAGAATTTGAATACAAGAAGAATCACCTGCGTCAACTAGGATATTTACGAAATGATGAATTATTACCTCGTGGTACGTGTGCCAGTCGTATCTATGTTCAAGAACTCCTGGTCACAGAATTGATTTACTCTGATGTCTTCCAGCAGCTGGATGACGATCAATTGAATGCTTTAATTTCCAGCATTGACTTTGAAGCAAGGAAAAATGATATGTTTCATCGTACGACAGTCTTTGATCCAACCCCTGTCAAAGAAATTGCAGAATACATCCAAAGCATTTGCGGACAGGATGCTGTGAGATACGACCCCCGAGTTGCTGGAATTACCCATGCTTGGAGTCAAGGCAGCACATTCGCTGAAGTCCAGGCGTTATGTAACCTGGATGAAGGAGACATCATCAGCGTTTTTCGACGAGCTATAGATCTTATGCGTCAAATGCGGGAGGCAGTTAGTGATACAATTCTGCGCAATCGTCTGAAAGCTTGTATGGAAAAACTTGATAGAGATGAAGCCGCTATTATGGAACTATAGGTGGACTGGTTTCAGAGTAGCCGCCCATGCCGCTGTTGCGGCACCAGCGGAGGATGAAAATGGGGTCGCTCCCGGGGGTCAGGCAGCTTCGTCCACATCCGCTCACCGCAGCACTCCGAGGCTCGCCCACTCGCAGGTGCGGGAGCTACCTTCAGCGGATAAGTATTCTTTGGAGATAGCCGCTTCGGCGAAACTGTCCACCGGACACTTTCGTGCCAAACCTCAGGGTAATACCTGATGTGAACCCGTGGCTCCGTTTCCCCGCACCGTCTTGTGGGCTTTTACCGCCTCTCCATGCAATGGGTTCGCTTCTGTGGACGAAGCTGCCCTGCTTACGGGTCCAGGGGTGTTTTTGTTGTGCAATTTTGGGGGCTGTTAGGCAGCGGTTTTAGGCCATTTTTAGATAGATCAGCCCTGAAATTCGCCAGCGCTGGCGAATTTGCTTTACCGTAATAAAGGATCTGCCATAGGAGTGTGCTATTGGGGTCTGGTACTTCCCAGAGTTTGTCGAAGGCGAGGATTTTTCAGGGTAGTCTTCCATGCCGCTGCCGCGGCACCATCAGAAGTAAAACTTGGCTTGTATTAGATCCGTACAAAGGGAAAGGGAAAAGCACAATGCTTTTCCCTTTGTACGATATCCAAAAGTAGATTGCAAACCATTGCCGGGCAATTCATGAATTGCCCGGCGGGTTTTCTTATACATTCTTTACTCTGAAACCTCAAACATGTCTTTGCCTACGCCGCAGATCGGACAAACCCAATCTTCCGGGATATCCTCAAAAGCGGTACCCGGAGCAATTCCTGAATCAGGATCTCCAGCCTCAGGATCGTAGATATAACCACATGCTGTACAAACATACTTTTTCATAACAATTATCCTCCATTTCATAAATTTAAGTATTCCTTATTCTAGCACTATTTTGCTAGTTTAGCCAATCCTTTCCTATAATTTTAAATGTTTTTATCGAATAAATCCTGTATCAAAGGAAATATTGTAATTCGTTAATACATACCTCCGGAAATTATCAACACAATTGCAAGGTTCTTGATGATCGCAAAAACCAACTTCTAATTTACCTGTTAAATGATGATGTAGAATATGAACGTTAACGTACAGATGACTCACTCGCTCGTTTAGTTCAAGATAGTGTTTGGTTGAAAAATAAAACAGTATCAGTAGAACAATACTCACAGCTATCCCCGCTTTTGGAAACAACCAAGGAATGATTAAGGCCAATAATCCTAATGTACAAACTATAATCATTCCCACATTTTCCTGGCGTCTAGCCAACTTCCACTCATTATACCGTCCTAGAAATTCAAAAAACAACTGTGCCATACGCACTGATGGAAACGGCGGATTCGGACTCTCAACCGTTTTATCGCCAACGTACTGGCAAAGTACTCCCACTCTTATCCTTCCTTTCTTGATCAGGCTTCTTTACAAGCTCCCCTGACTAATAAGCCTGTAGAGATCATCGAGCGAACCCGAATAATCAGTCTGAACTTCTAAATCAATTCCATCAACAATAAATGTTTTCATTCCCAGTTCCCGACAGATCAAATCATTGATTTGCTTAGTAACTATTAAGCAGTTTTGTGGCCTAACCCCAAGATTATTGGCCACTTCCTTAAAAAACCCCGGATGAGGTTTACAGTAATGGCAGTTATCCGGAGTTGCGATAACCTTAAAGTGTTCAGGAGTAAGACCGGCCCAGCGAATTTGTTCCTTTATGGCTATTAAGGGTATTAGGGGATTAGAAAGAACAGCTGTTAAAAAGCCTTGTTGAATAGCATACTCCACTGCTTTAACTCCTTGTGGATTAGCTTGAACTAAGCAGCGTAAGGCAGGAAAATCTGAAACATAGAACTCTTCAAAAATCGGCTTTAGCACCTGTACGGACTGACCTGTAGCTTTGGCTAAATCATCTAACAATGTCTGCACAACTGTTTGCTCTGGCTTTGGTTCTTTTTGAATGGTTTCTATAGATTTTAATAAATGTTTAGTAAATTTATCAGGCGAAAGAAGATGGGCAAAACGAGGCGCCAAAATTCCAAGGTAATTCTGTATGAACTTTGCCGTATCAAGATTTATCATTGTTCCTTCTATATCAAAGAGAATAGCTTGGATCACAATTGTTGTCCTCCTAATTGAGGTCTCAAACGCAGAACAATTCTTTGTTCTGGTTCTGTACAGTAGTATTCTCCTTTTTCTTCGAAATTCCTTCTAACCTTCGTTGTTCACAGGTAACTATTAATATTCCCATCTTTACGAACTTAATTCCGGTGTGACAGGGACGGGTTTGTCAAGTCCCCCCGTCACATCCTCGTTCGTTTGTCGCTGAAACTAAAAATGACCCCAGAGTTTTCCCCTGGGGCACTTAACAATCTCAGTTCTTGCAACGACCCACTCTGTTATCAGAGGTGCAATCCCTAAGGCAGCCCTCCTAGTATGCTGCAGGCATATTGGGAGGGCCATTTGTGATTATGAGGCCTCAGCACAAAGGATCCCCATTCATGTCATAAAACGCTTAATTTAGTGGTTTTAAAGGGTAAGGATATACTGCAATTCCTTCTTACAACTAAGACTTGACTGAAAATTTAAGTCCGTCCCTCTCAACACACTAAAAATAATAAAACGTCACTTCTTAAAATGGTTAACCCTTCTCTGCCCTCTCCTCTCTCGCCAACAACCATTCTCCTGTCATGCGATTTCGCTCGCTTTCGTGGCAACACATTGCCTACTATCTTTAGATAAATGGTCGTCTGCTTCCTTTAGTTTAGTTCTTGGTATCACCTGGAAAATCCTTGGCAGAAAAAGAGAATTTTGACACTAATATTGTCGGTTAGGGGTTACTTTTTCTTCTTGGTTTTGTTTGTATTCTTATTCCCAGTTTGATTTTTTCGTTTTTCCAAGAGAAGTTCTGCCGTGTGAATAACCTTAACCTTTGGATTATGCTTATCGAGGCCACCTGAAATTTGCATCAAACATCCAGGACAGTCAACAACAACAACATCCGCACCAGTTTTATCAATATTGTCTAGCTTACGGGCCAGGATTGGACCTGATAACTCGGGGAATTTGATGGAGTAGGATCCAGCGAATCCACAGCAGCGATCGGATTCCTGCATTTCAATGAGTTGGACCCCCGAAGTATCCGTTAATAACTTTCTTGGCTCTGCAAAAACTCCCATTGAACGTTTTAAGTGACAGGAATCATGATAGGTAATTTTTAGTGGTACTCCATCTCCCCCTGGCGTCAGTCCCCCCAGATCAAATAACAGCTTGGAGAAGTCTTTGGATTTCCGGCTTAACTCTTCAGCCCGGGCCGCTAATTTGGGATCATCCTGAAGCAACTCTTTAAAGCTCTCTTTAAGTGCATGAGTACAGGTTGGACATGCTGAGACTACATAATCAACCTTTTCAGCTTCTAAGGCTTCGATATTAATAATCGCAGACTTACGGGCATTAGCCCGATCCCCCATATAAGTCGCTGGAGCACCGCAACAGGATTGGCCATCCGGAAAAACGACTTTATATCCTTTTTCATTCAGTGCGCCGATAACACCTTCGCCAATTTTGGGGTAAACAAAATCAATCAGGCAGCCGGCATAAAAAGCAATCGTTCCTTTCGGATTCTTAACTTCCTGCTTGATTGTTTTGAACACATCCCGGAAGGGAACCTTAGCTACTGCCGGTAAGCTCTTATTCTCAGTAAGTCCGGAAAGAAACATTGGTAAGTGTCGTATAACCGGCTGTCCTTTGGTAAACGGCTTTTGGGCGACGGAGGCAACCCGCAGCAATGAATGGAAGAGTCTTCGATTCGACACTACATCAAGGGCAAACTTTTGCGTGAACGGGAGTCCTTCTTTTTCTCCCACACGATTGCGAATTTCCAGAATCATTTGTGGGATATCTAATTGCCCAGGACATACTTCAGTACACTTACCACATTGCAGGCAAAGATTTTGAGGATTTTGGGCATCTTTTTCGGAGTTAAGGAAATTAGTCAAAATCGTACCAATGCCTCCGGTATAAATATGTCCATACACATGCCCGCCTACGAGCTGAAAAGCCGGGCATACATTAAGACAGGATGCACAGCGAATACACTGAAAGGTCTTTTTGAACTTTTCATCGTTATACATCGCTCGTCGGCCATTGTCCATGAGAATTATATGGAATTCCTTATCTTTCACCGTACCATCTGCGTAATAGGCAGGGGTTGGACCTGTTACCATACTGACATAGCTGGTAATTTGCTGGCCGGTTGCACTTCTCGGAAGTGCTTGAAGAATGTGGGTTGCATCTTCAAACTTTGGAACTAGTTTTTCGATACCAACTAAGAACACGTGAATAGGGGGCAAGGTAGAGGTTAAACGACCGTTGCCTTCATTGGTAAGCATCATTAACGTCCCTGTTTCGGCAATCGCCATATTGGCCCCTGAAATCCCCATATCAGCTTCAAGAAAGGATTTTCGCAGCTCGGATCGAGCCGTTTTAACCAATTCGGCGATCACTGGCTGGTTCAATTTATGCAGGTGACCAGAAAAGACATCGGCAACCTCTTCTTTTGTCATATGAATCGCCGGCATAACCATGTGGGAGGGATGTTGGCCTGCCAATTGTACAATCCACTCTCCCAAGTCGGACTCCTGTACTTCCATTCCCTCAGACATTAATGTTTTATTAAGTAGGATCTCCTCTGAGACCATTGATTTAGACTTTACTACTTTTTTCACGTCGTTTCGTTTGGCTAACTCAAGAATATATTGCTTAGCATCCTCACCTGTCATGGCACGAAATACCTTAGCACCCCGTGAAGTTGCGGCTTTTTCAAATTGATCAATCATTTCATCCAAATGACTTGCCGCATAGGATTTGACTTGGGCAATATTGTCGCTGATTTCCTTAAAATTGTAGCCTTCATACGCTTTTTCACGAGATATGACATAAGCATCTCCAAAACGCCCCAAGGCTCCACGTAAGACGTCATTACCAAGTGCATCTGAAATTTTCTTTTTAAACTGTTTATCCGCCATTTAAGCCAAACCTCCTACTTCCTCATCGACAAAGATAACAACTAGTTGTTTGGGTCCGTGAACTCCTATGGTTAAAACCCGCTCAATGTCTGAAGTTCTGCTTGGACCCGTAATAAACCCTACAAAGCCTGGGATTTCAGGAAGCCTATGGAGTGTGGCCATCGTTTCTTTGAGGGTTGGAATTAAACTGGAAGTCGATACCAGGGCAATATGGATGGGAACAAGGGTCGAACATAGGCGCTGATTGACATCGGAATCTGCTTGAACGAGGGTTCCAAGTTCAGCTATGGCATAGTTCACTTGCGTGATACCCGCGTGCGCCTCTGGCGTTACTTCACGAAACTTATCCGTATAGACAGTTATGCCTTTTTCTCCGATTAAATCAGCAAACCTTCCTTTTTGTGAGATAGAGGAATTCAGGAGAGCGACATTCTCAATTCCTTTTTCTATCATAACTTTGCAAACAAGTTCTCCTGCTTCTTTGGCAGTGTTCACACGATAACATTCGCCGGACACATTTTCTAATTTTGTTTTAAAACGTTCGTACAATTTTGTTTGGTCATCTCTCATACGGACTTCCTCCTAATGATTCTATAATTTATAAAATGGTCAGACCATCATGCCACTTTAGTCTAATTTTATGACATAATTATTAAAATTACAATATCCTGTTTACCTAAAATTTTAAAATATTAAGATAATATCTTTCTGTCTCTAAGTTCTGAGGGGGCTTGTATTATTTCATGGTTTTTGGAGATTGTAACACATATGACCATATAAGGAGGATTGTGAAATGCCAGAACATGATGCACCCACAGAATTAAGAGCTATAGGCGAAGAGTGCTCGTATTTTAAATCTAGTTATCCTGTTGAGCTGGCTAATGACCTTATGGGAGCAACCATTATTAGCTGTGATATGTGTCAACGCTGGGATAATGGTTATTGTGATATTTATCTAAGAGAACGTTTTGGGGAGTCTATAGACGAAGATTCTTTGCGCAGACAGTAATGCCTTTAATTTAGCCAGATATAATTCCAGCCAACCTACTAAATCTCCTATAATTTACATATTGATTTTCGACAATATTTGCGTTATGGTTTAGACAGTGAAGTCTAGTAGTTAAATCTTCTGGATTTTGCGCAAATAAGAGGATTCCCGGACGCGGGAATCCTCAAAAATTTATAGTAAACGATATAAAGTTATAAATAATGATGCTCAAACTAATGATTTTAATGAAGAAATGCTTGCAATTTTAAATCAGTCGATTTAGTATATTGTTATTGGGGGTATAGCTCAGCTGGGAGAGCGCTAGATTCGCATTTTAGAGGCCAGCGGTTCGATCCCGCTTACCTCCACCATAATGAAAGCGTTAAACCCTTGGTATTCCAAGGGTTTTTTCTTTTTGCATTATGTATTTTTTTTGAGTTAAGGGTTAAAAATGCAATTGGGGACGACCCATTATACCATTATAATAGGAAGCATTTAAAACTTCAGCTTACTTTGCCTAATATTATAGGCAGAACCCCAGCTCGACCATACCGGAGTTCTGCTTTGCAAAAAACCCTGAATTACCTGAGCTACTATACTCTATGTCACAGCAGAGCCAAGTGTGATAAAGAGTTATAAAGCCCTCCGCCAAAAGCAGAAACCCGGTGCCACCACACACCAGGTTTCTGCTTTTGGTAAACGAGATATGAAACCATAGATACAACAAACCCTACCCCTACGATACTATATGCCTCTGTCCAAGAGAGTGTGACAAGCGCTGGCTAATTACTGGCGTCACATTTGATCTTTAGCAAACAAAAAAGGCCCTACCGCTTTCTGGTAGAAGCCTATTCGTTATTAACGAGCTCACCAATCGAGACACCTAGCCCTGCAGCCAATTGTGCAAGTTCGTTTATACGAGGAATCCTTGATTCATCTTCTATACTGATAAGGCGTTTCAAGCTTACCCCAACATTAAAGGCTAAATCTTCTCTGGTCAAATTACGCTTATTTCTGTAGTAAGCTATCCGTCTACAGACGGTTTCATCAATTATGATCAAATAATAATTCACCTTCTCCCACGCTCTTGTATTGGCTTTTTCTGCAATGCATAGCCTTTATCCTCTATACGGATCAAAAACAGGAAAAAGGTCCTATCTTTAAAAAAGCCCCCACCGTTTTAGCGAGAGCCTAAGCTTGTAACCTTATGGGACAATCCGGCATAGTATGTATTGGTTGTGGCCATTATTTGTCTTCCTTTCTGAAGGGGAGAGTCTGGACAGCTCTCCCCTGTTTACATTATCTGAATTGCGATCTGATCCCATAGAATATCCAATCCCGAACACTTTATGGACATGCTGCATAATATAAATCAAGAAACCTCTCAATCTTATGGGAATCTAAGATAAAGGGGTGAAGCATATGATTTGTGTAGCGCCGACAATAATTATTATTTTATTGCTTATCATTATTGGGCAATTACAAAGGTTTCCGAGACCGATCTTGCCGCCGCCGCCACAACCTTGCCGCTGCAGATTATTATTTTAACAAGTTCTAGCCCAAAACGTCGGCATGGACAAATTGTGCAGGCCAGGAGATTGATAGTCTCCTGGTTTCTTATAATTTACAAATTTTAACCGGTATTGCATGAACGTAAATTACAAAACCTAAACTGTCGAATTAAAGAGGAGGTTTTGTGAATGTTTGGCATAAAAATGAGATCCAGAAAACCAAATAGATTATTTAGTCCTCCTTCGTTATTTATCCTTAGCCTGGCTGCCATAGGAACTGCAGCTTTGATCGGTAAATCCTGCGGGGACAAAGAGGAGTGTAAATAATCAAAGCCGTCCGAAAGGGCGGTTTCTTAATTATTGGTACAATTGAAAAAGCGCTCACCTTCATAAAACAGTTCTATTTAGCAACCAACTATCGTAATAATGAATGAGGGGATAGTATGCGATACGATCCAGAAATAATTTATGTTCAAAAACTATATTTCTTTTTGTTCTTAACTACTTTGACCACACTTGCTGCCGGAATTATTCTATGGAAGTTTGATTGGCATACAGGACTTTATGTACTAGCCGGTGGGCTAGGCATTTCCTATGCGGCTATGGTTCTGAAAAAGAACTTTAATCCTCCTGAAAAAAAAACAACCGCGAAACGAATGGCTCACACAATCTCTCAAGACACCAGCTCTTTAACAATCGCACGTTTTGCCTGCCAACTTTATTATTACTTTCATGAATCTAATCAGGCAATATCTCTGCTGGAACAATTTCTTCCCAATCATGATCCTCTCATCTATACGACACTTGGAGACATCCTTCTTAAAGAGGGAAAAGCGAAGCGGGCACTTTATATTCTCAGAGATAATCCCTATGCCCTGGTTGACCCGCTTATGCTGGCGACACAAGGCCGTGTTCTTAAACAGATTGGTAAAATTCCCGAAGCTGTTAGAATGTTCGAACGAAGTTTACACCTCTCAAGACAGGTGAACTTTCCCAAAAGCTCCTCCAACTGGTTCACGCAAAAAATGCTTACCATAAGCTATATCGCTAATATTCATCATAAACTGGCTGATTGTTATGTTATCCTTAATGACTTTAAACAAGCTAAAAAGCATTTCCGAGCAGGAAATCGCCTTCTGCTGGACATATCTCTCTGGCGCCATTGTCCGGCTGTTCATATTGATTCAACAAAAAACTGCAAAAATACTTATTAGTTCTTCATTCTTTTCCCTTTTGCCACCAATCCTTATGCCCTATTCCAACAGCTTTTTCAATGATAATTTCCTATAATATTGATAAAACTAATATCTTATTGCAAAATCGGACAATACTAACTCTGAGTTCTGAAATGGAGGGTGAAAAATGTTGTCAACACATGCTGACGAGGTTCTGGGATTTATCCGTGATTTTGAAGTATCTTCTCGTGATTATCTCCTCTCCAAGGGCTTGAGTGAATACGAGATGAGAAATGCCTATCTTGACTTACAATGGAATTTCCTGCATACGATCCTTAAAAAAAAACTAACTATTAAGACTCCTAAACTTGAGACTCTTCATAGTTGAATTACGCCCCAAAACAAGAGCCATTGAAAGAGGCTCTTGTTTTTTCTCTATTTCATCTAAAAAATGATGCTTTATACAAGCGTTGATAACGCTGTAAGGCCCTGATAGCTGTCAGAGTTGTTGTTATGGGCTCTTCATAATTCCATCCTTTGGCATAGATCCCCCGATAAGAGGGTTCAAATGAACCATTGCTTTTCTGTAAAGTAAGAAGGTTTTTCACCCCGTTGTCCAAAACTTGTTGCGGCACATGTCTCATATAACGCCATAACCCGGCAAGAGCTAAGCTCGTTTCAACAACAGAACCCCAGCCTCCATCACTATTCTGTATTTTCAAGAGATAATCAAGCCCTTTCTTTCTTGCCCCAAGAATGTGACGTGCGGTATTCCAGCGTTCCCAGCTGAACTTCCACTTACTGAATAATTCTAAGGCCTGTGCCGTACTATAAACCGACCCTTCGAACCAAGAGGCAGGAAAAGCGCCTTGATCATTCTGCTGCGACAAGACCCAATTCAGCCCACGCCATATTCTTTCCTCTTGAGAACGTGTACTTCGCCACAAGGCTTCTAAGACATGAATGCTGACATCCACACTTGGTATATAAACTGGAAATTCCGAAGAAACATTAGGGGGAATCCCCTGAAAACTAGGAAATGTACTCCAGCTTCCATCAGCATTTTGTAACCGTTCAAGAAGATTAACTCCAAGGATATTTCGTTCTCCACTCACTTGGTGCAGCCCAATCAAAGCAACTGCAGTATCATCCAGATCAGGATGGGTGTAGGGAGGTGTACTTCCATAACTGCCATCTTGGTTTTGTGCTCTTTTCAACCAATCGATCCCTTCATCTAACCATGGGATATCCGAGGGGTTTTGAGTTGTCTCTCCAAATACACTAATAGCCCAACCAATTGCCCATATTTGAAGTTGGTCAAAGGCGGGCCATCCGCCGCTTGGATATTGTTTCTGCACCAACCATCGTCCAGCTCTCCGAACCTGTTCCGTATGGCTTCCTTTGCTCATGATCGCAAGAATTGACATACTCGTTGCAATAATATCTTCTGCCCATGAACCGTCCGGCATTTGGGTTTGCAAAAGATAGTTAAGACCTTTATGCATTTCCTCTTGAGAATTTGAAGCCAAGAGGGATGCCGCAACCACAACTGGTCTGCCATAGAGCGGCAGCTTAGTCAATACCCTGTCTTCCAGGATTGTAGGAAACAATATTTCTTCCGGCGTTGGCCCCTCCAGGCCGGGAACTACTCTATGACCTAGGGATAAAATCACATGAGAAAATTGTCTTGCCTGAGATAAAAGTCTTATTTTAGCCTTCCATCCGCCTTGACTTCCCTGAAGAACCATTCTTACAATCTGAGTTATCTCTTCGTCTCGTTCGTCTCCCGGAAACTTCCCCCATCCTCCATGATCCTGCAGCACAAGCCATTTGATCCCTTGCTGTTGGGAGTTCTCATACCCTCTGCCAAGTGCGAGGAGAGCAAGAGCTGCCAGTGCAGTAGCCCCTGGGCTTGATGAAACGCCATAAGATTCACTGATGTTTCCCGATAAAATCTGCCCCACACCCTCAGACACATAAGATCGTGCCAAATCAAGGCATTCTTGAACTTCTCTTCTAAGCTCCATAGAACTCTCTCCATCCTTCTATTTAGCGCACGCTGTAATATTAAGCTATGATATCCTGAGGAAAATTGTTCCAGAAACAGAAAATGCCGAACTCATTAGTTCGGCATCTGATCTTATTTTTTAGAGATTTCGGCTAACTGCAATCTCATCACAATTCGGGAATTTGATACAATTGATACACTCCCGCCATACTTTTTGAGGCATTTGATCTTTACTGACCTCACTGTATCCACAATGCTTGAAGAACTCGGGCTGATATGTCAGAGCAAAAACTTTGGCACAGCCAAGTTCCTTGGCTTCTTCCTCAAGTGTTCTAACAATTTGTGTTCCAATCCCTCTTCGTTTGTAACCACTTGCGACCGCCAGCGCTCTTATTTCTGCTAAATCACTCCAGAGAATATGAAGGGACGCAACTCCTACTATTTGCCCATCAACTTCAGCCAGCAAGAACTCGCGAATGTTTTCATAAAGCATATTTCTGGATCGGGGAAGCATGAGTCCTTCTTCTGCATTACTATTAATCAATGACATCATAGCTTCTACATCCGCTATTCGAGCCTTACGCAATTTCATCGTTCGATATCCCCTTTTATTAGTTTTTGCATAATTATACACCATATATTATATTTTTGCATATCCCTTTACTTAGCTTTCCAATATCAACTTAGTGACATGTATCTTTTTTAGTTTTGTCGGATTTTGAAACATTGTTTTCGGACTTAAGTCTTAAAAACCTAGGATAAAAGGCCACTCTAACAAATGTATTGAAAATTACACTATCTCCTTTTTCTTACAATTTTTTGCGGGCTTTTATGGTAAACTATGTCAGTGTGCTGGTTGTAGTAGTTTTTGGAAGGAGATTATCAAGTGATACCTCTCAAATTTCGTTACCGTCCGTTTCTTCGTCAACGGGTTTTTATCGTTTTGTCACTTATCTTCATAATAACGATTATTATATCTGATATCTTGCCAATTCCCTATTCTTTGCAGATTGCCTTAAGATTCCTTCCGCTAATCATCATTATTATATGGTTTGAACTCTGGTTTCACAGTTGGGGAAAAGTTTGGATTCTATCTGCCGCTCTATTCACAGTTGGTTCACATGCGGATCCTGTCCTTCCTACAGGTCCATTACTTTTAGCTCATATCATCTTCCTGCTTGGGTTGATGTATCTGTTTGACCGTAGGGAATCACAAAAAAGCGCTCTTCATCAACGTCATCTTAAAACGATGAAAGCCCTTCTCCGCCAAGATCCTCCTTTAATTCAAACCCTTGACTATACTTGCGAAGCAGTTATCTTATTGGATAATACCGGTTCTATTATTGAACTGAATTCTCAATCGGCCTTACTTCTATCCCTGCCCGAATCCAATCTGATTGGCAAACATATATTTGATGTTCTGGGCATCCTGCCAAATTTACAGCAAACCGATGCTACGGAACATGGTGAATTTGCCTGGAAAACTCCCAAAGGAGTTACAATCCAAGTAAAATACCATACTCGTCCTATCCTTGACGATGACATTCCAACGGGCACGCTTGTAACACTTTCCGATATCAGCGAAGCAAAAACTCGCTTAGAAGCGTCTATGCAGGTCGAAAAACTCTCGATCATCAGCCAGGTTTCAGCAGGTTTAGCGCACGAAATCCGAAACCCCTTGACAACCATCAAAGGTTTCATGCAGCTAATCACCCCTGAGCAGTGGCCGGAATCATTTCGGCCTTACCAGCAGCTTATTCTCGACGAGATCCAAACCATCGATCAACTACTCAACAATTTTCTCCTCTTAACCAGTCCTACTGCGCCACATATAGAGAAACTTAACCTAGTAGAAGCTATTCCTTCCTTGACTCAAAAAACTCAATCTATCGTCCATAAACAGAATGTTACGCTGGCTTTAGAATGTCCCTCTCACTCAGTCTATGTAATGGGCGACCGTGAACAACTTCTTCAAGCGCTATTGTCAATTCTCAATAACGCAATTGAAGTCTCTCCGAAAGGAGGAACGGTTATTATTCGCTTAACAGAAGAAGAGCCTTTTGTCAGAGTCAGTATCATTGACAATGGTCCCGGTATACCGGAAAATCTTCGCCAGCGAGTGCTGGATCCGTTCTTTACCACCCGCGCCGAAAATACCGGGTTGGGCTTAACCATTGCTCAGCAAATCATTCTCACCCATCATGGCAAGCTCAATTTTTCAGAATTGGCATCCTCTTCCGGAACCATCGTCACAATCGATTTTCCCAGCCTATCCAATGTTAAAGGTAATCTTTCTGCATAAGAGAATGATTTAAATAATTACTTTGACAGTTCAGCTGATAAATTCCATTATCCTGCCAATCTTCCGGTAATGTCCAAATAGGAAACCGATCCACATCGTTTAACCAGGAGTAACATCGCCGAAGTTCTTCCTCCTTGCCCAGCGTTGTCAGCCAGTGTACTCGTCCATCCCAAACTAAGGGATTTCCTTGATTATCTCTAGCAATCGCTAATAGTAAGCTGCCTTCCAACACAGATGCCAACAAAATGCTGCGCGCAGCTCTTAGAAGTGGTTTGTCGAAAATCGGACATACCACACTCAGCTGTCCATTACCCTGGAAATAAAACCATTCTTCCAATTCAAGGACAGCATTTTCACTGCGGTCTTTAGGGAGCCAGGGCCAGGGCCAGGGACTCCCCCACAGTAATTTCAGTGCACCATCTCCTTGATGAAGCAACAAAGAAAGGAGATCTTGAGGACGAAGTTTACCCTCTCTCTTTAGAGAGTTAAGATAATCTACAATTCCTGAGATCGTTTCACAAAAATCAGAGTTTAGAGACCCTGAAGAATCTACCCAGCCTTGTTTCTGCCACTTCAACATAAGGTCCTTTGCCTTAAGCCATTTTACTTTGCTGGTTAACTCAAATTTTTTGCCTTTACGCCGTACTTCTGCAATTTCTATGTTACCCCAATAAAAGTTAATACTTTGGCTTTTAATAACAGACCGAACTTGCCGATCAGCCAACTGATTAAAAAACCCGTTCACGGTCATTAGTTGTTGTCTTGCCACAGGATTTAAGCCTACTCCCCAACGTTTCCAATCTGAACGTTCTTCCCCTATAGCATATCGCGGTCGTCTGATTTGCTGTTTTTCCGGAATAGGGTATAAACTAGGAGTCAGTTTCTCACGCCAATATACGGCTTTGGCATGAATCATTCCTCCTATTTTAGTGAGCCCTGTCAGAAAGGACGCCGAAAAATCAGGAGCAACATAATAAATGACCGTCTTCGCTCCATTGCTCAGACGATTTCCCCATAGTAAGCCTGCAAGAAGAAATTCCTCTTCGTGAATTATGGAAGAACAGGCAATAATGCCTACTCTTAAAGTCGTTTCTCCGCCCATGAAATAGTCATACTGCAGAGGAAGCCGACTTGCCTTTTTTTTCTCTTCCGGGTACTCTTTCCAATCCCTGACGATAAATACATCCGGATGAGTTTCCCAGATTTTGTTCCAGGTAATACTCAACAAAGACCCTCCCTTAGCTTTTCTCCATAAGGATGTTTACGCGCTAAGTACGAAGATCATGACAAAATTTTCAAAAGGAGACTAATATCCCAGACCTCCTTGCCAACAACGAACAATTTCTAAGGTTTCCTGGATTGGCAGCGCTGTCCGGATATGTCCATCCCGCCCTTCCATTGTCTTAGCTAAGAACATTGAGTTCCAAATACTCTCTGCGCTTGCTTCAACTACAGCTCTGAAGAATTCATCTAAGTCCCAATCCGATAAATAATTATTCAAATTGCCCTTATAAGTACTGACCATCAGACAGAAATCCCCGCTTCCTGTCATGGAGATTGAACCAGTCCTTGCCATTCCCAAGCTTGCTCTGCGCGCCAGCTGTTTTAATTGCCAGCGGGATATGGGAGCATCCGTAATTCCTACGAGAATTAATGAACCTGGAATATACCCTAAGGGCTGCTGAGTTAACAATTTTCCTACCGGAACACCCACTAGATAAAAATCAGGTAAAACTCCGAAATTCGCAAGAGCAAGCATTCCTAAGACATAATTACGCCCACTCTGATCCTTAACAAGACGGGAAGAACTCCCAATCCCGCCTTTCATTTGAAAACTGGACATACCAACTCCCGCCCCAACATTACCCTGCTCAATCGGACCTTTAGCAGCACGTTGAAGCGCCAATATGGCATCCCATGGTTTGACATGACGTCCGCGTATGTCGTTTAGATAAGAATCATCACACTCCAAAACAACAATATTTGGAGTTCGCCCATCATTCCCAATTTCCGGATTCTGTTTTAATAGATAGGTGATAACTCCATTAGCTACATCATTCACGCTAAGTGTATTGGTTAATAAAATTGGAGAATTCAAGACACCTGTTTCTTGAATGTAAGGAACTCCTAGAGACTTCCCATACCCATTTATGACCTCTATACCGGCGCTGCATGGCTCACGATACAGATTATTCGTGCGGGGTAAGATCGCAGTCACGCCTGTTCTGACAGGACCCTTACCTGGAATTAACGGTCCAACTCCTTGAATTAGGGATACATGACCCACTCGCACTCCCGGTACATCCGTTATATCATTGTTCGTGCCGGCCGGCATCTGTCCCACCCAAAGCCCTAAATCCCGCGGTGTCCTTCTTACTTGCATCAAAAACCCCTCCGTTGTAACACTATGGGCACTATCGGAGGGATATGAATAAATATCTGATAATTAATTTAAACTTTGACCCTGCAGACAATTGTCAAGCCTCCAACGTCTTTTCAGAGAGTCCGTCAAAAAAAACAGAGAGGGCATGGTTCAACTCCTGATGCAAATCTCCCGTACCGGAAACAAACCAGCGGATAAAATGCTGCACCATCATTCCTTCCAAGCTTTCCGCCAGAAAAGCAGGATCAAACTCACGGCTGATTTCACCATTTTGCTGCCCAACCGTTAGGATAGCTAATAAACCGTAATGCAAGCTCATATCATAATCTGCCCCTTCACGACTCCGCACAGTGACCCAGGCAATTTCACGATCCTTTGTCATAAAATCAGCCCAATCTTGAAGAAGGGTCCCTAACCGCTGTCGTGTGCCTATACTGGGCTTTTGACGCCCCTTATTGGCAAGATCCTGCCATGTTCGTCTGGAAAACTCCGTAATCACGGCTTCTTTTGTAGGAAAATAGTTATAAAACGTTCCTTTACCTACATCGGCCTTCTGCGTAATTTGTTCAACAGATGTAGCTGAAAACCCTTGCCTACGAAAAAGCTGCATAGCATTGGAGAATATCCGTTCGCGAGTTTCTTTTTTCTTACGCTCTCTGCGAGACAACTCTTTCACTTTAGAATCCCCCCTTATCCCAATATCAGTAAGAAAAAACTATAATTATCTATTCTAGATTTTACATTTTTTTCCTTCTGTTAAAAGGGGATATCTACAAATTATTTAGTTGGTTGAACGTGTTCAACTTCGGTTCAGTTTTGAAGCGGACTTCCATCCAAGTTTCCAGACCGAGAGGATCCTCCAAACTTCCCTTTCCAATTGTTCTTGAGCTTTGGCAAAGGCTTCTTCTAAAGAAGCAGGCCCTTCGGAAATACTAAAGCAACTCTCAATCCCTTGATCTGAGAGAAGATTTGGGGGCCCTTCTACAGATCCCGATACAACCAACACCGGGACATCATACTTTTGGGCCAAGGCTGCAACACCTACCGGTACTTTTCCGTAAGCTGTCTGAAAATCGGTCCTTCCTTCACCTGTTAATACTAAATCAGCACCTTTGATTTTTTCCTCTGCTTTAGATACTTCTAAGACGATTTGCGACCCCGGCCGCAATTCTGCGCCCAAAAAACCGACGGCACCTGCACCAAGTCCTCCGGCAGCGCCGCCTCCTGCTAATTCCAGCAGATTTCTGCCTGCAACAGCACTAAGACATTCCCCATAATTTTTCAAAGCCCCATCCAGTTTCTGAACCTCTTCCGGGTTAGCACCCTTTTGCGGACCATAAACAGCGCTGGCACCTTCCGGTCCACAAAGGGGATTTTGAACATCACAAGCTACTTCAATTCTTACCTTTGAGAGAAAGGGACTCAGTTCTGACATATCTATGCAGGCAAGCTGGGCAAGGGCCGCTCCCCCAGGAGGCAACTCCTTACCCCGGGAATCCAGTAATTTGGCTCCTAAGGCGACAGCAAGACCTGCTCCGCCGTCATTAGTCGCACTTCCTCCAATACCGAGCAAAATTTTATTCACACCACGTTCTAAGGCATCCTTAATAAGCAAACCTGTTCCATAGGTAGAGGTTACGGATGGGTTCTTTTCATCATCCGCTAAAAGGGTCAGCCCGGAAGCCGCAGCCATTTCAATAATGGCGGTCGAACCATTATCGATAAGACCATACATTGCCTCAATTGGACGGCCAAGCGGATCTGTAACCTTCACTTTAACCTCTGCTCCGCGGACCGCACTTAGGATAGCTTCTACAGTCCCTTCCCCCCCATCGGCCATCGGGATCATATGGATCTCACTTTCCGGATAGACCCGCTGAACTCCTCTGCGCATAGCTTGGGCAACGTTTAAGGCATTCAGACAACCCTTGAACGAGTCGGGTGCAATGACAATCCGCATTATTATTTCACTCCTCAGACTGAGCGCGCCGCCCAAAATACAGACCAAGTTTAAGTACAACAACCAGACTAACGAAGTCTAAAACAACTAAAATCACGCTTTCAATGGGATACCCGACCAAGCGGGCAATCAGATAGGATAAAAGGTTAAATATAAAGGCCGCAAGATAGGCTGTCCGCAAATCCTCATTTTCCGGGCGATATCCTACTAAAAAGCCCAGCGGATAAAAGACTGAAAAATTAAACGCCAGCTGATTTAGTATGCCACCCATCACGAAAAACTCTTCCCAAAAAATATAAAGAAGACCTAAAATAAGTTGATAGCGCCAAAAAGCTAAATTCATGCGCACCTCCCCAAACTATACAGAAGCCTTTGCTTGTGCTAATTTCTCAGCTTAGGCGCTCAGTAGTAATAACTTGTGATTAAATTAGGGAGAGAGCTACACTCCCTCCCCGTTCTTTAACTGTAATTAGGTGCTTCTTTGGTTATGGTCACATCATGAGGATGACTTTCTCTCAGTCCTGCTGCTGTGATACGAATGAATTTGGTTTGGGTTCGAAGGGCTTCGATGTCAGGGGTTCCGCAATACCCCATTCCTGCACGTAATCCTCCGATCATTTGGTAGATCGTCTCAGATACCGGACCTTTATATGGAACCCGTCCTTCAATTCCCTCAGGAACAAGTTTCTGATCCTTATCTTGGAAATATCGATCCCGGCTGCCTTCTTTCATGGCGCCGATTGATCCCATCCCCCGGTAGACTTTGAAACTTCGTCCCTGATATATCTCTAAATCTCCAGGACTCTCTTCTGTTCCGGCGAAGAGACTTCCGATCATCACCATATGAGCACCTGCCGCCAAGGCTTTAACAATATCTCCGGAAAACTTGATGCCGCCATCCGCGATAACCGGAACTCCATACTTCTCGGCTTCTTCAGCACAATCCATTACTGCGGTAATTTGAGGAACTCCAATCCCCGCAACGACACGGGTAGTACAAATGGATCCAGGGCCAATGCCTACCTTAATCCCATCTGCACCTGCTTCGATCAGATCCCGTGTGGCATCTGCTGTTGCCACATTACCTGCAATTACTTGGGTCTCCGGGAAGCGATCTTTAAGAATTTTAACCATCTCTATAACTCCTCTGGAGTGTCCATGGGCGGTATCCAGGATAAGAACATCCACACGAGCTTTAACCAACGCTTCGGCACGTTGTAAGGTATCTGCTGTCACGCCTACAGCAGCACCGACCACTAACCGTCCGCTCTCATCTCTGGCGGAATTCGGATATTGTCGTGCTTTTTCAATATCTTTAATTGTGATAAGTCCCTTCAGCATCCCCTCGGGGTCAACAATAGGTAACTTTTCGATCTTATGTTGCCCTAATATTTCTTGGGCATGCTCAAGGGTCGTCCCGACAGGGGCGGTCACCAAATTGGTTTTGGTCATAACTTCCTCAATCAGACGATCATAGTTTTTTTCAAAGCGCAGATCTCTGTTGGTCAATATGCCAACCAGTTTTCCTTCAACCGTAATCGGAACGCCTGAGATTCGGTAACGCTCCATTAGTTTTAAGGCTTGCATAATAGTATCGGTTGGATTTAGAAAGATCGGATCAGTGATAACCCCATGTTCGGAGCGCTTGACCTTGTCTACCTCTAAAGCCTGTTGCTTTATGCTCATATTTTTATGAATAATCCCTATTCCGCCCTCCCGCGCAATCGAAATTGCCATCCGGGAATCAGTCACTGTGTCCATACCAGCACTCATCAGAGGAATATTAAGTTTAATTTTTTTGGTCAGATAAGTGCTGACATCCACATCTCGTGGCAGAACCTCAGATTTTGCCGGAACAATGAGAACATCATCAAACGTTAGTGCCGCTTCATTGATTATACGATTGGACATGATATACTCCCTTCGCAATGGTTTTCTAATTAGTATATCAGAAATACAATCAAAAAACATCTAAAAATTAAACCGTCCTATGTCTTCTGGAATTATCTAAGTTTGTAATTCTATTTACTATATAAAAAAATGGGCATTATACACAATACATGCGAATGCCCTTTCCATTTGTTAGTGTCCCATTATGCAGTTCAGGCCAATTTCAGACTCAAAATGTTCACGCAAGTTGCGAATGGTTCCTTCTGGAACGGCAAACTCCGTTGCCATTTCCATGTCACTGCGATTGTTTTGCAGTCCTTCGATAAAGGCATCATAATTCACATTGACTTCGCTTGTTTTCTCTTTAAGACTAGAATCCATGCTCCACGGAGCAAAATTAAAGTAAGATTGATTATCGCCGTCCTTATCACGGATCATCGACAATTCCTCCTTTCATCCTTAGATTTTCCCATTCCCATTAACAATATTCGGATAAAGTTCCGGAAAAAGCTCTGCCCCTAGAACGTCAAAGAATACGGCCAAACAACTTAGCGGTATACCTAATCACTTAGGAAATGGGATCGGCAGCAATTCTGTCTAATGATATACTTCCCTTGGCTTGTCAAACAAGGTTTAGATTATTATGATAGGAAAGAAGGAGGGCAATCATGTTGTACCGCATAAATCAATTCATTCTCGCTGTCTTTCCTCGTATTAATCCTTCTGAGAAAAATTGGGCCTTAGGTTATTTATCTCCTGAGGCGAAAGAACTTTTCCTTCAACAATCCCTGCCGGAGCAACGGCACGCTATTAACGTGGCTAAGAGTATACTTGAAACAAACCCTCCCATATCCTTAGAAGATTTACAAAACCTTATTACCGCCGCACTCCTCCATGATTGCGGAAAATCCCTTGTCTCTATCCGTCTCTGGCAAAGGGTCTACATAGTCTTAATGCAAAAAACACCCCAATCTCTGCGCTCCCGCCTTGAAAAAGGACGCTCGGTTTTTGCGTTTTCCTTAAGGATTGATGTTCAACACGCCTTATGGGGGGAATCCTTAGCCAAAAAAGCAGGACTGAATTCGGCCGTTTGCCTCTTAATACGCGAACATCATACTCCCAGTACATATTTAGGCCGTATACTTGAACAAGCAGATAATATGCACTAGTGGATATTATTTGCTGGTGCTGCGTCAGCAGCATGGGCGGCTACTCTGAAAAATAAAAGACCCTAAAGACATGCAGAAAAATCCCCAAACCCGCAAGCAGGGCAGCTTCGGCCACAGAAGCGAACCCATTGCATGGAGAGGCGGTAAAAGCCCACAAGACGGTGCGGGGATACGGAGCCACGGGTTCACATCAGGTATTACCCGGAGGTTTGGCGGAGTCCCGCACCGGCGAGTGGGCGAGCCTCGGAGTGCTGCGGTGAGCGGATGTGGACGAAGCTGCCCAACCCGGAAGCACTCACATTTTCATCCTCTGATGTTGCTGCGGCAGCGGCATGGCAGGCTACTCTAAAAAAGACCCTCTTCTTCATCATCTGCCGGTGCTGTTTATAACGGCATGGACCTCTAAATAGTATTAAAAAAGCATGAGTCCCCCAAACGGTTACTCATGCCTTTTGCACAGATGACTGCATCTTATCCTGGAGTTCTACTATTTCCCTATTCTTAGAAAAAATCCACTTTGCAAAACGTTTGTTATCTCGTTGCAAGCGAACATTTTCCCTTTCAAGATGGCGAACTAAGGCCACCTTTTCCCGTTCAACCTTTTCTAACAAATTCATTAGCACCCGGCGACTTACTCTTAAGTGTTCGACACGCTGTTCTAATTCTCCAACACGAGCCCTAAGCAACTTTATTTCGTCCGTTGAATTCAATCCAAACGCCCCCCCGGCTCTATCAATGATAATAGTCTATGCCGGAAAAACACATTTTAAACCCAAAATTCAAAAGACTCATTCAGAGGTTGAGATATCTCTAGGAAACTTGGCAAGTTCCTGAATTTTCTGCAGAACGCTAAGGGACGTACCCCACCGTCCAAGCTCTACTCCGGGCTTACGAACTTCCCCATGAAAATCTGATCCTCCGGTCATAAGTAAATTATATTGCTGGGCAAGGGCCTGATATCTGGCAACATCAGCTGATGAGTGCTCAGAATGGGAAACCTCAATTCCCTGCAATCCGAATTTAACCCAAGTCGATATTTCACCTTCAAGCCGCTGCATTCCGGGGTGGGCGAGAACCGGGATACCGTGTGCTTCCCGGATCAAGGCTATTCCCTCTTCTGTGGTTAATCTGTAGCGCGGAACGTAGGCTGGAGCTCCTATACCTATGAAACGCTCAAACGCTTCCTGGATACTTCCTACAAAGCCACGCTCCAGCAATACGTGAGCAATGTGCGGACGACCAATAGATTCCCCTTGTGCTAACTGCCGGACTTCATCCTCACCAATTCGAATTCCTTGGGCAGACAGTCGCTGGATAATATCAAGCATGCGTTGTTCACGAGCCTCACGTATGGTCTTAAGCTTATTTATCAAATAGCCCGCTGCGGGATCAAGCTCATAGCCAAGGATATGGATTTCTTTTCCCTGCCAATCCGTGTTAAGTTCGATCCCTTTAAGTATTTGTATCTTATAATCTGCTCCTGCTTCCTCTGCTTCCTTCCAGCCCTGTATTGTATCATGGTCTGTGATTCCTATACCTTTTAAGCCTAACTCTGCTGCTAAACAAATAAGTTCTTTCGGTGACAGTAATCCGTCGGACGCAGTTGTATGGCAGTGTAAATCTGCCTCGAATAGAGAGCCTGCTGCAGCCATGTTAAAACCTCATTTCTAATGGTTACCCCAATCTTTCCTTCTATTTTAACACGTCCGTGAGTAACCGCATAAAATTACGCCCCACAATCTGTTCAACCTCTTTTGCAGAAAAACCTGCTTTTATCAAGTCCTCAATAAGATAGGGATAATCCCCCACATGCTCCAGCCCTATAGGCACTTCACTGATTCCATCAAAGTCAGAGCCTAAACCCACCGCCTCAACCCCTGCTACTTCAGCAATATGACAAATATGGCGAATCACATCTTCTCGGGTTACCGGACCGGTTTCTTTAAGAAACCGCGGATAAAAGTTCACCCCTACAACCCCTTTATGCTTCGCCAGAGCACGTAATTGTTGATCCGTTAAATTCCGGGGATGGTTACATAAGGATTTGGCACAGGAATGACTGGCGGCAATTGGGGACTTTGATAATTCCAAGACATGCCAAAACCCGGCTTCATTAAGATGAGAAACATCGATAAGCATTCCCAGCTCATTCATACGCAAAACAACCTCTTGTCCGAGCCTGGTCAGCCTGTTTTGGCTTTGCGGCACACCGACACCATCTGCCAAAGCATTCCGTTGATTCCAGGTTAAGCCTAAAGCCCTTACTCCTAATTGATAGATTTTATCGAGCATAAAGAGGTTTTGCCCTAAGATTTCTCCGCCCTCAACACTAAGCAGGATACCAATACGTTCACGGTCAGGTATTCGTGTAAGGTCGGATTTTCCTAGTACGAGAAAGACTTGATCCGAATAATCCGCAATGAATCGCTGCGCTCCTTCTATTAGTTGCAAGCCCCTGGATGTTGACCTTGCCGGTTTATACTCTGTCTCAATAAAGGCTGCCAGAAACTGCAGGGATACTCCCGCTCTCAAGGCACGCCGTGTATCCCACTGCCCGCCTTCCGAAGGATCTTGCAAGGTCCTTTCACCATCGACAAAGTGGATTAAGCTATCACAATGACCGTCAATAATGTAAGGATTGTTCATCAGCATAACCTCCCTGTTAAGTAATAAATCACCTGTCTGCTTATGAATAAGCAAACAGGTGATTTATTATACCACCAATAACCTTAGCGTGACTGGACTATCAATTTGATGGCTGTTCTTTCTTCTCCTTCAATCATTACGTCTGTAAAGGCAGGAATGCATACCAGATCTACGCCGCTGGGAGCTACAAAACCACGAGCAATAGCAACAGCCTTTACAGCTTGATTCAGAGCACCGGCCCCAATAGCTTGCAGCTCAGCGCCGCCTTTTTCACGAAGTACTCCCGCAAGAGCACCTGCAACCGCATTCGGGCTTGATTTTGCTGAGACTTTTAATACTTCCATAAACACATCCTCCTGCTCGAATTCATTTACAAGTATTACCACAACTTAGAATATATGTATTCGCGAGCAAGCAGACAAAATCCTCTATTACGCATAAAGAATTTTCAGATTTCTATGGTCATAGTATCTAAACATCTGACATCAAGACCGTTTAAGGTTACAATTCCTGCTTCCTTCATCCTTAGCCGCTTCGTTTCAAGTATCGGCAAATCGTTGAATAGCTTCAATTTGCCGGGTCTTTCCAGTATCTTCATCAATATCTAAAACGACAGCATTCATCTGTATCGGTCCATTTGCTAATTCAAACTTCGCGGGCAGCTGGGTTAAGAAACGATTGATTATGATTTCTTTCTTAACTCCTAAGACAGAGTCTCGCGGTCCGGTCATGCCGACATCTGTGATGTAAGCTGTACCCTGGTGAAGTAAGCGGGCATCCGCTGTCTGAATATGAGTATGTGTACCTATTACCGCACTGACTTTTCCATCGAGAAACCAACCCAAGGCAACCTTTTCCGATGTCGCCTCGGCATGAAAATCTACGATAATAATCGGAGTTTCTTGTTTCATCTGATTAATCCAGCGTATTGCTCCACTAAAAGGGTCATCGAGAGAAGGTAAGAATACACGTCCCGAAAGATTAAGGATACCGATTTTTTTACCCATCGCACGCAAAAAACCATGTCCCTGACCCGGTGCTCCAACTGGGTAATTAGCCGGTCGTACGATGCGGGATTCACGATCAATAAAGTTCATTATATCCTTATTGTCCCAAACATGATTTCCCATTGTTAAAAATTGAATTCCATTATTATATAGTTCATCAGCTATCTCTTTGGTTAGTCCTTTCCCAGCCGCAGCATTTTCACCATTTGCAATCGTTACATCGATCTTATGCTCTAGTTGAAGTGGATTTAAAAACCGTTTTACTGCTTCTCTTCCAGGCTTTCCGACAATATCTCCAATAAAAAGTATGCGCAACTATTGTTTCCTCCTTCAAATAGCTAAATTAACTATTATATATAGGATACCATTATTTCACCAGGATAATAACCATTGCATTCAAAGTCTTGGTTGCAGAAAATTTCACATGCTGCCGTAATTAGCATGCTAGCTAAAGGAACTAGTTTTTGAAAACTAATACTTTTCCTTCTTCCCGCAACGCAACAACATTCTTATTTATTTCCTTGCTCTGAATGGAAGACAGCATCTGAGTTATTATTTCTTCCTGATAAATTTGTTCATCTTCAGGCAGGTAAATTTCATCATACACTAATTGGTGTTTATAATTCCTTTTTAAAAGCTCAACAATAAGTCCCACTTCACGTTGACTCATACTATCAACATCACGAGTTATGGTAATCATACAAAAGCCTTCCTCATTTCGACAGGCAATAGCAAACATTCGCATCCTCTGCCCCTCAAGTTGATGGAAAAATTCTATAGCGGGTTGCAGAAAGTCTTGGACAGTCGCATCATCTTGAGCCTGAGTAACCATAAATGTAAACTTTAAGGCATGTTGTTCACGCCAATAATGTACTGATCCTACCTCAGAATATCTCATTAGGATCGAAGTCAATAATCCAACTCCATCCTGTGAACGCCCTCCATCTTTATAGGTCAAATTACTTAACATCCTTGTTTTCGCCCTCTCTTTTACGCTGTCTATCAAACTACTATTCGGCATTGGGAAGCAAACTCCTGCTCTGACTCCGCTGATTTGAACTGGTCATTTATGGATAGACCCTCACAGAGTAGAAAACCGGCTGGCGAAAACTGACCTGCCAGAAAATAAACGACCCAGGTTCTAGCTTTCTGGCAGCAAATACAAAAATCAGGCGACCCTCTGGATCGCCTGATCAAACATTTTACAATAAATAATTATTTCGCGAAGTCAACTGCCCGAGTTTCACGGATAACGACAACCTTAATTTGTCCCGGATACTCAAGTTCTTCTTCTATTCGCTTACTGATCTCACGAGCAACACGCGGAGCGAGCACATCGTCGATTTTATCGGGTTTAACGATAATGCGAACTTCCCGCCCGGCTTGAATAGCAAAACATTTTTCAACTCCTTCAAAACTCTCAGCAATCTCTTCGAGTTTTTGAAGGCGCTTAATATAGGTTTCAAGGGTTTCTCTGCGAGCTCCCGGCCTGGCAGCAGAAACTGCATCTGCAGCAGCCACAAGTACTGCTACGATGGTTTTGGGTTCAACATCGTTATGATGTGCTTCAATGGCATGAGTAACATCACTGGATTCCTTATACTTTCTTACCATGTCGACCCCGATTTGCACATGAGTCCCTTCCATATCGTGATCCACTGCCTTACCGATATCATGCAACAAACCAGCGCGTTTAGCAAGTTGAATATCGACACCTAACTCAGCTGCCATTAATCCGGCTAAATGAGAGACTTCTGTCGAGTGCTTCAAGACATTTTGTCCGTAACTTGTTCGGAATTTTAACCGGCCAAGCAAACGTATCAGCTCAGGGTGCAACCCATGCACACCCGTCTCAAACGTCGCCTGTTCCCCTTCCTCACGAATCTTTTGATCAACTTCCTTCTGAGCCTTTTCCACCATCTCTTCTATTCTCGCTGGGTGAATGCGGCCATCAGCAATCAGTTTTTCAAGGGCAATACGAGCAACTTCCCGGCGGATTGGGTCAAATCCTGACAAGATTACAGCTTCAGGAGTATCATCAATGATAAGATCAATCCCTGTCATGGTTTCTAAGGTACGGATATTGCGTCCCTCACGGCCAATAATCCGTCCTTTCATTTCGTCGCTTGGCAATGCTACCACGGATACCGTCGTTTCAGCTACATGATCCGCTGCGCATCGCTGTATCGCTAAGGCAATAATATTCTTTGCCCTTTTCTCAGCTTCTTCCTTGGCACGAGTCTCAATTTCCTTAATCAGAATTGCAGATTCATAGCGAACGTCTTCTTCGACGCGTTTAAGTAACAATTGTTTGGCTTCTTCCGATGTCATGCCTGATAAACGTTCTAGTTCAGCTTGTTCCTTGCCAACGATCTGATTCAATTCTTCTTTTAGCTGTTCCACTTCGTTTTCTTTACGGTGCAGATTTTCCTCTTTGCGTTCCAATGACTCGATTTTACGGTCTAAACTCTCTTCTTTTTGGAGCAGGCGCCGCTCTAACCGTTGAAGTTCATTGCGTCGTTCGCGGGTTTCTTTCTCTACTTCATTGCGAATATGCATGACTTCTTCTTTAGCCGCCACCACAGATTCCCTTTTCTTACTTTCAGCGGCCGCATGAGCGTTTTCAACAATTCGTTTTGCTTCTTCTTCTGCAGATCCGATAGTCTTTTCTGCAGTATTTTTACGAAAAAGCCAACCGACTGAAACGCCTATACCTAATCCCACTAAAATGGAGATCAATCCGGTAATAATAAGTTCCATCATACGTCTATACACCTCCTTTGTTAATCAACTTTAAACTCTATTATTTGCATAAAAAAAACTGGTTCCAAAACCAGTCACTTTAAGCATAACCTTTAAAACAGGCATCTTATCCTGTTTCCTACAACTCTCGCTCGCTAGTCAAAAAAACCCATATTTTAGAGCTAACTACAACGAAATCTATAAGAAAACCTTTAAAGGTTAAATCTTAACAGAGACAGGTCTCTGTTAAGATTTTAATATCAATTGCAATCAATGTCAAGCTTGTCCTAAATCGGTAAATTCTATGCAATCAGTCTATATCTCAATTATCTTCATTTTTATCCTGTTGAATACTATAAAGTACATTCCGTACCATGTCTGAGGGATACCCCCGTTGGATAAGCTTCCGGGCAATCTTTTGCCGGAGCCATAGTTCACGGGGAGTCGTTTCCTTTGTCTTATCCGCTGTATTTCTATGTTCCCAGCGCTTGTTCTCTTGTACCCACCAACGCTCGGCGAGAGTTTGGCATTGCTCCAGCTCATCATCACTGGAATAGGTTTCTCCCAGGGCTTGTTCAATTAATTGAGGCTCCAATCCTCTATTTTGCATATCCCGTTGAACCCGTCGCCGGGGATAACGCTTAAGACGGCTCTCAGAATACCTAAGAGCCAGTTCCTGGTCGTTTAGATAGCCCCATTCCAGAATCGTTGCCAACACTTCATCAATTTCCGAGCTTTCATAGCCTTTATCCTTAAGACGTGTCTCTAATTCGTAATGAGTCAGTGCCCGGCGGGATAATAAATCAAGCGCAGTTTCCTTAGCGCTTTTGCGAGGTTTAGATTTCGTCAAAGGTACCATCTTCATCCGGAGAAGTTGGGGCGGCTGCAGGAGCCAAGTTGGCCCGGATCTTTTGCTCTATTTCAAGGGCTATTTCCGGATGCTGCTTGAGGTGTTCTTTGACATTCTCCCGACCTTGCCCTAACCGCTCTCCATTATACGAATACCAAGCCCCCGATTTCGCGATGACCTCAAATTCTGTACCTATATCGACAAGACTGCCTTCCCGGGAAATACCTTCTCCGTACATAATATCAAAATCAGCTGTTTTAAAGGGCGGCGCAACTTTATTCTTGACAACTTTAACCCGGGTTTTATTGCCGATAACATCCTGGCCTTGTTTAATGGCCTCCTGGCGACGTATCTCCATTCTAATTGAGGCGTAGAACTTCAAAGCGCGGCCACCCGTAGTTGTCTCCGGATTACCAAACATAACCCCTATTTTTTCCCTAACTTGATTAATAAAAATCACGCAGGTATTACTCTTACTGATAGACCCTGTCAACTTACGTAAAGCCTGTGACATGAGCCGGGCGTGCAAGCCGACATGATTATCCCCCATTTCCCCTTCAATCTCGGCACGGGGAACTAAAGCCGCTACGGAGTCCACAACAACCACATCTACCGCGGCACTGCGCACCAGGGCTTCGCAGATTTCCAAGCCCTGTTCTCCTGTATCCGGCTGAGCTACGAGCAAATCATCAATATTAACACCTAATGCTCTGGCATAGACCGGATCAAGGGCATGCTCAGCATCAATGAAGGCAACAGCACCACCTAATTTCTGAGCTTCAGCAATAATATGAAGGGCTACGGTTGTTTTTCCTGAAGATTCCGGTCCATAAATTTCGATGACCCGTCCCCGCGGCACCCCTCCAACTCCTAAGGCAAGGTCTATCGCCAAAGAACCCGTAGGGATAACATCGATAAACCTATCCGCCGTAGATTCCCCAAGTTTCATGATCGAACCTTTACCGAACTGCTTTTCAATCTGGGCAAGTGCATTGTCAAGTGCCTTCAGCTTATTCGTTTCGGCCATTCTATTATCCTCCTCATCTTGGATATAACGCATTTAGCATCTAATTTCTCAGCAAAACGTCTGTTCGGTTCTTATTATAGATGCCCGCCTTAACACTTGTCAATTTGTTTATTCCGCTGCCGACAATAAAACAAACTATTTTACATTCTTATGGAGTGAACTACACACCACCTAAGAGGTGGGTGCTTCCTGCTCAACCTAGCTATTGCTAGGAGTATCAACAGGCTAACCCCGTAATCCCTACGGTTCTTTGAGTGCTAACTTATCCTGTCAAGGCAAGTAGTCTCAACCCTTCGTCTCTGATATTTTTAGAGGCATTATAGTCTCGATCAACCGTGCATCCACAGTTGGAACAAGTCCACTCTTTATCGGACAGTTCCAACTCCTTGTTTATCTCACCACAGTAATGACAGGCTTTGGAGGAAGGAAACCATTTATCAACTTTGACTAATAATTTTCCTTCATTCTCTAGCTTGTATTTTAGGAATGTCGTGAACATGCCCCAAGCATTGTCACCGACTGATTTTCCGAAATTCAAACATTGGCTCATGGCTTTCATATTTAAGTCTTCAATTACTATTGCATCATAGCTCTCCACTAATTCTCTTGACCTCTTATGGAGGAAATCTTTTCTGCAATTGGCAACCTTTTCATGCACCTTGGCAACTTTGACCCTTTGCTTACGTCGGTTCTTGCTTCCCTTGGTACACTTGGCTAACTTGCGTTGCTCTCTTGCAAGTTTCTCTAATGCTTTACGGTAGAATCTTGGATACTCTGCCCTCTCACATTGGCTATCTGTATAAAGGTTTTTCATATCAAAGTCTAACCCTAAAACATTTTCCCTTGTTGGAGAGATTGGTTGTACATCTTGAAAGAATTCAACCAAGATACTCACATAATAGTTGCCAGAGGGTGATTTAGATATGGTACAAGACTTAATAATTTGATTGCCGGGTATTTCGCGGTGTTGTTTCAACTTAACAAAACCAAGCTTTGGAAGTTTGATTTGCTTATCTCTAAACCTAATATTGTTGTTGACGTTATTGGTTGTGTAAGAATTCTTATCTCTATGTTTAGCTTTGAACTTTGGGAATCCAATACTTTTATCTCTAAAGAAGTTGTTGTAGGCAGTTTGCAAATTCATTTGCGCATTTGCCAAGGCTAGGGAATCAACTTCTTTTAGCCAGACAAATACAGCCTTATATTTAGCAGGAGTCGGTGACTTATACTTCTTCAGTTCAGCTTCATTATCTTTGAATTGCTCGTATAGCTCAATTCGTTCCTCTAACATTTTGTTGTAGACGAACCTTACACAGCCAAATGTTTTGGCAAATAATAGTTCCTGTTCCTTAGTTGGATACAACCTAAAATTATAAGCCTTGTTCACACCTTATCACCCCCTTAATTTTCAATATATCTCTTAATACTTCAATGGGAACTCCACCCGTTGTCACCAAGCAAAAACTTCTTGATCAAAAGTATTCCTTCCGTAACTGTTTTCTTAGAAGGGGAAATTCCTTCTTCCCCCAAGCCATCAGCCTTCCAGAAATTACTACTGATTGTAATTATATAATAGGTACAACAAATAACAAGAAGATATCGCAAATTCATCCCTCACCTAACGAGGTGGGAGAATTCTTTGTGAACATAGGTTAAATAAGCCATCAGTGGGGATGCATGAATTGCCCCCACGTTTAGAAAACTCGGCTGACGCCAAGACTTTCATGCTTGTCCCAAAATCTCAAAATCCCAAACGTTTGGGATTTTGAGATTTTGGGACAAGCATGGCCGCTATATCGATTAGCAAGTAAAAGGGTACCCTATGATGGCACCCCAAAAACTTTCTACTCTGAAAAACACCCCAAAAACATTCAAAGAATCTGTAGACCTCAAAGGAAGGCAGCTTCTCCCACAGGAGTGAACTCATCGCATGGAGAGGTTTTAACCACAAACCCTATACTTATCTTACAAGGTATTACCCAGAGGTTTGGCACGAAAGTGTCCGGTGGACACTTTCGCCGAAGCGGCAATCTCCAAAGAAGACTTATCCGCTGAAGGTAGCTCCCGCGCCGGTAAGTGGGCGAGCCTCGGAGTGCTGAGTGACGAAGACACTGTCTTCGCACGAATTAGCTTTTCTTACAGGATGTGGGAGAAGCTGCCCGACCTGGACACAGCTCCTTTTCATCCTCTGCTGGTGTCGCATCAGCGGCATGGCAGGCTACTTTGAAAAATTAATAAATCTTTCATTTATCACTAACGCCGCCATACGGCATAAAAGCCTAATCTATTTAAAAAGCTAACCCAGTCAAGGTTAGCTTTCTAAAGGAACCGCAGATTAACGCTCAAAACTCAGATTTCACGTACCTTCGCCGGCTCAACACTCACTTTACGCCCTTTAATCATTGTCTGATGCATACAGCTCTGAACCCGGGAAGCATATTTTTCCGGTATCTCCACAAAGGTAAACTTATCATAAATATTTATGGTTCCGATACAACTCCCGGAAATTCCGCTTTGATCAGCAATCCAACGGATAATATCCTGAGGACGGATTTGTTGAATTCTGCCTATATTTATAAAAAAGCGGACCATTCCTGCTGCTGCACCTGTATTTCCAAAAAGACGCTCATCAGAATCCTTACTTTCCAATTCATCCACACTTGCTCCCTCGATGGCATATTTCAAGGCAGCAGCAGCCACATCCATGGAATCATATTCCTGAAGCAAGTCTCCGACAATCGCACGATAGCTGCCTAAACGGTTGCTTTGCATCAGCTTAATAAGTTGGTGCTTAAGATTTTCTGCTTGACGTTCGCTTATATCAGCCAATGAGGGCAGCTCTTGCCTGCGAATTCTGGTTTTAATAAGATTCTCAATCAGCCGCAGCTGGCGGTATTCCTTTGGAGAAATCAGAGTTATTGCCTGACCTTTGCGCCCGACACGCCCGGTTCGTCCTATCCGGTGCACATAGGATACCGGATCCTGAGGAATATCAAAGTTAATAACATGGGTGACGTTATTGATATCCAAGCCCCGGGCCGCAACATCCGTGGCCACTAATAATTCAGTTTTTCCATCTCTGAACCTCTTCATGACCCGGTCCCGCTGTTGTTGGCTTAAGTCTCCATGCAAGGCATCGGCAAAATATCCCCGGGCTTCAAGGGAAACGACTAACTCATCGACCCCCCGTTTGGTACGGCAGAATATGATGCCCTGCCCGATATCCTCCGTATCAATGATCCGGCCTAAAGCATCTACTTTAATACTTTCCCTGGTCTCATAGAAAACCTGATCAATGAGCGGAACGGTTAGTTCATCACGGCTAACTGTTACAGAGCGGGGAGCATTCATATAGGTCTGGGCCAATTTTCGGATTCCCGGAGGCATAGTTGCTGAAAAAAGCAGAACCTGACGACCTTCTTCAGGCACCTCTCTCAGCAGACTCTCTATGTCGTCAATAAAGCCCATATCCAGCATTTCGTCAGCTTCATCAAGAACCACCATTTTCACATGCTGGAGACGAAGTGTGCCGCGATTTAAATGATCTAACAAGCGTCCGGGAGTTCCTACGACGACTTGATATCCCATCCTCAAGGCTCTGATCTGGCGGTCAATAGGTTGCCCGCCGTAAATCGGCAATGGCTTTACATGCCTGTACTTGCCGAGTTTCGCGATCTCCTCAGAAACTTGGATTGCCAGTTCCCGGGTAGGCGTGACAATCAGCGCTTGCACCGCCTGGAATTTTGAATTAACCTTTTCCGTAATGGGAATTCCAAAAGCAGCCGTTTTACCGGTTCCTGTTTGAGCCTGACCGATTAGGTCGACACCGTCAAGGGCAACCGGAATGGCCTGTTTTTGAATGGGAGAAGGCTCTTCAAACCCCATCTCTGAAAGTGCCTGTAAAAGTTGTTTGCTTAACTGTATATCTCCAAAGGTATGTAACCGTTCAACCATCACCTAATTGTAATCTCCTTTCACTGTTTAACATATAGGCGTACTTTATTAAGGGCAGCTTGGACAGTCAACTGACGAACAGACTCCCGTTCACCGTAGAACTGAAATTTTTCCGCATGAACCCCCTCGGACGTGGCGATACCGATATAAACAAGCCCCACTGGTTTTAGATCACTGCCTCCGTCAGGCCCTGCTATTCCGGTCGTTGAGACAGCCAGATCTGATCCCGTCCTGGAACGGATTCCTTCTGCCATTTCCTTAGCAACCTCTTCGCTCACCGCTCCGAATGCTTTCAGGCTTTCCTCACCAACTCCCAGAAGACTTTGTTTTAAAGAATTAGAATAACTCACAACTCCGCCTAAATAGAAGCTGGAACTTCCCGGCTCCTGGGTCAGTGCAGCACCAAGTAAACCTCCCGTGCACGATTCTGCCGTCGAAATAGTAAGATTCTGATGACTTAGTGCCTGTCCGACAATCCCCATCATTGTCTCTTGATCCTTACCAAATACTTTATTTCCTAAACGGCGTCGGATTTCCTGTTCAACGTCATCCAGAATCTTTGCAGCCTGACCGGATTCCATTTCCGAACTTCTCGCCACCAAACGAATATGCATTTCTGCCCGTTTAGCTAATAAGGCCACAGTCAGGTTCGGCAGATCCATCAGTTCAGCGAGTACTTTCTCAATGGCCGATTCCCCGATTCCAAAAACCTTCAGGACACGCTCATTCATCCGCTCGGCATTCGATCCGGAGATCTCCGCTAATTCCGGCCACACATAGTTATTGAACATAGGTTCCATTTCAAAGGGAGGACCAGGCAATATAATAATTATCTTATTATTTTTTTCTATGATTGCACCAGGGGCAGTTCCTATAGGGTTCGGTAAAATTTTTGAGCCTTGAGGGAAAAGAGCTTGTTTCTCATTGCTGGAAGGCATCGGAGCTTTTCTGCGACCGAAAAACTGCTTAATTTGTTCTAAACTTGAGGAATCCATTTCCATCTTCAAATCTAAAACTTTGGCAACCAGTTCCTTGGTTAAGTCATCTGCAGTAGGGCCTAATCCCCCTGTGGTAATGACCAGGTCAGAACGTTCGATCGCCTGGTGCAAAACCTGCTCTAAGCGTTGGGAATTGTCCCCTACGGTCGTATGATAATCTACTTCAATACCTATAGACGACAGTTTTCCCGTCAAATAGTGAGCACTGGTATTAAGGGTTTCTCCAAGTAATAACTCAGTCCCAGTTGAGACAATTTCAGCCTTCATATAGTTTATCACTCTCCCATAGTCAACGCAAATACGTAGTTCATGTTAAATATTTGTAGTTTTAACTTAGACTGTCTGACATCGAACTACGACCATTCTCTTGATTAATTATTTCTGATCCAGCTCGAAAATATCCTTCTTTCGCGAGCAAACTATTAAATTTAAGTTATGCTGGGCTTCATGCCATTTTGGCTCCCATCTGAGGATTAAGCCTAAATTAGTATAGAAAAAATCCTCCGATAGCTGATAATCTCAGCTATCGGAGGATTTTTTCAGGCTGCGTTTTTTAGATAGGTTCGCAAAGTATCGCCAGTTAAGGTTTCTTCAGCCACAAGAATCTCAGTGATCCCTAATAAGGATTGTTGGTTGTTCTCAATAATCTTCATCGTCCGTTCTTCAAGTTCCGCCAGGATATCCTTGGTAACAGCCTGGCGTTTATCCGCATTTAAGAGGGAGACATCTGTAACTCCCAAAGAAGACATTCCTGCAAGAAGCATCTTCTCCACAAGATTTAAGGCTTGTTCATAATCACCCGCTGCTCCGGTACTCCGTGTACCTAAAATCTGCTCTTCTGCCAATGCTCCCGCTAAAGCAACCATAATCTGTTCTTCCAGCATTACCTGTGTATAAAGATACAAATCATCCTTTGGATAATGCCGGACATAGCCTAAAGCGTTTCCCCTTGAGCGGATCGATATCTGCGAAACGGAGTTTGGACGAACTGTTTCGGCAAGGATCGCATGCCCGCTCTCATGGATGGCAATACGGCGTAATTCTTCAGAGGTTGGTTTCCGGTCAAGTTTTTCTCCCAACATCACTTTTTCGACAGCTTCATGTAAGTGGCGCTTATTAATCTCCTCAGCCTCCTCACGCAAAGCGAGAATAGCTGCTTCATTGGTGACATTCTCTAAATGAGCACCTGAAAAACCGAATGTTTCGTGGGCAATTTCTTCCAAACTAACCTCTTCAGCTAAGGGCTTATTTTTGGTGTGAATTTGCAAGATAGCCAGACGTCCTTCTTTATCAGGAAGGTCTACTTTCACCTGCCGGTCAAACCGCCCCGGACGAAGCAATGCCGCATCTAAGGCCTCCGGGCGATTGGTTGCAGCCATGACAAGGACATGAGGACCTTGATCTACTTTCAAGCCATCCATTTCTATTAAAAGTTGATTAAGGGTCTGATCATATTCATGGTGGGAAACATTACTTCCACGCTTGGCCCCTAAGATATCCATTTCATCGATAAAAATAATCGCGCTGGACTTCTTTTCCTTGCGTACCATTTCACGTGCTCTGCGAAACAAGCCCCGTACACGTTCCGCTCCCACACCGGCATACATTTCCACAAATTCACTCCCTGATACCGAAAGGAATGCTGAGTTTGTATATCTTGCCGCTGCTTTGGCTAATAAGGTTTTTCCGGTCCCCGTTGGACCGGATAATAATATTCCCTTTAAGGGACGAATTCCTAAGGCTTTCATGCGATCTGAGTATAATAGAAAGTCCAGAGCTTCCTGCAATTCCTTTTTAGCGACGCTTTGTCCTCCAATATCCTCGAAATCAACCCCCGAGGTGGCTATGGCTACTCCGTTGCCGTTTTTTACGATTTGACGGGAAAGGACAAACTTCCAAACAACATAAGCAGTCACAAAAAGCAGACCTACCGGGAACACGTTATATCCCATAACCATCAAAAAGGCAAAAACCCCTATAGCCAGACCTATTAAGACGTCTAATTTCATACGAACGTTCTCCCTCTCTTACGTAATATCTATCATCCTTCTTCAGTCGGCAGAAACTTCTTTTGCCCATTCCGTTCAATCACCTCAATCAATTGAGCTTGCTCTTGATTAAGGATCACATAGATAGCATCACTATCCATTTCTAATTCTATTTGTACGCCTGCCTTTTCAGCTTGATTTCTAACACTTTGTTCCATTTCCGTAAAATTCCCACGTGCAATTCCCTCTTGTAGGGCAAACTGAATTTGCCCAAATAATTTCTCAAGAGAGCTATTTCTTCGATCGATGAATCGTATCGGGACATTATCCGCGACCTCTGCAAGTGTTTGACTGGCTTTACGAAGGCCGGTCAGCTGATCAGTCTCCACAACCATCTCTTTCAGACTATTCTTATTAACAACTTTAGCAGAAACCACACCGGGAATTTGCTGACTCTGATTTAAAATAGAAACATCGACCCACTTTTTCTGATATACAATTTTGCCCCCTAATAGCAGTCCAAATATTAGAAGTCCAACAAAGCTGATTAGCAGTATTCGGCGATTTGTCATAACATTTTCCTCCATTTGCTACACTTCATGCTATATCGACATTATAGCACGTTGTATATCACACAGAAAAACTATTCTATAACCAAATGAGGAATAATCAGGCAGATAGTATCAAAATGGGCGCCAATCTTATGAATGGCACCCGTTTCTGTAAACACAGCAATAACGTAAATATGCACTTGATTCTCTCTAATTTGTATCCCCTAGTTCACTTGCGCAGCAATTTACGTGATTTAAGCAAATAATCAAACCCCGAAATAACTGTGAAAAACAGGGCTATGTACAACAGGGGCTGACCAATATGAATACCAATGAGTGAAAGAGGCCAATCCTTCAGAAGGATTGCGGAAATCGCAATGACTTGAGTAATCGTTTTAATTTTACCAAGTTTACTGGCGCTAATTACAACCCTGTCCACCGCTGCAATAGCCCGCAATCCTGTCACCGCAAACTCTCTGGCTAAGATGATCCAGGCAATCCAGGCTGTCACCTCTCCAAGCTGAACTAAAGAAATGAGTGCGGCGGAAACCAAGAGTTTATCAGCTAAGGGATCCATAAATTTGCCCAAGTTCGTAACCTGATTCCGCCTGCGAGCAATATAGCCATCCAAACCATCTGTAGCAGCAGCCAGGATAAAAATCACAGCCGCCACTAGGTCTTGATGGGGAAACAGAGTATAACCTTTAGGGACCTTCAGCAGTAAAAAGCTCATAAACACCGGTATTAATATAATCCGGGCTAGAGTTAAGCGATTGGGTAAATTCACGAGACAACCACTCCCATTAAATCGTAGTTATCCGCCTCAATAATGCGAACTTTGATCATATCTCCCACATTTAGTGAGGTCTGAGTATCAGGGATATAGACCTGCCCGTCAATTTCAGGAGCGTCCCCTTCTGTTCGCCCCATCCACCGTCCATCCGGTAGTTTCATTTCCAGCAGCACGGTTACAACCCGGCCAAGCCATCGCCGCAGCCGCTGCCGGGATATGGATTGTTGTATTTGCATTATATGATCTCTGCGCTGTTCGCGAACCTCTGGTGGAATCTGATCCTCTCTTTGACCCGCCGGCGTATTTTCTTCCTGAGAATAGGAAAACACTCCAAGCCGGTCAAATTGAACCCGTTGAATAAAATCAACCATCGTTTGAAATTCTTGCTCAGTTTCACCCGGGAAACCAGTGATCATGGTCGTTCGAATGGTTATTTCCGGCATAGCCGTCCGTAATTTTTCGATCAACGTTTCGGCTTGCTCTATGGTACCGCGCCGATTCATATCTTTCAGGATCTTATTGTCCGCATGTTGTAAGGGCAAATCAATATATTTGCAGACTTTTGGTTCCTGCCGCATAGTTTCGATCAATTCATCGGTAAAACGCTCCGGATAGCAATACATCAAGCGAATCCATTCGATTCCCTCAATGCCTGCCAGCTTGCGAATGAGTTGAGGAAGACGGAGTTCCTTATAGAGATCCTGCCCATAGCGCGTGGTATCTTGCCCCATAACAAGGATTTCCTTAACTCCCTGAGCAGCCATCTCCTGTACTTCGAGTATCACCGATTCCTCCGTGCGACTGCGAAAATGTCCGCGGACATAAGGAATGACACAATAGGTGCAGTAATTATCACAGCCCTCTGCAACCTTGACATAAGCTAAATAATCCGGCGTAGATCGAATTCTCGCCATCTGCTCAGTGTGGAGAAAATCCGGCGCGCCTTCTTTGATCAAAGAGGTTCGTGATCCTTCGGCAGTCTCAACTAGTTTGGTAATTTCATCAATATTTCCTGTTCCAAGCACACCATCTAATTCCGGGATATCCTGCATTAATTCGGAACCATAGCGCTGAGCCAGACAACCCGTCGCAATCAGGGTTCGGCAAGCACCGGTTTTCTTAAGACTCGCCATTTCAAAAATCGCTTCAATGGATTCTTCCTTGGCAGATTGAATAAAAGTACAAGTATTTACAATAATAACATCCGCTTCTTCAGGGTTTTCGATAAATATGTGATTTTGGGCCAGTAATCCTGACATTACTTCGCTGTCCACCTGATTTTTCGGACATCCCAAAGTGACAACTGCAACTTTCTTAGTCAACGTTACACCTCATATCATTGGTCTGCTTTTATTAGTATAAACCAACACCTCAACAAGGTCAAAAAATATTGTAGTTAAACTATCTGCCGCGCCGCCTCAAGGCCGAATTATTTATTTAAGTCCTGTCTCCCTGCCGTAGCAATATAGATGACATTTTCTCCGATATTGGTGGCATGATCAGCGAACCGTTCAAGATATCTGCCTACAAACGCTAAGTACATGCCTTGATCCAAGACGTCCGGATTTTCTGTCATGATAATTAACAAATCCCGCAAAACTTTATTATAAAGTTTGTCCACTTGGTCGTCTTGAACGGCCAAATCATGGGCAAGTTCCATATCCTCCCCAGCGTAGGCTTCCAGGCCTTGTTTCATCATTGCCAGAGCCTTTTCGGCCATATGGGGAATATCAACCAGCTCTTTTAATAAGGGCCCTTCTATTCTACGTACAATCTTAGCAATATCAATGGCCAGATCCCCCATCCGTTCCAGATCCGTCGATATTTTCATAGCTGAAATAATCTTCCGCAAGTCCTTGGCTACCGGCTGCTGGGTAGCGATTAAACGTACACATTCATCATCGACCTGACGTTCATAATCATTGATTTTCTGATCCTCTGTTATCCAAAATTCTGCCTGTCCCCGGTCTAGGGTTATCAAGGTTTGCATACACCCCTGAAGAATGCGCTCAACTTCCCCTCCCATATCTTTAAGCCGTTGTATTAAAACAAGCTGTCCTTCATTTAGCGACTGACGCATTTTTTTCCCTCCTTCATCATCCAAAACGACCCGTTATGTAATCCTCTGTCCGCTTATCCTTCGGATTGGTAAAAATACCCGAAGTCGGTCCATGTTCTATCAGTTCCCCACTAAGGAAAAATGCGGTGGAATCTGCTATTCGCGCTGCCTGCTGCATATTGTGGGTTACAATGAGGATGGTGTAATCTTCTTTCAGCTGCCTGATTAATTCCTCGATGTGCAAGGTCGCAATGGGATCTAAGGCCGAGGCCGGCTCATCCATGAGCAAAACAGACGGTTCTACTGCTAAAGCTCTGGCAATACAAAGGCGCTGCTGTTGTCCGCCTGACAAGCTCATGCCTGAATAATTTAAACGGTCTTTTACTTCATCCCACAAAGCTGCCATACGCAAACTTTTCTCCGCGATGCCTTGTAAGGTTTGCTTGTCCCGCATCCCATTAAGCCGGACTCCGGCAACGACATTCTCATAGATGCTCATGGAAGGAAAGGGATTAGGCTTTTGAAATACCATCCCTACCATTTTCCGCAACACTACAGGGTCTTGCTCATAAATGCTTTTACCGTCTAAAATAATTTCCCCTTTAACCTTCGCACCTGACAGTGTCTCGTGCATACGATTAATACAGCGGACAAAGGTTGATTTCCCGCACCCCGACGGACCAATAATCGCTGTCACATGATTCGATATAATTTCCATATTTATGCCTTTCAGGGTCTGATTAGACCCATACCAGGCTTCCAGCTGACGAACACTTAAGCTATGACTCATCCGTACTCCCCCCTCCTAGCTGCTTCGAGACCGAAATGCAAACCGTGCCGCTAAATTCAAAATGATCACCATTAGTATCAATACTAAAGATCCTGCCCAAGCCAGTTGGTGCCACTCTTTATAGGGAGAAGTAGCATACTGAAAGATTTGAACCGGCAAAGAAGCTGTCGGTTCATTCAGAGAGCGTGCCCAATATTGGTTGCCTAAGGCGGTGAATAACAAAGGAGCTGTTTCTCCGGCCACACGTGCTACTGCCAGCATCGCCCCAGTGATAATTCCTTTGGCAGCGGTAGGCAATACAATTCGCAAAATAGTTTTCCCTTTAGAAATTCCCAAAGCATAACCTGCTTCCCTGATTGAATGAGAAACAAGCTTTAACATTTCCTCCGTCGATCGAATGATTAAGGGGATCATAATAATTGCCAGAGCAAGCCCTCCGGCCAGAGCCGAAAAATTCCCCATTTTCAAAACCACTGCCGTATATATAACAATTCCGACAATAATTGAGGGGATTCCCGTTAGAACATCGGTTGCAAAACGAACAGCTGTACTCAGCCAACTGTGGCGATCATATTCTGTCAAATAAATTGCCGCAAGGATACCCATTGGAATACCAATCAGGCTGGCAAGCAAAACCATGATCAAGGTACCTACAATGGCATTGGCCATGCCTCCTCCCGGCAAACCCATTGCTTTAGGTAAACTGACAAAAAACTGCATATTCAAGGCACTCAACCCATTTTTCAAAACATAACCAAGGACTCCGAACAGTGGAATCAAGGCAATAATGGTCGCTGCAATAAAGACACCCAGCATCAGATAATTCCGATATTTACGGAAAACATCATTCATACAAGGCTGCCTCCCTTCGGACCACGCGCTACGGACCAAACAAGAAGTCGGGCAAAAAAATTAAGAACGAGAGTGATTCCAAATAATATCAGCCCTATTTCAACGAGTGCACTTAAATAAAGGTCATATGTAGCTTCCGTAAACTCGTTGGCAATTACCGCTGCCATAGAATAAGCAGGCGCAAATAAGGAGGGAAGGATATCAGGGCGATTACCGATGACCATTGTTACAGCCATCGTCTCACCTAGTGCCCGGCCTAAACCAAGCATAATTCCCCCCATAATGCCTGATTTGGCATAGGGCAGCACGGCTACCCGAATCATCTCCCACTTTGTTGCTCCTAAAGCCAGAGCAGCTTCCCGCTGCATATCAGGCACAGCGGCCATCACCTCTCTGGAGATGGCCGCAATCGTAGGCAAAATCATCACTGCCAGAATCAATCCTCCGGCTAACATACCAAAGCCGACAGGAGTACCCTGAAAGAGTGGGATAAACCCTAACCACTTAGCCAGCCCAGGTTCAACCGTTTCCTTAAGCCAGGGGGCCAGGACAAAAATCCCCCATAATCCGTAGACAACACTGGGAATCGCAGCCAGCATCTCTACTAAAAAACCAACCACAGCACGAAACCTCGACTCAGCCATTTCATTCAAGAAAATTGCTACTCCCAGACCAATTGGGGCCGCCAGGAGCAAGGCCAGCAGAGAAGTGACTAATGTTCCATATATAAAGGGAAGCGCTCCAAATTGTTCCTTTACCGGGTCCCAAACACGGCTGGTAAGGAAGCCAAGTCCAAATGTTTGAATGCTTGGGCGTGCCCCATCGTACGTCTGCCAGCCCATCCAAACCATGAGTACCAAGACACCCATAGCCATTAAGAGTGTCAGGAATCTCAAAATTTGATCCCCTATCGAAGCTGTAAGTTTATGTGTCTTACTCATATTCTCTGATCCTTTCGCCGTCCTCATTCAGCCTTTACTTCAATAAAGGCTGCCCCTGAAACGTGATCGATTTAAGCATCCCTTCTTCACGACCAACTAAATCCCCGGGCAGTTTTGCATAGTGCAGCCCTTCAGCAAGAGCCTGCCCATCATGAATAGCCCAATTTATGAAATTAACTAATGCTGCACCTTTGGCTTTATCCGTTTGATCCTGATATAGTAATGCCCAGGCAAAGCCGGCAATGGGATAAGCATCAGGTCCCGGAGCATTGACGATTGATACTCTCATATCATCTGGAATGGTTGCTCCGGCTGCGGCCGCAGATGTTGATTGAAGATTAGGAGCTATCCATTTTCCTTCTTTGTTTTTCAGCATGGCATAGGGCAAGTTATTTTGTACAGCATAGGCTAGCTCCAGATATCCGATTGCTCCGGAGGTTTGCTGAATAACACCGGCAACACCGGAATTCCCTTTGCCGCCAAGCCCCGCCGGCCAATTTAATGAAGTCCCTTTGCCTACCTTGCTTGACCATTCCGGACTGATGCTGTTAAGATAATCTGAAAATATATAGGTTGTGCCGCTCCCATCAGAACGATGTGCCACTGTAATTTTTGCATCCGGCAAAGATACACCCGGATTATCCGCTGCAATGGTTTGATCGTTCCAATTTGTAATTTTCCCCAGAAAAATGTCCGCCAGCACCGCAGGACTAATTTTTAAATCCTTTGGTACATCGGGAAGATTATAGGTGACGGCTACAGCCCCCAATGTCAAGGGAATGTGTAATAATTTACCGCCTTTTGCTGCCTTAAGCTGGTCATCTGTCATTAATCCATCGGTTGCTCCAAAATCGATGGTTTGCTCTGAAACTTGCTTAATCCCTGCGCCGCTGCCCGTACTCTGATAGTTAATCGTAATGTTTGGATTTTGCTTGCGGTACTCTTCTATTTGTTGATTTAAGAGAGGATAGACAAACGAACTGCCCGACCCCGTCAGACTTGCTTTCCCGGTGTTTTCTTGTCCTGCCGGCGTACCCGGAGTCTTGTCTCCGCACCCGGCAAGGGCAAGAACTAATACCATCCATAGTAAGCAGGTTAAAAACTTTTCTTTTTTTCTAAACATAACATTCCCCTTATTTCATTAATAGTCTTGGTTAGATTATCGAAACGTCTTAAAATTGGCTCTGTGTAAAGTTTGCGTTAAATGGCTACATTTAATGTATAAGGGTTTAAAGGAACTGTCATTAATATTGGCGAATTAAGTTCCATCAAGCTTTGTGAGGTGTCAGGTGTGTTTGACGAAAATGAAACCATAGAACCTATGGACACATGCGGTTGTGGGGATATAGGATATTTAACCGCTCGAACGGTTCCCATCGACCTAGCCCACGGCGTAGGGCGCATAGATAAGGTTCCCGTCTACCATTGCAGATCCGCTTACTGTCAGGAATTTTCTCTTCCTCCAGTTGTTTCCCGCCGTCTGGAAACCATTGCGGAACAGATGGAAGAGACACAAGCAACGGAAACGACTTATACCTGGCAGGACAAAGAAATACCCGTTCAGGATTCAGGCACCCAGCCAGACCAGACCGCCCTGGATCAGACGACGGACGAACTTGCTTTACAAGCCTTTACTCTTCAGTTTGTCAACCGGCAGTACGAAGATGCTCGGGTCGTACAGATCGTACCCGGCCAGGCTATCCTTTTCCGCAGCAAACTTGAGGATTCCGAATACTACCTGCTTCGTTATGAGGAAGATAGCCGCACGGAAGGGATTTGGTTTTCCTTTCTGAAATTCTATTATGATGAACCAAACTTAACCTACGAAGATTTTCTGGAATGGTCCGAAGATGGACACCTTAAAGAATTAGGGAGAATTATTCTGGATGAGGTTGAAGATACACTCATCGATGAGTTCGGTGAGTGGACATAATACAAAACGCGGGGACAGGGTACTGTTTTGCCTTTCGGCGAAACAGTGCACCTGTCCCCGCGTTTCGTCTTGGTTATTTTCGTTTTTGTTTAGCTTTAGGTTTTATCTTCGTTGGCGGGGATTTCAGACTCCCGGCATTCTTTGAGCGCTCTGATTTGCCTGCTGTGCTTTTATGAGGTGCTTCAGCATTCCTGATATCCCTGAACCGGCCTGACTTTCCTGATCTATCTTTATTGGCCTTTCCTGACTGTTCTTTGACCGGCGTATCTTTGGCTTGGACATCCTTACCCCAAGCATCCTTTTTCTTCATGCCGGATCGTCTTGGACGTTTAGCTCTCCCGATACCAGTCTCTTTCTGATCATCACGCCCATAATTTCCAGGCCGTATCAGACACTTTGGTCCATGCCCAATTAGATCTTCACGATGTGCTGCACGTAAAGCTTTTTCAACTAAGGCATAGTTTTTGGGATTCCGGTACTGAATTAAAGCCCTCTGCATAGCCTTCTCATGCATGCTGCGGGGGACATAAACCGCTTGCATCGTCCTGGGATCCAAACCGGAGTAATACATGCAAGTAGAAAGGGTTCCTGGGGTTGGAATAAAATCCTGTACTTGTTCAGGATTCACGCCCATGTCCCGAACATACTCCGCCAGTTCGACGGCTTCTTTAAGCGTGCTTCCAGGGTGTGAGGACATCAGATAAGGCACAAGGTATTGTTTTTTTCCTAATCTCTCATTCGTCTTGCGGAACTCCTGCACAAACTCTTCATACACACCCTTGCCTGGTTTGCCCATTAGGTTCAGAACCGTATCACTAACGTGTTCAGGCGCAACTTTTAATTGACCACTGACATGGTGCTCGCAAAGTTCGCGGATAAATTTGGATTTTCGATCGGCCAACACCGCATCATAACGGATGCCGGAACGAACGAATACTTTTTTCACCCTTGGTAAGTTACGCAAACGACGCAAGAGATCAATGTATTCCTCATGATCATTTTCCAAATTAGCGCATGGCTCAGGAAATAGACACTGTTTGTGTGAACAAGCTCCCTTGGTTAATTGTTTCTTGCAGGCCGGACGCCGGAAGTTGGCCGTCGGACCCCCTACATCATGGATGTATCCTTTAAAGCGGGAATTCCAAGTCATTTTCTCTGCTTCTCTGGTAATTGATTCTGCGCTTCTGCTTTGAATGATGCGCCCTTGATGAAAAGTTAAGGCACAAAAAGAGCATGACCCAAAACATCCTCTCACACTGGTCAAACTAAACTCTACTTCCTCTATAGCCGGGACTCCCCCTTGTTCCTCATAGGATGGATGATAGGTTCCCATAAACGGCAGGGCATAAACAGCATCCATTTCGGCTTGGGTTAAAGGAAGTGCAGGCTTATTTTGCAGCACGCTTTTTCGTCCATGAGCTTGAACCATAGGCTTTCCTAAAAAAGGATCCTGTTGGTTATATTGCACCCAAAAAGCTTCAGCATATTTTTTCTTATCCTTAAGGACTTCGTCGAAGCCCGGAAGAACCAGGGCATCATGGGGTACGGCCTCTCCTCTCAAAGGTACCATAGTACCCCTTACATCCCATATCTGGTCAATCTGTTCCCCGTTATTAAGACGTTCCGCAACCTCTACGATCGACGTTTCTCCCATGCCAAAGACCAATAAGTCCGCCTGACTGTCCAAAAGAATGGACCTTCGAACCTCATTGCTCCAATAATCGTAATGGGCAAAGCGTCTCAAGGAAGCTTCAATCCCTCCTATAATCACTGGAATACCGGGTAAAGCTTCCCTGACCCGATTTGCATAGACAATAGTAGCCCGATCGGGACGCAGACCAGATTCTCCGCCGGGAGAATAAGCGTCTTGATGTCGTTTTTTCTTAGCCGCTGTATAGTGATTGACCATAGAATCCAGATTCCCGCCGGATATCAAACAAGCCAAGCGGGGTTTTCCCATCACCCGGAAATCCTCAAGATTCTTCCAATCAGGCTGAGCCACAATTCCCACCCGGAAACCGTGCTTTTCCAGAACACGAGCGATAATAGCAATCCCAAAACTCGGATGATCCACATAGGCATCTCCGGTAATCAGAAGAAAATCCAGTTCATTCCAGCCAACCGTCTCCATATCCCGTCGATTCATAGGCAAAAAATTTCGTGTACGCATAGTCTCCCCTTTCTATAGTCAACAACACCGGTTGGATCATGGAATAATAGCTTTAGCTTCTATGGTATTTCGAATAATATTCACTTCAACGCGCCGGTTTTTTGCACGGCCCTCCGGCGTTTCATTGCTGGCAATCGGTTGATACTCACCATATCCAATGGAACGAAATCGAGCTTGATTAAGGTCATTGGAATTCAACAGATATTTCATAAAGTTCAAAGACCGTCTTGAGCTTAAATCCCAATTCGAATCAAATTCGTGATTTTTAATCGGGATATTATCAGTATGCCCAGCTACTTCAACTTTGTAACCTGGATACATGCTTAGCATGTCTGAAATGACCGAAGCCAGTTTTTGAGCCTCTGGTTTTACGACAGCCATTCCTGAATCAAATAAAGCATAATCTTGAATCGTGATCTTCAGCATATCGCTTGTCACATTAGTCTGAAGTTGCATAGTCAGGCCGTTTTCCGAAATAAAAAGATCAAGCTTTTTCTTAATGGCTTCCATATCCTGTTTTTCTCTGTTTATTTGATTATCCAGGGCTTGGTCTTGGCCATAATCATGAATGTTTTTAATATCTTTAGCCGGAATATCCTCAATTGATATGCTATTTGATTCCTCAAAAACATTGATCCCCCCATTGAAAGCACTGTTCAAGCCATGCATAATCTGAGCATATTTTTTTTCATCAACCTGACTGGATGCAAATAATATGATAAATAATGCCAATAATAACGTTAACAAATCTGCATAGGGGAGTAACCATGCTTCATCTGCGTGTTCTTCATGGTGTTCTTTTTTATGCTTGTTCAAGTTTATCAACCCTCATAACTTTGCGTTCAGTCGGAGTAAGGAAGACTGCTAATCGTTGGTTAATGGACAATACAGGCTCACCTGCTTGAATGGCTAAGAGCCCTTCTGCCATCATCGTCTTGAGCAGTGCCTCTTTTTTAGATTTTTGCTTTAATTTATTGGCCATAGGATGCCACAAGACATAACCCGTAAAAATACCCAGCAAGGTTGCCACGAAAGCAGCGGAAATCAAATGTCCTAATGCCTCTATTTCATTAAGATTACCCAAGGCGGCAATCAAGCCTACGACTGCACCCAGAACTCCCAGGGTCGGTGCATAAGTTCCTGCCTGAGTAAAGATAAGCGCACCTTGTCTGTGCCGCTCCTCCATTGATGTAATATTTTCCATAAGGACTTCACGAATAAACGTCGGGTCATTCCCGTCAATGACCATGCGCATTCCTTCTCTCAGAAACTCATCTTCAACCTCCTCTGCCTTGCTTTCCAGGGAAAGCAAGCCCTCTCGCCGACTGATCGTTGCCCATTCGCCGATCTGATTAATCAGCTCAGTTTTTGAGACCAATGCTTGGGTAGTAAACATTATCTTAAAGAGCTTTGGTACTTTATTCAGGTCCTCCATTGGAAAACCAACAAATATACATGCCACGGTACCCCCTAAAATAATTAAAATTGCAGCGGGGTTCAGCAAAGCCGAAAGGCTAGCACCTTTCAGGACCATTCCGGCACCGATGGCAATGACCGCTGCTATCAAACCAATGTAGGTTGATTTCTCCATTGTAAATTTTCCTTTCCCTACCCGTTAATTAATTATTAATTACTATTCAATATCGGTTCGACGAATTCCTTTAAATTTGTTATCTCCGGCGAAATATATCAAACTATGAAGCATTAGCCACCTAACCTGTTCCATAAAAATGCTTGGCAAATTGCCAAGCATTTTACATCCTATGAACTTTACTCCTTATCGGAAATTAATAAACTGAAGTTCAATTCCAAAGTCCTCTTTGCGCAAAAGGGCAATCGCTGCTTGCAGATCATCTTTATTCTTGCCAGACACTCTGATCTCTTCGCCCTGAATTGAACTTACAACTTTTAGCTTGCTATCTTTCAAAGCCTTAATCATTAACTTTGACTTTTCCTGGGCAATCCCTTGAACTAACTTAACTTCCTGCTTTACTGTATCACCGGCCGCTGCCTGAGGCTTTCCATAGTCTAAGGCTCTTAATGAGACTCCTCGTTTGACGAGTTTTCCCTCTAGAATGTCAACCACATTAGTCAACTTGAAATCATCATCAGAGACCAAAATTATCTTTTCTCCCTCAAGCTTTATGGACGACTTGCTGTTTTTAAAATCAAACCGTTGGGCAAGCTCTTTCTGCGCCTGTTGTACCGCATTCGTAACCTCGGGCATGTCTACTTTGGAAACAATATCGAATGAAGAATCTTTAGCCAAACTAAACTCTCCTTTATAATTTTTCAACTAAATTAATCAAAGCTTATTCAAAGTCTCTTTTGTTAAAACAACATTGCGGAGAACTTCGCCGGGTTTCCCTAAACTCGGCATAGCTTTACCATTCAATGTAACTGTAAGTCCTCCTGCATTCCCAATCGAGACCAGCTCAATTTTATCGATACCTTTAACCTCTTTACTTGTTCCGGCTGCGAACGTTCCTTGAAAAGGTGCCTGTCCATCGATTTTTATCTCAATCCAGCAGGCTTGAGTAAAAACCAGCTGTGCTGTTAAGCCATCCTGAGGAGAGGCTACCACATCCGGAGGTGAACTTTTGCCAGGCGTTTCAGGTGAGGTCGCGGGAGGAGGGGTTGTCTCTGTATTCGGGGAGCTAATCATGGGCGGTGAGGTATACCCAGGATCAGGAACACTTCCCTCCGGTTGGTACCAAATTTTGATGCCGATTGCCAAGGCAATTGCCGCTAAAGCCATACTTCCTATAATCACCGGCCTGACCCGCAATGAGTGAGATTTAACCATCCTGTCCGGTATTTCAATGACAGGTGCAGGCTCCGGCTTAATTGAAGAACTGTAAAGTTCAATAATCTCATCTGGATTTATACCCAATTGTTTTGAATAGGTTCGCAAATACCCCTTCACATAAGTAGCCCCGGGGATTATTCCATATTCCTCTTCTTCCAGAGCCTGAATATAGCGAACACGTATTTTGGTGATTTCCTCAGTCTCTAATAAGCTCCACCCTTTTTCTTCCCGAGCGGTCCGAAGCATTTGACCTTCTCCTGCCATTGCTAAAACCCCCTTTCTATCTCTGTTAACTCATATCGAATGCTGTGAAACTCATAGAGATATCCTCTAAACGAATCACATCTTCTTCATGATGGCGGATTTCAATAATAAAATCAAAGTCAACTTCAAAACGCCCATCCCGCATAAAAATGTCCGGATGTTCGATAAGTTTAATCGTCGGCATTTGCAGGGTCTTCTCTATTAAGGACCAATGTGCATCATTTCCGCGCGTAGTACTTGTAATACCATCAATCAGAAAAATACTGTTCTTGGCTTCATCAAGTAATAACTCGGTTCGTAATGCTTGACGAATGATTGTCGAAGACAATAATATCCACCGTTTATTGGCATACACACAGGCTGCTATAGCTGCTTCTGTTTTACCAACACGAGGCATACCCCTTATCCCAATGACATGATTTCCGCCTTCTAATAAAGTATCTCCTAAAAAGTCAACCAGCACACCTAATTCTTCACGAACAAAGCGATAAGTTGGCGGATTAGTTTCCGCCATACCCAAACGCTTTCCATGACGCAGGGCAATCCGGTCTAATAAGGTGGGCTGTCGAAAGGCCGTCACTTTAATAGCTTCTACTTCATTAAGCACTTCATATAAAGCTTTTAATTTCCTCTGCGAATGAGTCTCTAATAGAAGCCCCCGGCTAATATCTTCGATCCCGGTAACTGTTAGAATATTAATACCCAGCATTCCAATCAAGGTTGAGACAGCGCCAAGTAATCCCGGTTTATTTTGCTGAATATCGTACTCTAGATACAGAAGATTTTCCGCCTTGTTGGGCCACCTTCTCATCAAGATAGCACTCCAACTCCCTTAGCGCCTTCACCGGCTCTTCATAGTTTATATAAAACGCATAGTCGGAACTTGGTTCATTTGGATAAGCATAAAGTTTGTCATAATAGTCCACCAGTAATTGCTCCGTAAACTCTTCCAGACAATTCGATTCCAATAACGTCCGTAATTCTTGGACTTTCACATGCCCCAATGTTTTTATCAGCCTCTCCAAGGCCACACTAATTTCCTGAAAGGCATCAGGCACAGAAGTATACTCATTGATAAGTCGTTGAACCCGATTTTTTATGGAATCATATTGGAGGATTTGAATTCCCTCTTGCATCGCTGAAAAGAAACTGGGCGGCAAGGTTACTCTTCCGATTCGTTTACTCTCACACTCTACAATAATATAAGAAAATTCTCCAAGAGTTGCAAGTTCCTCAAACAATAATCCTTCAAATTTTTTTTGGGACGGCGGATTCCCTAAACCCATGGCCCCAAAAACAGATCCCCGGTTATTGGCAAGCTTCTCCAGATCTATGGCCGGATACCCTTCAGCCCTTAAACGGCGCAAAAACTCAGTTTTTCCAACTCCCGTATTTCCCCGGAGCACTACAACCTGAAACGGAAGTTTCTTTTGAAAAAACTCAACGACTTGACTGCGATAGGCTTTATATCCTCCCTGCAAACGGTAAATAGGAATACCCATCAAATCGGCTACCGTCGCCAGAGATTTGCTCCGCATGCCGCCTCTCCAGCAAAAAAGAACCAGTGGACCTTTTTTCGCAAGTTCTTCTACCTGTTTGACCAGGCCGGAAAGTTTCGGACTAATTATACTTAAACCAAGTTCCCGGGCCAAACCGGGTGAAGCTTGTGTGTATGTCGTACCAATTTCAGCACGTTCTTGATTATTAAAAAGAGGCAGATTCACGGCACCGGGAATGGTTGCTTCAGCGTATTCCCCCTCAGAACGCACATCAATCAGAATCGGCTTGTCTAAAGTCTGAAGTTCTTCTACATTGATCTCCTTAATCATCCTTAATTCCTTCCAGTTCGATATACTACTAATGTTATCATAAATCCTTCGCAAGGAATATGCAACTAGTGTACAGCTTCATCCATCCATTGGCCATATTTTAATTCAAACTGACCTCTGGTCATCAGCACCTCTCTGGGCTTGGAGCCTTCGTATCCACCGACAACCCCTTTAGTTTCAAGAAAGTCCATCAACCGGGCGGCTCTTGTATACCCAATGCGCAAACGGCGTTGTAAAAGAGAGACAGAAGCTGTTCCGCCTTCAATGAAAAGCTGGGCAGCCTGATAAAAGAGTTCATCTTCCATCTCTTCCTTTTTAATATCCCCCAGATCCAGGTTAGGTATTTCCTGATATTCCGGCTTAGCTTGGTTTTGCAGGAAGGACACAACATTTTCTACTTCCTTATCTCCTAAATAACACCCCTGGACACGAAGGGGTTTGCTTGACCCCATGGGGTAATAAAGCATGTCCCCCCGGCCTAAAAGTTTTTCCGCACCGTTCATATCCAGAATCGTTCTGGAATCTGTTTGAGAGGAAACTGCAAAAGCAATACGCGAAGGAATGTTTGCTTTAATAAGGCCTGTAATCACATCAACGGACGGACGCTGAGTCGCAACAATTAAGTGAATACCTGCCGCACGTGCCATTTGGGCTAAACGGCAAATCGCATCCTCTACATCACCCGGCGCAACCATCATTAGATCCGCTAATTCATCAATAATCACTACCACATAGGGCAGCGGCGGATGCTCATCGAGCTTATCCTGAATGCGCAGAAAGTTATAACGAACGATATCTCTAACTCCGGCAGCAGCAAATAGTTCATAGCGGGTCTCCATTTCAGTCACGATCCACTTCAAAGCACCCGCCGCCTTCCTGGAGTCCGTGACAACCGGAGCAATCAAATGAGGTATTCCGTTATAGTTCGCCAGTTCAACCATCTTAGGATCCACTAACAGAAACTTTACTTCATCGGGACGGGCATTAAACAATATACTGTGAATCAAGGTATTGATACATACGGATTTTCCGGAGCCTGTTGCCCCCGCGATCAGAAGATGGGGCATCTTTGTCAAGTCCGCAACAACCGGGGTTCCTGTAATATCTTTGCCCAGACATAAAGCCAATTTACTGGGAGTACCTTGATATTCCGGCGTTTCAAGAACTTCCCGGAAATGCACCATTGAGATTTCTTTGTTCGGCACCTCAATCCCTACCACGGATTTCCCGGGGATAGGCGCTTCGATACGCACATCGGCAGAAGCTAAACTTAAAGCGATATCATCGGCTAAATTTGTTATCTTACTCACTTTCACGCCTGGTGCAGGCTGTGCTTCATATCGTGTAATAGCAGGGCCTTGTGTGACCTGAGTCACTTTTATCTTCACTCCGAAACTGCCCAAGGTTTCCTCAAGGATCTTTACATTGTCAGCTAAATCCTTATTAAGCCTCGGATTTTTTATTTTCAGAGCTTTATTTAACAACGCAACTTGAGGAAGCTGAAAATTCCCATCTTCCCGGGTCTGACGGGAAACTGGAGTACTTGTCACTTTCCCGGGAGGCATAATCGTATTTTCGAGCACTGTATTGGACATTTTCTCAAAACCGATCTGTCCTTTGGGGGGGATGTTCGTTTCTTGAAGCTCATTATGATCTTCAAGAGTCTTGATAACCAGCGGTCGTTCCGCTACATCCGGGTCGAGGGCTCGTGTGCTGCTTTTTACTGTATTGCTCTTTTTGGTCTGTATTTTTGTATCTGCTTTTAAATCCGCTTGCGTACCTGAGCCTTTGTTATGAGAGTCCTCAGGGTCTGAATTCTTGAGGACATCGATAAAATCGCCCATTTGGTGCTTCATCCATTGCCCTGATTCTTTCCCAACCTGACCTACTTCTTGAACTCCTTTGATCAACGAACGATTGGTAATCAGCAATGCCCCCATAAGGGCAGCCATAATTAGGACAACATAGCTTCCTGTAATACCGATGGTTGTTTTTAAAAGGATTGCAACACCGGCACCTATAAGTCCGCCGCCATGCCCTAATATACCTTCATCAACCATTTCCGCACTGGAAAAAGCCTCTATATCCGGCAACTGAAGGTGGAGAATCCCGAGAAAAACAAGCCAGAGAAGGATTATTCCACCGGCTTTAGATCCAACACGAAGGGTTTGCTTGTTCATAAACGCAAGTCCCCAGGCCCCTGCCATGAGAGGAATACTGACTCGTCCGCTTCCTGCAAGCACTGTTAAAAGGTGTTTGATTTGCCCGCCAACCACGCCAATTTTATCTGAGAAAAGCGTGACCAATCCCAAGCAAGCCATCCCCACAATAAAAACTCCGATCACTTCATTGCGTATTGTCTCTGTTAAGGAAGTTACTCTCATATTCACCTGCTTGTTAACCGTGCGGCGTTTTTTTGCCTTCGCCAAGAACCAATCCTCCAAACATAAAAAATTAATGGGGCTCTCAAAAGTTGTCCACACTATATATAAATTCCACACCTTGAGTGCATATTCCTGTTTTGTTCCGAAAAATACGTTAAAAAGCAGCTTTCGCTGCTTTTCCCGTTGCTAAAACTTCACTCTTCAGATTTCGAAGCAATCAAATCATTGAGTTCTTTAAAGGCTTCCCTGACTCCTCCAACGGCTTGTATCAACCCAGCTTTCACTGCTTCATTTCCAATTAGGATGGTTCCAATATCTTGGGCTAATTCTCCTGTAGTAAACATGAACTGTTCTAATCTTTCTGGAGTAATTTCTGAATGAGAATAAATGAATTGATTAATCCGTTCTTGCATTTTACGTAAATAATCAAACTGCTGATGTCCATTAATCACTAATCCAGTATACCGGATCGGGTGAACAGTCATGGTCCCTGTCGGGGCAATAAAGCTTTTTGTACAACTTACAGCAATAGGAATTCCAATACTATGCCCGCCGCCAAGAACTAAGGATACAGAAGGCTTGCTTAAACTGCTGAGCATTTCAGCAATTGCTAATCCCGCTTCTACATCACCGCCCGCAGTATTTAAGATCACCAGAATTCCTTCAGTATTTGGGTTTTGCTCAACTGCCAATAGTTGAGGGATGATATGCTCATATTTAGTCGTCTTGGATTGGGCGGGTAAGATTTGATGCCCCTCGATTTGCCCAATGATCGGTAAACAATAGATTCGCTCTGTTGCACTGGGGATTTGAATCTGTCCTAATTCTTTCAAATTGGATAAAGCAATATTCTTATCTTCCTCAGGTGAAGCCGTTTCATTAGAAAGCACCCGTGAAACCCCCTTCTCTAAGTCAAGAACCCCTCTTCGCTGTCCACTACCTAATCTCAAATCAAGGTATCGGATATTATGAGTAGTTCTCTGTTATTATGGAGGTTTATTGCCGAAATCATACCTTTCTGTTAAAGATCCAAAGTCCCGAAATCAATTGAACCGGTTTATCCGGCCTGACTGTCATTTACAGCAGGTTTGTTTAATACGGCCTCAACAAATACCTTTAAAATTTCCAAGTCGAACTGGATACCTGCATTTTTTTGTAGTTCTTCAAGAGCAGTCTCTTCCGGCAACGCACTGCGATAACTCCTTTCACTAGTCATTGCATCATAGGCATCAGCTATAGCTATGATTCTCGCTTGCAGCGGTATTGCTTCCCCCTTTAAGCCTTTCGGATAACCCATACCATTCCATTTTTCATGATGACACAAAACGTATTCCGCTATTTCTGACATATCATTGACGGTACTAAGTATTCTGTAACCTATCTCCGGATGCCGCTTTATTTCTTCCCATTCATCCTCCGTTAATTTTCCCGGCTTATTTAAAGTGGTCTCCTCTATGGCAATTTTCCCTATATCATGAAGCAGCCCGACTGTTTCAAGCTCCTCAATATCCCCTTCCGGTAAACCAAGAGCTTTCCCAATAGTTTTGCATAATCCCGAAACTCTGTAAGAGTGCTGTTCTTCTCGTTTATTTTTTTCGTGAAGAGTACTAATGATGGCCTTAATGGTCTTTCCTCTCATGCTTGGACTTTCAAAGAGCTTTTTCTTATACATTCGATCTTCAGCCTTTTTAAATATTTCCAAAATATTCTCTTGCGGATCATGCTTAGTTTCCCAACCAAAGGAAATAGATAGTTCTATCGGGCTTACTTTTTCTAATTTGGAGTAGCCTTTGATACGTTTAACGACCTGCTCTGTTTCTTTATTGCCTGTCTTAGGTAACAGGATAACAAATTCATCCCCCCCAAGCCTTGCAATAATATCACCTGACCGGCAGCCTTTTGCCAGAGTTGAACCTACTTTCTGCAAGAGTTTATCCCCCATAGTATGGCCAAATGAATCATTGATAAGCTTTAACCCGTTCACATCAGCCATAACTATGGTTAGCGGAAGATTCCCCGCTGCATCCAGCCGCTTTAATTCCTCTTCAAAGAACCTTCTATTATATAACCCTGTCAGTACGTCATTGTAGCTTAAATACTCAAGCTCCTTTTCCAATTGTTTATGCTCACTAACATCTCTTAACAATCCATGAAAAACTTGTTTGCCATGGAGTAGAATAGAAGTCAACATGATTTCAACCGGAAACTCAAGACCATTCTCTTTCTTATGCCACCATTCGAATTTTACTTCACCTGTGGTCTCGGCCTGCTTATTGATAACCCGGGCTTTTTCTTGGGAGAGAACCCCATCAGGTTGATGTTCCGGCGAAAGCTCCCAGAGATGTTTCCCGATGATTATTTCTTTAGAAGCAAATCCTAATAATTTGATGGTAGCTGGATTACAATCGATAATCTTATTTCCTTCCATTATTAGAATTGAATCCGACGAACCCTCAAACAGCTTTCTAAAAGTGTATTCACTAGCCACTACTTGTTGGACGTAAGCTTGGAGTTCTTCATTTTTTCTCCGCAAATCATACATTAATCTAATATCTTGAATAACAAGAATGACACCAAGGAGATCGTGCAGTTTATCATCAATGATTTGCTTGTAGGAAATATTAACTGGAATTCTCCCGCCGCTTTTCTGCAATAGATTTATATCATTAAATTTACTGCTTTCTTTCAACGAGTTTAATAAAATTTGTCTTCTTTTCTCTTCAAGAATTACATCAATATCCTGGTTTATCAGTTCATCTTCTCTAAATTCCAGTAAACTCAAAGTATGTTTAGATATCTTAATAATCTTACCTTCTGAATTTAACAATATGACCATATCCATAATTTCTTTAACAACTTCTTCAAATATGAATCGTTCCGGTAACCTTAAAAACTTATATTTAGTAATCACTCTATAAGTCCCTAAAATCATAATAATGGAATATAATTGCCCCATTAGTGGAAATTGAATTCCTGCAACGACCGGGAGTATGGTTTGAGTCAACAGATTTAAACTAAAAGGAATCCCGCTGCAGGCAACTAATATAAAGGATTGCTTTTTAATTCTGACATTATTACTTTTTAAACCCCAAAAGAGCAAGGTCAGTATACTGATTAATAAGAACGAAAAATTATATAGGAAATTTCCTATATAAAAAGTATGGGTAATAAATTCTGAAGTCTCAATGCCTTCCCCAAACAAAAAAATTGCCATGTAAAAGAAAATTCCTGCTGGCAAAAATATCAAAACCCTGACAACTCGATTATTTACAATTGAACTCTCCGTTATTAAAAGAACTAAAAACAGGGTTAGAGCACTGAAACTGCACCACCCCAGAGCCGATATCTTGTTCCACAAGGAAAAGCTGATTTTATCCTGGGCAATATAGGCGAAAGAATAAGCAAAGGACCATATGGCGTAACTAGTACATAAAAGTAAAAATACTTTATGAACCATCGATTTTGGGTTTTGGGTGAAGGTATAAATACCAATGTATGCATACACAACAACAGAAACTAATGATACTGCCGAAAACAAACTCTCTGTATCCATTTCCTCTCTCAACCTCAAATATTTTAGAATATCTCCAGATTATATTGATGCCCCTTAAATAGCAAGGGGTACTTTCTGCTTTGTAAGCCTCTTTTGGAAAGCTTCCATCATACTGATGCAAGCACTCCAATCAGGTATGATAACCAGGGTTTAATTTAATGGTTCAGTAAGTTTCGATATACGTTTAAGCCCTCGATCACCTCATCCAAGGGTAAATTTCCGCTTTCTAACTCTTCTTGTGTCTTCATCCTAAGCCTTTCATAAAAGGCGAAACCTTCATCGACTATTTCGTCCTTATTTGTCTTTATCATGTTGAAGAGTACATCTTCCGCCTTGTCGTACCGACCATTAAATTCATAATACCGAAAGATTAATAGATTACTTTCCTTCGGAAGCTTGTATTGTTTTATGACATTGATAATTTCATGAATGGCTTGGGATTTATTTTGGGTGGTATCTGATCTTTGATCTAAAGATACTTCAATAAAGATATTGAGACTTTTAAGATATAAAGCAAAACTTCTGGCCGTATCATCTTCAGAGACCTCTGCACTAAGCTTCAACATTTCAGCAAGTGCAAAACACTTTTCGGTATTGATCTCTTTGCCGCCACTAATTATACTGATCAAATCTCTATGCGAAAGCTTGAGTATTGTGTGCTCACTCATACCCGTTAAATCATAAATTGCTCCATTAAGCATTTGTTGACATTCTTCAATTTTGGTCTTGGATTTTGAGCTAAGAAGTGTGGCCACAGCCAACGTTAATTGTTTAATCATCTTAATAATATAATCTTTTTGATACATATTACCTCCACAGCCCGCTCTCTGTTTGATAGGTAAAGCATTATGATTTTATTATACCATGGATAGCCTGGGATACATGCTAACTTCTAAGATGCTCATAGGGTTGTGGCATTCCCTAATTTCATGTACAAGCATTCCAAAGCGCCTGGCTTGGCTCATACTACGGCTAACCTTAAGCCGTAAATATGACCATTGTTCAAATTAAATAAAATCATTATTGAAAGGTTATTCTAACACCATCACTAAAAAGGAGCTACGAGATGGCGATAAAATATATTCCTTTCTTCTACACGTTGATTTTTAGTATGATTCTTGTTTCGGTAGTACCCAAAGCAGAAATTCGCAGACTCTCAATTTACGGAATTATCTTCGGAGCAATATTTGATGTAATACTTGTAACTATTGCAAATATTACCGGATCATTTACATACATCAATTATGAGCCATTTGGACTTATGGGCATACATTTTCTTGCCCCAATTAGTTGGGCCATCTTCTTTATATTATATTTCTATTTCTTGCCCGACAAGCGATATTATATTTATCTTTACATTATTTCAGGGATATTTTACAGTATAATGTTCTGCCAAATGATTACGAAGCTTGGTGTTTTGAAACTTTCCCATGGAATAATAGACTCCATCATACCCTTTGTTTTTTGGTTTCCTTTAGCTACCTGGGGCTATTTTAGGTTAAGAGAACGATTTGAGAATTGAACTACGTGTATGGCTGAACGTAAAGAGACTACCTCGTTAGAGATAGTCTCTCGCTTGTTACCTGACGATATGATAGTCAAACTTTTTCCTTATTCCTCTTTTATGCTTTGAATAAATTCCCCATTAATAAGTTCATTACCCTTTTTTGTTTCTACTTCAAGCCAGTTTTCATTGACTTCAATAATAATTCCCCTGACATTAGTTCCAAAAGTCCCTGTAGTTATTAAGCATTTCTTGCCGATATATTTTTTTAGGAGATCGTTTGTCATCTTTGCAACACCTTTCCGTTTCCTGACTTTTAAGAGTACCGCCTTATGTACTGCACGTTGCTGAGGCAGAATGATAACAAAAATAATGAACAGTGGTAAATAGATTGCAATCCACGACCCTGTGTTCAATCGACCCCATCCTTCATAAAGAATTTATTAAATCCCTTCAGACCAGCTTACAACATACTCGGTGTCTTGAGGTGTACTTATCTCGGGATCACTAATCAGCCATTTCCCATCAATGCCCAGTTCTTTAGCTGTCATTTCAAAATGACACATAGCAATTCCCATATCTACTCTTTGCAAATCATAGGCTAAAAACTTCGCATATCCCTTTGTGTGCTGGAGATAGAAATGAATCTGATTAGAATCCTTCACAATCCGCCAAGGTTGCTTGTTAGATGCAGAAGGCGCAAGCCGAATCATTTCCAAAGGAGTTTCGTAACTCCCTGCCTCTGGCTCAGCTAAAGGCTGGCCAAACTTCCTAAGGAAGAAAAGCTCCTCCCATCTTTTTCTGTTATTTGATCCGGCAGTAAATCTCATAGCAGAATCAATCAGACTCTTTCTGCTACTGGGATACCCGATCGGTGAGATACAGGGCAATATCTCATAATCCTTTTGCCCAATTGCTTTAGCAAATTCACTTTTCTTAAAAGTTCCCCCAAGCCAACATGTGCCTAACCCTAAAGATGTTGCATATAAAATTACTTTTTCTAAAGAATATCCCAAATCCTCTAAATCTCTGTGAGCTTTTTTGACTACCCCAACAATATAGGCCGAGGCACCCCTTATCACTCCATATGTCCCAAGCCTGGCATTCGATCCTTTACGAGCATGATCGCTTTCTATCAGTTTAAATCTCACAGAGCTTCCAAATGGACCGCTCGAATTCTGAATAAATCCACTCAATTTTTCGTTTATCTCAAGCGTCAGAGGTTGGTCTGAATAAGTTCGGATAGATATTCTCTTTCTGATTATTTCAGTTACCGGCATACCGAATAATTGCGAATCTGTCACCTTAACTCCCCCAAGATTTTAATCTTAAAATCCTAACAACTATTATTACAAGCTTATTTTATTGCTTACACTCATTATAACAAAACATGAATATTTAAGGTCAATTCACTAAAAAAATAGACCCCGGACTAATACCGAAGTCGTCTAGATAGATATAAATCATCTGCATTTTAAGATTGGAACTAAGATATTGGAGTAATTGTCTTTTTCTCGGACTTCTTCTTCATTTTTTCCTTGTTCTTAGGATTTTTGTCTCCCACAAAAACACCTCCAATCACTTATTACCCCTAGTATTGCAGAAACGGCATTATTCCATACACAGTAATCCATATCCAACCCGCCTATAGCAAAGGCCCTGCCTCTGGCTCCACGTAATTCCGTTTAATCGGTTTTAGCCTGTGCTTAGAGATTAAGCCGGTGCCAGACGGCCATGCTTATTCCAAAATCCCAAACGTTTGGGATTTTGGAATAAGCATGGCCGCTATATGGACCAGCAAGTGAAAGGGTGCCCCCTATTATCCCCCCTAAATTACCACATAGCAATGTGCCCATCGGCTCTTGGCTCAGTGCCGCCGACTAATATTCCCTCTTTATTTCTCCAAATGATTTGCCCCCGTCCAAAGCCAGCCGTATTTACCGACCATCTGATATCATGTCCCCTGCGAATAAGTTCTTCTGCAACCTGATTTGAGAAAGCGTGTTCAATCTCGACCGTTTTTCCATTAATCCATTGCCACCGGGGTGCATCTAGGGATGCTTGAGGATTTAAATGATAATCGAGAGTGTTCATAATAACCTGAACATGTCCTTGAGGTTGCATAAATGCACCCATAACTCCAAAGGGGCCAATTGGAAGGTGCCCCTTAGTTAAGAAACCTGGAATAATAGTATGATATGGCTTTTTACCGGGTTCAAGACAATTAGCATGGCTGGGATCAAGGGAAAAATTATTCCCGCGGTTATGAAGGCAAATCCCTGTTCCTGGGACGACTAAGCCGGAGCCAAAGTCCAAATAATTGCTCTGAATAAAGGAAACCATATTTCCCTCACTATCTGCTGCTGCCAAATAGACAGTTCCCCCTTTATGAGGGTTACCCGGTTCAGGCTGTAACGCTTTTTCTCCAATGAGTTTCCGGCGTTCCATGGCATATCCATCAGAAAGGAGATCTTCAATCCTTAATGTCATCCGGGAGGGGTCGGCTATGTACTTTTTCCCGTCAGCAAAAGCCAGCTTCAGAGCCTCTATTTGGCGATGATAGGAATCTGCGCTCTCTTTTATCCCGAAGTCAAACCCTTTCAGAATATTTAAGGCCAGCAAAGCCACCAGTCCATGTCCATTGGGAGGAATCTCCCAGACCTCATAACCACGATAATTAATAGAGATCGGAGTTACCCATTCCGGCTTGTAAGCCGCTAAATCTTCTTTTCTCAAGAAACCACCATATCGTTGAGAAAAATGATCGATCTGGTCAGCAATAGCACCACAATAAAACGAGTGCGCCTGTGTTTCCGCTATCGATTGTAATGTGCGGGCATGATCAGCTGAACTCCAAATCTCTCCAATTTTCGGAGTACGTCCTTGCGGTGCAAATGTCTTAAACCAGTTTTGATATTGTTCTTCTTTAAGATCTTGTGCGTAGCGCTGGAAAGCGATCTCCCAATTCCTTCCGACCGTCGGAGAAATGGGAAAACCTTGTTGGGCATAGGTTATGGCTGGTGCCATTGTTTCGGTCAGAGGCAGTTTACCAAAACGGGAGGATAATTCTGCCCAGGCGGCAGGGGCGCCTGGAACGGTGACCGGAAACCATCCATAGGCGGGCATTTCTTGATACCCGGCTTTTTCTAGGGCTTGCAATGTGAGTAACTGCGGCGCGGGACCGCTGGCATTAAGACCATAAAGTTGACCCTTTGACCAGACTAAGGCAAATGCATCCCCGCCGATACCATTCGAGGTCGGTTCAACGACCGTCAGACATACTGCTGCGGCAATTGCAGCATCTATTGCATTTCCTCCTTTTCTTAAGACAGCCAATCCAGCTTCTGCTGCAAGGGGCTGAGAAGTGGCCACCATACCGTTTTTGGCATATACGGTCATTCGGCGTGATGGATAAGGATTATGAAGTGTGTCAATATTTAGCATTTGCAGGTATTCTCCTTTTACGAGATATTTCATGAATTCTACTTCTATATAATTAATAACTACAACAGGGTAAATAAATACTTCCTGTAGTCTTAATACCAAGACGACCTCTAAATGCACCGATTATATCACTAATATCCTGCCTGAATAAATATGAAGTTTTTGTATGATAATATGGCCAAAATATGTTAGTGTAAAGGGAAGTGGTTTTCATCATTACTGCGGACGATATTAGAACTAAACTATAAAGAAATGTTGTGTTGAGCTTGAATAGAATGGAACTAGAACTATGAAATCATATAATAGCTATTCGATTGCTGAGGAACATCAAGGCTTTACCGTGGAAGTCTACTTAAAACAGGTTCTTAATTATTCAGGAAGGAAAATACAGAAGCTGACTCGGCAAAAAGGAATTTTACTTAACAAAAAGAAGGTTTTCTTGCAGCGAAAAATTAAATCCGGAGATATTTTGCGGGTAGCGACCCTCGAGGATTTTTCCTACGGGGTTGAACCAGAACAAGGGCCATTAGAAATATTGTATGAAGATGACTATCTTATCGTATTGAATAAGCCAACTGGTCTATTAGTACACCCGGCCGGTCAAACCTCACGGGGTACCTTAAGTAACTACCTCGCCTATTATTATCAAGAGCAGAATGCAATTAACACAGTTCGTCCAATACACCGCCTCGACAGAGAAACTTCGGGATGTATTGTTTTCGCCAAAGACAGCCATACCCAAGCCCTATTAGATAAATCTCTAAAAATTAGAAGCCTGAAGCGCACTTACAGAGCCGTGGTAAATGGAATTGTGAATCCTCCGCTCGGAACAATCAATGCGCCGATCGGCCCACATCCTACTAAACCGAATCGCCGCGCAGTTAACCAAAAAGGGGACCCGGCAATAACTCATTACAAAACACTTCAAAGCTTTTCTGAAGCTTCCTTGTTGGAACTAACCTTAGACACTGGCAGGACTCATCAGATCCGTGTTCATTTAGCATATTTGGGACATCCCATTATCGGAGACAGGATGTACGGGAAAGGCTCAGCTCTCATAACAGGTCAAGCTTTACATGCCTTCTCTTTACGCTTCCCACATCCCGTTGAGCAGGGTGAGATTATGGTTGAAGCATCGTATCCAACAAATTTTTTACGAGTTCTGGAGAATTACTCAACTTAAAGCGCTTCGGGGGATCACTTTCGCGTGAAGGACTGGTAAATAAGAGTTCATCACCATGAATTTCTTACTTAACTGGTATGGAAATATACTTAACCTTTTGCCTATTGCATATACTAGTCAGAATTATTATGATATTCAAATAAACCCATTGAACACTGTTGATTTATCAAAAGGAGGTAAATTATGAAACTTCAAGGAAAAGTAGCCGTCATCACAGGCGCTGCATCTGGTATGGGAAAAGCAATTGCCCTGGTTTACGCCCAAGAAGGTGCCAAAGTAGTCGTATCGGATATAAATTTTGAAGGAGCAAATCAAACGGTTTCTGAGATTGTCTCCAATGGCGGTATGGCAACTGCCGTAGCGACTAATGTAACCAAAGAAGACGATGTTCAGAATCTGATTGATACTGCAGTCAAGGTTTATGGAACTTTAGATATTCTCGTCAACAATGCCGGGGTTATGGATAATTTTTATCCTGCTGCAGAGGTAACGGATGAACTTTGGGAACGAACCTTTGCCATTAATACGACTGGCCCAATGCGCACCATTAGAAAAGCACTTCCCATTTTCATTGAAAAGGGAAGTGGAGTCATCGTAAATGTTGCTTCCGCAGGAGGTTTATTTGGTTCGAGAGCGGGCGCGGCATACACATCTTCAAAACATGCTGTTGTGGGACTGACTAAAAATGTAGGCTTTCAATATGCTCCTTTAGGAATTCGTTGTAATGCAATTGCTCCGGGGGGAGTTAACACGAATATTGGTGCTACTATAAGCGCTCCCAATGAGTTTGGTATGGCAAGAGCCATGGCCGGAATAAATCTAAATCCCCGCATGGGTGAGTCAGAAGAAATCGCTAGAGTTGCACTATTCTTAGCCTCCGATGATTCAAGTTTTGTGAACGGAACCGTAATTACAGCCGATGCAGGCTGGACGGCCTATTAATCTAATCTTGTAGTTTAGCCGATTGCTAAAATCCTATAGCATGTTTAGTCAAAGCTTAATCTCGTATTTGCAGGAAAAAGTGTAAGCATTTGAACAATACACCACTGAGAACTAATGTTATGTCTAGAGTATTTTGGCCCCAAAAGGTATGAGCCCCAGTTTCGCAAATTTAAAATGCTGCAACCCAAATGGTATGCCGATAATTGTTATACAAAATATTGCACCTATCACAAGATGGGCGATAGCAAATTCCCAACCAAAAACAACCAGCCAGATGATATTAAAAATTAGCCCTCCCGCTCCGAAGTGTCCAAGCTCTATTTCTTTTCCAAAAGGCCACAATACAAACATGGAAATCTTGAAACATTGAAGACCAAATGGTATGCCGATGAATGTTAAACACAATAATAAGCCTGCTAAAAACCAAATAATTGCTGCAATAATACCCCCAAATAATAACCAGATTAAATTACCGATAAGGTTCATAGCCTACCTCCCTCTAATTTGGCAGCACCGTCTGGAGTATAGGTAATCCATAATAAACAAGTATAATGATAACAGCTATAGTAATGGCCAATTTGAACAATTTTTTAAGGATAAAACCTACTGCCAGAATCCCTAAACCCCCCATCAATACAGCTTGTAACCCCAGCCCTCCAAAAAAATTCTCCATAAGTAACATCTCTCCTTCTACACATATTCCCGGCAAACATTATAATTCTTCAGAATGACAATATTTCAGGGATAACGTGCTAATTACATTTTACTTATTATCATAACACGCGCTTACAAAAGAAGAAATAACCATTACTCCCAGAATACTTCCTTTACTGGATAACCTGATCAGAATCCAACTTTAGGCCTGACCGAGTCACTTAAAAACACCGCAGCCAGCTTGCGGTGTTTTTTATGGTGGAAGAACCAAAAATCCTATTCGTTGCCATGTTATCTCTTGAAGTGTCACTTAACTTGCTGAAGGAAATTATGATTTGTCATAGAATATTCTTTATACAAGAATTATGCAGTTTCTGTTTAAAAAGGTAAATCCTATCTGAAAGGGGTAATACCATGTCAAAACTCGATAATCCCATTGAACTCTATAAGTTGCTCCCCAAATCAAATTGCAGACAGTGCGGGCAAGCCACCTGCTTAGCCTTTGCCGCTGAGGTAATTAAAGGGCAGAAGCGTCTCAATCAATGCCCCCATCTGGAAAACAATATCCTTGAGGAACTTGACGGAAAAATAATCAAACAAGCGACTCCCGAAGATCAACTTAAGCAAGCCCTTGAGCCTTTGAAAAAGGAAATTCTTAAAATAAATTTTGCTGAGTCAGTCAAACGATTAGAGGCCAAACTTACTGACGATAAGCTGACCATTAAGTGTCTTGGCAAGAACTTCACCGTCGATCCAAAGGGAACTATTGTCTCAGACTGTCACATCAATGTCTGGGTGAGTGTCCCTTTACTAAATTATATTATTTACAGTGCAGGGAACGATCCTTCCGGCAAATGGGTCCCTTTCAGGGAACTAAGCAGTCAAACCGTATGGAATTCGTTTTTTGAACAGAGATTTGAAAAACCTTTAAAACAACTTGTGGATAGTTATCCTGATCTGATTGAGGATTTGATTGTAATTTTTAACGGAAAACCAGTTGAAACCAGCTTCTCCTCCGATATTTCCCTTGTCTTGCATCCCCTCCCCAAGGTTCCGATGCTCATTTGTTATAAAAAACCGGAAGAAGATCTGGAATCTAAGCTTAATGTTTTCTTCGATGCGACAGCGGAGGACAACCTTAAGATTGATTCAATCTATAGGCTTTGCGTTGGACTTTTGGTGATGTTTCAAAAGATCACTTCCAGGCACATTTAAGCCAAACCTTTACCTAAGTTATTAACCAGTTGTAATAGATTCATAGGCGTTCCAATTTCTAACCTGCCCAGTTCAGGCCTGCCCAGGATTCGAGCGTTTTCATGCGTCGCCATCCCATAGACCTCCCGCCTGGGAATTCCGGCTTGAACCATCCACTCAAACTCATCATACAAGCTTTCAGCATGGGGTACCCGATACGCACCGGCATCTGTCCCTATACCCAGCCGGACATGTAAACCATAAGCTTCCTGGATCTTAGATAGTTGTGATTCCAGAATACGTTTTAAGGTATCAATCTCCTGAGAGGAGTAACGATCGGCTGGATATTTCAGAATATTGCCGATTGGTGCTACCGTTGGAACCCAGGCAATGTTTTTTTCTTTCATTAATTCAAGCTGCTTAGTCCTTATGTAATATCCATGTTCAACCGAATCCACACCCGCAGCAATTGCTGCAGAAATCCCCTCTTCCCCACTGGCATGGGCCATAACAAGTATGCCTCGTTCATGAGCGGACTTGACCAACTCACTTAATTCCTCAACCATCCATTGAGTTGGGCCGACTCTCTGAAAATCATCAAACCGAATCAATCCCGTCACGATAACTTTGAGTTGATCCAGGCCTTGCCTAAAGAAGTCGCTCTCCTTTTCCCGCCACTCTAAGAGATCCTTGAAGCCACGCCCCAGAAAACGTCCATACATTCCCGCCCGGTTCACAGCTTCGTGTACAGATACGACAGCAGGTCCGGACCAGACTCCTTCATTCACCCTATTTTTCGCCTTCCAGGAAAATCCCGGTAAGTCACCGCCGTCACGAACAGCCACAATCCCCATTTCAAGATACCGCTGTAAAAACCTTTTGACCTTATCCTCGATTAATAAAGGCTGAGCCCAATTTTCCAAACACTGATAAAAGTCAAGACTGTCTAAAGCCAGATGCACATGGGCATCTGAAAATCCGGGCATCAGAAAATAGGAATCCCAACGCAGCGCTTTTTCAGGATAATCCTCTAAATGATTTAAGGGCTCCAATGAGCTGACCTTACCATCCTTCCACTGTAAACGTACGGGCTGAGAACACAAATCTTGTTCAGAACTCCAATACCCGGCGATAATTCCTTCTCCCGTACTGGGAATTTCAAAGATTTTCTGTTCTGCACTACACGAAATATGCATTAACTCATTTAACTCCTCTCTGTTTCCGCCATTTTCCTATGGTCATTTCTATAGAAAAATCCCCGTAGTTTGGTTCTCAGATAGCACAAGCAATTAAACACCCCTTCACTTATAAGAGCAAGAAGCACCCATAGCACAAGGGTTTAGCTTCTTGCTCTCATTCGTGTACCTAGAAACATATTATAGCTAAGCGTAAATACTGCACTTCTTATTTCTTCAGTTCTTCAATTAATGCCTTAAAGCCCGGTAATGCTTTCTCAATGGTAGTATAAGCAACACAATAGGCAATACGAACATAACCTGGGCAGCCAAATGCACTGCCTGGAACGATAAGAATATTTTTCTTATTAGCCAAACTGCAGAACTCAGCATCATTCTCAATGGGGGATTTAACAAACATGTAAAATGCCCCTTCAGGCTTAATGCATTCGTAACCATAGGCTAAGAGTTCATTGTAAAATAATTCCCGATTCCTGTTATAGGCCTCAAGATTCACCTTGGCATCTAAGCACTTGGCAATGACGCGCTGAAATAATGATGGGGCATTGACAAACCCTAGAATGCGATTGGCAATATTAGCGGCCGAAATGATATTTTCAAAATCAGCAGCCTGATCAGAAATCACTAAATAGCCTATTCTTTCTCCCGGTAAGGAAAGAGATTTGCTGAAGGAGTAGCCAATAATCGTGTTTGCATAATACTTCGAAAGATAGGGCACTTCAGCATTATCATAGGCAAGTTCCCGATATGGCTCGTCGGAAACGATATAAATATCTGTTCCAAATTCTTTTTGCTTCTCTCTCAGTATTTCCGAGAGCTTGATAATGGTATCTTCCGAATAGATGACACCTGTTGGGTTATTGGGGGAATTAATAATAACCACTTTAGTTTTAGAGGTGATTTTCTCTTTGAATTCCGTAAGATTAGGCTGGAAATCAATGGTATTAGGGGATATTACGACTAACTCTGCCCCATAATTTTTAACATAGCTTCTATATTCTCCGAAAAAAGGAGCAAAGGTAATGACCTCGTCCATTGGGTTAAGTAAGGTTTTAAAAATAACGTTTAAACCGCCGGCGGCACCAACCGTCATAATAATATTTTTTTGAGTAAATGCGGTGCCAAATTTCTGATTGATCGATTTAGCAATCACTTCTCTCACATCTTCAAAGCCGGAATTATTCATATACCCGTGAATACCCATACTATTTTCATCATTGACGATTTCCAAAATTGCCTTTTTTACTTCTTCGGGCGGTTCAACATTGGGGTTTCCCAGGCTAAAATCAAAGACATTTTCCGCACCATGAATTCCTGCCAGCCGTTTTCCTTCCTCAAACATAGCTCGAATAACAGAACTGTTTTGTACTTGCTCCTGCATTTTTTGGGATATCATTAATGATCATACCTTTCTTTTTAGCTTTACTTAACAATGGGATGTACTGAACCTTGTACATTACTGGAACGCTGCGATTAAGCCTGATTTACCAGCATGTTGCAATGGATGCCCATATGTAATGGATGATAGAGTCTGTCCGGTTCCAGAGCGAGAAATCGAGCATCAGGAAGGTTGTCCACATGCGTTGTCCTATATTAGGCACTTTTCATCTTACATAGTATTATAACATAATTCAGGTGACTTTCTTAGTATTGAAGTTACCGCTTATATAACATGGATTTCCTATTGCTCCATTTAAAAAAGTGCACCCTTTAGATCGCCGCCCCTAAGGATAAAATTTCTTCGGTTTTATAAAGCAATAGTAACCTATGACCGATGTAGTAAAAGCCGCCAGGATTTTTACAATCAGATCTGTAGCGGTGTCCTCAAGTCCGCCCTTAATCATGTTTGTTTTAAGCAGATAATCCCCCGTGAACTCAAACACTTCCCATAATGTGCCTAAAGCAATGGAAAAGCTAAATGCGAAAATTACTGCAAAAAAGCCGAATCGCTTGGTTGTCGTTTCTCTTTCCTTTATAATAATCCCTTTGATTATATGTAAGGCAGTTATAACCGCATAACTTCCAAATATAGCGTGAAGAAGTAAATCCCACCACCAAAGCATATGATAAAAGTTCCGAATTTCCCCCAAGTACTGGGCGAGAAAAATAAATACTAAGGCCATTATCTGAAAGCCGGAAGGTAGAACGACCATCTTCATGTCAGCAATACGAGTGATTATAAAAGGAAGCATAAGGCAGACCATAGCGAGCATGGTCAAAGCTACATTCTTCCATTCTCCCGATACAGTACTAAGGATGGCCGTAACCACTAGAATCAACTCAAACAACAATGCCAGTCCAACTGATAGCTTATTGTACTGATTCGTCATTTATGCAACTCCCTTTGAGATGGTCAGCCTCTAATTCTCCACTCCAAATGATTCGCGCAACAGCTGCCAGGCACCTGCCCGAAAACCCATTGCTAACGCTCCCAAGGGAGCCATTATGCAGTCTTTATCTAACAACATTGCTATGCCCTCTTGTGAAAAAGCACCACCAGCAATCCCCTTAATACTTTCTCTCATAATATCCAGGCCATTGGGCAGCTGAGTGAGCGCCAGACCTGTTCCGACAATCCACCTAATCCGGAAATCCTCTCCTGCGATACTGGCCAATTGATCACTCGCCCCATTTAAAATTCTTAATCGTTCACTGTGTCGCTGCAACGCATTAGACACAGCCGCTGCAGCCAGCTCCGAACTAAGGGCTATCTCTTCTGCTGTCTCTGGTTTGGGTTTTAAAAATTTTTCCCAATCCCGCCCGTGATGCTCCATAATTTTCTTTGCACCGATGAGTTCTACTAAGGCCGTAGCCTGCTTAGCCACTCCGAGATCTTCTTCAATGGTATGCTGAGCCTGTCGTTTCGAAGTTACCGAATATACTGCCGACGCTGCACTTCCAATATCAAACACCAGCACATCACCCACTTCTTCATAAATCAGTTGGGCTGCCTGCATAATAGCTTCCGAAGTAGTCAGGATCTTGCCCTTCAACACAATTTCTCCCTCTTGAATAGCGCTCTCAATGGGCAATGAACTCGTAACATAAAAGGGCGTATCTCTCAATGAACCAAGCGGCCCAATCTCTTGCTCTAAATCTGTTACGGCCATTTTTATTCCCATCCCGATATCTCCATTACCTGCTGTCGCCGGAGAAATCCCCTGGCCAAGTAACTTGGGATTCTCAGTAGCCAAATCACCAAAGGCATTGACGACCGTTGTCTCATTTCCAATTTCTGCAACTAAAACCTTTTGCATAGTACCTCTCCCTCACTTTGACTTTTCAGGTAATCATATCGTGCCCCGAAACTGAAAAAGCTTGCAGTCATCTTGTGCAAAATTCCTCAGGCGGATATAAATGGCAGCAAAACCAACAACTTGTACTATATTTTTATGTAGTCAGCATGTATACTTCACTACGAGGCCTTGAAGGTAGCAAGCACAGGAAAGGGGTAGTTTAAGTGAAAAAAAGCATTATCCTAATGGCCTTAATAGTCCTTACGTTTTTCGCCTCAGCTTCCGTGACCCAAGCTGCAACATTAAAGGTCGGATCAGCTGGTTCAGAAATCCGCCTGTTGCAATCAGAACTCCAAGCCATGAATTATGATGTGGGCCCGGTCGACGGCATTTTTGGAACTAGAACCAAAGCTGCTGTAATAGCGTTTCAACGTGATAACAATCTAGTAGCAGATGGAATTGTCGGGCCACAAACTCAAGCGGCTTTAAAGAAATCAACGGTTTCACCTTCATCCCGGGAAAAAACTCAGCAAATAATCAGTACTGCCAAGAGTTTTTTAGGCGTTCCCTATAAATGGGGAGGAACCACTCCGGCAGGATTTGACTGCTCAGGATTTACACGTTATGTTTTTGCCAGCCAAAGTATTGATTTGCCGCGTGTCAGTGCTGATCAATACAAAGTTGGAACCCCGGTAAGTTTTAACAATCTCATCCCCGGTGATTTAGTTTTCTTTAACCTTACCTCAGGAACAAACGTTAGCCATGTCGGTATCTATCTCGGAAACAATGAATTTATCAGTGCAACGAGCAGTAAGGGAATTGCTGTCTACAGCTTTACTCCCTATTGGACCAAGGCCTATGTAGGGGCCAAACGTGTCTATTAGTTCTAACTTGAATTTAATCCGGAAGGTAACCTTACCCATTACAAAGAGGCTGTGCGAAACCATAATTCTCAAACTTCAAAGTAATTACAGGTAACAAGAGGCGTTCTTCTCTCACGCTAAACGTGGGATAAGGACGCCTTTCTTTCAGGATTATTCAGACCTTTCCAATGTCACTTATAAAATTCAACGTTATCTTTGGCTAACTTCTCTTCCCAATCCATCATTATTTTTTGTGACTATTCAGGTACTCAGTTAATCAACCACAGATTACACAGATTACACAGATTAGCACAGATTTAAAAAATACATTTTTAGCTCTAAACTACCTATCGCTTGTAACGCAATTGATATTCACCAAAGTTGATAAAAGGCCGATTTAATCCTGTAGCTTTGCGATAATTGATAATTATCGCTTCTTCATTGACTCCCATCTCCGCCATTTTTCTATACGTAATCCTTCTTAATCTGTGAAATCTGTGTTAATCTGTGGTTCCCCGTTCAGAATTCAAGAGTTTCCAACACCTCGATCGTGAAGCTTCTTGGTTCAAGCATCCTGATCAAATCCGGGATTGTTTGATTTATCCAAGAAACGAACATACTACGATGATTATATTAATCTCAATTTAGTTTTTATAAATTTGCCGTGACGTTTTAATCTCTTAGCCGTTTTAGTTAATGAGGAGGTGAAAAAGTGACCACGAAGAAAAGCTCATTTAATGAATATGGGATGGAAACCTGGTACCAACAAACAGTTAAGAAACTATATAGTTTCACATACTCTCTTCTTCAGAACCGGGAAGAGGCGGAAGATATCACTCAAGAAACCTATTTTCGCTGCCTGAGGAGAGATACCAAGAGTTTTCCGCCCTATCCCTATCTAAAAAAGGTTGCCCGCAATCTAATTTACGACCGGTATCGCCATTGGCAGAAAATCGGCAGCCAGATGGACGATCACTCTCTGACCGAAGATGTTTCTGCCACCGAAGAAAATTGGGAGACTCGAGCCTTAGTACAGGAACTCATGAACCAACTTCCGGAGCAATATAGGCAGGTTTTAGAACTCCGCATTATTGAAGGATATTCGCGCAAAGAAACAGCGGAACGAATGGAACGCAGTGAGGATGCCATTCGTGGTTTACAGTATAGAGCGCTTCAAGCTTTACGTGATTTATTTAAAGCCGCAGACGGGAATGGAGGATAAAAACTATGAAAACAAAGGACACCTTCGCTCAAAGTTCTCCGGAGCAAGAATTAGACGATTTTATTGATGCTCTGAATCTGGAACTAAGGCCTAAGGAAAGCACCCATGACGATGTCGCGGAACTGCAGTCCCTAACGAGAAACATTAAAAACCTGCGTCCGGCTGCAGAACCTCGTGAACAGTTCACTCGCCAATTACAGGAAAACCTCAGAAAAACAAACAAGCCTCAGAAAAAATTCTTACCCTGGGGTGCGCTCGTAGCCAGTATCTTAGTTGTTATTTTCTTAATATCCCCCTGGTCTCATTCGAACAAAGATCTTGTCTTGGCAATGGAACAGGAAGTAAAACAGCTTCAAAACTATCATGGAATTCTTGAAAAGGTCAGTACAAATGCAGCCGGCGAAACTCAGCTCATCCAGCGGACTGAGATTTGGTCTGAGGGAAATAAATATGCTACCCAAAGCGAAGATAACATAATAACGGTCAACAACGGAGAACAGCGTTGGAAGACTCAGGCTAATAATCAAGAAATCACTTTACTGCCTATCTATCTTGACCCACATGATTTCGATTTAAAGAAAGAAGCAGCCAGAGCACAACAATATCCCCACAAAATCGCAGGTACAGACACCGTTGCAGGTCGTGCCGCTACCCGTCTGGAAATAGCTCCTCCCGGCGGTTTGACCTACTATTTGTGGATTGATAAAGAAACACATTTGCCAATCCAGCTTCAAACCGCTATGCAAAAATCCCTGCGCACGACTTATACATTTGTGACTCTGGAAACAAATGTTCAAGTTCCTAATTCAACCTTCAACTATAATCTGCCGGAGGGATATCGAATCATTGACCAGAATCCTGATAAGCCCGCAGCTGACTTAGAGGAAGCAGTCGCCTTGAGTAACCTCTCTCCGCTCCAGCCCTCAGATAAACCTCTGCGCTTCTTTGCCTCCCCTAACCGAATCGTCCTTGACTTCGATGATACAATTGTTATCGAGTCTAAAGCAACGACCCCCTTTATTCTCTCCCCTCTGGCAACCCTTGGGCAGATAGAAGGAAGCCCCTTGGAAATTTTGCCGGATAGCCTTCGCTGGCAGCAAAACGGACTGGAAATAAACATTCAAGGACAACGAACTGAGGAACTGGCCAAACAATTAGCCAAAACTATTGTTATCCCCCAACCCGGCCAAGTCCTTCCGGATCAACCCTCAGTTAAAGTAGAGATCGACATGGAGGTCGTTAAAAACAATCAACAACAAGTTGATGCCGGAAGCAGCCCTTGGCAGCTCGACCCTGTACAGGTGGCCTTCACCTTTGCCGCACTGCAGATATCCCCGGAAGGAATCCAAGGTGAACCTCCCCTTGATTTCAATTCTCTCAAAATAACCTCAAATACAGGTACAGATGCCAGGATTGAACTATCTGAAGGTCCTGTCAAAACGGTTTATTTGAAACGATTAATCCGTCAGGACCAAAGCGGCATTTGGACAGTTACAGGCTATGACCCCAGGTAAAAAAACTTTCTAATAGTATAAAAAAAGGGGCCCCGGAAAGGATTTCCGGGACCCCTTGCCGTTTCCGGCAAAAGGAATGATTTTTAGTTTCTATGGTTTTAGGGATGGGAAATCCCTGTAGAGTACTTCAATCTTATGGTTGATACTTAACGGATTCACCGATTCGATTGACCTATCGGAGAGGGCGTACTCCCCTTTTAATTTCAATACCCTATAAACACTTTGATCTATCCTCTCCAGAGAAATCCTTCCTGTTTGGGCGGCCGTTTGCATTGCTTTAAGTACAGCCTCTTGTTTAGCATACTCATGACATACTAATACCATATCACTGCCGGCATTTATGGATGTTATTGCAGCTTCACTAAGATCATAATTATTGACGATCGCCCCCATCGTCAGATCGTCGGTTATAATTACCCCATCAAACAACATTTCTTTGCGCAGAATATCCGAAATAATGATTTTCGAAAACGAGGCGGGATACTCGGAATCGATTTTTGGCAAGAGGATATGCGCCAGCATAATTGCATCAACCTTGTTTTCGACAGCCTTATAGAAAGGGACTAATTCAAGACTTTTTAACCTGTTCAGATCGTGATTAATAACAGGCAGCCCAACATGAGAATCAACGAAAGTATCCCCATGCCCCGGAAAGTGTTTGACAACAGAGATAATATTCTGCGACCGGAGTCCCTTCATGGTCTGAATGCCAAGCTTACTAACCAGAGTTGGGTTATCTCCAAAAGCCCGATCTCCTATCACCTGATTTTGAGGATTACTGAAAACGTCCAGAACCGGCGCAAAATTGGTATTCAGCCCAAAGGATTTTAATTCTTCTCCGACGATGCCACCCAGCCGGTAGGAAAGTTCATCACTATTCAGCTCACCAATTCGCCGGCTCGACGGAAGCTTTGTGAATTCGGACGGCATTCGGGAAACTCTGCCCCCCTCTTCATCAACGGCTAACATTAAAGGCAGTTTGTTAACCGAATTTGTTTCTTTCAATGAATTTATTAAGGACAGCAGTTGGTTGGCATCCTTGACATTTTTTTTAAAAAATACAAAACCGCCCACATGATACTCTTGAAGCAGCCGCGCCGAATTAAGGTCATTTTCATATGTGTCAACGCCCGCCATGACCAATTGGCCGACCTTTTCCTCCAAGCTCATCCCCTTAATTTGTTCTTGAATGGGATCAATATCTTCCGTATTTTTCCGGTTATCCATGGTCGTAACATATCCATACCCCAGGATAGCCAATAAAGCAAGGACAAGGATTAAAAGCAAATAGTTCTTACGCATTTTTCCCCCTTTACCCTATCTTATAGATAGTTCCAGAAAATTTCCAACGACAAATTATACTATACTAATGAATAATACACAGAACACAGCCCATAATCCTCACTTTTTCCGGGATTATGGGCTTACTTTTCCCTGTTTATTGAATTCTTAGCTATTTTCTAGTCTATAAAATTGTCCCTGGTTAAGCGAATCATTTCTACTCTGGAATCCGCCTTCACATTCTGGTTTAACAGGGAGTTATCCGCTTTGTCCAGGTCAAAAATGATTAATTGCCCCTCCCCCAGCTCATAAAAACCTTCAAGCATTCCTTCTCCGTGCCGGCTTTCCATCTGTTTATAGTCTGAACCGTAGTTATCAAACACGTCTTTGGCCATATCCCCCGTTTTAACTCCCCGATTTGTCGGAAATTGTGCCGAGGTGGTCTCAAGTTCGAGTACCTGTCCTGAGTTCTTTCCTATAATAATAGTCATCCCATTATCATAGACCCTTCGCTTCCAAGCTTCCGGAAAATGACCAGGTTCATCATAAACTTCTTCCTTAAAGGCACTCCCTAATACCTTGTCAACCTGACTCTGACTATCTCCTAACCGGATTCCGCCTAGGCTCGCGCGCTTATCCGCTTGTTCATCGTTCAGTATCGTGATCTCACCGGCAGTTGCCTGGACAGGGTATGATTCAGCGACCGGTCCAATGAAGCTCACTTCGACTCTTTGATCTTTCTTTAAGGAATCAAATATAGCGTTTACCTCTTGGTCTGCAGTCTTTTCGTAGATTCTGGTCTTTTGAGTCACTTTAATTGATGCCTTATCGTAAGGCTTAAAACCCGTTTCCCCTTCCACGTAAATGGTTCCGAGTATATCCCCGGATTGATTTCTGGTCACGCTGATAACAGTACCAAGAATGTCTATTTGCTTGGCATCTTGGGGATTCCCTGAGTCTTGGGGCTTGGCAGCATCGCATCCGGAAAGGACTAAAACACTTACAAGCGAGATAGCGATGGTTTTGATTACTTTACTTACGTTCATTTAACCCTCCGTAAACGTCATTGTTTTATTACCTAGTGATCTGCTTTATCACTACCTATATTCTTATAGACGGAAGTTAGTTAGTGATTCTGACATTAAAATCATTCCGATTATCGGACGATAAACCGCTAAAATCTCTTATTGCTGTTGCTTTGTTCATTGGTAATAACTATTATTTGATGTTTGACTTTTTTTATTACCGGCCCCAAGCCGGGGGCCTTTAGCAGTTCGCCCAATCTCTCCATGTTTACGTAAAAAACCAGGTCAAAAATTAACCCTCCTAATAGTATAGCGGATAAGAGATCTAAAATAACATGTTGCTTAATAAATTGAGTTGCTAAAATGATTAGGATAGCGTTAATATAAACAAACGTTACATTTAAGTAATTTTTAGCCGGATACTTGTTAATTGCTTTAATCATTAGAAAACTTAACAGGACATGAATACTTGGAAAGGCATTATAAGGTTGGTCGTTACTATATATAAAAGCTGTCAGCATCGTCAGCAGGTCATCGCCAATAAGTTCAGGCCTGGGAACATGTGTCTGAAAAAAGAAATAGATTCCGTATGATATCAATAATCCAAGATTAATTGACAGCAACGTCCGGTAATAGATGTTCTTATCCTTAAAACAAAAGTAAGTTAAGGTTCCAAATATGAAAAAATACCAAGCTATATAAGGTAAAATAAAAAGTTTTATAAATGGGACTCCCTGATCTATATCTGTAACCAGGCTATGGATGCCTCGATCCCCATTATTGAGCAGACAATATAGGATATTAGAAATTGGAATCGACAACATTAAGAAAAGAGGCATCAGACCTTTAATCTTTTTCTGCATCTATATCTTCCTTTCGGCTGACTATCTCCTTGGAATCATCCAGTTCTTTGGGTTTTGCTTGAATTCGCCACTAATTGAAGCATCTGATTAACCGTTTGTTCTGCCGAATGACCCATTAAAGCAGATCTTGCTTTCTCCCTCATTTTCTCAAGTTCCTCCGGATGGCTTATAAAACACTTAAGTAATCCTTCCAATTCCTTGTCTGAACCTGCGGCCTGTCCCGCACCGATGCGCTGCACAAAGTTTGCATTTTCTTCTTCCTGACCCGGTATAGGCTTATAGATAACGAGCGGCAGGTCCATCGTTAGTGCTTCAGTGACAGTTAAACCTCCGGACTTGGTTATAATTAGATCCGCTGCGGACATTAATTCCTCCATATTATCAACATACCCTAAGATAATCAGGGGATTAAGGGCACTGGCAACGAGATCTTGCAAAGAATGATACAATTTTTTATTATTCCCGCATACAATAATTGACTGTACCGGTGGTCCTGAATCTGCAAGTGTTGTACAGATTTTTCTCGTGCTTTCCCAGTTACCATAGGACCCCATTACAAGAAAGGTCGGCAGACCCGGTTTAAGTCCCAGAGCAGAGATAATCTCTTCCCGATCCTTCTTTTTTTCAAATTTTGGACTAATCGGGATTCCTGTCACATGTATTCGTTGTTCAAGGATTCCCGCTGTCACTAACATTTCCTTAACCTCTTCACAAGCCACCATATACCCATCCACACCTGGATGGATCCAATGACCGTGAACCGTGTAGTCCGTAATGACCGTGACCACCGGAACCTGTAATATATGCTCTAATCTCAGCTGAGCCAGGATCGAAGAGACTGTTGGATAAGTGCAGACGATCAGATCAGGATCAAATTCCTGAATGTATTTGAGAAAATCAGAGCGGCCTAATAGATTCAAAAAACGCTGAATTTTCGACTTAGGACTCAGCTTGGAGGTTTGCTTATATAATTTCCCCCATAGTTTTGGCGAATGTTTGATCAACTCAAAGTATAGTTTTTTAATCACGCTATTAAAGCGCTTACTCAGGAAATCCCCAAAATCTATATGTGTCACAATTGCTGAAGGTTCCTTGATACGTATTTCCTCAATAACTGCTTCAGCAGCCCGAAAATGTCCATTTCCAAAGGCTGCAGAAAACACAAGAATTCGTAAATGCTTCAACGATAGCCCCCCTCAAAAATCGTTTCCGGCTCAAACGTCCTAAACACGCCGCTGCCAGCTGTTTAACTCTTTAATATAGAGTGATGCAGCTTCAGCAAAAGGACATCAGCCATAACTGCATTATAAGGTGTAGTTCTTAAAATAAAGTAAGTCAAATTATTAGGAATTTCTTAAAATCAAATTAAAAACATCTTTAATACTTCACTAAGGCCACACTATGTGTTTTTTCTTATAGCAGCTGAAAGCGCTGCCCCTTTGAATCATCTTGGAAATAATACTTCTTAAAACCAAAAAAACGACTGAATTTCATCAGTCGCTACAATATTTTTGCTTCAAACACTTATTAACATTAATGATTATTTTTACATTCCCTATCTGCTCATTCGGAAAAGAACAATGATCGCCTTGACAAAGTCTTGAACATTAAAACTTTCAGGCTTTGTCAGGTTATACCACTTTCGTGCAGTTTCAATCAGCAGGAGCGGAAGAGCTTTACCATCAAATAAGTGATAGTATTCCATATACCCTTCTTTTAAGTATTCCCACCTTCGATCGTTTCCCGGTTTCATATACTCAGAGACATCAAGAAGTTTAGCTCTGCCTTCATGAAGGATTATATTCTTTAAATGAATATCTCTCGGGTTTAGTCCTTTGCTTAATCCATAGCTAATTGCGTTGTCGACATCCAAAATAACCTGGTGTGGTATATGAATCCCTTGCCATAGACAATCGTAGAGAGTTACCCCTTCTTCAAAACTAATCACAAGGTAATTTAATCCTCTGCCATAATACACTGGGAAATACTCTGAACGGCCCAGTTTTTGATAAACCTCAATCTCACTTTCTAACTTCCCTAGCTTATCATTGCTAAATACTTTAAAAGCATACTGTGGCTCAGACAAAGAACGAAATACGGCAGCGTCAGTCCCCACACCGATGCACTCGAATTCATTCGAACTTCCCTCTACAGTAACAAGCTCATTTTTCCCATTCGCTGAGACGCTTAATCCAGATAATTCTCTTTCCGCGATATCCCACTCCAATTAATTCACACCCTTTTTCTGCCGTTGCCCCTACCTTCACAAACTCTCGCACATAGGATGATTGTATTGAGTGATCATTTATCTATCTTTAAAGGCCGCCAGAAAATTGGCGGCCTTTAATTTCTGCATCATTCTTATTTTATATTAAGGTAAAAACCTGCCATCCCAGCCACTCCTTAAAATGGACCCACAATACCAAGCTAAGAATAACTTAATCATCAGCAAAAGTCCAGCCAATAATTATTTTACAACATGTCCGTCTCCATAGACCATATACTTAATCGTCGTCAATTCTTTCAGACCCATAGGTCCACGGGCATGTAACTTCTGAGTGCTAATTCCTATCTCCGCCCCAAAGCCAAAACGTCCTCCATCCGTAAAGCGGGTTGAAGCATTTACGTATACAGCAGCCGCATCAACTTCTTTTAAAAACCGTTGAGCTTTGGTATAGTTCTCGGTAATAATTGTTTCAGAATGCTTGGTAGAGTATTGGAAGATATGATCCAGTG